>CAZNDK010000036.1:0-22330 GCA_964571795.1 uncultured Gemmatimonadaceae bacterium | reverse complement strand
AATCGGTCGGCTTTCCCCCCGGGCATCCGCCAATGAAGTCATTCCTCGGGGTGCCGATCGAGCGGCGCCGCGGGGTGTTCGGCATCCTGTACCTGACCGAGAAGGTGGACGGCCCCGCGTTCACGGCCGACGACGAGCACATCGCGATGCTGCTGGCGGCGCAGGCGGGGGCCGCCGTGGAGAATGCACGGCTCCACGAGGAGAGCGCCCGCCTTCTGGAGGAAGTGCAGCAGCTGCAACGCTCCCGCGAGCGCTTCTTCGCGATGGTGAACCACGAGCTCCGGAATGCATTGGCAGGCGTGTTCGGCTGGGCGGAGATGCTGGTCCGCAAGAAGGACCCGGCCACGGTGCCCAAGGCCGCCTTTGAAGTGCTGGACTCCGCCGACCAGGCCATCGCACTCGTCAACGACCTGCTCGACCTGAGCCGCCTGGACGAGGACCGCCTGAAGCCGGTCATCAAGGAGGTGGAACCCTCGGTCATGGTGCAGCGGGCCATGGGACGGGTGACACCGCTCGTGGAGGCCAACGGCATCACGCTGGCGTTCGACCCTGACGTCCGAGTCGGCACCATTCATACCGACGCGCACCGCGTCGAGCAGATCCTCATCAACCTGCTCGTCAATGCGATCCGCCACGCCCCGCCGGCGAGCCGGGTCACCGTGGCGCTGCTCGGCATCCACGGCCGGGTTCGCATCGAGGTACTGGACGAAGGCCCCGGGGTGCCCGAGGAGGACCTCGACCGCATCTTCGACATCTACCAGACCAAGGGAAACGAGGCCGGCGTCGGGCTCGGCCTGCCGCTCTCTCGGCGACTAGCCCGTTTGCTGGGGGGAGACCTCCGCGCCGAGGTCCGGGCGGGGGTCGGCGGGTGCTTCATCTTGGAACTGCCGGGTGGCGGAACCTTGAAGAATCCTTCATAATGCCTTCCCTGATCGTTCACCTCCTCCTCATAGTTTGAGTCCCATGAAAGTTCTCGTCGTGGAGGACGACCGGAAGGTCGCCGGATTCATCGAACAGGGCCTGAAGGAAGAGGGCTGGACCGTGGACGTCGCCCCGGATGGGGAAGAAGCCACGATGCTGGCCCACGTCTACCAGTACGACGTCATCCTGCTCGATGTGGTGCTTCCAAAGAAGAACGGCTTCCAGGTGGCGGCGGAACTGCGCCGGGAAGGCCGTAACACCCCCATCCTCATGCTCACCTCGCGCGATGCCGTGGAAGACGTGGTCCGCGGGCTTGACGCCGGGGCCGACGACTACCTCGCGAAGCCCTTCCGCTTCGAGGAGCTCCTGGCCCGCATGCGCGCGCTGGTCCGCCGCGGCGGCGCGGAGCGCCTCGAGACCCTGCGCTACGGCCCGCTCTCGATGGACCGGCTCCGGCACGAGGTGCACCTGGACGACCACCCCCTCGACCTGACGCCGAAGGAGTTCCAGCTGCTCGAGTTCTTCCTGCTGCACCCGGAAGAGGTCGTGCGCCGGACGACGCTGCTCGAGAAGGTGTGGGACATGCACTTCGACCCCGAGAGCAACGTGGTGGACGTGCACGTGGGCAATCTCCGCCGCAAGCTGGCGAATTCGACGGGCGGAAACCTGATCTCCACGGTGCGGGGCGTCGGGTTCTGCCTCCGCGCACCGAGCCCGGCCGAGTCCCGCTCCGCGTGAACCGGCGCATCCCGCCGGCGCTGTTGCCGGGGGCGGCCCTCCTCTTCATTCTCGCGGGCCTGTTCACACGGCTCCAACCCGACCTGGCGGGCTGGAGCCGTTCCATATGGATGGCCGGGCTCGTCGTGACGGGCCTGCCGGTGGCGGTGCGGACCCTCGCCGGGCTGCTCCGTGGGCGGGCCGCCGCCGACGTGGTGGCCATGCTGGCCATCGTATCCGCCGTGCCGCTCGGCGAGCCGCTCGCGGGGCTGGTCGTGGTCCTGATGCAGACCGGCGGCGAGGCGCTCGAGCGCTTCGCCGAGGGCCGCGCGAGCGCCGCGGTTCGCGCCCTCGAGGAGGCGGCGCCCCACGAGGCGCATCGTCTCGACGGCGCAGGCGGTGTCGTCGACATCGCCGCGGACGCGGTGGCGGTGGGCGACCTGCTGCTGGTGCGGCCCGGCGAGATGATCCCCTGCGACGGCGTGGTCACCGAGGGCGCATCGCACGTGGATGTCTCCCGGCTGACGGGCGAGCCGGTGCCGGTGAGCGCCGGGCCGGGCACCAGCCTGCCCAGCGGCGCGGTCAACGGGGAGAGCCCGCTGACGCTCCGTGCCGAGGCGCTGGCCTCGCAGAGCCTCTACGCGCGGATCGTGGAACTGGTCCGTTCCGCCCAGGCCAGCAAGGCCCCCCTGCAGCGGCTGGCCGACCGGTACGCGGTGTGGTTCACGCCGCTCACGCTGGCCGTCTGCGGCGTAGCGTTTCTCGCGTCGCACGACGCCAGGCGGGTCCTCGCGGTGCTCGTCGTGGCCACGCCCTGCCCGCTCATTCTCGCGGCGCCGGTGGCCATCATCGGCGGGCTCAACCGCGCCGCGCGGCGCCAGGTCGTCATCCGGAACGGGGGCGCCCTCGAGCAACTCGGCGGCGTCACGACGGCGATGTTCGACAAGACCGGCACCCTCACCGTCGGGCGCCCCGCCCTCTCGCGCATCGTGGCGGTGGCCCCATTCACGGAGCAGGCGGTCCTCTCCTTGGCCGGCGCGGTCGAGCACGGCTCGGGACACCTGCTGGCGCGGTCGGTGGTGGAGGGCGCGCGTGCCCGTGGTTTCGGGCTGCCGGCGGCCACTGATATACGGGAAGCGCCTGGGCAGGGCGTCCAGGGGACCGTCGAGGGTCGGGGTATCGTGGTCGGGGCCCGCGAGTATGTTCGGCGGTTGGCGCCCGGCTCGGTGGAGTCGCTGGACGCCGCGGACGGCAACCGGGCGGCGCTGCGTGCCTACGTGGCGGTCGACGGAAGGGCGGCGGGCTTCCTGGAGTTCGCCGACGCGGTCCGCCCCGAGGCGGCGGCGCTCCTCCGGCGGCTGCGGGCGCTCGGCATCCACCGGATGGCGCTGCTCTCCGGCGACCGCCCCGAGAACGTCAAGGCGCTCGGCGCCGTGCTGGGGTTCACCGAGGTGCACGCCGACCTGTTGCCCCCCGGCAAAGTGGCCCTCATCCAGGCGGCCATGGACGCCGGCGAGCGCGTCGTCATGATCGGCGACGGCACCAACGACGCCCCGGCGCTCAGCACCGCCACGGTCGGAATCGCGCTCGCCTCCCACGGCGGCGGCATCACCGCCGAGGCGGCCGACATCGTCATCCTGGCCGACGACCTCGGGCGCGTGGCCGAGGCGGTGGACACCAGCCGCTGGACGATGCGGATCGCCCGGCAGAGCATTTGGGCGGGTCTCGGCATGAGCGGCGTGGCCATGCTCGTGGCCGCGGCGGGGTACATCCCGCCGATCGCCGGGGCCGTCCTGCAGGAAGTGATCGACGTGACCGTCATCCTCAACGCGCTCAGGGCCGCCCGACCGGCCCCGGCGCCCGCACCACAGGCGTCGGCCTGACACCCTCACTCGCAGCACCGGGAGCAGCCATGAATCCACAGCTGGAGTCGTTCCGATACGACGACGCCATCGTGCGGAAGTTCCTCTGGGCCACCTTTCTCTGGGGCCTGATCGGCATGACGGTCGGGCTGCTCATCGCGCTGCAACTGGCCGTGCCGGCCCTCAACTTCGACATCCCCTGGCTGAGCTTCGGCCGGCTTCGCCCGCTGCACACCAACGCGGTGATCTTCGCGTTCGCGGGCAACGCCTTCTTCACCGGCGCCTACTACTCGTCGCAGCGCCTCCTCAAGACACGGATGTTCAGCGACGCCCTCAGCGCCATCCACTTCTGGGGCTGGCAGCTGATCATCGTCCTCGCGGCGCTCACCCTGCCCCTCGGCTTCACCCAGGCCAAGGAATACGCCGAGCTCGAGTGGCCGATCGACATCCTGATCGCGGTGGTGTGGGTCGTCTTCGCCATCAACTTTTTCGGCACCATCGCCCGGCGGCGCGAGCGGCATCTCTACGTGGCGCTCTGGTTCTACATCGCCAGCATTGTGACCGTGGCCATCCTGCACATCTTCAACAACCTCTCCGTGCCGGCCGGCCCCCTCAAGAGCTACTCGATCTACGCCGGCGTGCAGGACGCCTTCATGCAGTGGTGGTACGGCCACAACGCGGTGGCGTTCTTCCTCACCACGCCGTTCCTCGGGCTGATGTACTACTTCCTGCCGAAGGCGGCGGAGCGGCCGATCTTCAGCTACCGGCTGTCGATCCTCCACTTCTGGACCATCGTCTTCCTCTATATCTGGGCCGGTCCGCACCACCTGCACTACACCGCGCTCCCCGAGTGGGCGTCCACGCTGGGCATGGTGTTCTCCGTCATGCTTTGGATGCCGTCGTGGGGGGGCATGATCAACGGGCTGCTGACGCTGCGCGGCGCGTGGCGGAAGGTGGTCGAGGACCCGATCCTCAAGTTCTTCGTCGTGGCGATCACCGCCTACGGCATGTCCACCTTCGAGGGCCCGATGCTGTCGGTCCGCAGCGTCAACGCGCTGGCGCACTACACCGACTGGATCATCGCCCACGTCCACACCGGCGCCCTCGGGTGGAACGGGCTGCTGACCTTCGGCATGATCTACTGGCTGGCGCCCCGGCTCTTCCAGACCAAGCTCCACAGCCAGAAGATGGCCGAGGTGCACTTCTGGCTGGCCACCTTCGGCATCATCCTCTACGCCACCGCCATCTACAGCGCGGGCCTCACGCAGGGCCTCATGTGGCGGGCGTATGACGCGACCGGCCGCCTCGAGTACCCCGCCTTCATCGAGACCGTCGCGCGGCTCATGCCGATGTACTGGATGCGTGCGCTGGGCGGGTCGCTCTTCCTGGGCGGGATGGGGCTCTTCGGGTACAATCTCTTCCGGACCTGGCAGTCACGGCCGGCCACCTACGAGGAACCGGTCATCCAGGCCGCCCCACTGTCCAAGGGGTACCACGAGCCCGCCTCGCCCAAGCCGGCCGGCGTGCTCGCCCGGTTCGCCCAGGCGGCCTGGCACCGCACCTGGGAGGCGATGCCCGTCACCTTCACGGTGATGGTCGCACTCGCGGTGATCGTCGCCTCGCTCTTCGAGATCATCCCGACCTTCCTCATCAAGTCCAACGTGCCGACCATCGCGTCGGTCAAGCCGTACACGCCGCTGGAGCTGGCGGGACGGGACATCTACATCCGCGAGGGGTGCTTCAACTGTCACTCGCAGATGATCCGCCCGCTCCGCTACGAGACCGACCGGTACGGCGAGTACTCCAAGCCGGGCGAGTTCGTGTACGACCACCCCTTCCTCTGGGGCTCGCGGCGCATCGGGCCGGACCTGGCGCGCGAGGGCGGCAAGTATCCCGACCTCTGGCACGTGCGGCACATGCGCCAGCCGCGGGACATCGAGGCCAAGTCCATCATGCCCGGGTACCCGTGGATGCTGACCAACACCCTCGACTTCGACCAGATCCAGGGCCGGGTGGACGCGATGGCCATGCTCGGCGTCCCGTACGGCGACGCGGTGGGCAAGGCGCCCGAGATGGCGCGGGCGCAGGCCGCGAGCATCGCCCAGAACATCCAGGCCTCCGGCGGGCCCGCGGGCCTGGCGGACAAGGAGATCGTGGCGATGGTGGCCTACCTCCAGCGCCTGGGTCGCGACGTCAGCGCTCCCGCGGCGCTGTCCACCGGGGGGCAGTGACATGCGACTCTCCGAGATCATGAGCCACGCCGGGCTGTCCGGCTACGCCGAGATCGCGCTGGTGATCTTCCTGGTCGCCTTCCTGCTGATCGCCGTGGCCGTCTTCGCCCCGTCCCGCAAGCAGGAATTCGAGGCCGCCAGCCGGATGCCGCTGGACGACCTCCACCCCCAGTCCCCGCGCCAGAGCCGAGGAGACGCGTCATGACCGCCAAGCACGACGAAGACCGGCTGCTCGACCACAACTACGATGGCATCCAGGAGTACGACAACCCGATGCCGCGCTGGTGGCTCTGGATCTTCTGGATCACCATCGTGTGGGCGGCGCTCTACTGGTTCAACGTGCCGGGGTTCGGCGTCGGCAAGGGCCGGATCGCCGACTACGACGCATCGGTGGCCGCGGCCAACGCGGCGCGGCCCCCTGAGCCCGCCGCCGGGCCGGGTGCCGACCAGCTCGTGCTCATGAGCAAGGACACCGCAACGGTCGCCGCCGGCAAGGCCATCTTCACGAAGAACTGCGCCGTATGCCACGGGCCGGACGGCGGCGGCGTCATCGGCCCCAACCTGACCGACGCCGCATGGATCCACGGCGGCACTCCGGTGGCCATCTACACGACGGTCCACGACGGCGTGCTGGCCAAGGGCATGCCGGCCTGGGGGCTGACCATGAAGCCGGACGAACTCTCCGCGGTGGTGGCGTACGTCATCACCCTCAAGGGCACGACCCCGGCCACTCCCAAGGCCGCCGAGGGCGTGGTGGATTCCGTCGGCCCATGACCCACGCGTCCGCCACCCACCCGAACGCGCCCGGTCGCGTCCTCTCCACGCTGAACGAGGACGGGTCGCGCCGCTGGCTCCGGCCCAAGCTCTCGCCGGGCCGGTTCTGGCGCATGCGGCGGGTGGTGGCGTACGCCCTCATGGTGGTCTTCTTCCTGGTGCCCTACCTCAGGATGAACGGCAAGCCACTCATCCTGCTCGACGTGCCGCACCGGCAGTTCACCCTCTTCGGCTACACCTTCCTGCCGACCGACACGCTGCTGTTCATGCTGCTGCTCATGAGCATCGCGATCGCCATCTTCCTCATCACGGCGCTGTTCGGGCGGGTCTGGTGCGGTTGGGCGTGCCCGCAGACGGTGTACATGGAGTTCCTCTTCCGGCCCATCGAGCGGCTCTTCGAGGGTGGCCGGAGCGGCTCGGTGGCGCTCGACAAGGCCGGTGGCCTGCCCCTGCGCCGCCTCGCCAAGAACGGCGTCTACCTGCTGCTGGCCCTCTTCCTGGCGCACACCTTCCTGGCCTACTTCGTCGGGGTCGAGAACCTGCTCCAGTGGGTGCGCCAGTCCCCGTTCGAGCACCCGACCTCGTTCCTGATCATGGCCGGCACGACCGCGCTCATCTTCCTCGACTTCGGCTGGTTCCGGGAGCAGACCTGCCTCGTGGCGTGCCCCTATGGGCGCCTGCAGTCCGTCCTGCTCGACCGCCAGTCGGTCATCGTCGGCTACGAGCCGCGACGGGGCGAGCCTCGCACGCTCAAGGTGAAGGACCGGCCCGACACGGCGGGCGACTGCATCGACTGCGGCGCCTGCGTGCTCACCTGCCCCACCGGCATCGACATCCGTGACGGCCTGCAGATGGAGTGCATCCACTGCACCCAGTGCGCCGACGCCTGCGACGCCATCATGGACAAGGTGGGGAAGCCCCGCGGCCTCATCCACTACACCTCGCGCGACACGGTGGAGGGGAAGCCGACCCGCCTGCTCCGCCCGCGCGTGGTGCTGTACCCGATCGCGCTCACCCTCGCGGTCGGGCTGCTCGCCTTCAACCTCGGCACGAAGGCCGACACCGACGTGACGCTGCTCCGCGGCGCCGGCGCGCCGTTCACCCGGCAGCCGAACGGGAGCGTCGTCAACCAGGTCCGGGTCAAGATCACCAACCGGGCGGCGGAGCCCCGCGCCTACACACTGGCGGTGTCCGGGGTTCCCGGCGCCTCGCTGATCGCGCCGCAGAATCCGTTCACGGTGCCGGGCTCGCACACCGCGGAAACCAGCGTGTTCGTCGTGGTCCCGGAGGAAGCGTTCGAGGACGATCGGCTCGCGGCCACGGTGACGGTCACCGACGGGGCGGCATTCTCCCTGTCCGTGCCGTTCGAGTTGGTCGGCCCGGAGCGCGAGCATGACCGGGACGACGCCGCGGAGCCCCACTCGTGACCGGCAGCCGGTGGTGGCCCGCGGCGCTGGTGCTTGTGCTCGCCGTGACGGTGGTGGCGAACGTGGCCCTGTACTGGACGGCCAATCACGACCCGTCCTTCGCCGTGGAGCCCAACTACTACCAGCGCGCAGTCGAGTGGGATTCCACCGTGGCGCGGCGGGCCCGGAGCGCGGCTCTGGGCTGGACCATGGCGGTGCGCCTGACGGCTCCCGAGCTGGGCCAGAGCACGCTCCTGGTGGATCTCCACACGGCGGACGGCGCCGCCCTGGATTCCGCGGACGTGCGCGCCGAGGCCAGCCACAACGCGCACGGGGCCGACGTGTTCCGGGTGCGGCTCCTCCCCACGGGGCCGGGCCGGTACGCTGCCCGCATCCCGTCGGAGGCACGCGGGCTCTGGCGCGTGGATCTCGCCGCGGTGCGCGGCGCCGACGCGTTCTCCGAGCGGGTCACCGTCGACAACGGAACCACCCCCGGTCCATGAATGCCCTCGTTCTCTCCGTCCTCGGCGCCAGCCTCCTCGGCAGCCCGCACTGCGCGGCGATGTGCGGCGGCTTCGTCTGCTTCTTCAGCGGACAGGAGGGCGCGCGCCCCGGCCCGGCGACCCACGCCGCGTACCACGCCGGCCGCCTCGTGGCCTACGCGCTCCTCGGGCTCGCGGCGGGGACGGCCGGCGCGGGCTTCGACCTGGCGGGCCGGATGGCCGGCTTCCAGCGGCCGGCCGCCGTGGCCGCCGGCATCCTCCTGATCCTCTGGGGCGGTGCGGGCCTCGCCGCCGCCGCCGGCATTGGACGCGGGGCCATGTCGGCTCCCGCCGGGTTCCGCCGGATGCTCACCCGCGTCATCGCGTCGCTTGCAGACAAGCCCCCCGTCGTCCGCGCGCTCGCCATCGGCCTGCTCACCGCCCTGCTTCCCTGCGGGTGGCTCTACGTGTTTGTCGCGACCGCCGCCGGCACCGGTTCGGCGCCTGCCGGTGCGCTGGTCATGGCGGCGTTCTGGGCCGGCACCGTCCCGGTGCTCGCGGGGGTGGGCGCCCTGGCCCAGCGCGCCGCCGGGCCGCTCCGCGCCAGGATTCCGGTGCTCACCGCGGCCGCGCTCGTGGTACTCGGACTCCTCACGGTGGCCGGGAAGTTCCAGGGGCCGCACGTGTCGCCAGCGGGCGACGCCTCCTCCCAGGTGCAGCATGACCACCATTAGTCCGCGGCTCGACGCCGTCGCGTCCACGGCCTGCGCCCACTGCGGCCTCCCGGTGCCGACCGCGCTGCTCGACCCGGACGGGCCCGCCTCATTCTGCTGCGGCGGGTGCGCCACGGCCTATGCCATCATTCACGAGGGCGGCCTCGACCGGTACTACCGGCTACCGGAGCGCCGCGCCGCGGCGGTGGAGCCGAGTGGGCGGAGCTTCGAGGAGTTCGATCACCCTGCATTCCACGCGCTCTACGTACGGATCCGCCCCGACGGCATGGCGGAGACCGAGCTGTACCTGGACGGCGTCCATTGCGCGTCCTGCGTCTGGCTGGTGGAGCGCGTGCCGCTGATGGTGCCGGGCGTGCTCCGCGCCGAGCTCGAGGTGGGCCGCGCATTGGCGCACATCACATGGGACCCGGGCACCAGCTCGCTGGGACAAATCGCCCGGTTCCTGGACACGCTCGGCTACCGCCCGCATCCCTTCCGCGCCAAGCGCGTCGAGCAACTGCGCCGGGCGGAGGATCGCACCGCGCTCCTCCGGATCGGGGTGGCCGGGGCGCTGGCCGGCAACGTGATGATGCTGGCCGTGGCGCTGTACGGTGGCTGGTTCGGCGGGATGGAACCGGCCTTCGTCCAGTACTTCCGCTGGATGAGCCTGCTCCTGACTGCGCCGATCCTGCTGTGGCCGGGCCGCGTCTTCTTTCAGGGCGCCCTCGCATCGCTCCGCACCCGCCGGTTGCACATGGACCTGCCGATCGCGATCGCGCTCGGCGCCGGATTCTTCCGCGGGGCAATCAACACCGTCACCGACGCCGGCCCGATTTACTTCGACGGCGTGGCGATGCTGGTCTTCCTGCTGCTCGTGGGGCGGTTCCTCCAGCAGCGGGCCCAGCGCGCCGCCACCGACGCCACGAGCCTCCTGCATGGCCTCACCCCCTCGGTGGCGCGCGTGGTCGAGGGGGAAGCGATTCGCGAGATCCCGGCGGAGGCGCTGCTGCCCGACATGACGGTGGAGGTCCGCGCCGGCGAGACCTTCCCGGCCGACGGTGTAGTGGTCCAGGGCGACTCCCGCGTGGACCTGGCGCTCCTCACCGGTGAATCGCGGCCGGTGCGGGTCGAGGAGGACTCGAAGATCTGGGCGGGCACGGTGAACCTGGGTGCGGCCATCCGGGTCCGGGTCACGCAGGCGGGCGAGGAGAGCCGGGTCGGCCGGCTCGTCCGCGAGGTGGCGGCAGGCGCCGGGCACCGCGCGCGCATCGTGCTGGTGGCCGACCGCCTGGCGGGCTGGTTCGTGGCCGTGGTGCTGGTGCTGGCCGTGCTCACCTGGATCTATTGGCACCGCCTGCGGCCGGACGCCGCGCTCGACAACGCCATCGCGCTGCTCATCGTGACCTGTCCCTGCGCGCTCGCGCTCGCCACGCCGCTCGCGGTGACGGTCGCCATCGGCCGCGCCGCCCGGCGGGGCATCCTTGTCCGCGGCGGCGACGCGCTCGAGGCGCTGGCGCGGCCCGCCGCCCTCTACCTCGACAAGACCGGCACGGTCACCGAAGGCAAGTTTCGGCTGGCGCAGTGGGACGGCCCGGATTGGGTCCGGCCGCTCGTCGTGGCCCTCGAGCGGCACTCGAGCCATCCGGTGGCGTCCGGGTTCCTCGAGGCATGGTCCGACCTGGAGGCCCCGGCGGCCGCCGCCGTTCGGCAGACCCTGGGCGGGGGCATCGAGGGGCGGGTGGCAGGGCGCTCGGTGGCGGTCGGCTCGCCGGCCTTCGTGCGCGAGCGCATCTCCCTGACGGCGGACGACCGGCCAGACCCGCCCGCCGGCCTCTCGCCGGTGTGGGTGGCCGTCGATGGCGCCCTCGCCGGCATCGCCGCGTTCGGCGATCCGCTCCGCGCCGAGGCACTCGACGTGATGACGCGGCTCCGCCGGCGGGGATGGTCCCTCCACCTCCTCTCCGGCGACGCCGAGCAGGTGGTGCGGGGCGTGGCCCGGGCGCTCGGTCTCGCGGGGGGCGCCTGGCGCGGTGCCGCGAGCCCCGAAGTCAAGCTCGCGGTCATCGAAGAGGCCACGCTCGACGGCCCGGTGGTGATGGTCGGCGACGGCGTGAACGATGCCGCCGCGATGGCGCGGGCCACCGTCGGCATCGCGGTTCGGGGCGGGGCCGAGGCGTCGCTGGCGGTGGCGGACGTGTACCTGGCTCGCCCGGGGCTGGAGGGGCTGGACGAATTGATGGCGGGATCGGAGCGCACGCTCCGGGTCATCCGGCGGAACATCGGCTTTTCGCTGGCCTACAACCTCGCGGGGGCGGCCCTCGCGATGGGCGGCTGGATCAATCCGCTGATCGCGGCCATCCTGATGCCGTTGAGCTCGCTGACCGTGGTGCTGGCGTCGTGGCGGAGTCAAACGTTCGAGGTGGGGGAGTGAGCGTCGTCTTCGTGGTGCTGCCGATTGCGCTGGTACTGCTGGCCGGCGCCATCGCGGCCTACGCCTGGGCGGCCCGCCGCGGCCAGTTCGACGATCTCACCACTCCTGCCGTGCGGGCGCTGCACGACGACGACTCACCGAGGCCGACGGGACCCGCCAGCTAGGGAAACGCCCGGTGCCACGTCGGGATCATGAGCCCGACGATCGCACCAAGCCCTGCCCCGACCACCGCTCCAGCCGCGGCTCCGAGCGCGACCGCCGCTGCAGGATCGCCGCAGTCGTATTCGCAGACCCCCGCGCCGACCGCCCCGGCCAGCCCGCCGAATGCCCCACCGAGAATTCCGCCCACCACCGCCCCCGCGATCGTCGCGTGCCCACGGGTCCAGAGTGTATCGATGGCCGGGATCGCGATCCGACGCACCGCGTCCTCCTGGGCGAGGTCGAGGGAGTCGGCATCGGCCACACCCGCCCGGCCGATGAGCCGACCGAGGCCGGCGGCGGTGAGGCGAATTTGCTGTCCAGTGTGGAGACCCGCGATGGCGCTGTCGCGCGCGGCCGGGGTGGCCTGGGCCGAAATGCGACCTGGAAATGCCGCCGTCGCGAGGAGCCCTGCGAGCGCGAGCGAACGGCGGACGGAACCCATGGGCACCTCCCTACTGCGCGCGGGCGCTCGCCTCGGCGGCCAGGAGCGCGTCGACCAGCGGCGCCGGGTCGAACCGCACCGGGTCGGTGCAGGGGAGGCCGGTTTCCTGGGCCGCCTTGGCGATGGCGGCCCGGGCCGCCGGCTCGTCCATGTCGTAGGTGTTGAGGCAGATGCCGATGACCTTGGTCTGGTGCACCGCGGAGCCGATGTCCTCGTACCAACGGATGTAATCGGTCAGCGGCGGAATCTTGACCCACGCCCCGGCGCGATAATCGCCAACATACACCCGGCTGGCCTGGTGGCAGAGGATGAGCGCGTCGGGACAGGACCCGTGCAGGAGGCTCAGCGTGACGCCGGAGTAGCCGGGGTGGTTGATGCTTCCCTGCCCCTCCACCAGCACGATGTCGGCGTCCTTGCTCCCCTGCAGGACCAGCTGTTCCGCGGCGCCGGCCGTGAAGTCGGACACCACGGCGTCGACCGAGATGCCCCACCCCTCGATCATGATCCCGGTCTGCCCGGTGGCCACGAAGGTGGTCCGCCTGCCACGGGCCCGGAGCTTTTCGACCAGCTGCAGCTGGGCCGTCATCTTGCCGACATTGCAGTCGGTGCCGACGGTCAACACGACCAGCGCGTCCACGTCCTTGGCGAGGCCGGTGGCCACCGGAATGTTGGCGGGCGGCTTCCGCAGGTCGAGCAGCTTCCGTCCCTTGGCGCGCGCCTTCTCCACCAGCATCGGGTCGTCGGCCAGGAAGGTGTGCAACCCGCTCCAGATGTCGCACCCGGCGTCGATCGCCTCGGCGAGCCAGGTGCGCCAGTGTTCCGGCAGCCGCCCCCCGACCGGCGCGATGCCGATCAGCACAGCGTCGGGCTTGAAGGCGAGTCCCTCGCGCATCGAGGCGACGACCGGGATGGCCCCGCCGTAGCCAAGCACGTCCTGGGCGGTCTTGCCGGCGAGCTGGGTGTCCAGCACGGCGACGGTCCGCTCCGGGAGGTAGCGGATGATGGAATTGGCGGTCTTGGAGGTGAGGGGGCCGAAGTCACGATCGGCCAGGATCAGGAATCGCGGGGCGCTCATCGCAGTCGTCGCTCACAACCGGGTTGGAGGATGCGCAAAGGTACCGACGCGCCGAGGGGCGTGGTAGGGGGACTTCCCCGCCACGCCCCTCGGTCCGGTCCCGACGGCGGCACGCTCAGCGCTGCGTCGTGTCGTCCTTCTCGATTTCCAGCACCTCGGCCTCGTGTACGTCGTCGGCGCCCTTGCCGATCTGCCGGGTTTCCTTCGACCCGCCGGCGCCGAGCAGGCCCATCTTGGCCTTGAGCTCGAGCAGCTGCTGGTCGGAGCTGCCGTGATACTCGAGCGCCTCGAACTGCTGCACCAATCGGTCGCCCGAGAACTCCTCCTGGAGCTCCGCGGAGGCGATGGCCTTCCGCTCGGCGTCCTCGATCTTCTCGGTCATCCGCTCGAATGACTCGAAGGCGCTCTTGTCGGACATGCCGGACATCGTTTCCTGGATCCGCTGCTGCGCCTCGGCCCGCCGCGCCCGCGCCACCAGGATGTTCTTCTTGCGCTTGGCTTCCTCGATCTTGTCGTTCAGCTGCCGGAGCGAGCCCTTCAGCGACTCGGTTTCCGCCTTGTGGCGCACCCAGGTCTCGTGGAGCTGCTGGGCGCCCTGCAGGTGCTCGTTGTACCGGAGCAGGGCCTGCTTGGCCAGGTCGTCGCGCCCCTCCTGGACCGCGAGCATGGCGCGCCGTTCCCAGTCCTCGGCCTGCTTGCGCATCGCTTCGGCGTCCGCCTGCAGCTTCTTCTCATCCGCGATGGCCCCGGCCACTTCCTGCTTCGCCTTGGCCAGGTTGCTCTTCATGTCGGTGATGAGCTGGTTCAGCATCTTTTCCGGGTTTTCGGCCCGGCTGATCAGGTCGTTGATGTTCGACCGGAGCAGGGTGGACAGGCGGTCAAAGATCCCCATCGGACATCACCTTTCGCGATACGGCGCCAGGGCGCCCAGGTGGGTCGCCAGCGCCAGCGTGAGCGAATCGAAGCTGGCCTCGAACTCGCTGAAATCCAGACTCTCCAGTTCCAGGGCGTCGGTCAGGACCACGTGATTGCCCTCGACGCCGTAGGAGCCGTGTACCAGGTCGCCGGCGTTGTACTCCAGCAGCTGCCGGAAGAGCTCCGCCCGCCGGGCTTCCTCGGCGGGCAATTCCATGACCCGGATCCGCAGGATCAGCACCGGAGGGGCGTAGCTGACGACGACTTCCGCCTCCTCCGAGGTGCGCACCTTCCAGAGCCCGTTCTCGAGCTCCTCGACGGTCGCGCCCCCCGCCTCCATCCGGTCCAGGAAGGACTGGACGTCATCCCGTGTGACCATGGCACCCCCTCTGCAAGAATCTAACCGCGGCCGGGAGGCCGCCAAGCGGTGTTCAGCCGGGTGGAAGCTGCGCCGGTTCATCGGCGCGCTGCCGGGCGAGGAGCCGCTCGGTGAAGTCCACCCGCTCCTCCAGCTCCACCACCCGGGTCCGCATCTCGTCCATCTCCTCCAGCAGTTCCGGGGGCACCTCGCCGGCGCCCACAGTGCCGCTGTGGATCCGTTCCGCGAGCGCCTTGCCCAGCGGCCCGCGCAACACGATGGCCGTCACCACGCCCCCGGTGATCAAGGCCGGGATGGCGAAGTCCTCGCCGATGACGACCGACAGGGCGATGTAGGCGCCGAGCAACACTGTGCTCACGATCGTGATGGCGGTGTACAACGGGACGTTGGATTCCCTCACGGTAGACGCTCCGGTTCGCGGACCTGCGCCAGGAGGCGCTCGGCGAAGTCGAGGCGCTCCTCCAACTCGTGCACCCGATCGTGCAACAGGTCCATTTCCCCCACCCTGGCCTCGAGTTCCGCCATCCGCTCTTCGGCGATCTCGCCGGACGTCGCCGGCGGCAGGTGCTTGAGCCCGAAGTGCCGCCGGACCCCGAACACCACCGTGGACACCGCGCCGATGATGGCAATCCCTTCCCCGTTCGGCGACTTCTCGTCCAGCATCACCATCAGGAAGAAGGTGACGCCCACGTGGATCAGGATGTCCACGGCGTCCATCCCGAAAATCCGCTTGATGCCGCTCACGGACTGCCCTTCAATGCCGGCGCCTCGCTCCGCCCCTGCGCCAGCAACCGCTCGGCGAAGTCCAGCCGTTCCTCGAGTTCGGTCATCCGGTGGTAGACCGCGTCGGTCTCGCCGGTGACGGGGCGGGTCGCCTCCAGCGCCTCGAGCCTGGCCTCCAGCCCCGCCACGTGGCCGGCGGGACCGCGCAGGCGCTCCGCCAGCACCTTGATCAGCGGGCTCATGGCGTTCCAGAACACCACCTGCCCCACCGCCACCGCGATCCAGAAGGCGAGATCGCCGACGCCGTCGCCCATCGCTACCTCTCCGCCCTGGGATCGGGCAGCTTGACCGGCTCGTGCTGCTGCGCCAGCAGGCGCTCGGCGAAGTCGAGCCGCTCCTCCAACTCCAGCACCCGCGACTGCTGCTGCTCCAGTTCCACCACCCGGTTCCGCAACTCGTCCGCCTCGGCCGGCGAGAGTCCCTCGGACTGGCCCGCGGTCCCTTCGATCCGACGCGCCAGCGCCCGGCCTACGGGTCCGCGGAGAACGAGCACCACGCCGGCCAGCATCATGCCGGTGAACAGCATCGCGAACACAGCCGCGGTTTCGGGATTCATGCCCTGTTCAACCCTGCAACCGGGAAACCTGGGACGGTTCGCGGTGGGCCGAGAGCAGCCGCTCCGCGAAGTCGAGCCGTTCCTCGAGCTCATGCATCCGGAACTCCTCCTGCTCCAGGTCGGCCACGCGCGCCTCGAGCTCCGCCACCCGCTCCGCCGCCGCTTCCCCGATCGCTTCGCTCGTCCTGCGCCGGAGCGCCAGCCGCCGCCGGACACCGAGTACCACGAGGGAGATGCCCGAGACGGAGGCCAGCATGACCTCGGCATCCTCGTGGCTCCAGATGGAGGAGCCGATCGCCATGATCGCGAAGGTGACCCCCGCGTGGATCAAAAGGTCCACGCCATCGATGCCGAAGACGCGTTCCACCCTTGTCAATGCGTGCCCTCGATGCGCCCGGCCTCGATGCGTCCGGGCTCGGCGCGGCCCTGGGCCAGCAGCCGCTCGGCAAAGTCCAGCCGTTCCTCGAGCTCATGCATGCGACCCACCTGCACCTCGAGGTCCGCCATCCGCCCCTGCAGGTCATCCAACTGCTGGGCTGACGTGTCCGGCAGCGCCGCGGGGCCCTCGAGCCGCCGCGCCAGCGCCTTGCCGAGCGGACCTCGCAGGACCAGCACGATAGCGACGCTGAGCGAAACCATCGTCATTGCGATGACCGGTGCGATATCACCTGGCGGCATGCGTGGACTCCTGCGGCCTAATGGGGGAGCCGGGCCTGCTCGCGCTGCTGTGCGAGGAGCCGCTCCGTGAAGTCGATCCGTTCCTCCAGCTCGTGCATCCGGCCCTGCTGTTGCTCGAGGTCCGCCACCCGCGACCGGAGTTCCTCGACCTCCGCGGTGAGGGCCGGGTCGGGCGCCGTTCGCCCTTCGAGACGACGGGCGAGCGCCCGCACCAGCGGGTAGGTGATCAGCACGACGGCGGTGAAGAACCCCAGCGCGGTCAGCACCATCACCGGCGGGCTCATGAACATCCACGGCGCCATCGGCGGCAGCGGGGCGATCACCTCGGTCTGCAAGAGCCCGGGCAACACCATCGTCGTCATCGCGAACCTCCAGGCGGCAGCTCGGCCGCGTCGCGCTGCTGGGCGAGCAGCCGCTCCGTGAAGTCCAGGCGCTCCTCGAGTTCCCCCATCCGCTCCCGCAGATGGTCCACCTCGCCCATCAACTCCTGATCGTGCGCCGGCGCCGAGCCCTCGATTCTCCGGAGCATGGCCTTCCGCACCGGGACGGCAAAGAAGAAGACCAGCCCGATGATCGAACTGACCACCGTCATCGTCAGAATGAATTCCGGCGGCGACATCTAGTGGCCTCCCGACGCCGGCGGCAGCTGCTGCCCCTCGCGGCGCTCGGCCAGCAGCCGCTCGGCAAAATCCACCCGCTCGTGCAATTCGCTGATTTGTCCGCGCAGCTCGTCCAATTCGGCCAGGACCTGGGGATCAGGCGGCGCCAGTTCGTGCGTCTTGGCCCGGATGCGCTCGGCGTAGGCCTTGCCGATCGGGCTCACGGAAAGGAGGAAGAGCGTTCCACCCCCGAAAATGAATGTGATCGCGAGTACGCCTTCCATGTCCACTGCCTTCTCCTGGGGTGAATGCCGAACTTACGCACCGACGTTTCAATTTGTTTCACCCGTTCCAGTCCGTAACATCTAAGTGCTTTTGGCGGAACGCTTTAGCTGGACGAGGCGCTCCTTCGCCAATCGCCGACCCGTCGGGGTGGCCGCCAACCCGCCGCCGGCGGTCTCCCGGTATCGCACATCCATCGACCGGCCGATTTCCCCCATGGTGTCGATCACCTCATCGGCGGGAATCGGGAACTCGATCCCCGCCAGCGCCATTTCGATGGCCGCGAGCGCGATCGCGGCGCCGGTCGCGTTCCGGAATACACAGGGAATTTCCACCAGTCCACCGAGCGGGTCGCAGACCAGGCCGAGGGTGCCCTGCATGGCGAGGGAGACGGCGTGGGCCGCCACGGTCGGCGAACCACCCAGCACCTCGACCCCGGCCCCGGCCGCCATCGCCGCGGCCGCACCGGTTTCCGCCTGGCAGCCCCCCTCCGCGCCGGAGAGCGATGCCCGGAGCGCCACGACGCCGCCGATCAGCCCCGCGGCGGCGAGCCCACGGACCAGCGCGGCGTCGGAAATGCCCTGGCGACCGGCGAGCCCGAGCAGCACGCCCGGGAGGACGCCGGCACCGCCGGCGGTCGGCGCCGCCACGATGACGCCCATGGCCGCGTTGACCTCCTGGACCGCGAGCGCGCTCGCCAACACGTCGGTGAACAGCGTTCCCGACAGCGGACCCGTCCGGCGGTTGAGCTTCGCGGCGTCCCCGCCGACCAGCCCGCTCACGCTCCGCAGGTCGCCGGGAAGCCCGCGCGCCACGGCACCACGCATGACGACCAAGGCCCGAAGGAGGCCTGCCTCCAATTCCTCCCGGGTCCGGAGCCCCTCCGCGGCCTCCTGACCCAGGGCGTAGTCGCCCAGCGAGCATCCGGCCGCCTCCGCCTGGACCACGGCCTCGTTCAGCGAATCGATCATCAGGCCACCCGCCCGATCGCGCGGACGCTTTGCACCGCTGGGAGCGCCGCCAGCGCCTCGAGCGCCTCGGCGCCGACCGGCTCGTCCAGCTCGTAGATGTGAATGGCGTGGCCGCCCTTCTGTCGGCGGGACACCTTGATCGTCGCGATGTTGCCGCCCTGCTTCGCAAGGGTCGAGGTGACGGCCGCCACCGTGCCAGGCTGGTCGGCCGCTACGACGACGAGCGTGGGCAGCGTCCCTGTGATGTCCACCGGGAACCCGTCGATCGAAGTGATCTCGATGCGTCCGGCGCCGACCGAGGAGCCGATGACCGACACCTCGCGGTCGCCGCGCCGCAGCGTGATGCGGGTCGTGTTCGGGTGATGATCGCCGCGGAGCTTGGCGTTCTCGAAGGTGAGGGCGAGGCCCGCCGCCGCGGCCAGGTCCACGCTGTCACGCAGCCGCTCGTCGTCGGGGTGGAAGCCCAGCAGTCCCCCCGCGATGGCCCGGTCGGTGCCGTGGCCCTGCCCGGTGCGCGCGAACGATCCGTGCAGCTCGATGCGGGCGCGCTCGGGCTGGCCGCCGAGGAGCGCCCGGGCGAAGAGCCCGATACGGCAGGCCCCCGCCGTGTGGGACGACGAGGGCCCGACCATCACGGGACCGATGATGTCAAGAATGGAGACCATGCCTCAAATCAGTTCCACCTGCTGGATGTCGCCGAGGGACACCGCGATTTCCGTGTCCTCGACGCCAAGGGGCCGCAGGTACACCTCGTGGGCCGTGATGTGCGTGTCCAGGGAGGTCGGGATGCCGGTCACCTCCGAGTCACCCGCCAGGGTGAGCCGGACCGGCTGGTCATGATCCCCGGCGTACGCCAGCAGGCTGACGACCTCGTCGTACTTCATCAGCGCCTCCGGGCAGGGGTCTCCGGCAATGTAGGAGCCCTGCCGGAGCCTCGCCAGCGGCGCCCGGCTTAGGGCGTCGCCGCCGGCGGCGAGGCCGGCAGGTTCTGGTGGATGTAGTCGGTTAGCAGCGTCCGCAGGTGCCGCGTCGTGTTGCCGCCGAAGATGCCGTGGTTCCGGTTGGGATACGACATCATCGTGTACTGCTTGTTGGCCCGGACCAGGGCGTTCTGCAGCGCCTCGGTGTTCTGGTAATGCACGTTGTCGTCGCCGGTGCCGTGGACCACGAGGAGCCGGCCCGTCAGCTTGTCGGCGTACGAGAGCGGCGACCCGCGGTCGTACCCGGCCGCGTTCTCCTGCGGCAGGCCGTTGTACCGCTCGGTGTAGATGTTGTCGTAGTACTTCCAGTGGGTGACCGGGGCCACCGCCACGCCCATGCTGTACACGTCGTTGGCCTGGAAGAGCGTGTTGAGCGTCATGAACCCGCCGTAGCTCCACCCCCAGATGCCGATCCGGGTCGAGTCGACGTAGCCCCAACGCCCAATCGCGCGGGCCGCGGCCGCCTGGTCCTGGGTCTCGATGACACCCATCTGGCCATAGATGACCTTCCGGAAGTCCCGCCCCCGAGCGCCGGTGCCGCGGTTGTCCACGCTGGCCACCAGATATCCCTGCTGGGTCAGCATCGCGTGCCAGAGCCAGGTGCTCCCACCCCACGAATCGACGACGGTCTGCGAGCCCGGGCCGCCGTACACGTAGAACAACACCGGATAGCTGCGCGTCGAGTCGAACCCGGGCGGCTTCATGATCCAGCCGTTCAGCACCACACCGCCGCCGATGTCCACCTTGAAGAACTCGGTGGGCCCGAGGCGCAGCGCCGCCACCCGCTCCTTGAGGGTCGTGTTGGCCGCGAGGACCCGCAGCGACTGGTGCGAGGGCAGCGCGACGAGGTCGGTCGATGAAGGCACGCCGAACGACGACTGGGTGTGGAGGGCGTAGGCCGCATTCGGCGACGCATTGTACGAGTGGACACCGGACTGGGCGGCCGGAGTGAGCCGGGCGGCGCGCCCCTTGCCGTCGAGCCTGGTCCGGTAGAGGTAGCGCTGCGCCGGGTTGTCGGGCGAGGCGATGTAATAGAGCCAGCCACCCTTCACGTCCACGGCCGTCACGCCGAGCACGTCGAAGGCCCCGGGGGTAATGAGACGGACGTCCGAGCCGTCGCGGGAGACCGAGTAGGCGTGCATCCAGCCGTCGCGCTCGCTGGTCCAGAGGAATCGCTTGCCGCCGTCGAGCCAGGTGAACTCATCGACGGTCTCGACCCAGGCGCTGTCGCGGTCCACGAAGATCGTCTGCACGGCGCCGCTCCGCGCGTTGCCGATCAGGAGGGTGTTGGTGTTCTGCAGGCGGTTGAGCTGCTGGACCCAGAGTTCGGTGGAATTGTCGGCCCAATCCATGCGCGCCAGGTAGTTGTTGCGCGGGTCCCCCGGGATGGCGAGCCAGCGCGTGCTGCCCCCCGCGGCGGAGACGACGCCGATCCGGGCCGCCGAGTTGGCCTGGCCGGCCTTCGGGTACTGGATCGGCTTGGCGAAGGAGTACAGCGAGTCGGTGTTGTCGATCAGGTCGAAGTCGCGCACCTCGTCGGCGTTCAGCTGCCAGTAGGCGATCGCCGTGCCATCCGGGCTCCAGCGCCAGCCGTCCTGCAGCCCGAGTTCCTCCTCGTACACCCAGTCGAAGGTCCCGTTGATCATCGTCCGGGAGCCGTCGGTGGTGAGCTGGGTCAGGGCTCCGGTGGCGAGATCCTCGACATAGAGGTTGTTCTCGCGGACGTAGCCCACCCGCCGGCCGTCGGGGGAGAACTTCGCGAACATCAGGGTCGAGGGCTGCGCCGGTCCGCCCAGCTTGTGGAGCCGCCCGGTGGCCCGCTCAAACGCCCAATAGTCGCCGCGGGTATTGGTGCGCCAGACCGGCTGCGAGTTCGTGAAGATCAGCACCGTCCCGAGGTCCGGGGACCACGCATAGCCCTCGATCGCCAGCGGCACGCTGTCGCCGGGAGGCACCAGCGCCTTCGCCGTGACGAGGACGGTCCGCGCGCCCGTGCGGGTGTCGTACTGCACCAGGTCGCGCCCCTTGCCGCTGTCCGCCGGGGCCTCGAGGGTGGTGTAGGCCGAGCCGTCACCCAGCCACCGGGACGGGCCGAAGAACTGGGACCGGAAATCGGCCGAGGCGAAGATCCGGTCCACCGAGAGGAGGGAGGGATCGGCATTGGGCGCCTGGGCCGTGAGCGGGGCCGAGGCGAGGAGCGCGGTCGCGGCGAGCGCGAACAGAGACTTGGCGGTCACGGAATACCCTGCGGGTCTGGGGTGGAGTCGGCATCCGGTCGGGGGAGACCAGGGCTGGATTCTAACCTCTTCGGCCGGAACGGGGCGGCGGTTTCAAAGAGGTCACCGCTCGGCCAGGACGCGCGCGAGGAACCGCCCCGTGTGGCTCTCCGCGACGCCGGCCACCTCCTCCGGGGTGCCCTGCGCCACCAGGAGCCCTCCGCGGTCGCCGCCCTCGGGGCCCAGGTCGAGGATCCAGTCCGCGGTCTTGAGGACGTCCAGGTTGTGCTCGATGACCACCACGCTGTTCCCCTTGTCCACCAGGCGGTGGAGCACCTCGAGCAGCAGCCGCACGTCCTCGAAATGGAGCCCGGTCGTCGGCTCGTCGAGGATGTAGAGGGTCCGGCCGGTGTCCCGCTTGGCCAGCTCCGTGGCGAGCTTGACCCGCTGGGCCTCCCCTCCCGAGAGGGTGGTGGCCGCCTGGCCGAGGTGGATGTAGCCCAGGCCGACGTCGTTCAGCAGTTCGAGCTTGTCCGCAATGCGGCGCTGGCTCTCGAAGAAGTCGAGCCCCTCCGCCACGGT
This sequence comes from uncultured Gemmatimonadaceae bacterium, assembly GCA_964571795.1. Taxonomy (GTDB): domain Bacteria; phylum Gemmatimonadota; class Gemmatimonadetes; order Gemmatimonadales; family GWC2-71-9; genus SPDF01. The sequence goes on along the minus strand of CAZNDK010000036.1, from coordinate 134 downwards.
CAGGTCCAGCACCTCGGCGATGCTGCGCCCCCGGTACCGCACCTCGAGCGTCTCGCGATTGTACCGCCGCCCCTTGCAGACCTCGCAGGGCACGTACACGTCGGGCAGGAAGTGCATCTCGATCTTGACGAGCC
>CAZNDK010000035.1:2478-30107 GCA_964571795.1 uncultured Gemmatimonadaceae bacterium | reverse complement strand
AACGCCCTCGGCCTCGACACCCGCAGGATCACCTGGCCCCGCACCATCGACATGAACGACCGGGCGCTCCGGCACATCATCGTCGGCATCGGCGGCCTGAATGGCGGCCCGACCCGCGAGGACCGGTTCGTCATCGTGCCCGGCAGCGAGATCATGGCCATTCTCTGCCTGGCTTCGTCGGTCACCGACCTCGAGCAGCGGATTTCGCGGATCATCGTCGGGCTCACGCGCGACAAGAAGCCGGTCACCGCGGGCGACCTCAAGGCGGCGGGGGCGATGACGCTCCTGCTGCGCGACGCACTGATGCCGAACCTGGTGCAGACCCTCGAGGGCGGCCCGGCCATCGTGCACGGCGGGCCCTTCGGCAACATCGCCCACGGCTGCAATTCGGTGGTGGCCACCCGGCTCGGGCTCGGCATGGCGGACCTGGTGCTCACCGAGGCAGGCTTCGGCGCGGACCTCGGCGCCGAGAAGTTCTTCGACATCAAGTGCCGGATGGGCGGGCTCAACCCGGAGGCCGCCGTCGTGGTCGCCACGATCCGCGCGCTCAAGATGCACGGCGGTGTCAAGAAGGACGCCCTCGGCACCCCCAATGTGGACGCGCTGAAGCGCGGCATGGGCAATCTCGAGGGCCACGTGCGCAACGTGCAGAAGTTCGGGGTACCGGTGGTGGTGGCCGTCAACCGGTTTCTCTCCGACGCGCCGGAGGAGATCGACGCTGTGATCGCGGCGGCGAAGTCCTGGGGCGCGCGAGTGGCGATGAGCGACGTCTGGGCCAAGGGCGGCGAGGGCGGGGAAGCGGTGGCCAAGGAAGTGATGGCCGTGCTGGCCGAGAAGAAGTCCAACTTCAAGCCGATCTACGACGCGGCACTCCCCATCAAGGCCAAGATCGAGACGATCGCGCGGGAGGTCTACGGCGCGGACGGCGTGGACTACACGCCGGTGGCGGAGCGGGCCATCACCCAGCTGGAGGGGATGGGGCTGGGGCAGACACCGGTGTGCATCGCCAAGACGCAGTATTCGTTCAGCGACGACCCCACGAAGCTCGGGCGCCCCTCCGGGTTCCGCATCACGATCCGTGACCTCTATCCGTCCGCCGGCGCCGGGTTCGTCGTGGCGCTCGCCGGCGACATCATGACGATGCCGGGCCTCGGCAAGACCCCGGCCGCCGAGCAGATCCGCATCTTTCCCGACGGCCGGATCGAGGGTCTCTTCTAGAAGGAGTATCGCATGGCACTCGACGTCGTTTCGACTCCCGCCGCCCCGAAGGCGATCGGGCCGTACAGCCAGGCCATCGCCTCCGGGAAGCTGGTCTTCACCGCCGGGCAGGTGGCGCTGGACCCCGCCACGATGGAGCTGGTGGCCGGCGGCGTGGCCGAACAGACCGAGCGGGCGCTGGCCAACCTCAAGGCCGTGCTGGCCGCGGCGGGCACCGACCTCTCGCACGTGGTCAAGACCACGGTGTTCCTGGTTGACATGGCGGACTTCGCCGCGATGAACGAGGTGTACGCGAGGCATTTCGGCGCGCACCGTCCGGCGCGGTCGACCGTCGCCGTCGCGGGATTGCCGAAGGGCGCGAGGGTAGAGATCGACGTCGTCGCCAGCAAGGACTGAGGGCCGAGGACTGAGGACTGAGTGACATCCCGCTCAGTCCCCAGTCCTCAGTCCTGGTTTCTCGAGGGGGCGGATCGGGCCTGGTGGTTCGGCCGGTCTTCAAAACCGCGATGGAGGCGCCTCGGGCGGCTCCGGTGGGTTCGATTCCCACACGCTCCCGCCAATTCCACCCGCCATCCAGAGGCGCGCACTGCCCTCACTCGTGATCCTCAACCCCGCCGCCGGTCATGGCCGCAGTGCGCGCTTCCGGGAGGACGTGCACGCCGCGGCGCGCGCGGCGTGGGGCGAGGTGGACCTGTCGCTGACGACGGGGCCGGGTCACGCCACGTCGCTGGCCCGCGAGGCGGTGGGCCTGGTGGAGCGGGTCATCGCCGTCGGCGGCGACGGCACCGTGCACGAGGTGGCGAACGGGCTCCTCACGAGCGGCGCCCGCGCGCTCCCCATGCTCGCCGTCGTCCCGGTCGGCACCGGGAACGACTTCGCCAAGATGACCGGCACCGCGAAGCGGGCGCCGAAGGCGGCCGTCGAAGCGTTGGCGGCCGGGGCGGTGAAGCTGTTCGACGTCGGCGTGGCGTGGGGGGAGTACTTCGTGAATTCGCTGGGCGTCGGCCTCGACGCCGACGTCGCGCGGCGGGTGAACCTTTACAAGCACTGGCCCGGGTCAGCCGGCTATGTGGTCGCCGCGCTCCAGGCCATCGTCCACCGTGCGCCGCTCCGGCTGCGGGTGGAGGCCGGCGCGCAGTCCTGGTCCGGACCGACCACCGTGCTCGAGATCGGGGTGGGCCCCTGCGCCGGCGGCCTCTTCTACCTGACGCCGGACGCCCGCCCGGACGACGGCCTCCTCGACGTCTGCGCCATCGGCCCCATCGGGCTCGCCTTCCTGCTCACGCGCGCCCACCGGGTGCTGAGCGGCAGGCACATCTCGCTGAAGGAAGTGCAGATGGCGCGCGCCAACCGGGTGCGAATCACCTCGGAGGACGGTCCCCTCACCGCGCACCTCGACGGCGAGCTGCGCTCGCCCGGCCATCACGTGCTCGAGGTCTCGCTCCTCGCGGGCGCGCTGCCGGTCCTGGTGGCTGGGACGTGAAGACCCTCGTCGCAGTGGGCCTGGCGCTCCTCGCGGTGGCCGGGCCGCTGCACGCACAGGATTCGACCGCGGCGCCGCCGCCCGACTCGGTGCGGGCGCAGGCACCAGTTCCCGCGCCCACCGCCGCGGACAGCGTCCCCGTCCTCAAGCCGCCTGTGAGCCCCATGGGCGCGTTCTGGCGATCGCTGCTGATTCCCGGATGGGGCCAGGCCCGCACCGGGCGCCGCACCGCCGCAGCGTTCTTCATCGCCGCCGAGGGCGTCACGCTTGGCATGGCGATCACCACCACGAGCCAGCTCAACTACTTGGAATCGGTCAACTCCGGCAGCGTGGATGCGAAGAGCCAGCAGCGCGAGGATTGGCTCGTCCTGCTCGGCGTCAATCACCTGCTCTCGGCCATGGAGGCCTACGTGTCCGCCCACCTTTGGGACTTCCCCGGCGACCTGAACATCCAGGCCGCGCCCGGCGGCGGCGTGGCCGGCGGCGTCTCCATTCCGGTGCGCGTGCGATGAACACCGCCCCGATCGGCATCTTCGACTCCGGCATCGGCGGGCTCACGGTGGCGCGCGCCATCTTCGACCACCTCCCCACCGAGTCGACCATCTATTTCGGCGACACCGCCCGCGTCCCCTACGGCCCCAAGTCGCCGGACACCGTGCGGCGCTACAGCCTCGAGATCCTCGACTGGCTCCTGGGGCAGGGGGTCAAGGCCGTCGTCATCGCCTGTAACACCAGCACCGCCCACGCGCTGGACGCGCTCCGCGCCGCGTCGCCCGTTCCGGTGCTCGGCGTCATCGAACCCGGCGCCCGGGCTGCCGCGAAGGCGACGCGCGGCGGCGGGATCGGCGTCATCGGCACCGCGGGCACGGTGACGAGCCAGGCCTACCCGATGGCCATCCGGCGCATCCTGCCGGCCGCGCACATCGAGCAGGTTGCCTGTCCGCTGCTGGTGCCGCTGGTCGAAGAGGGGTGGTTCGATCACGCCGCCACGCGGCTCGTCGCCGAGGAGTACCTGGCGCCGCTCAAGCGCGCCGGCGTGGACACACTGGTGCTGGGGTGCACGCACTACCCGCTGCTGAAGCCGCTGCTCCATCGGGTCATGGGCGAGGACGTGGCGCTGATCGACAGTGCGGAGGAAACGGCGAAGAGCCTGACGGTGGCGCTGGCGGAGGGCGGTATCGCCAGCGAAACGAAGGTGCCTGGCATCCACCGGTTCGTCGTGAGCGACGACCAGGCCCGGTTTCTCCAGGTGGGTGCGCGCTTCCTCGGGGAACGGCTGGGCCAGCCGGACCTGGTCCGGCTGGGTTGAAGAACCTCAGCCCCGCCAGGTGGCGAGCTCTGCGCCGGTCGGGGTCACCACGCCGTACTTGAAGCCGTCGAGCCACGCCCCCGGATTGAGGAACTGACGGCCGGGGGATGGCTCGCTCAAGACGGGGCGGTGGGTGTGGCCCATGACGAGGCAGCCCAGCGTCGGATCCTTGCCGAGTTCAGCCTCCCCCCAGGCGCGCTGCCGGTCCGAGGCCGCACTCAGGATTTCCTCCTCTCGCACCGTGTTGCCGAGCGAGTGTGTCATCCGGTCCACCACCCAGAAGGCGAACGCGGGCGGGGCGTGCTTCCAGACGGCCACGAACGCCGGGTGCCGGGTGATCTGCTGCAGGAGCACCGCAGACCAGTGTGATTCGGTGACCCCGTCGCCATGAATGGCCAGGACCCGCCTCTCGCCGACCAGAAGCTCCATCCGGAGCGGGGCGAACCGCACGTCGAGATCCTTTTCCCAGAAGTCCTCTCCCCAACGGTCGTGGTTGCCGCCCACCATGGCGACCGGCATCCGCTTCCTGGCGCGCCGGATCGCGGCGGCCACCTCGAACCCGCGCCGCGGGATCAGCCGCCGGTAGGCAAACCAGAAATCGAAGATGTCGCCGTTGAGCAGGAGGCAGTCGCCGAGGGTGGGCGCGCGCTCCAGGAAGGCGAGGAGGGCTTCCTCGACCTCTGGCGGGGTGGCGCCCACGTGGGCGTCGGACAGGACGAGGAGGCGTTGACCGAACACGACCGAAGAATAGGAAGCCCTCCCGCGCTCTCGCAAGCGCTTGCGGCATTTGACTTTCGGCAGCGGCTCGGCCTACCTTGCGCCAACCCCGGCCACGGCCCTCCATGCCCGTCTCCCACGTCGACACAATCGCCCGTGTCAATTACTCGGAAACCGACCAGATGGGCGTCGTGTACCACGCCCGCTACGCGGTCTGGCTCGACGTGGCCCGCACTGAGTACCTGCGGCAGGCGGGCATGAGCTACCGGGAGCTCGAGGCGCTCGGGTTCTTCCTCGTGGTGGGCGACCTCTCGATGCGGTACCACCGGCCGGCGCGGTACGACGATTCGGTCCGGGTCCGGTGCTGGGTGCGCGAACTGGCCAGCCGCCGGGTGACCTTCGGGTACCGGCTGACCCACGCCGACACGGGGATGTTGCTGGTGACCGCCGAGACGAAGATGCTGAGCCTCAACCACCAGTTCGAGCCCACCCGGCTCCCCCCGCAGGTGGCGTCGCTGCTGCGCCCGATTCCCGATCCCGAGTGAGCGCGTGCCGCTGAGGACCGCCGCCCGCGGCACGCTTCTTCTCTTGCTCCTCCTCCTCGGGTGGAGCCGCTCGGCGCTCGCCCAGGACGCCTCGGTGGTCGAGGCGGTGGCCCCGCTCCTCCGGGCGGAGGATGCGCGGCGCTGGGCCCCCGCCGACCTCGAGGCCGGCGTGCGCTCGCCGGAGCCGCTGGTCCGCCGGTCGGCGGCGATGGCCATCGGCCGCATCGGCGACCTCCGGGGCACGGCGCTCCTCGTGCCGATGCTGCAGGACCAGGACTCGACGGTGCAGACCGTGGCGGCCTTCGCCCTTGGCCTCCTGCGCGACAGCGCGGCAGTGGCCCCGATGGTCGCCCGCCTGGCCGCACTGCCGGGGCCCACCCTCGCGACGGCGAAGGAAGTGATTTCGGCGGTGGCCAGGATCGGCGGGCCGGCGGCGGCGGAGTTGATCGACCGAGTGCTGGACGGCACCGCCAACATCGCGGTCGCCCAGAACCGCGACGTGCTGGTGCGCCAGGCGGCCATCGACGCGTGGCGGCTCGGTGACCTCGGCCCCACCCGGCAACTCATCGCGCTCGCCCAGACCGACGACGACGAGCTCCGCTGGCGGATCGTCTTCTCGCTGGGGCAGATGCGAGCGCCCGCGGCCGGGGCGGTGCTCCTCACCTCGCTCAACGACGCCCACCCGATGGTGCGGGCCTACGGGGCCCGGGCGCTGACGGCATCCTACGTCGCGTCCGCCGGCCTGGAGGCCGAGGGTGTCGTCCAGGTGCTGGTCCAGGCCTCGCGCGACGAGCAGGCCGGCGTGCGGATCAACGCCCTCCGTTCGCTGGGCACCTACCGGCGGGAGGACGTCGCCACGCGCATCGTGGCGCAGCTCTCCGATCCCGTGCCGAACGTGCAGGTGGCGACGGCGAGCGCCGTGGCCCAGTCGGGCGGACCGGTGGCGGAGGCGCAGCTCTCCCGCGTCGTGCGGGAAGGGAAGGGCACCTTCGCCCTCCAGCGCGAGGCGCTGCTTGGCCTCGCCCGCGTGAGCCCCGACTCGTTTCGGATCCTCTCGGGGGCGTGGACCATCAGCAGGAGCTGGCCCGATCGCGCCAGCGCGGCGGAGGGATGGGGCTGGGTGGCGCCGGGCCCGGACGTGTCGCACCCGGACTTCTTCAATGATCCGGACGGTCGCGTGGCCGCCGCCGCGCTCCAGGGGTGGACCGACGCGGTGCCGGGGCCCGATCCGGCGTTGCTCGCGGCGTCGCGCGGCCTCCTGACCCACGCCGACGTCGGCGTCCGCACCCTCGCCGCGCGTGCCGTCGGCCGGGCGCCGCTCCCGACCGACCTGGCGCCGCTCGCGGCCGCATATGCCCGAGCAAGCCGGGACTCGGTGCCCGACGCCGCCATCGCCGCACTCGATGCCTTGCGCGCCCTGGCCGCCACATCGGAATCGGAGGCTGGTAGTGTGTCGCGCGGCTTCCTGACCGCGACGCCACGCCCCGCCAATTACGTGCTCCGGCTGTGGGCCGAGGCCAACTGGCCCGAGGCCGCGCACCGGTGGGGCCCGGCCTTCCCGCTGGAGAGCAACCGGACGCTTCAGGACTACAGGGAAATCGCGCGCCGGTTCGTGGCCGCGCCGGAAGCGGCGGATGCCCATCCGCACATCTTCGTCGAGACCGACCAGCGCGGCACCATCGAGGTCGAGCTCCTCGGCCCCGAGGCGCCGCTCACCGTGGTCAACTTCCTCACGCTGCTCGACCGCCGGTTCTTCGATCACGGGCGGTGGCAACGCGTCATCCCGAACCTGGTCACCCGCGACGGCGATCCGCGGGGAGACGGGTGGGGTGGACCGGGCTACGCGATCCGCGACGAGATCAACCAACGGCGGTTCGACGGATTCGTGCTCGCGATGTCGCTGTCCGGGCCCGACACCGGGGGCAGCCAGTGGTTCTTCACACTTGGCCCCCAGCCCCAGCTGGACGGCAGCTACACCATCTTCGGCCGGGTGGTTGGCTCCCCGGCATCGCTCCTCCGCATAACGCAGGGCGACCAGATCCGGCTGGTCCGGCGTTGAACTCCTTGAGCTGACTGGTGATAACCTGCTATGCCACAACACTTTGGGCTTGACCGCCTGAGCCTCCTTTCCTATCTTGCTCTGGTGGCCGCCTGCAGCGGGCCGCCGGTCCAGCCGGCGCCCGCCGGGTTGAACGCGATGAGTCGTTCCGAGGCGCGGGCGTGGATCGACCCAACCGCGCCGCAGCGGAATCGGCTCCTCCGATTCAAGTGGATGTTCAACGACGGCCAGGCCTCGGTCGGAGGGCAGGGCAGCGCCCGCCTGGCCGCGCCGGACTCGATGCGATTCGACATCGCCGGCCCCTGGGGCATCGGCGGGGCCGCGGCGGTGGTGGTGGGCGACGACCCGCTCTGGGTGCGCCCGCCCGAGATCATCGCCAGACTGATTCCCAGTTACCCGCTCATGTGGGCTATGTTCGGGGTCATGCGTCCGCCGCCGCCGGGGGCCGCCATCCGCGGGCGGCAGGACGGCACGCTGACGATCCTGGAGTGGAATCAGGGCGCCGACACCGTGCGCTATCTTCGGCGGAGCCCGGGCGTCGGCACCTTCGAGGCCGAGTGGCAGCGCGCGGGCGTCACGATGGGAGTGGTCGAGACCAAGCTCGACGCCGCCGGAGCACCGGTCTCCGCGCGGCTGACCGTTCCCTCGGTACCGGCCAGACTGGACCTGACGATTGTCGCAGATTCTTCCCCCGCGGCGTTTCCCGCGGCACTCTGGGCTCCTCCTGCTCCTTAGCCTCTCGCCGCTGGCCGGTTGCTGGTACGGCTTCGCGGGGGGCGGGTTGCCGGAGGGGATCAAGACGGTGGCGGTGCTGCCGTTCGACAACCTGACCACGGAGCCGACGCTCACCCAGCAGGTGAACAACGCCGTCAAGGTGGCCATGCAGGACCGCCTCGGCCTCCGCTCGGCGGGCGAATCCACCGCCGACGCGATCGTGCGCGGCTCCATCACCCGGTACGAGCCGGACCAGCCGGTGGCCTATACCGGCACCAGCAACAACAGTGTCAACGTGACGCAGCGGGCGCTGCAGATCACGGTCAACATCGAGATCTACGACCAGAAGGCCGCCAAGGCGCTCTGGCAGCGGAACGGGCTGATCGTCGAGGCGAACTACCCGCCTGGGCAGGAATCCGAAGGACGCCAACGCGCGCTCGAAAAACTGGTGACCGACATCGTGGATGGAGCGCAATCACAATGGTAACTGGCGCATCGAACCGACGCGGGTCCAGCTCCACGGGCTGCCTGCTGACACTGTTGGTCTTCGCGGCGGCGCTGTATTACGGCGTCCACATCGGCGAGGTCTACTGGCGCTTCTACCAGTACCAGGAGGAAATGCGCTCCCAGGCCCGGCTGGCGCCGAGCATCCCGGACGGGGTCATCCGGCGCCGGCTGCTGACGACGGTCGACGAGCTGGGCCTGCCCGCCGAGGCCCAGAAGATCCAGATCAAGCGCACCGCGCGCCCGCGCCAGATCACCATCGAGAGCGAGTACGCCGAAGAGGTGACGCTCCCGCTCTTCCACCACACCTTCCAATTCCGGCCCCACGCTGTCGCCGGCCTCTAGCGCCATGCGGATTCGGCACCGCGCCGGTGCCCTGCTGATCGCCCTCCTCCTCGCCGCCGCCGGCCCGCTCTGGGCCGACAGCGGCGGGGCAGGGCACGGGGTATCGAGCTTCCTCCTGACGCTCGCCGCCATGCTGGTGGGCGCCAAGCTGCTCGGCGAGCTCGCCGAGCGGATCGGCCAGCCGGCAGTCCTCGGCGAACTCCTGGCCGGCGTGCTCCTCGGCTCGAGCGCCCTCGGGGTCATCCCCGCCGTCGGGCCGGTCGCCGACGTCATCGCGGTCCTCGCCGAGCTCGGCGTCCTCATCCTGCTCTTCGAGATCGGCCTCGAGACCGACCTGCGGCAAATGCGCCAGGTCGGCGGTTCCGCCATGGCGGTCGCCTCGGTCGGCGTGTTCCTCCCGTTCCTGGCCGGGTACCTCTACTGGACCCACGTGCCGCACGGCATGGGCGACCCGTCGAGCCTGGGCACCGCCGCGATCTTCCTCGGCGCCGCGCTCACCGCCACCTCGGTCGGGATCACCGCACGCGTCTTGTCCGACCTGGCCCGGCTCGGCTCCACGGAGGGTCGGATCATCATCGGCGCCGCGGTCATCGACGACGTCCTGGGGCTGGTGATCCTCACGGTGGTCTCCGGAATCGCGGCGGGCGGAGCGTTCTCCCCGGTCAGCGCGGCGAAGATCCTGATGGTGGCCGTCGGCTTCCTGGTGATCGCCGTGGCGGTGGGCGGCTGGGTGGCCCCGAGAGTGTTCCGCACCATCGGGCGGATGAAGGTGCAGCACGCCGTGCCGACCCTGGCCCTGGCGCTCTGCTTCGGGCTCGCCGCCCTGGCGGACCGGGCCGGCTCCGCGCTCATCATGGGCGCCTTCGCCGCCGGGATCATCCTGGCACGCACCGAACAGTTCCACGCCATCGAGCAGCGCGTGCGCCCGGTCGGCGCGCTCCTCACCCCGATCTTCTTCGTGAGCGTGGGCAGCGCGCTGGACGTGTCACTCCTGGATCCGGCCCGTCCGGGTGGCAGCCATCTGCTGCTCGTGGCCCTCGGGCTCACGGTGCTCGCCATCCTCGGCAAGGTGGCGGCGGGGTACGCCGCCCCGTGGGCGAAGTTCCGGCGCCTCGCGGTGGGCGTCGGCATGGTGCCCCGTGGCGAGGTGGGCCTGATCTTCGCCGACATCGGGCGCCGCTCGGGCATCCTCACCGACGACGTCTTCAGTATCGTGCTCCTGATGGTGATGGGCACGACCTTCGTGGCCCCCCCGCTCCTCAAGGTGCTCTTCCGCGACGTCCCGGCGCCTCCGGCCGCCACGGCGTCGGAATGAACACCTCCGACCGCGTGCGGACCCTCGAGGCCGCGCGCGCCTGGCGGCGCGCCCAAGGGGGACCGGTCGTCTTCACCAACGGGGTGTTCGACCTGCTGCACCCCGGTCACCTGGCGCTGCTGGAGTCGGCTCGCGCCGAGGGTAGCGCGCTCATTGTGGGCGTCAACAGCGATGCGTCCGTCCGGCGGCTGGGCAAGGGTGCCGAGCGGCCGCTGGTGCCGGAATCCGCCCGCGCCCGGATGCTGGCGGGCTTCGCCGCGGTGGACTGCGTGGTACTCTTCGACGAGGACACCCCGCTCGAGCTCATCCGGGCGCTGGAACCCGACGTGCTGGTCAAGGGCGCCGACTACACGCGCGAACAGATCGTCGGCGCCGATGTCGTGGAGGCGCGCGGCGGGCGCGTCGTCCGCGTCGGCCTCGTCCCCGATCAATCCACCACCCGCCTCGTGGAGCGTTTGCGTGCCCCGTCCTGATGGCCGGAAGAACGACGAACTCCGCCCGCTCGTCCTCGAGCGCGGCGCCAACCCCTACGCCGAGGGCTCCTGCCTCGTCCGCGCCGGCGGCACGCTGGTGCACTGCACGGCGAGCGTCGAGCCGGGAGTGCCGTCCTGGCGCCGGGGGACCGGCCAGGGCTGGGTCACCGCCGAGTACGCCATGCTCCCACGGGCCACCAGCGAGCGCACCTCGCGGGAAAGGAACGGCCCGGGAGGGCGCACCCAGGAAATCCAGCGTCTCATCGGCCGGTCGCTGCGCGCGGCCATGGGCACCATGGCCTTCGGCGAATACACCATCCGCGTCGACTGCGACGTGCTGCAGGCCGACGGCGGCACCCGCACGGCGAGCATCACCGGCGCCTGCGTGGCGCTGGCCGACGCCACCGCCTGGCTCTCCGCCCGCACCGGCGTCCCCGACCCCTTCGGCTGTCTCGTGGCTGCGGTGTCGGTCGGCATCGTCGAGGGCGAGGTCCGGCTCGACCTGGCGTACCTGGAGGACAAGGACGCGGGGGTGGACGCCAATTTCGTGATGCTGGAGCCCGACCGCTTCGTGGAGGTGCAGGGCACCGGGGAGGCTGGCACCTTCAGCCGCGCGGAGCTCGACCAGCTCCTCGTGCATGGCGAACGGGGCATCGCGCAGCTCTTCGCCCTGCAGCGGAAGGCGCTCGGCCGGTGAAGCTGCTGGTGGCCACCCGGAGCGCTGGCAAGCAGCGCGAGGCGCGCCGGCTCCTGGCCGGCACCGGGATCGAGGTCGTCTTCCCCGAGGACCTCAACATCTTCGAGGACCCCGCCGAGGAGCTGCTCGAGCAGTCCGACAGCTACCGGACCAACGCCCGGGCCAAGGCGGAGTACTTCGGGAAGCGCTCCGGCCTCCCCACGGTGGCGGACGACTCCGGGCTTGAGGTCTTCTACCTCGGCGGGGCGCCGGGGGTGCGGTCGAAGCGCTGGGCGGGCGCCACCGGCCCCGCGGCCGCGGTGGACGCCGCGAACAACGCGGAGTTGCTCCGACGGCTCCATGGCGCGCCCGAGCCCAAGCGGCGGGCCCGCTACCGGTGCGTCCTGGTGCTGATTCGGCACGTGGGCGGCATGCCGGAGGAGTACGAGGGGGAATGCGCGGGGAGGATGCTCGAGGCGGCGGCCGGGACTGCCGGATTCGGCTACGACCCGTATTTTTTCTCGGACGATTTGGGAAAGAGCTTCGGGGAGGCCACGGACGAGGAGAAGGACGCCGTGAGCCACCGGGGCAGGGCGTTCAAGGCACTGGGGGCCGCGTTGGCGGAGCCGGTGCTGCGCCCTGATGTACAAGAACAACGCTGAGCGGCGTCATGTGGATATACCTCTCGCCCGGAGACTGACCATGATCGGATTCGCCACCCCACGCGCGCCGCGACGGTTCGGCCGGCTCCCCGGAGGCTGGAAGGGCGCGGGCCTGGCGCTCGCCCTTGGTTTTGCCGTCGTCGCCGGCTGCAACGACTCCGGCGGCACCGGGACGACGCCCGATTACACTATCACTCTCAATCCGACCGCCCTCACCATCCTGCCGGGTGCCGCGGATGTCACCACGGTGACCCTCGACCGAACCGACTTCGATGGCGAGATCGCATTGACGGTCACCGGCAATCCCGCCGGGATGAGCGCGAGCTTCGCACCTCAGGCGACGACTGGGAACAGCTCAGTGCTGACCATCGGTGTGAGCCCTGGAACCAGCCCGGGGCTTTACCCCGTCACCGTCCGCGGAAACGCGGCGCCCGGGAGTCACGCACGGCTGCTCTCAGTCACGGTCGCGCCACCGCTACCGAATTTCGAGCTCTCGATCGATCCCTCTCACCTCACGATCCCGCGCGATGCGTCTGCCACGACGGGGGTCATCGTGACACGGACCGACTTCACCGGACCAGTAACCCTCACCTTGACCGGCGCACCAGCCGGAGTCGTCGGCTCATTCGACCCGGCCGCCCCGACGGGCACTGGCTCGGTGCTGACCGTGAACGTGTCGGCCGGCGTCGTTCCAGGCAACTACGACGTCACGGTCGAAGGGACAGGCGCGCCCGGAACCAGGTCCGCGAGCTTCTTCCTGACCGTGACGCCGTAGTTCCCCCCAGGCCCCGAGGCGTTATCTTCTGAGACCCTCGGGGCGTAGCTTAGCCCGGTAGAGCGCCTGCTTTGGGAGCAGGAGGTCCCCGGTTCGAATCCGGGCGCCCCGATGACGGCACGCGAGGCCCCGCGGTCCATTGAGACTGCGGGGCTTTGCGCATAGTATGAGGTGAGGAGGGCCTGCGAATGCGACTACCGTCCGCCCGAACTGGCTGGCTTCTGTCGACGTTGCTCCTGGGATTGGCGGGTCGGCTCTCCGCCCAGGCGGAGTGGTCCTTTGCCGAGACCAAGGCGTGGCTCGAAAACGACGCCACACCCTTGACCCTCAGCTCCACGGAAACGACCATCAACAACGGGTTGATGTTCGTCTACGTCACCTCGGCGGTCCTTGCCCTCGAGGATTGTCGCCTCAGTATCGCCGTCACCGACAACGGGGGCGTCACCGGCTTCCGCTCCACGATGCTGGTCCCCCTGAAGGACGTCGACGCGGGCGCCGTGCGGACCATCGCCCAGACGGATCGCCTGATGCCCCATGCGGAGCAGGTGGATCCGCGGACCGGACGCCCGGTTGACGCCACCACGCTGGAAGACGTAGTCCGGTTTCGACCGGCCCGGGCGTTCGTCGCCATCCCGGCTTACGCCCCGCTCACCTATCCGTTCGTTCGTACCAACGACCGGGGAGCGCTGCGGGAGTGGATGGCCTCGATTCCCGCGAAGGACGCCGAGGCGGGGGCCCTTCTCGCCGCGGCCGTACAGCGCGCGGCGCTGCTCTGTGGCGCCCCCGGGCCCGCCCCAGAGTGATCTTGTGCGAATGAGCCGCTGATCAGGGGCGCTCGGCGGGCTCCCCCACCGGCAGCGGCTGCCGGGGCACCAACCCAATCACACGAATCCCTGCGCCGCGAGCCCTGTCCACCGCCGCCACCACATCCTCGTACACCGCGTCCTCCGCTCCCTGCACGAAGAGCACCTTCCGCCGCCGGTCGCGGAAGACCTCCCGGATCGTGCGCTCCAAGTCGTCGGCGGCCACCGGCACATGATTGAGGGTGTACGCCGGCCCCGGCGCCACCTGCAACACGATCTGGTCGCGCGGCTGCGCGGCCGCTGTGGCGATCCCGCCGGTTTCGGGCGCCGGCACCTGCACGTCCACGCCCTTCAGCAGCCCCGGCTGGATCACCATGGTGAAGATGAGCAGGCAGAGCAGGACGTCCACCATCGGCGTGATGTTGATGTCGGAGACCGCGCCGCCACGGGCAGCGGAGGCAGGCCGGCGCCGACGGCGGCGGCGTGTCATGGCCCGACTCCGAGCAGGGCCGCGGCAGTATCGCCAGGGGCCGCCTTCGGCAGGCTGATGGCCCCGACGGTCCGCACTCCCGCGGCCCGCGCCGCCTCGATCGCGTCGAGCACGACCCGATAGGGCAGCCCGCGATCCGCGCGCAGGTAGAGCAGGTGATCCCCCGGGCGGCTCAGGTACAGCTCGCGCAGCCGGTCCACCAGCTCGGCGGCCGGCACGCTGTCCTCCCCCAGGAAGTAGGTGCCCTGGGCATCGATGCCGAGGGTGACGGCGTCGCGCAGGGTCTGAGGCGTCACGTGGACGGCGGGAGGCGGATCGGCGGAGTATTCGGTGAGGACCGGCGTCACCACCATGAAGATGATGAGCAGCGCCAGCATCACGTCGATCATCGGGGTGATGTTGAGCTCCCCCATCACGCCGGCATCGCCGAGCGCCGGAATCCGGGGACCGGTGGTCCCGCCGCCTCGCCGCACCGAGACCGACATGTCAGGCGGCCCGTCCGGCAGCCGCCGGCGCTTCGTACTTGAAGGTCACGCCGGCATGCCGAAGCGAGAGCCATTCCAGCAGTTCATCACTCGCAAAGGCGAGCTCGGCGAACAATTCCTCCAGCCGGGTGATGAAGTAGTTGTAGAGCCAGAGCGCCGGAATCGCGACCAGCAGCCCGACCGCCGTGGTGATGAGCGCCTCCCCCACGCCGCCTGCCACCGCCTCGATGCCGCCGCCGCCCGTCGCCGCGATCCCCATGAACGAGTTGGTGATCCCGATCGTGGTGCCGAGGAGCCCCACGAAGGGTGCCGTAGCGCCGATTGTCGCCAGCGCCCCCAATCGCCGCTTGAGCTCCGAGGCGATCGCGAGTTGCTGGCGAGTGACGGTCCGCTCCGCGGACTCGATGGCCCGGTCCGCATACGCCGGGTCGCCGAGGAGCGGGGCGACGCGTTGCAGCGCCTCGCCCAGGACCCGCCCGAGCGGTGCCGCCGCATGCTGGCGCGTCAGGGCGATGGCGTCGTCGAGACGGTTCTCCGCCAGGGCGCGCCCGAACGCCGGCGCCAGGAGGCGGTCCGCGCGGTGCATCCGGCGGAGCTGCCACGCCTTGATCCCCGCGACGGTCAGGGTGAGGACGTTCATGGCGGCGAGGAGCAGGATCACGAGCCAGGGGAACAGCGTCATCCGGCTCATCAGGTCGAAGAGATTCACGACGGCCTCCTACTTGGCCTGGGTCCACGTGAGCGGCGCCCGCACCTTCACGGGCACCGCCAGCATTTCGGCCCCGGACGCGATCTGGCCCGGGGTAAACCGTGCGTGCTTGACGACCTCGATCGCCGCGGTTCCGAACAGGGCGTGGGTCGAGGTCACCACCGTCACCGACTGTGGGTCGACACGCCCATCAACATCCACCACGAACTGCACCGTGGCCGATCCCTCCACCCCCATCTGCCGGAGCGTCCGGGGGTAGTGCCTGAGCAGGAGGGCGAGGATCTCGTCCCGGTTGAGCAGCTGCGGCTTGACCGTCACCATCTCCACCGCGACCGCATGCTCGGGGCCGACCTCGACGGCGTCCGAGAGCCGGCCCTCGCGCGCCATGGCGGCCGCCAGGTCCGCCGCGATCACCGGCGGCGGCTTGCCGCCGGCCACGCCGCCCACGACACCCCGTCCGCTGAAGTCCTTCTCGTTCACCGCCTCGGCGCCCGGATCGGGAGGCGGCAGCGCCTCCTGGTCGACAGGCGCCGCCAGTTCCTGGAATCCGGCGGCCTTGTCGGGCCGTGTGACGTCGGTCTGGACGGCGGGAATCGTCACCGCCGAGCTCACGCCGACCGGCCGCGGCTTCGCGACCCGGCGCGGCGACTCCACGGATGTGGGCGGGGGGATGTCGAGGTAGGTGGCCGTCTCGAATTCGCCGAGAACGTCGCTGGCGGAGGCGGGGGGGGCCTCCCGGAGGACCAGCAGGGCCGAGAGGTGCGCGGTGGCGACGCCGGCGGTGAGGATCCACTCCCAGGCGCGGCGCCCCCGTGGCGCTCCGGCAAATCCGAGAGAGGAGAGTGCCGGGAACGGCACCTCCGGCGCCCGGCCCAGTGGGCCGGCCGCCAGCACGGCATCGCCTGCAGAGGTGGTCATCATGACTCGCCCTCGCTCCGGCGCCTCTCGTTCGCCGCCGGTCCAGCACGCGACGAACATACCGCACGGTGAGTGAAGGTCAGGGCAAGGGATGATGAAGAAGGGGAAGGGAAACTGCCTGGGCGGCTCTGGCCGCGCCGCCACCCGCGCGGCACATTTCCGGTATCGTCAACCGGGGTGGAACCGATGATCTGCCGGATCTGGCATGGCTGGACGACGCCGGAAGAGGCTGATGCCTACGAGAGCCTGTTGCGCTCCGACATCTTCGTCGGCATCGCCGAGCGGGGCATCCGCGGCTTTCGGAAGATCGACCTGCTGCGGCGGGCCGAGGCCGCGACGGTGGAGTTCGTCACGCTGATGTGGTTCGACTCGCTCGACGCCGTGCGGGCTTTCGCCGGTGTGGACTACGAGGCGGCAGTCGTTCCCCCGGCCGCGCGCGCGCTCCTCCAGCGTTTCGATACGCGGTCGGCGCACTACGAGGTGATCCCGTAGGCGCCAACGGCAAACAGCCGGCCCGACTCGCGTCGAACCGGCTGTTGCCGTGCTGCCGTGCGGGTATCCTACGCGTTACGCGTTGGACGGCGCGCGGCTGACGTTCTCGGCCGCCGGGCCCTTGGCGCCCTGGACCACATCGAACTCCACGCGCTCGCCCTCGGCCAGCGACTTGAAGCCGTCGCCGGTGATGGCCGAGTGGTGCACGAAGCAATCCTTCGCGCCGCCCTCGGGGGTGATGAATCCAAAGCCCTTCGCATCATTGAACCACTTGACCGTGCCGGTGGTACGCATTGCTGTACTCCATCCTGATGAAATCGGTCCGCGGCGGTGCCGTTGATACCGACTGCTACTGCCCCGTGACAAGCCCTCACGGGAAGGGTGGTGCGACGGTGCAGGGGACCTCCCCTGGCACCCTCAGCGGTCGTCGCAAGCAAACGGGGGCCGCAGCATCGCTGGGCCCCCGACGTCTACTCGGAAATTGTCCGCGCACCCGTGCTTCGACCGCACGCGGAACCTACCCCGCCGGACCGGGAAGCGCAACCGGCAGGTCCGGCCTCCTCCCTAGGACGCGTTCACACCACGGCGGGGAAGCAGGCGCAACGCCCGTAGTAACCACCAGCCGACCAGCAGCAGGAAGCCGCCCCGGACGACCACCGGCCCCAGCGCCGGCACCCCGTAGGCAGTGGCAAGCGACGGACCGGCATACCAGTAGTAGCCGGCCAGTGCGCCGGCGCCGAGGAGCGGCAACGCCAGGCGCCGGCTGACGCCGAGCGCGACGATCAGCAGGCCAAACACGGCTGCCCCGGAGAGCGCCCAGATGCCGACCTGGGCGTACACGGCTGGAGCGGTCTCGAGCCCGCCGTTGGTGGTATGGAAGTATCCGAGCACGAAACCGGGGAAGAGCAGCGCGAAGGTCCCGCTGGGCGCCGTCATCCACCGCCAGTCGTCGGGGTGCGGCTTCCCGATGCTCTGCACCAGGCTCTCCTCCCCCACGAGGTCGATGCAGCCGCGCGCCGCGCAGGCGGTGCAGTCGGGGCACACCGCGCTCGGGACGGCCAGCACCGGCAACTGCCCGTAGAGCTTCTCCACCGGCAGCACCGGGCAGATCGAGTTGCAGAAGCCGGCCCGGCGCGAGAAGAAGAGACCGCCGCTGGCCGCGAGCGCGCCCACGGCGCCGATGGTCCCCGCCAGGAAGACGCCATGCTCGTTGAACAGGAACCGCCTGGCGGGCACCATCACGAAGAGCAGCAGCGCGCCCATGGCCCAGGCCCACTGGAGCTCGTCAGGGCGTAGCCGCGCGCCGCGCCCACGGTCAGCGACGTGGCCGAGCGTGGCCAGGGGGCACACGTTGCGCCAGAGCATCGGGCTCACGAGGAAGGTCGCCGGCAGGAGCGGGATGCCCATGTCCCAGAGGAGCCGCAGCGACGGCGCCGGCCGGAGCACGAGTCCGACCAGGAGGGCCAGGGTGAGCGCCACCCCGAGCCCCTGCGCCGCGCGCCATGCGCGGGCCGGTGGAAGCACTACTCGGACACCCATCCCGGCGCCACGTATGCTCCGGGAAGGAAAATGGCCGGGTCGAGCGCCGGCAAGGGATCGGCCCGCACGTCGTGGTACGCCTCGGTCGTGGTCACCTTGCCGTTCTCGAGGAACAGGACCTCGGTCTCGATCCAGCCCTTGCCGAGCTCGATGTACTTGTTGAACTGCACCTCGGTGAGGACCTCTGGCTTCTGCGGATGCGGGCCCAGGTTCCGCACGAACACCAGGCGCTCCTGGTCGATCCAGAACTGCCTGGAGGTGGTGTCGCCCGGGGCGGCGCCCACGATCCACACCTTGCGGCCCTGCCAGCTGCCGGCGTGCACCTTGCCCAGATCGTAGCCAAGCGTCGTCAGGCTGGCGATCGTCTTCTCCGCCGGCTGGCCGTACACGTCGAATCCCAGCAGCATCAGCGGATGCACCAGGGCGCGGCCGAACTTCAGCTCGCCGCCCACGTAGCGGTAGATCGAGTCGTTGCGGAAGAGAAGCACGCTCTGCGCGGAGAGCGGCGCGATGTCGATGCGCAGCGAGCCGGGGAGGCTCATCGCCTCGTACCAGGTCTCCACCGAGCCGTCGGGATGGGTCGTGGTCTGCACGAAGGTGGCCGTCTTGTACCACCGGGATGCGTAGCGCGATTGCATGAGCCGGACGACGTCGGCGCCGGTGGCGGGGTCAGGAGCCGGGGCGGGGGTGGGGCCGAACGCGATCGCGACGAGCAGTGGCAGCAGCACGAACACCTCCTGGGGCGGGGAGCGGGGGGATCAGCCCCGTACGCGGGGCCGGCCGCCGCGGTTTCCCCTGCGGCGCGGCGCCGTTCCTGCTGTCGGTTCGGCGCCGGGCTCACTATGATATAACACTCTCGCGCGCCCGTAGCTCAGGTGGATAGAGCATCAGCCTTCTAAGCTGAGGGTCGTAGGTTCGAATCCTACCGGGCGCACTCCGTCTTCTTCCACCCGTCGCCGGTCCCCATGTCGCCATCGCCCATCCTCCCCACCCGAGCCGAACTGCGGGCGCTCCTCGCGCTGGCCGTGCCGGTGGTGTTCGTCCAGCTCGGGATGATGCTGATGGGCGTAGTGGACACCGTGATGGTGGGCCACCTGAGCGCGGAGGCGCTCGCCGCCGTCGCGCTCGGCAACCTGTACTTCTTCGGGGTGGCCATCTTCGGCATGGGCGTCCTCATGGCCCTCGACCCGATCGTGGCCCAGGCGGTTGGAGCGCAGGACGAGCCCGCCGTCGCGCGCGGGGTGCAGCGCGGCCTGCTCATCGCCTGCGTCCTCGCCCTGGCCGCGATGGTGCTCATGCTTCCCGTGGCGCCCGTACTCACCTGGTTGCGCCAGCCGGTGAGCATCGTGCCGCTCGCCTCCACCTACGTGCATCTCAGCATCTCGGGGGTCCTGCCGTTCCTGGCGTTCGTCGTCTTCCGCCAGACGCTCCAGGCCACCGGCCACATGCGGCCGATCGTGTTCACGATCGTCGTTGCCAACCTGCTGAATGCCGGGCTCAACTGGGTCCTGATCTTCGGCAACCTCGGCGCGCCGGCGATGGGCGTGGCGGGATCCGCCTGGGCCACGGCGATCAGCCGGTGGGCCATGGCCCTAATGCTGGCCGCGCTCGGGTGGCCCGTCCTGCGGCCCTACCTGACACCGTTCCGCCCCGAGGTGCTCCACCTCACCCCGCTCGGCCGCATGATCCGCCTCGCCCTGCCGATCGGCGGGCAACTCCAGCTCGAGTACACCGCGTTCGGCCTCACCGGCGTGCTGATCGGCACACTCGGAGTGGACTCGCTGGCCGGCCACCAGGTGGCGCTCAACCTCGCGTCTCTCACCTACATGGTCCCCCTCGGGATTTCCGCGGCTACCGCGGTGCTGGTGGGGCAGGAGGTAGGGAGGGACCATCCACACGGGGCGCGGCGTTCCGCGCGGGCCGGCCTCGTGGTCGGCGCGGCGTTCATGCTGGTGTCCGGCACGCTCTTCCTCGCCGCGCCACGCTGGCTGGCCAGCCTCTACACCTCCTCCGATGCGGTGCTCCTGATCGCGGCCACCCTCCTCCCGCTGGCAGGGGTCTTCCAGGTGTTCGACGGGATCCAGGTCGTTGCCGGGGGCGTACTGCGCGGACTCGGCGACACTCGATGGCCGATGCTCATCAACCTTATCGGGTTCTGGGCCGTAGGTATCCCGACGGGGATCCTGCTCGGGTTCCGGGCAGGGATGGGAGCGCAGGGACTGTGGTGGGGGCTTGTGTTCGGGCTCGCCTCGGTGGCCGTCATCCTCCTCATCCGCGTGCGGCGCCGCATGCAGGCGCGCCTCGGGCGCGTCCTCATCGACGACCACGCCCACCAACCGTAAGCAACCTCCTGTCCCATATGGGGTTATATTTCCTAGATGGTGCCCGCCAAGCAGCTCATTTCGCTTACACCGCCGCTCCGACCGGAGCCGCGCTGGCAGGGCATGGCCATCTCGCTCGGCATTTACGCAGCCCTGTTTCTCATCGGGCTGTTCCTCCGCCCGCGCGCTGATACACCCACCGCCGAAGCGGTCTCCGCCGAGGAGATCCAGGCGGCCCGGGAGCACCTGCAGAAGCGTCAGGTCCGGATGGTGTACTTGCCGCCAAGGGAGCGGCAGCGGCAGTCACCTCCCGCCGCCACGCCGCCGCCCCGACTCCCCCCTCCCAAGTCCGCCGGTCCCACGAAGCCCCCCGAGCCTGACGCGGACCCGATCCGGGCCATCCGGTCGCCGGAGGCCGATCCGGGAGGAGACGCCCGGCGCCTCGGCGACGGCGCTCCCGCATCGCAGCCGAAGATCGCGCCGCCACGAGCGGTGCCGCTGGCGTTGAGCTCCGGCCCGCCGGCGCCTCCGGTGTCGGAGCCGGCCCCCTCGACCGCGCCCGCGGCGGGCCGGGAAGGCGGCATCTCGCTCGGCCCCCGGCTCGGCCTGGCCCCGCGCGATCCACGCCCCTGGACCCAGTCGATGCCCGAACGGGGCGATTCCTGCCCGATGGTCGTGCCCGACTCGACGAAGCCCGGGGAGCCTCGGATGGGCTCGGCCACCGGCCGCGTGCTCAAGACCGAGGGTGGCGCCCCGATGCCGAACGCGCACTTGCAGATCATGGGCACGTCGTTCGTGACCTTCACCGACAACAACGGCGAATACACCCTGACCTTCGACGCGTCGCTGCTCGACCAGTGCCGCACCCAGTACGTGAAGGTCAGCGCCCCCGGCTACGAGCCGCGCCTGCTCGTGCTGGTCATCGGCCGCAACATCCGGAGCGACGACGTGGCGCTCCGCCGGCACTGACACGGCATGACTGCACCCCGCTTCCGGACCGTGGTGTTCGACTGCGACTCGACACTCTCGGCCATCGAGGGCATCGACGAACTGGCGGCGGGACATCGGGCATCCATCGCCGCGCTCACCGAATCGGCCATGCGGGGCGAGGTGCCGCTCGAGGCGGTCTACGGGGCACGGCTGGCCCTCATCCGCCCCGACCGGGCCGCCATCGAGGCCCTGGCGCGCCAGTACATTGCCGCCGCCGTCCCCGGCGCACGCGACACGGTGCGAGGCCTGATGGCCCACGGCGTCGTGGTGCGGATCGTCTCCGGCGGAATTCGTCAGGCCATTCTTCCGTTCGCCGCGTGGTTGGGACTGGCGGACGCGGACGTCGCCGCGGTGGAGCTCCGCTTCGACGGGGCGGGGAACTACGCCGGCTTCGATGAAGCATCCCCGCTGGCCCGGAGCGGCGGCAAGCGCACGGTGCTGGAGGCGTGGCGCCGCGTCGTGCCGGGTCCGGTGCTGATGGTCGGCGACGGCGTGACGGACCTGGAGGCCCGCCCGGCGGTGGACCGCTTCGTGGCGTTCGCCGGGGTCACCGACCGCCCGGAGGTGACCGGTGCCGCCGACATGGTGGTGCACGGCCCCTCGCTGCTCCCGATCCTGCAACAGGTTCTTCATCCGGAGCCGGGCTGATTCTTCAAGCGGGTATCGCCTATCTTTCAGCCCCGAAGGCTCCCTCCGCACCCTGAGAGATCCGCCATGGCTCCGTTCGGCAACTTCTTCCTGCCCGGCCCGACCGAAGTGACCGAGGACGTCCTCGCCGCCCAGACCCGGCCGATGATCGGCCACCGGGGCAAGGGCATGGAGGAGCTCCTCGCGCGTATCCAGCCCGCGCTGCAGCGGGTCTTCCGCACAGCGCGACCGGTCTACATCTCCTCGTCCTCCGCCACCGGACTCATGGAAGGATCGCTCCGGAACGGCGCCCGGCAGCGGGTGCTGTCGCTGGTCAACGGCGCCTTCAGCGACCGGTTCCACAAGATCGCCCTGGCCTGCGGGCTAGAAGCGGACGTGCTCGAGGCGGAGTGGGGCGGCATCCACGAACCGGCCCGCCTCGCCGACGCGCTGAAGGGCGGACGGTACGACGCGGTCACGGTGGCGCACTCGGAAACTTCCACCGGCGCGCTCAATCCGATCGCCGAGCTGGCGAAGGTGGCGCACGCGGCGGGCGACGTGGTGCTGCTGGTGGACAGCGTCACCGGGGTGGCCGGGGTGCCGGTGGAGAGCGACGCCTGGGCACTCGACTTCGTCCTGACCGGATCGCAGAAGGCGCTGGCGCTCCCGCCCGGGCTCGCCTTCGGCGTGGCGCAGCCCAACATCCTGGAACGGGCCCGCGCGCAGAAGAGCCGAGGCATCTACTTCGACTTCCTGGAATTCGAGAAGTTCACCCTGCAGAACCAGACCCCCAACACCCCGGCGGTATCGCTGCTGTTCGCCCTGGCCAAGCAGCTGGAACGGATCGACGCCGAAACCCTCCCGACCCGCTGGGCACGCCACGAGGCGATGGCGCGCCGCACCTGGGCCTGGGCCGACGAGATGACGGCCAAGGGCGTGCCGGTGTCGGTGCTTGCCCCCGAGGGGTATCGCTCGTGGACGGTCACCTGCCTCACGGTGCCCCCCGGCAAGAAGGGCAGCGAGGTCAACGCCGCCATGAAGGCCAAGGGCATCACGATCTCGGCGGGCTACGGCAAGCTCAAGGACTCGACCATCCGCATCGGCCACATGGGCGAGCACACGGTAGCGGAACTCGACCGGGTCCTGTCCGCGCTCGCGGAGGTGCTGACCGCATGACCGCCACCTATCGCGTCCTCATCGCCGACAAGATCGCCGCCGACGGGCTCGCCCCGCTCCGCGAGGATTCCCGCTTCGAGTTGATCACCAAGCCGGGGCTCTCCCTAGCCGACCTGACTACCGCACTCAACGACGTGGACGCCGTCATCGTCCGCAGTGCCGCGAAGGTGCCGCGCGAGGCGATGGCCACCACCGGCCGCCTCAAGGTCATCGGCCGGGCGGGCGTCGGCGTGGACACGATCGACGTCGAGGCCGCCACCGAGAAGGGCATCGCGGTGCTGAACGCGCCAGCCGGCAACACCATCTCGGCGGCCGAGCTCACCATGGCGCTCATGCTGTCCCTCGCCCGGCGCGTGGCCGCGGCCGACCGCTCGATGAAGGCGGGAGCCTGGGACCGCGCGAAGCTGGGCGGCGGCGAGCTGTACGGGAAGACGCTCGGGCTGGTCGGGGCAGGGCGCATCGGTGGCGAGGTGGCCGTCCGGGCGAAGGCCTTCGGCATGCGGGTCCTGATCCACGATCCCTACCTCCACGCCGACCGCGCCAAGGCGCTGGACGCGGAGCTCGGCACGTTGGACGAGGTACTCACCCAGGCGGACGTCCTCTCGGTGCACGTGCCGCTCACCGACCAGACCACTGGCCTCATCGGTGCCGCCGAGCTCGCAAAGCTCAAGCCCACCGCCTTCGTACTGAACGTGGCGCGCGGGGAGATCATCCAGGAGGCGGCGCTGATCGACGCGCTACGGAACAAGCAAATCGCCGGCGCCGGGCTCGACGTGTACGACACCGAACCGCTGCCGGCCGACCACCCGTTCCGCTCGCTCGAGAACGCGGTGCTCACGCCGCATCTCGGCGCCTCCACCGAGGAGGCGCAGCAGAACGTGGCGCTGGAGATCGCGGCCGCGGTGCGGGCCGCGCTGCTGGAGGGCGACTTCAGCCGCGCGGTCAACGCCCCGGGCGTCGGCGGTGAACGGATGCGGCGGCTCCGGCCGCTGATGGAGCTGGCGGAACGAATGGGCCGGATCGGCGCCGCGCTGGCCGGCGAGCGCCTCGAGCGGGTGGAGGTCCGGTACGCGGGCAGGGAGGAAGACAACCTCCGCCCGCTGGCCGCCGCGGCCATGATCGGGGCGCTCTCGCAGGTGGTCGGACAGCGGGCGGTGAACTTCGTGAACGCCCTGCACCTGGCGGGGGGGCGGGGCATCGCCGTCGAGCGGACCCGGCTGGCCCCGCGGAACGACTACGCCGAGTACCTCGAGCTCCGGCTCTCAGGAGGGGGGGAAGGGGTGCGGGTGGGAGGCGCGGTGCTGGAGGGCGCCCATGCGCGGGTCGTGCGCATCGGGGACTACCAGGTGGATATCGTGCCCCGGGGCGAGCTCATCCTCCTCCGGAACCGCGACGTCCCCGGCGTCATCGGCCGGGTCGGCACCGCGCTGGCCGGTGCCGGCATCAACATCGGGCAATACCACGTGGCCCGGCTCCAGGCCGGCGGCGAGGCGCTCGCCGCCATCGGGGTGGACGCCCGGCTCAGTCCGGAAAACATCGCGATGCTCCGCGCGCTGCCCGAGGTGACCGCGGTGCGGCAGGTCGAGCTCGACTGACGACGCCCTTGCGGCAGGGGGCTCCCGCTGGGACATTTCCGAGGCGTCACTGTCCCCCCCAGTCCCTTCCGGAGCATCCTTGCCGCGAGTTCTGAATCTGCTGGTCCTGGCCCTGGCCGCCGCCGTCCCGGCCCAGGCGCAGGAACCACGACTCGGTACCGTCGATTTCCCCACCTCCGCCTCCCCGCCGGCCCAGACCGCGTTCGTCCGCGGCGTGCTCTACCTGCACAGCTTCGAGTACGCGTCGGCAGCCGCGTCGTTCCAGGAGTCGCAGCGGCTGGAGCCGGGCTTCGCGATGGCGTATTGGGGCGAGGCGATGACGCTCAACCACCCGGTCTGGAACGAGCAGGACCGGGCCGGCGCCCAGGCCGTGCTCGACCGCCTGGCGCCCACACCGGAGGCGCGGCAGGCGCGCACGCCAACCGATCGCGAACGCCGGTTCCTCGCCGCCGTGGAGCAACTCTATGGCGACTCAGGCTCCAAGCCCAGGCGGGACACGCTCTACGCCCGGTCGATGGAAGGGCTCGCAGCGGCCTATCCCGATGACGCCGAGGCGCAGGCGTTCTACGCACTCGCGCTCCTCGGGCTGAGCCAGGGGGCGCGGGTCGTGCCGACCTACATGCGCGCGGGCGCCATCTCGCTCGCTCTCATGCAGCAGTACCCCGACCACCCGGGGGCCGCGCACTACACCATCCATTCCTTCGACGATCCCGACCACGCCATCCTCGGCCTCCCGGCCGCGCGCGCGTACTCCCGGATCGCGCCGGCTGCGCCGCACGCGCAGCACATGACGACCCACATCTTCCTGGCCCTGGGAATGTGGAACGAGGTGGTGAGCCAGAACGTGATCGCGTCGGGCCCGAACCCGGCCGCCTGGCGCCCCGGCCACTACACCGAATGGCTGCACTACGGACTGCTGCAGCTCGGGCGGTCCGCGGGCGCGGACTCCCTCTACCGGCGCACCCTCGCGAACATCGGGACGACGCCGAGCGCGGGGCGGACCAGTTCGGCGCTCATGATGCACGCCGGCCAGATCATCAACGCCGAGGCGTGGTCCGGTCCCCTCATCGAGCTGCGCCCCGCCTCGACAAACGGATCCCGCGGCGCCCGGGCGGCCGAGGCGTTCGCGACCGGGTACGCCGCGCTCCGGCGGGGCGACCATGCCGCGGCCGAGGCGGAGGCGGCCCGGCTCCGTGGCATCGCGGCCGAACCCGGCGCGGCCGGGGACGAAACGCAATCCGGCGCGGTGCGCGCGTTGGACAACGCCCTGGCCGCGGCGTCGGCGTTCCACAGCGGCCAGGTGGACACCGCGCTCCGGCTCATCCGCGAGGCGGCCGCGAGCGAAGACGCGATGGCGGTGGAATTCGGGCCGCCGACCGTGGTCAAGCCGACGCACGAGCTGCTCGGGGAGATGCTGCTCTCCCTGGGGCGCCCGGCGGAGGCGCAGCAGGCCTTCACGCAGGCCCTGGCACAATACCCGAACCGTCTCCTCTCGCTGCGCGGCCTCGTGGCCGCGTCGCGGGCGGCCGGTGATACCGAAGTCGCGATGAAGGCGGAGGGTCAGCTGCCTCCGGGTATGCGACAGGGCGGGGAATGAGGGCGGACCTGCCGGCGCGGCTGTCCGCGGTTCTCGGCGATCGCTACCGCCTGGAGATGCGGGTGGACGGCGCCCCGGCGCTCATCGGCGAGGGAGGGATGGCCACCGTCTTCCTCGCCGAAGACCCGCGCCACGACCGCTGGGTGGCCATCAAGGTGTTGAAGCCCGACGTGGCCACCGCGATCGGCGCCGAGCGGTTCCTCCGGGAAATCCACATCGCCGCGCAACTGCACCACCCGCACATCCTGGGGCTCATCGACTCCGGCCAGGCCGACGGCCTCCTGTACTACGTGATGCCCTACGTGTCGGGCGAGACCCTCCGCGACCGGATCGAGCGCGAGGGCGCGCTGCCGATTCCCGACGCGGTGCGGCTGCTTCGCGAGGTGGCGGACGCGCTGGCCCGCGCGCACAAGGCCGGCGTCATCCACCGCGACATCAAGCCGGAAAACGTCCTGATCGAGGAACGGCACGCCCTTGTGGCGGACTTCGGCGTGGCCAAGGCGTTGAGCGAGGCCACCGACTCGGTGCTGGCCGGCCGGTCCACGGCGGGGTTCACCATCGGCACGCCGGCGTACATGGCGCCGGAACAGGCCGCGGGAGACCCAAGCATCGACCACCGGGCCGACATCTACGCCCTGGGCATCCTCGCGTACGAAATGCTGACCGGCGACGTGCCCTTCAACGCGCCGACCCCGCAGGCGATGCTGGCGGCCCAGGTGTCCGTCGAGCCGGCCAGGCTTCGCACCAGGCGCCTCGACGTGCCGCCGATGCTGGAGGCACTGGTGATGAAGTGCCTTATCAAGGACCCGGCCCAGCGGTTCCAGCGCGCCGATGAGATCCTCGCGGCGCTCGAGGCGATGGGTACGCCGAGCCTGCCGGGATTCGGCGGGACCCTTCCGCCTCCGGCCAAGTCCGGGTTCGCCAAGCTGCCGCACGGCGTCCGGATCGGATTGGTCATCGGCGCCCTCGTGCTCGCGACACTCCTCCTCCTGGCGGTATTCCGGCAATGACCTTCATCGGCTGGCTCGGCACGGCGCTCTCCCTGTTCGTGCTGTCCGCCAGCCAGCCGGCATCATCTGCCGCCCCGCCCCG
>CAZNDK010000035.1:0-2378 GCA_964571795.1 uncultured Gemmatimonadaceae bacterium | reverse complement strand
CCCGCCCCGAACGGCACGCCCTGACGATCAACGGCCGGGCGTGGCCCTACACCGAACGCCTGGCGTACACCGTGGGCGACTCCGCGCACTGGCGCATTGTCAACGCCACCAGGCACGTGCACCCGATGCACCTCCATGGCTTCTATTACCGGGTCACCGCGCTGGGTGGCTTCGACGCCGACACGGCCTACGCGCCCGAGGACGAGCGACTGGTGGTGACGGAGAGCATGCTGCCACAGTCGAGCATGGCGATGGCGTTCCAGGCGCGCGAGGAAGGGAACTGGCTGTTCCACTGCCACCTCATCTATCACGTGAACCCCGACGCCAACCTCTCCTGGCCGGACGGCGCGGCACCCGCCCACGATGAACACCTGCACATGGGTGGGCTCGTGCTTGGGCTCGTCGTGGCTCCGGGACCGACCCCGGCACCGCGCCTCAACCCGGCTACGATGCGGGTGGTCGCCCGCGAGGTTCCGCGACCGGCCGGCCCCAACGGCGTCACCATGAGCTACTCGCTCGGCACGACACTCGCGGATGCGCCGGTGACGTTGCCCTCTCCGGTCCTGTTCCTGACGCGAGGCGTCCCGACCGACGTCACGGTGGTCAACCGCCTCGACGAGCCGACGGGGGTGCACTGGCATGGACTGGAATTGGAGAGCGCCTCCGACGGCGTGGCGGGCTGGAGCCGGACTGGCGACCGCCAGTTCGCCCAGATCCAGCCCGGAGACTCGTTCGTGGCGCACCTCACCCAGCCGCGCGCCGGCACTTTCATCTATCACACCCATTTCCAGGACGAGATCCAGCTGACCTCGGGCCTGTACGGTCCGATCGTGGTGCTGGAGCCGGGGGCGGTCTTCCAGCCGGCGACCGACCACATCTTCCTGGTGGGGCGCGACGGCGAGGAGGGTGCGGTGCTCCTGAACGGGGACTCTCTGCCGGGCCAGGTCACATGGGCGGCGGGGGAAAACCACCGGCTCCGGCTCATCAACATCATGCCGTACGGCCGGGTCACCTGGCGGCTCCTCAAGGGAGATTCGGTCACCGTCTGGCGGAGCGTGGCGCGCGACGGGGCCGATCTCCCCGCCTCGCAACAGCGCATCGGCCGCGCCGCCTCGATCATCGACGTCGGAGAAACCGCCGACTTCGAGCTCCCGGCTGCCATGCCGGGCACGTACAGGCTGGAAGTCGGACCCCGAAAGGACCCGCTGGTGACCCAGACCATCCAGATCGGCGAGTCTGCCCGGCCCAAGGCGGCGCCATAAGTCTTTGTGGCAGTGCCTGATAGCAGCTTGTCAAGGGCCTCCGGCGACTTCGGCACGACTTTTGACGCAGGGCCCCTCCTCTATTAGATTTTGGGATGCGCGTCCTTGGTGTCATCCCGGCCCGCCTCGGGTCCACCCGACTCCTCAACAAACCGCTTCAGCTCCTGGCCGGGGAACCTCTGGTGACCCGGGTCGTCCAGCGCGTGGCGGCGTACGACCTGGTGGACCGGCTGGTGGTGGCCACTGACTCGCCGATGGTGGCGCAGGTCGTCGAGCGGACCGGGGTCGCCGCGGTGCTCACCGACGAATCCCACTCGACCGGGACGGAACGCGTGGCGGAGGTGGCCTCGCGGCCCGAGTTCCGCGAGTTCGACGTCATCGTGAACATCCAGGGCGACGAGCCCTTTCTCGACCGCGAGGCACTGGAAGGCTCCCTCGCCCGCGTGGCCCAGGGCGACGAAGTGGGCACCGCGGCCGCGCCGCTCGAACTCGCGCTCGTCAAGGATCCCGCCCGGGTCAAGGTGGTCACCGACCTCGACGGGCGGGCGCTGTACTTCTCGCGCGCCGTCATTCCCCATCGCCGCGAACCGGACGATCCGTCCGACGGCCTCTACTGGCAACACCTGGGCATCTACGCCTACACCCGCGCCTCGCTGGCCAAGTGGGTGTCGCTTCCGCCGACGCCGGCGGAACTGGCGGAGCGGCTCGAGCAGCTCCGTGCATTGCAGAATGGCATGACCATCGGCGTCACCCGCCTCAGCGCCTCGGCGCTGCCAGGCGTGGACACGCCCGACGACCTGAAACGGGCTGAGGCCCACTGGCACGCCCTCGTGAGGTAACCCCATGAGCACTGGCCCTTCCGCTACCAAGTTCATCTTCGTGACCGGCGGCGTCGTCTCCTCCCTCGGGAAGGGGATCGCCGCCGCGTCGCTCGGACGCCTGCTCGTCGAGCGCGGCCTCACGGTCACGATGCAGAAATTCGACCCGTACATCAACGTGGACCCGGGCACCATGTCGCCGTTCCAGCACGGCGAGGTGTACGTGACCGACGACGGCGCGGAGACCGACCTCGACCTGGGCCACTACGAGCGGTTCATCGACCGGTCGCTCTCCCAG
>CAZNDK010000034.1:0-30270 GCA_964571795.1 uncultured Gemmatimonadaceae bacterium | reverse complement strand
CTCGTCCTCGAGCAGATGCCCGCGCAGCGTGTTGCCCAGCGACTCCGGCTGCTCGCAGATTTCCTTGAGCATGAAGTGCTCGTAGCCGCCGCGCTCGATCGTGGCGAGGTCCCAGTCGATCCGGTTGACCGGCTTGTCGATGTGCTTGACCTGGAGGTCGCGCACCCGGTAGCCGTCGCGGGTCAGGACCACCATCTCGCCGTCGTCGAGGTAGATGACCGAGCGAGTGTGCTCCAGCAGCGGCGACGCGTCGGACGCCACAAACCGCTCGTCCTCGCCGACGCCCACGATGAGGGGCGAGCCGTTCCGCGCCGCCACCAGGACGTCGGGTTCGTCCACCGAGATGACCGCGATGCCGTAGGCGCCCTCCACCTCGCGGAGCGCTGCGGCCACCGCCTCCTCGAGGCTCCCCTGGTACAACTCGCCGACGAGGTGGGCCAGGACCTCGGTGTCGGTCTCGGAGGTGAAGGTGTGCCCGCGCATCAGGAGCGCCTTCCGGATGGCGCCGGCGTTCTCGATGATGCCGTTGTGGATGAGGGCGATGCGCCCCGACTGGTCGGTGTGAGGGTGGGCGTTCGGGGTGGTCGGGGCCCCGTGGGTGGCCCAGCGGGTGTGCCCGATGCCGACCGTGCCCTTGGGGAGGTGGCCGGCCACCTGCTTCTCCAGGTTGGCGAGCTTGCCCGCGGCCTTGTGCACCGAGAGCCCGGTGCCGTTGATCACCGCAATGCCCGCCGAGTCGTATCCGCGGTACTCCAGCCGCCGCAGCCCCTCGAGGAGGAGCGTCGCCGCCTGCCGTGGTCCCACGTATCCGACGATACCGCACATAGTCCAGCTCCCGGGGGTCAGCTCAACAGCGTTCGACAAGCCTCGATCAATGTACCGGCTTCGGCGGCGGTGGGCGCCTCGGCGATGAACCGGATGATCGGTTCGGTGCCCGAGGGCCTGAAGTGAACCCACCGGTCCGGCCACGAAAGGCGCAATCCATCGCGGTCGTCGACCGTGGCGTCCGCGAAACGCTTTCGGAGCGCCTGGTAGGCCGGTGCGAGGTCCGCGCCGCGCGGAGCCTTCGCCTTGACAATGTGATAGCGGGGCGCGGCCGCCACGAGCGCCGAAGGCGTCTGCCCCGTCACCGCCAGAAGTTGCAAGATAAGGGCCACCCCCACCGGGGCGTCACGCCCGATGTGGACCGAGGGCAGGATCACGCCGCCGTTCCCTTCCCCGCCGACGACGGCCTGCTCGTCCCGGATCATCCGCGCCACGTGCGCCTCGCCCACCGGAGCCCTGAGGAAGCGGGCGCCGCCGGCCCGCGCGGCGTCCTCCACCACGAGGCTGGTGGACAGGTTGGCCACCACCGCGGGCGCCTTTCCACCCTTCGGCAGCGCATCGAGGACGGCGCGGACCGCGAACGCCAGCGTGTAGTCCTCGCCGATGGGCTCGCCGCGCTCGTCCACCACCGCCAGCCGGTCCACGTCGGGGTCCACCGCCATCCCGATGTCGGCGCCGGACGCCTTCACCAGGCGCGAGAGGTCGCCGAGGTTTTCGGGAAGCGGCTCCGGCGCGCGCGGGAAGCGGCCGTCGGTCTCGAGGTTGATGGCGCTGACCCGACAGCCCAGCGCTTCCAGCAGCGGCGGAATGGAGGTGCCCCCCGCGCCCCGCACGCAGTCGAGCGCCACGTGGAAGCGCCGGGCGCGGATCCGCGCCACGTCCACCATCGGGAGCGCCAGCACCAGGTCGAGGTGCCGGGCGATGGCGCCGGCGTCCTCCCGGACCGCGCCGAGGCCGTCCCAGCCGGCACGGGCGGGGCCCTTCTCGGCGAGCGCGCGCACCGCGGCGCCGGAGTCCCCGTCGAGGAAGATGCCGTCGGGGCCGACGAGCTTGAGCGCGTTCCATTCGACCGGATTGTGGCTCGCGGTGAGCATCAACCCGGCGCCGGCGTGGTGATGCTCGACGGCCAGCTGCAGCGTCGGCGTTGGCACCACCCCGATGTCGATCACCTCGACTCCCACCGACATCAGGCCCGCCGTGGCCGCGCGGGCGAACATCGGGCCGCTGGTCCGCGCGTCGCGGCCGAGGACCACCCGCGGGAGCCCCTGGCCGGTGGCCCACGCCCCGAGCGCGGCGGCGTGGCGCGCCACCAGTTCTGGAGTGAGGTCTTTCCCGACGATGCCTCGCATGCCGGAGACGCTGATCATCAAGGTGTCGGACATCGAGAGTCCCCCGCCGGAGGCGGGCGTCAGGCGTGAATCGGGAGCTTGGCGGGGTCCGGAAAGGCGGTGCAAAACGCGCCCACCACCGCAGGGTCGAACTGGTGGCCGGTGCAGCGACGCAATTCCCCGAAGGCGTCGGCCGGCGAGAGTGACTCGCGGTACGCCCGGTTGGTCGTCATCGCATCGAAGGCGTCCACCACCGCCACGATCCGCGCCTCGACCGGGATCGCGTCGCCCGCGAGGCCGTCGGGGAAGCCGTCGCCGTCGAGCCGCTCGTGGTGCGAGCGCGCGATGTGCAGCACCACGGGGCGGTCGCGCGCCAGGGGCGCCAGGATGCGCTCGCCGAGGACGGTGTGCTCGGTGATGTGGCGAAACTCGTCGGGCGTGAGGCGGCCCGGCTTGTTCAGGATCGCCTCCCGGGTGCCGATCTTGCCGATGTCGTGCAGCTCGGCGCCGAGGCGAAGGTTGTCGAGGAAGTCGCCGGTGTAGCCGAGCAGGACCGCCGTGCGCACCGCGTACTCGCGCACACGCTGCGAGTGCCCGCGGGTGTACGCGTCCTTGGCCTCGAGGGCGTGCGCGAGCGTCTGGGCGCCCTCCAGGAACAACTCCTGGATCCGGGCCCGCTGGCGGCGGACCTCCTCCTCGAGGTGCTGCTGGTAGAAGCGGTTCTGCAGCGTGAGCTCCCGCTTTTCCAGCGCCCGCGTCACGCGGAGCTGGACCTCGCCGAGCACCATCGGCTTCGCGATGTAGTCGAGCGCACCCTGCTTCAGGCAGTCCACCGCGATCTGCACGTCGGACACCGCGCTCAGCATGATCACCGCCGTGTCGCGATAGCGGCGCCGCACTTCCTCCAGCAACGCCACCCCGTCCTTCCCCGGCATCCGGATGTCGCTGATCAGCACCGCCACCTCGCCGTGCCCGGCGAGCAGGGCGAGCGCCTCGTCCGTGGAGGAAGCGGCGAGGCATTCGAGCCCCTGCGACTGGATGACGCGCACCACGGCATCGCGCACCTGCGGGTCGTCATCGACCACGAGGCAGCGCGCCGCCACGGCGGCATTCGGATTTCCGGGAGTAATCACCACCTGTGCAAGGTAGGCCCGCGCCACGCAATTCTCAACGCGACGCCTTGCCGCAACGCGTTCTCCCTCATAAGGTTCCTCCACCTCAACCGGTGTGATCCATGACACAGATTCTGCCGCACGACCTCGAATCGGGATTGGCGACCAGGGCCGTGCACGCCGGCCAGGTCCCGGAGCCGCTTTCGGGCGCGGTGATGACCCCCATCTACCAGACCTCGACCTACGTCCAGCAGGGGATCGGGAAGCACAAGGGCTACGAATACGCCCGCACTGACAATCCCACCCGGCAGGCGCTGGAGCGGAACGTGGCGGCCCTCGAAGGAGGCCGGCACGGGTTCGCCTTCGGATCGGGGCTGGCGGCGCTGGACGCTGTCCTCAAGGTGCTCAAGAGCGGCGATCACGTCGTGTGCGGGGAAAACCTGTACGGCGGCAGCCACCGCCTCATGGAGCGGATCTACACCAAGTTCGGGCTCCGGTTCACCTACGTCGACAGCCGCGACATCCGGAACGTCGAGGCGGCGCTCCGGCCCGAGACCCGGATGGTCTACTGCGAGACGCCGACCAACCCGATGATGGCGCTCACCGACCTGGCCGCCCTGGGCGACCTGACCCAGGCCCACGGGTACCTCTTCGTGGTGGACAACACCTTTGCCACCCCGATCTTCCAGCGGCCGCTCGAGTCTGGCGCCGATGTCATCCTCCACAGCACCACGAAGTACCTGAATGGCCACAGCGACATGGTGGGCGGGGTCCTGGTCACCACGCGCGACGACCTCGCGGAGCAGTTCGGGTTCATCCAGAACGCATCGGGGGCGGTGCCGGGGCCGATGGACTGCTTCCTGGCCCTCCGCGGCACCAAGACCCTGCCCCTCCGAATGCGCCAGCACGACGCCAACGGCCGCGCCGTGGCCGAGTGGCTCGCCGGACGAAAGGACGTCCAGCGGGTCTACTATCCGGGGCTCCCCTCCCACCCGCAGCACGAACTGGCCAAGCGGCAGATGAGCGGGTTCGGCGGGATGATCTCCTTCGACGTGGGCGACGTGGCCCGGGCGCATCGGATCGCCGAACACACCAAGATCTTCTCGCTGGCTGAATCGCTGGGCGGCGTGGAAAGCCTGATGGGGCACCCCGCCAGCATGACCCACGCGTCGGTGCCGCCTGCCATGCGGAGCGCGATGGGCCTCACCGATTCGCTCCTCCGGCTCAGCTGCGGCATCGAGGACGTGGCGGACCTGATCGCCGACCTCGACCGGGCCATGAGTGCTTGATGCTGGCCCGCGGCCCTGTATCATTCTGAAACAATCCTGGTCCGCCGGGCGTACGGGCGGCATCCCTTAACCAGGCCCAGCACATGTCGAACCTGCCCGCCCCGCGGCCCCGCCGCACACTGCCAGAAATCGCCCCGGTGTCGTGGGAACATCCCGCGGACCGGGCCGCGTTGCAGGCGCTCCGCGCCATCCCCGGCGTCGATGAGGTCATCCGGAAGGTGCTCGCCATCCTCGGTGGCGAGCGCGGCATCCGGCTGCTATTCCAGGCGAACGCGGTCCGCGTGGGGCCGGTCCAGTTCCCGCGGCTCTGGCAGATGCACATCGAGAACTGCACCACCTTCGGCTGGGACAAGGTGCCCGAGCTGTACGTCACGCAGACCCCGATCTTCAACGCCGGGGCGTACGGGGTGGACGACCCCTTCATCGTCCTGCACTCCGCCGCCCTCGAAATCCTCGACGAAGCGGAAATCCGCACCCTCCTGGCCCACGAACTGGGCCACGTGATGAGCGGGCACTCCCTGTACCGGACCATCGCGGCCATCCTGACCCTTGTGAGCCTGGGCGCGCTGCCGATGCTCGCCGGGATCGCCCTCCTGCCCGTCAAGCTCGCGTTCCTCGAGTGGAGCCGGAAGTCGGAGCTCTCGGCGGACCGCGCCGGGCTGCTGGGCTGCCAGGACGTGATGGTGGCGCAGCGGCTCGACCTCAAGATGGCCGGCGGCGGCCGCGGCGAGTACTTCACCGACGCCGACCTCAACCTCGACGCCTTCATGGCGCAAGCCCACGAATACACGGACACCAACGAAGGCCTCGACATCGTGTACAAGGTGCTCCACACGCTCGGCGTGACCCACCCGATGCACACGGTGCGCGCGGCGGAAATCCAGAAGTGGGTGGCCGCGGGCGAGTACGAGCGCATCCTGGCCGGCGAGTACGTCCGGCGGGGCAGCCCCGACGACCAGCGGCCGCTCGGCGACCACTGGCGCGACGCCAAGGAGTACTACTCCAAGGAAGCGAAGGACTTCGGGCAGCAGGTGGGCGAGGCCGTGCGCAGCACCGCCACCAAGGCCGCCGAGGCGTTCCGCAACGCCCAGAAACGCGGCTCCAGCGCGTGAAGGTCCTGATCGTTGGCGGCGGGGGCCGTGAACACGCCCTCGCGTGGGCGCTCCATCGCGAAAACCCCGCCGTCCAACTCAGTGCCGCACCGGGCAATCCGGGCATCGCCAGCCTCGCCACCCTCCTCCCCATCCCCTCCGACGACATCGCCCGCCTCGCCGAGGCGGCGGTGTCGCATGCCTTCGACCTGACGGTCGTTGGACCCGAAGTCCCGCTGGCCCTGGGCCTCGCGGACCGCCTGCGCGAGCGCGGCCGACTCGTGTTCGGCCCGTCGGCGGCCGCGGCGGCGCTCGAAGCCTCGAAGGCGTTCTCGAAGGACGTCATGGAGGCCGCGGGCATCCCGACTGCCACCAGCCGGACGTTCACCGAACTCGCCCCCGCACTGGCATACGTGGACGCCCATCCGGAGCCGCTGGTGGTGAAGGCGTCGGGCCTCGCCGCAGGCAAGGGGGCCATCGTGTGCAGCACCCGGCGCGAGGCCGCGGACGCGGTGCGCGCCATGCTCGGCGAGGGCCGCTTCGGCGACGCGGGGCGCACCGTCGTGATCGAGGCGTTTCTCCACGGAGAAGAGCTCTCCGTCCTCGGCCTGACCAACGGCGAGGAAGTGACGCTCCTGCCGGCGTCGCAAGACCACAAGCGGCTGGGCGAGGGCGACACCGGCCCGAACACCGGAGGGATGGGAGCCTACGCGCCCGTGACGCCGGCCACCCCGGCGCTGCTCGAGCGCGTCCGGCGCGAGGTCATGCTGCCGGCGCTCGTCGAGCTCGACCGCCGTGGCGCTCGGTTCCAGGGGTGCCTTTACGCGGGGATCATGGTGGACCCCGCCGGGGCCCCGTTCGTCGTCGAGTTCAACTGCCGGTTCGGCGACCCGGAAACGCAGGTGGTCCTGCCGCTCCTGGCCGGCGGCCTCGGCGACGCCCTCCTCCGCGTGGCCGAAGGCAAGCCGGCGGGGCCGCTCGAGGTGAGGCCCGGCGCCTCGGTCACCACGGTGCTGGCCGCACGCGGCTACCCGGATGCCCCGGAAAAGGGCGCGGCCATCGCCATTCCCGCCCGGATGCCGGAGGGCGTGACCGTCTTCCACGCGGGCACCAGCCGGGGCGCGGACGGGGTGCTCCGAGCCGCGGGTGGCCGGGTGTTGAACGTGACGGCTGTGGCGCCCAGTTTCGGAGAAGCCCAGCGCCGGAGCCGCGAGGGGGCGGAGGCGATTGGCTTCGAGGGCAAGGTCTGGCGCCGGGACATCGGGTGGCGGGAGGCCCGGAGGCGGGGAGGCGGATAGGCGGGGAAGCGGGGAGGCTGAGGTGTGGGGGTGCCCGGTCAGGCGTCGTCACATTAGCGTTCGGCAGGCTGTTTCCTTCCGCCGGAGGTCTTCATGCGCATCTCGCCGCTCGTCCTCGCGTCCTTTGCCCTCCTCGGTTGCGGCGAGGACTCGACCAGCCCCCCGGTGGCGACCCCGCCGGATGTCGTCATCGTCGCCAATGCGGCCACGCTCGGCGCCAACGCCTACGCCCCGAGCACCCTGACCTTCAGCCTCGCCGCCAAGCAGACCGTCAAGTGGAAGAACAACGACGGCGTTTCCCCGGAACACACCGTCACCGCCGACCTCGGCGCGTTCAATTCGGGTCCGCTGGGCGATACCAACACCTTCAGCTTCACCTTTACCGCCCCAGGCACCTACGATTATCACTGCACCATTCACCCGACCATGGTGGGCCAGATCATCGTGACCCCGTAGGATCCGGAATGGCGTTGCCCCCGAGTGCCTGAGCTTCCCGAAGTCGAGACCATCGTGCGCGACATCCGGCCCGAAGTCCTGGGCCGGACCGTCGTGCGCGCGCAACTCTCCCACACCGACGTGCTGCGCGGAGTCACCCGCCCCGTGCTGACCCGGGGCCTGGCGGGCACCCGCATCGGCGACCTCTTCCGCCGGGCCAAGCACGCCGTCTTCGACCTCGGCGCGCGCCGGCTCGTGGTCCAGCCGGGCATGACCGGCTCGCTCCTCATCTACGACCGGCCGCTCGACGACGACGAGGCGCGCTACGCCGTGCTCCGCGCCACGCTGGACGACGGTCGGCTTCTCGTCTATCGCGACGTGCGGCGGCTCGGCACGCTGCTCTGGCTCGATGCAAAGGGCTGGGCCAGGTACGACGCCGCCATCGGGCCGGAGCCGCTCACGCGGGAGTTCACGCCCGCCGTCATGCGCGCGGCGGCCGGCCGCACGAAGCAGTCCATCAAGAAGGCGCTGATGGACCAGCGCCTCTTGGCCGGCGTGGGCAACATCTACGCGAACGAGGCGCTCTTTGCCGCCGGGATCGACCCCTCGCGGGAGGCGGTGCGGCTGTCGGACCCGGAGTGGGAGGCGCTGCACCGCGAGCTCCGCCGCATCCTCGCCGCCGCGGTGTCCGGGCGCGGAAGCACCGTCCGCGACTACCGGACCGGCACCGGCGCCAAGGGCGAGTTCCAGCTGGCCCACCTCGTATACGGCCGCGAGGGGGAGCCTTGCGTGCGCTGCGGCACCCGGCTCGCGGGTACCCATTCGCTCGACGCGCGCATCACGGTGTTCTGCCACCGCTGCCAGACCTGATGGCCCAACTCGCCTCGCTGCCCCTCGCCTCGGCCGACCTCGACGCCCTCAGGGAGCGGGTGCGCCTCGTGGCCGAGAACAGGCCCGCCGTGTACCGGATGACCGACCCGGCCGGCCGGGTGCTCTATGTCGGCAAGGCGAAGCGGCTCCGCGCGCGGCTGATGACCTACTTCCGCGCGAGCTTCCCGTCCGACAAGTCGGCCCGCATCCTCCACGCCGCCGGCGACATTTCCTGGGACTACGTCCACAGCGACTTTGCCGCCTGCCTCGGCGAGCTGCGCCAGATCCGTCAAATCCGCCCGCCCTTCAACGTGACGATGAACCGGACACGCCGGGCGGTGTTCGTGAAGATCCTCGATTCTCCGGCGCCCAAGGTGTACGCCGGCGCCACCATCGGGCGGCAGGATGGCCGGGTGTACGGCCCGTTCCGCTCACCGACCCGGGTGGCGGAGGGGGTGCGCGTCCTCAACGACCTGCTGGGCCTCCGCGATTGCGAGGCGCGGATGCCGATCGTCTTCGCGGACCAGGGCGACCTGTTCACCGCCGAGGCGCAGGCCGCCTGCCATCGGCACGAGCTCGGCCAGTGCACGGGGCCATGCGCCGGATTGGTGGCAGAGGTGGAGTACCGGCGGCGGATCGACACGGCAGTGGCGTTCCTGGAGGGGCGCACCGTGCAGCCGATCGACCGCGCCATCGCCGCGATGCAGGAGGCGGCGGGGGCGCAGGACTATGAGCGCGCGGCCCGGTACCGCGAGCGGTTCGAGCAGCTCGAGTGGCTCCTCGCCGCCGCAGCCCGCTCGCGCTCGGCGGTCGAACTCCTTACATTCGTCTATCGTGATCCCGGCGTGTTCGGCGACGACCGGGCCTACCTCATCCGCCGGGGCACCGTGCGCGCCTGCTTCCCCTTCCCGACTACGCCGATCGAGCGGATCGCCTTCGGAGCCGTCGTGACGGAGGAACTCGCCCGCGAGGAACCGGCGACCGGCCCCCTCCCCATCGAGGCCGTGGACGAGATCCTCCTCCTCATGTCCTGGTTCCGGGTGCACCCGGAAGCCCTGAAGCGGACCACGCCGCTGGAACAATGGAACGCCTGAGAGGCCGCGGCCTCCTCCTCCTGCTCCTCACGGCCATGCCGCTGGCCGCGCTCCCTGCGCAGTCTCTCGAACAACGCCGCGAGCTCGCCTTCTTCCGCGATTCGCTCTCCACCGTCCGCGACCCGGCGCTGCTCCGCCAGCTGGCACTGCAGTACGAGGCCGTTGACGCAGGGGGCGCCGCGGGAGCGCTCGCCGGACTTCGTGCCGGCTACGCCCAGCTCGCTGCCGCCGAGCCCGCCCAGGCGGAATCCGATTTCCGGCTCGCCGCCCGCCTGCAGCCCGGGTGGCCTGCCGCCTGGACCGGACTGGGTGACGCCCACGCGGCCCAGGGACTCCGGACCAGGAGGAACAGCGCCAATCTCGGGACAGACCCTGGCGCGGGAGAGTTCCAGCTTGCCGTCCGGAGTTATGCCCGGGCGTTTGCACTGGACCCGGGGTTCACCGAGGCCATCCAGAACGAGCTCCAACTGGCGGCCGAGCGCCGGGATACCGTGCTCCTCGCCGCAGCCATCGCGCGGACCCGACAGCTCGCCCCGGGGGCGGCCACGCCCGGGTTCCTCCTGGCGCTCGCCCGGGCGGAATGGGGGATGGGCAACCCGGACGCTGCCCTCGCCGCCCTGGCGTCGGTGCCCGCGAATGCGATGACGCCTGCCATGGTGTACCAGAAGGCGCGCGCTACGCTGGCCTTGAGGGATGCCCTGGGCGAAGTGTACTACTGGAGTGCCGTGCCCGAGGACGACCCGGAGATGCTCGCGATGCTCCGACGGGACCTGTCCCTGATCGCCACCCCTGGAGAGTTGGTTGCGTTCGACTCGGCGACCGGCGCGTCACGGGTCGCTTACCTCCACAGGTTCTGGGACGCGCGGGGTGCGCGCGCCCTCCGCTCGCCTGGGGAGCGCATGCAGGAACACTACGCACGCATCGCGTACGCCGACCGCTATTTCGCCTTCGGGGAGGTCCGGCACATGCTCAAGCCGGACGACCTCCAATCCAGTTTCCCGTTTGACTCGACCCTGGACAGCCGCGGCGTGGTCTATGTCCGGATGGGGCCCCCGGACCTCCGCTTCCAGCCCGTGGTCACCGGCTACGTGGCGAACGAAATGTGGGTGTACAACCGGGTCGAAGACACGCTCCTGCTGGCGTTCGCGGCCCAAAACAGCGTAGGCGACTTCGTGCTGATCCGTACGACGGACGGCGTCCTGTGCACCTTGCGGTCCGGCTGCGACGCGACGGAACTCTATTTTCAGCTCCGCAACGTGAACGACACCTATCGCCGGCTCTGGGTCGCCGGTGCGAATACCACCGACCTGTACAAGACGCGCCTCTACGGCCTGGGCATGCGAAGCATCGCCACCAGCACGTCCACCGATGCGCACCCCCTTCGTTTCCCGGCCCCCGTCACCGCGCAGGTGTTGCCGATCGCCATCGGGGCGGCGGCGGGCGGGTCGGGCGTCCAGGTAACGGTGGCGCTCGTGCAGCCCAGGCAAGGGGCATTCGACCGACGCGACACGCTCCGACTCCGGTTCGCGGCGTTCGACTCAACGGGGGGCGCCGTGGTCCAGTTCGATTCGACCGTGACGTATGCGCCGCCCCCGCAACGCGCCTCCGCCGACTCCAGCTACACCGCCTTCGGTCACTTCGCGACGACCCTGCCTGCCGGCACATGGCGATGGACCGCCGCCGTCCAGTCGGGGGATTCGTCAGGAGCCCTCCTCTCCTCGCAACTCCTCACCATCCCTATCCACGACGCCAGCACGCTTGCGGTGAGCAGCCTGGCGATCGGGACGCGGGGCGAAGCGGCCGCCTGGGTGGTGGCACCGGGCGACACCGCTTGGCTGACACCGCGGCACGGCTATCGTGCGGGATCGACGGTCGAGTTGTACTACGAGGTGTATGGGATTCCCGCCGGGAGCCCATATAAGACCGAGGTGATCGCACGCCGGGGTGACAGGGACAAGGGCCCAGGCATCAGCCTGGCGTTCGAAGAGCAGAGCACGGGAACACCGACCCGGGTCGCCCGAACGGTGGGCCTGAGCGCACTCGAGCCCGGCGACTACACCCTTGCGGTACGAGTGACCGCCGCCAATGGCGCCGTGGCCTCCTCCGGCCGACCCATCAGGATCATCGAAGAATAGCCGTTCCAGCCTGAAACTCCCTCGCTCGGGGTGCCGTAAGGGGCGAGTCCCCCAACCCCTTGCCGAGGTTCCCATGTCCGTCCGTTCAGCCGTCCTGACCGCCGCCCTGGCGGCGATGCCCTATGCCCTGACCGCCCAGACGCCGGCCCCCGCGGCGCCGGCCACGGCGGCGACCAGCGCCACCGCCACCGCAGCCGCCCCGGCCGCTCCCGTGGTCCACCCGAAGGTGGGCAACGAGATCGAGCTGGGCCGCAAGTTCACCGCGTGGCTGTACGTCGGGCAGTTCGACAGCCTGTTCACGCGCATGAGCAAGGACGCGCAGGAACAGATGAAATCTCCCGACGAGATGGCGGGTGAGTTCGACCAGTTCACGGCGCAGGTGGGCGAGGAGACTGGCGTGGTGGAAGAGAAGGTGGTGATGCGGAAGGGCAACCCGCAGTACTGGCGTACCGCGAACTTCTCGATGGCCCCGGAGCCGATCATGATCCGCTGGGTCATCGTCAATGGCGAGATCTGGGGGATCGGGATCAACCCGGCCAGCCAGGCGCCGCCGATCGATCCGGTGCAGTAAGCGTTACTCGTCTCCGGCCGCGAGTAAGGGCACCAGGCGTGCTCGCGGCGGGAGCCCCGCCTCCAGTTCCATGATCCCCACCGATGGTGGCAGGTCGAACCGCCGCGCTCCCGCCCCACCCGGGTTCATGGCCGTCACCGTGATGTCCACCGTGGCCAGCAGCGGCCGGTGCGTGTGCCCGAAGATGAGCACGTCCGCCTCCGGGAACGCGGCGTTGAGCGCCTCGGGCGTCGGGCTGCCAAACTGGTTGCCGTGGGTGACCACGATCCGGATCCCCTCGAGTTCCAGCTCCGCCACCTTGGGCAGCCTCGCCTTGACCTCCCACCCGTCGGTGTTGCCGTAGACCGCCGTCACCGGCGCGATCGCTTCCAGCTCGGTGAGCAGGTCGAGCGGGCCGATGTCGCCGGCGTGGAGGATGTGATCCACCTCCTTGAAGACCTCGAACACCTCCGGCCGCAACAACCCGTGTGTATCGGAGATGATGCCGAGCCGCATGGCTACCCTTCCCCACCCCAGCGCGGCGCGATGTCGATGCCAAGTCCGAGCTGGTCGAGCACCCGCTGGACGATGAAGTCCACGAGCTCACTGATGGCGGTGGGGCGATGATAGAAGCCCGGCGCGGCGGGGATCACGACGCCGCCGGCCTCGGTGAGGAGCGTCAGGTTGCGGAGGTGCACCAGCGACAGCGGCGTTTCCCGCGGCACCACGATCAGCTTTCGGCGCTCCTTGAGAGCCACGTCGGCGGCCCGCTCAACCAATGAGCGGCTCGAGCCCTGGGCGATGGCCGACACCGTGCCCATCGAGCAGGGACAGATGACCATTCCGGCCCACTTGGCGGAGCCCGAGGCGGGCTTGGCACCGCGGTCGGTGTCGGGGTACACCGTGACGCTGCTCCAGTCGCCGCCGGTGGCGCGTTGCAGCGCCTCGATCGAGCCGATCCCGCACTCGGCCTCGAGCAGCCGCTGGCCGTGGCTCGTCACGATGAGCCACACCGGCACCTTCCGCGTGGCCAGCACCTCCAGGAGCCGCACCGCGTAGGGAGCCCCCGAGGCGCCGGATACCGCCACCACGATCGGGAGTTGGGTCACCGACCCCTCTGGTTCCCGGTCGGCGTGCGCACCGGGTGCGGCGGCGCCTTCGGCGGCGGCGGCATCTTCTTCGGGCCTTCCGGGGTGCCCTTCTTGGGAATACCCGGCTGCTTGGGCGCCGGAATCAACGGTTCACGTTTCATGGCTGGATCCTCCCTTCTCAGTCCTCAGTCCTCAGTCCTCGCTCCCCAACCTACCACTTCCCTCGTTCCCGCCGCTCGAGGCGATCCCCGAAATACTCCCCCCAGCGACGGTCCACAAGCCGAATGGTCTCCTCGGGCATCGTGACCGGCGGCGGATAGCCCGGCTTCCACGTGGCGTCGATGGCCACCCGGCCGCCATAGACCGGCTTGGCGCCGATGAACTCCTGGCGCTCGAAGAGCATGTCGCGCGCCGGGTCAAACCGGGTGAAGATGCCCCACACGATGTTGCCCTCGTCCGCGAGGTCCACGTCGTCGCTCACCGCCGCCACGAACTTGACGGGGCCCAGCCCCTCCCAGCGAAGGAGGCGCTCCAGCACGGCGCGCGGCTCACTCGTGACCTGGACCACGACGAAGCCCCCCTCGAGGACGCGGTGGGCGCCGATGCGCCGGTCGAAGGCCGACGGGTCCTCGATGGCCGAAGGCGGGGCGTCCGACGTGACCACCTCCCCGGTGGCGTCGAGCACCAGCTTGCTGCCGACGTGCATCTCGAAGGAGGTGTAGTCCAGGGTGTCGAGCGGCGCGATGGGCAGGAGCAGCATGCGGTCGCGCGGGTCGAAGCGGTGCCAGAGTTCCCGGAGCATCCGCGCAAAGCTCCGCACCGGTACCTCGGGGCGCACCATGACCACGCACTTGGTGAGCGCCAGCTGCCCGGTGCCGAGAAGGTTGAGCGCCGTCTTGAACGACTCGAGCGGGTGCCGCACCTTCGCCGACACGGTGAGCAGGTTGTGGAACACGGCATCGTCGCTGGCGAAGAGATCCACGATGTTCGGGTTCACCACCCGGATGAGCGGGCCGATCATCTCGCCGGCGGCGAGGCCGATCCACTTGTCCTCCTGCGGCGGCTTCCCCACCACGGCGCCCGGATAGATGGCGTCCCGGCGCCGCGTGACCGTCTTCACGTGGAACACCGGGAACGGCGAGGCCTCCGAGTAGTGCCCGTAGTGGTCGCCGAAGGGGCCCTCCATCCGCCGCTCGCCCGGGGGCACGACTCCCTCGAGGATGAAATCGGCGTTGGCAGGCACGGGAACGGAAATGCTCTGCCCCCGCACGAACTC
This sequence comes from uncultured Gemmatimonadaceae bacterium, assembly GCA_964571795.1. GTDB lineage: Bacteria > Gemmatimonadota > Gemmatimonadetes > Gemmatimonadales > GWC2-71-9 > SPDF01. The sequence continues at coordinate 15,876 of CAZNDK010000034.1, read as the reverse complement.
CGTGGCGCGGCCGCGGAGGAATCCCGCGAGGCCGAGCTCGTCGAAGTCCTCGGGCAGGGGCAGGATGGCCGAGAGCATGGTCATCGGGTCGCCGCCGAGCACGACGGCGGCTTCGAGCGCCTGGCCGAGTCGCTCCGCCTCGTGATGGTGCCCGCGCCCGCCCTTCATGCTCTGCCAGTGCATCCCCGTCGTCTTCTCGTCGAACACCTGCAGGCGGTAGAGCCCGAAGTTCCGGACGCCGTTCGACGGATTGTGCGTAATCGTGGGCCCGAAGGTGATGAACGGTCCGGCGTCCCTGGGCCAGCTCCAGAGGTTGGGAAGGCGGTCGAGCCGCGGTGCCTCGACCACCTCCTGCACCGGCGCGCGGCGCACCATGCGCGGCCGCATGAAACGAGCGCGGAGCAGCATGGCGCGGAGCTCCCAGAACTTGGCCAGCGACGGCGGATTGAGCTTCTGGAAGGTCTCAATCAGCTCCCGCCCGATGGCCTCGGGCGGACGGCCGACCGCGAGCTCCATCCGCCGGGCGGAGCCGTAGAGGTTCATCGCCAGCGGGAAGTCCGCACCCTTGACCCGCTCGAACAGCAGGGCCGGGCCGTCCTGCCGGATGACCCGCTGGGTGATCTCGGCCACCTCGAACTTCGGGTCCACCTCGGCGCTGACGCGCAGGAGCTCGCCACGCGCCTCGAGGTGGCGGACGAAGTCCTTGAGGCCGTCGAAGCGGGGCGCTGGAGGGGTCACCGGAGTCTCACGCGAGCCGGTCGAGGAGGGCAAAGCCGAACACGGTCACCGACATGACCGCATTCATCCGGAAGAACGCCGCGTCGAGACGGGAGAGGTCGCCGGGCTTCACGAGCTGGTGCTCGTAGGCCAGGATGCATGCCGCCGCGCCAACCCCGACGTAGTACCACAGGCCGAACCCCGCCCCCCATCCGAAGAGGGCCAGCGCCGGGATCGTCACCCCGTGGAGCAGCTTGGCCAGCAGGATGCTCCGCGCCTCGCCCAGGCGGACGACAGCGCTCCGGAGCCCGCTCGCGCGGTCGAAGGCGGCGTCGGGAAGCGCGTAGAAGATGTCGAACCCGGCCACCCAGGTGGCCACCGCGGCCGTGATGGAGACGAGGAGCCACGCGGGCCGGCTCCACGCGCCGGTCACCGCCAGCCAGCCGCCCACCGGCGCAATGGCGAGGCTCATGCCGAGCCAGAGATGAGGCCACCAGGTGAAACGCTTGGACAGGCTGTACCCCATGACCCATGCGAGGGCGAGCGGGCTGAGCAGGAAGCAGAGCGTGTTGAGCGCCGAGGCGGACCAGAGGAACACGGCGGCCGCCACGACGACGGAGCCCCACGCCTGCGCCACGCTGAGCGCGCCGCGCGGAAGTTCGCGCTCCTTCGTGCGGGGGTTCCGCGCGTCGAAGTCTCGGTCGGCGATCCGGTTGAAGCCCATTGCCACCCAGCGGGCCGCGGTGAACGCCACCACCACGAGGCCCACCGTCCGCCAGGTCACCGGCACCTGCACCGCGGCGGCGAGCACGCCGAGAAGCGCGAAGGGGAGCGCAAAGAGGGTGTGCGGCAGCTTGACGAAGTTGACGTAGCGGACGAGGAGCGACTCCCCGGCGAGGAGTTGGCCCTCGCTCACGCGCGAGTCCCCACGTGCACGGCGCACACCCCGCCGAGGAGAAGGTCCCACGTCACGTCGCGGAAGCCGGCCCTGGTCATCCGCTCGCCGAGCGCCGGCGGCGCGGGGAAGGCGAGCACCGATTCCGGCAGCCAGTTGTAGGCGTTGGAGTGATGGGACACCAACCGGCCGATTCGAGGCAGGATGTGCTGGAAGTAGAAGAGGAAGATGCCGCGGAGCGGCTGCCACGACGGGATGCTCATTTCGAGAATCACGAACCGGGCCCCCGGCTTGAGGACGCGTGCCGCCTCGCGGAGCCCCGCGTCGAGATCCATCAGGTTGCGGATGCCGAAACCGACGGTGGCCCCGTCAAAGGTGGCATCGGGGTGCGGCAATTCGAGCGCGTCCGCCGCCACGGTCCGGATGGCGTCCGCCTTGCCGCGCCCGAGCTGCAGCATTCGCGGCACGAAGTCGGAGCCGATGACCACGCCGCGAAACCCGGGGCGATGCGCCAGCGTGGCGGCGAGGTCGAGGGTGCCGGCGCAGAGGTCGAGATACCTCCCGCCCGGAACGCGTTCCCAATTGAGACGCGCGATCGCCTTCCGGCGCCAGTGCTTGTCGAGGTTTGCGCTGAGGAGGTGATTCAGGAAATCGTAGCTCGGGGCGATGGCGTGGAACATCCCGCGCACATAGGAGCGCTTTTCCGCGCCGCCCGATACTGGTAACTTCCTGTCCGTGGCTAACATAGGCGGCCAATCTACCCTTCACGGAAAGCCCTCCGCAAGGCGGAGGGGAGCCCGTGGCTAAGCCCGGCATCGACCTGGTGACCGCGTCCGACCAGGACGTGGTGCTCGAGGCGCGCAACGGGCGACAGGCGGCGTACCGCGAATTGGTGCGCCGGTACGAGCGTCCGATCTTCTCCCTCATCTACCGCATGGTCCGCAATCGCGAGCAGGCGGAGGATCTCTCCCAGGAGACCTTCGTCAAGGCGCTGAACGCGATCGAGTCGTACCGACCCGAGTACAAGTTCTCCAGCTGGATCTTCAAGATCGCCAACAACGTGGCCATCGACCATCTGCGGCGCAGGGAACTCGACACCCTGTCCCTCGATGGATCGCCGCACGCCCTCACCCCCGAGGCGGTGCAGGCCAGCGCGCTACAGCTCGGCGATCGCCAGGAAACCGCCCTCGAGGAGATGGAAGCCAAGGAACTGGGCGGCGAGATCGAGCGGGCCATTGCCCTGCTCCGGCCCGAGTATCGCTCGTGCATCCTGCTCCGGCACGTCGAGGGCCGGCCGTATGAAGAAATCGCCACAATGCTAGACCTCCCCTTGGGCACGGTGAAGACATACATCCACCGCGCCCGCGGGGAACTCAGGCAGGCGCTGGCGCATTTGCGCCAGTGAAACCCCGGGCCCGGCGGGCCCGTAGGAGGGGCGTCATGACGGACCTCATTGCCACCCACCTCACACCGGACGAGCTCGACGATTGGCTCGCAGGGTCCCTCGCGCGGAATCGCGAGGCCCACCTGCACGGCTGCGCCGACTGCCGGCGCCTGGCCGATGCCGACCGTGCGCTGGCTCACCTGCTCGGAACCCTCCCGCTCTTCAGCCCCGCCGCCGGATTCGGCGACCGGGTCATGGCGCGGGTCGAGGTCCGGCGCAGGGCCCGTCCTGTGGCCATCGCCGCGGCGCTCGCAGCCGGGGTGCTGCTGCCGATGGCCGCGAGCGTGGGGTGGAGCCTCGCCAATCCGGACACGCTGTCCCAGCTCCTCCAGGGAGCGGGCGGCGGCCTCGGTCGGCTGGGCCTGGAAGCGGTCCGTTCCTTCGGATCCACCCTCCTCGCACAGCCATGGTACCCCTGGGTCCGCGGGCTGTTCGAGTCGCCCGCCCGTCTCGGCCTCGTGTTCGGCGCTTCCGCCGTCGCCTATGCAGGCGGCGTGCTGGTGCTCCGGCGCCTGATGGCCCTGCCGACGCCGCGGGTGGCTCATGTGCAGGCCTGACCGGCTCCTCCTCGCGGCGGCCCTGCTCTGCCTGATCGGCCCGCGTCCGGCCTCTGCCGAACCGGGCCGCATCCAGGCCGCGCACCCCGCCCCCCAGGACATTCCGCAGGCACCCGACGGCGGACTCACGATTTCGCTCCGCGATCTCTCCTCGCCCACGCGCCTCGAACCGCAACTCGCCCGCGCGCTGCGTGACTCGAAGCTCCCCGGCTTCGCCCTGACGGTGCCCGGCGGCATTGCCCGGGTCGGGAACTACTCGATCGGCTCCGGCGAGTCACACCAGGGCGACGTCCTCATCCTGAGCGGCAACGCCGACCTCTTCGGCCGCCTGACCGGCAACCTCGTCACGGTGGACGGCGACATCACGCTGCACCCCGGCTCGCACGTGTCCGGCAGCCTGCTCGCCTACGGCGGCCAGGTGCACCAGGCTGGTGGGCAGGTCACCGGCGACATCCACACCCTTGGCGACGCCAGCCTGCCGGTGCCCGCCGAGGCCGCCGCGTCGTCGCTGCCGCCGATGCTCCTGGCGCTGCGCAACGTGGCCGGGCTCGCGGGGATCTTCCTCACGCTGCTCGGCATCGGCTTCGGTCTCGTCCTCCTCGGCAAACCCAATCTCGAAATCATCTCCGACACCGTCTCCCACACCTTCGGGCGTTCGTTCGCCGTGGGGCTCCTGGCCCAGGTGCTGGTCGTCCCGACCTTCGGCGTACTGATCCTGGGCCTCATCCTCAGTGTCATCGGCATCCTCTTGGTGCCGTTCGCCGTCGTGGCGTCGGTGCTCGCGGTGGCTGCGGCGGTGCTGGCGGGGTGGCTCGCGGTGGCGCACGCGATCGGCGAGACGTACACCCGCCGCCGGCTGGCGCAGGGCGTCATGCTCGGCACGCCGAACAGCTACCGGTACATCGTGACCGGCCTGGTTGGCATGGTGCTGGTGTGGGTCGGGTGGGCCGCGTTCGGGTGGGTGCCGGTCCTCGGGTGGATCGCGTTCGGGGCGGCGGCCCTCGTCACCTGGGTCCTGCTGACCGTCGGGCTCGGCGCCGCGCTCCTCAGCCGCCTCGGCCTCGCGGGCCACTTCGCCGGCCGGTTGATTCCGCCGGAGGCGCTCACCGACGAGTACCTCTGGGCCACGCCGCAATTCGGCGTGCCGGCCGCGCGGCGGCCCGGCCAGCACAAGACCCCGCCGCCGGTCCGCTGAACATGCGACGCCTGGCCCAGAGCGTCGCATTCCTGCTGGCGGCCCTCGCCGCCACGGGCACGCTTCGCGCCCAGGCCCTCAAGAGCTACAGCACCACTCGGCAGTTCCACGGCGAGGTGCGGCTCACCGCCACCGTCGAATTCGGCGGCGGCACGCTCAACGTCGGCGCCGGCGACCCGGGCTCGCTGTACTCGATGCAGCTGGCCTACGATGCCCAGCGATTCCAGCCGGTCAGCGAGTGGAGTTCCTCGCGCGGCACGGTCACGCTGGGGCTCGCCGACCGCGACGGGGGCGGGATCAGCATGAACGCCGGCAGCCGCAAGCAGACCGCCGACGTCCGGTTCTCCCCACTGGCCGACCTCGACCTCTCGCTGAAGATGGGGGCGGTGCAGTCGGTGGTGGACTTCGGCGGATTGCGGCTTTCGTCCCTCGTGCTGGAAACCGGCGCCAGTCAGGTCGAGGTGCGCTTCTCGAAGCCGAACCAGGTCCGGTGCACCGCCGCGGTGTTCCGCGCGGGGGCCGCCGAGCTCAACGTGACCGGCCTCGGCAACAGCCGGTGCGACAAGGTGACGTATGAGGGCGGCGTCGGGAGTGTACTGCTGGACTTCACGGGAGCGTGGGCGGGCAACTCCGAACTCGAGGCGACACAGGCCATGGGCGGGCTCACGCTCCGGATCCCGCGGACGGTCGGCGTCGCGATCACGACGGAGCAGTTCCTCGCGTCATTCCAGCCGGCGGGCTTCACCCGGCAGGGCAACCACTACACCTCCGCCAACTACGCCACCGCCCTGCGGCATCTCGACGTGACCCTCACCACCTCGCTCGGCGGCGTGACCGTCGAGTGGGTCAACTGAGCCGACTCAACCCAGCCGCGCCCGGACCCGCCCGCCGACGCCGAGTCCGATCCGGCGGGAGGCGGAGCCGTCGCGCACGGCGATCTCCACCTGTCCTCCCGATCCCAGGTAGGCTACGAGCTGTCCCGCGTCGACGTCGCTGAAGGTGCGGCGGAGGGGGCCGACCTCGGTGTCCTCGACCTCGAGCACCGCGTAGGGCGGCACCTCGTTGGGAGTGAGGTTGGTGACCAGGTTGCCGAAGCGGTCCACCGAAATGACCTCGCCCACGACGACCTTTCCCTCGTAGAACGGCGCCGGCGGGTTGAGACGGACCGGCACGGTGGGGAGCGGTTCCCCGAGCGACGTCCACGGCGCCCCGCGGGCCAGCGCCGCGGCGGCCGGCGCAAAGAGGTCGCGGCCGTGGAAGGTGGGGGCGGCGTCGGCCGGAGCCGGAATCGCCACGACGGGCCCCTCCACTCGGTCGAGCACGCTGGTGAAGACCCCATTGTCGGGGCCGACGAACCAGTGGTCGCCCGCGCCCAGCGCCAGGGCGGCCCGGCCGGTGCCGACGCCGGGGTCCACCACCACGAGGTGCACGGTGCCCGCCGGAAACCGGTGCCACGCCCGGCCCAGCAGGTACGCCGCGGCCCGCACGTCGCCCGGCGGGATGCCGTGGCTCAGGTCGGCCAGGGTGACGCCAGGGGCGCGCGAATACAGCACGCCGCGCATCTCGGCCACGTAGGGATCGGCGGTGCCGAAATCGGTGAGCAGGGTGATCAGGGCCATGCCGGGGAATATGGCGGGGAATCGGGGACGCGGGGAGGCAGGCGGGGCGTACTGTTACCAACCTGGCATTCCCACGATAGGTTCCGGTCGTTGTCTGTCGTGGGTTCGTGATTCTGTGGATTCAGTTTACGTGCGGAGCGAGACATGCGCCGGAAATCGAAGGGCGACGTCCAGGACGAGATGTCCCGCAAGGACTACGAGAAGGAGCTGAAGAAGCTCCATGTCGAGCTGGTCAAGCTCCAGGACTGGGTCCGGCACAAGGACCTCAAGATCTGCGTGGTGTTCGAGGGGCGCGACGGCGCCGGCAAGGGCGGCGTCATCAAGGCGATCACCGAGCGGGTGAGCCCGCGGACCTTCCGCGTGGTGGCGCTGCAGGCGCCGACCGAGCGCGAGAAGTCCCAGATGTACGTCCAGCGCTACATCCGGCATTTCCCGGCGGCGCGGGAAATCGTGATCTTCGACCGCAGCTGGTACAACCGGGCGGGTGTCGAGCGGGTCATGGGCTTCTGCACGAAAGAGGAGACGCGGCGGTTCCTGGAGGCGGTACCCGAGGTGGAGAAGTCGATGGTGGACTCCGGGATCATCCTCATCAAGTACTGGCTCGAGGTGAGCCAGGAGGAACAGACCCGCCGGCTGACCGACCGGATCACCGACGGGCGCAAGACCTGGAAGCTCACACCGATGGATCTCAAGTCGTACACCCGCTGGGACGACTACACCGAGGCGCGGGACGACATGTTCGCGGCGTCGCACACGGCGTGGGCACCGTGGCACATCGCGCAGTCCGACGACAAGCGTCGGGCCCGGCTCAACATCATCCACCACCTGCTGAGCCAGATTCCCTACAAGGCGCCCAAGCGGGAGAAGATCGTCCTGCCGAAGCGGAAGAAGGGGAAGAAGAGCCGCGCCCGCGAACTGCTGGCCACGCCGGTGCCCGAGGCCTACTGAGCGCGATGCCCCCGGGTTCCGAACTGCTGGCGCTGCAGGAAGCGGTGGCCGGCCGCTACGCCGTCGAGCGCGAGCTCGGCCGAGGCGGCATGGGCGTCGTGTTCCTCGCGCGCGACCTCGCTCTCGACCGGCTGGTGGCCATCAAGCTACTGCCCCGCGCGCTGGCAGCGTCCCCAGACCTGCGAGCGCGATTTCTGAGAGAGGCGCGCACCGCGGCGCGGCTCTCCCACCCCAACATCGTCCCCATCCACTCGGTCGAGGAATCCGACGGCCTGGTCTTCTTCGTCATGGGGTATGTGGCCGGGGAGACGCTCGGCGAGCGGATCCGGAACCACGGACGGCGCCCCGCCGCCGAGGTGACGCAGGTGGTGCGCGAAGTGGCGTGGGCGCTGGCCTACGCCCACCGGCAGGGCGTCGTGCACCGCGACGTGAAGCCGGAGAACATCCTGCTGGAACGCGACGGCGGCCGGGCGATGGTGACCGACTTCGGCATCGCGCACGTGAGCGGCGACGCGCCCGACACGCCCGCGGGCCAGGTCATCGGCACCGCGCGCGCGGTGAGCCCGGAGCAGGCGGCGGGCGAACCGGTGGACGGGCGGAGCGATCTCTACTCGCTGGGCGTCACCGCCTACCTGGCCGCCACCGGCGAATGGCCCTTCGACGGCGAGTCGGCGGCCGCCATTCTCGCGCAACATCTCACCCAGGCGCCGCGCCCCATCCTCGCGGTCAGGCCCGACCTCCCCGCCCCGCTGGCGCAAGCCATCGAGCGCTGCCTCGCGAAGGCGCCTGAAGATCGCTTTGCCTCGGGCGAGGAACTGGCGGCGGCCCTCGGCAGCACGCTCCCGGTGCTGGCCACGACGCCCGCCCCGGTGGCGCGGGCCACCCGGGAGCTGCGGGAGCTCGGCACCGACCTCGGTGGCTACGGCAGCGTGATGCTGTTTGTGGTCTTCTTCAACCTCGGGACCCGATTCTACCATCCCTTCGGGGAGGTGGACATCTTCCTCGGGTTGGTGAACTGGGGCATCGGTCTCGCGATGGTGGCCCTGACGGGGGTGCGGAAGGTGACCGCCTTTCACGCCCTTCGCGACGCGAGCCGCCGGGGCTACGGGTTCGAGGACATCCGGGCCGCGCTCCTCGGCCCCGACGAGGAGCGGGAGCCCGTCAGCCCAGCGGGGAAACTGGCCGCGGCCGCGGGATGGCTGGCCGCGTTTGCCGGATCGTGCGTGGCCTGGTACTGGATTTCGACGGCAGGCAATCACTGGCAGAGCCTCGTGCAGGTCATTGCCGACCTGGCGGTCAGCTTCATCCCGCTCAGCGTGGGGAGATGGGCGGCGGCAAAGATCACCGCGCCGACGCCCGAGGGACCGGGCTTCTGGAGCCGCCTCTGGGCGGGGCGGCTGGGGCGGTGGGTCCTGAAAGTGGCGGGAGGCAGGGAGCAGCGGGCACTACCCGCGGCCAATGAACCGACGGAGGTGGCGCTGGGGCGGGCCGCGGACGCGCTCTTTGCCGCGCTGCCGGCCGCGGAGCAGCGGCGCCTCATCGAGGTACCGGCCCTGATCCGTCAGCTGGAGGGAGACGTGCAGGCCTTCCGGCGGCAGGAGGTGGCGCTCACCAGGGCGCTTGCCGAGGCGGCGGGGCGGCCCGATGCGGTGCGAGACCTCGAAACGGCACGGCGGCTGGGGAGCGCCAAGCTGGCCACGGCGCTCTCGGCGCTCGAGAACCTGCGGATCGACCTGCTGCGGATTTCAGCGGGGCAGGCGGCGGGGCCCGGGCTCACCGAACACCTCGAGGCGGCCCGCCGGATCGGGCGGGAAGTGGATGCCAGGATCGAAGTCGACAACTGACTTTGTCAGGCCGAGAAGCGGCGCTTGCCGATCTCGTGCAGCACGACCTCGAGCGCGGCCAGTGTCCCGACCAGCAGCCCGACCTTCGCGGCCTTCTTTCCCACCTTGCCGGCACTCCGCGCCTTGGCGCGCACCGACCGCCGGCCCTCCGCCGCCATGACCTCGGTCTCGACCTTCTTGTAGGCCTTCCGCATGGCGTTCTTCCCCTGCTTCGCGAACCTGCGCGTCCTGGTGCTCATATCGTCCTCCGTGGGCCCTGCTCCTGCCCTAGGAACATTGCACGGGGATCGTGAAGGCGGGCCCAAGAGCTTGTGAAAACAATTGGGGCCCCCGTCCCGGGAGCCCCACTCAGCCCTACCTACAACGCGGCCTCGCCGCGCTTCGGACTAACCTCTGAGTATCGGCAACTCCGCCCCGCCCCGCGTCCGCGCCGCTTCGACGACCTTTTCGGCGATGGCGAACATCGCCACCGCCGCCGGGCTCTCCGGACTGGCCACCACGATCGGCTTGCCGCGGTCGGCCAGGTCGGCCATCTGGGCCTGCATCGGGATCCGCCCCAGCACCGGCACGCCGAGCTCACCGCTCAGCTTGTCGCCGCCGCCCGTCGGGAAGAGATCGGTGTGCTCGCCGCAGTGGGGACAGGTGAAGCCGCTCATGTTCTCGACCACGCCCAGCACCGGCACGTTCACCTTGTCGAACATCTTGCCGCCGCGGAGCGCGTCGCCCACCGCCATTTCCTGCGGCGTGGTGACGATGACCGCGCCCGAGACGTTCGTGGCCTGCACCAGAGACAGCTGGGCGTCGCCGGTGCCCGGCGGCAGGTCCACCAGGAAGTAGTCGAGATTGCCCCAGTCCACGTCGCGCAGGAACTGCGTCACGATCTTCATGATGATCGGCCCGCGCCAGATGGCCGGCGCGTCGCGCTCGACGATGAACCCCAGCGACATCAGCTTGACGCCATACGCCTCGAGCGGCTGCATCCGCCGCTCGGTGCTGACCTGCGGCCGCTCGAACACGCCGAACATCCGCGGGATGTTGGGCCCGTAGATGTCGCCGTCCATGAGCCCGACGCGGTGCCCTGCCCTGGCAAGCGCCACCGCGAGGTTGGCCGCCACGGTGGACTTGCCCACGCCGCCCTTGCCCGACGAGATGGCGATCACCTTGCCGAGGTTGGGGAGCGCCATCTGCGGCGGAGGCGGCGGCACCGCCTTGTCGGGATCGCCCGGGGGGCCGTGGGTCGGCTTGGCTGGCCCCGAGGGGTCCTTGATCTGGATACGGGGGTCGGGGAGCTCGGCAGCCGCGAAGGCCTGGCGAATTTGCCGGACGAGCGTGGCGGGGTCTTCGCGGCGGAGCCAGAAGGTGAAGGCGGGCCGGCCGTCGTCGCCGATGACCAGGCCCTCGACCATGCCGGCGGCCAGGAGGTCCTGCCCGACGCGCGGGTTCACGATGCCGGCCAGCGCCTCGCGCGCGGCCGCCAGCGGCGTGGACGCCATCAGATGGCCTGCACCAGCTTGACCTCGGGCACGGCTTGCCGGAGCCGCACCTCGATGCCCTGCTTCAGCGTGATGGTGGAGGCGGCGCAGCCGTGACAGGTGCCGCCGAGGCGGAGGTAGAGCGTGCCCTCGGTGGCGTCGAAGTCCACGACCTCCACCTGCCCCTTGTGGGAGGCGATGTAGGGCCGGAGGGTATCGATCGTCGCCTCGATGCGGGCGAGGGTGTCCATCGTGGTGGTCATGGGGCCTCAGCGCTTTCCGTTGCCACCAAGGTAACCCCGCGCGGCCGCCAGCACCTTGCCCTGCACCTCGCCCATCGAGCCTTCGAGGGAGAGCCCCGCCGCCTTGGTGTGTCCGCCGCCGCCGAACGGCTTGGCGAAGGCGGCCACGTCCACGTCGCCCACCGAGCGGAGTGACACCTTGATGCGGCCCGCCGCGATTTCACGGAAGAGGAGCGCCATCCGCACGCCCGCGATGCTCCGCGGGAACTCCACCACGCCATCGAGGTCGTCGGCGCTGACGCCGAGCCGCTCCAGGGCGCCCGGCGGCACGGTGACCCACGCCAGCCCGTAGTCCGGCTCCACCACGAGGGTCTGCAGCGCCTCGGCGTATAACCGGGGACGCCCCTCGGGGGCGTTGGCGTACACGTCGAGGTACATCCGCTCCGGGTCGAGGCCGGTCTCGAGCAGCTCGGCGGCCACGCGCAGCGTGCGCGGGTGGGTGTTGCTGAAGCGGAAGCTGCCGGTGTCGGTCATGATCGCCACATAGAGCGCCCGCGCCGCCTCGCGCGTGAGCGGCCAGCCGTTGACGCGGCCGATCTCGAAGACCAGCTCGCCGGTGGCGGCGGCACTCGGGTCGACGTAGCGCGGGCCGGTCGGCAGCTCGCCGGGGCTCACGTGGTGGTCGATGCAGGCCACGGGCACGCCGCGGTCCCGCACCGTGTCGCCGAGCATTCCGAGCCGGCCGAGGTCGGCGATGTCCAGCACCACGATCAGGTCGGCGCGCCGCAGCTCCTTGATGGCCTCGCGGCTCTTGTCGGCGCCGGGGAGGTCCTCAAAGAGGAAATCGAAACGGGGCGGCGTGGGGCTCGGGTTGGTGACGACGGCGGCGATGCCCTGCGCCTTGAGGAGGTGCAGGAGCCCGACCTCGCTGCCGAGGCCGTCGCCGTCGGGATTGACGTGGGTGGTGAGGCACACGCGCTGGCCGGGAATCAGCACCTCGGCGATGGCGCGGGCGGCTTCGGTCTTTTCGGGGGAGAGCGGCAGCTTCATGGCAAAGGGAAAGATAACCCCCGGAACGGAAGAAGGGAGCGGCACCCGCCGCTCCCTCCCTCGTTCCACGCGCGACCGACGGCTACTTGGCGTTGAGCCGCGAGTGCTTCCGCCCGTAGAACACGTAGATCGCCATGCCGATGGCCATCCAGACGATCAGCCGGGCCCAGGTGTCTACCGGGAGGCCGAACATCAGGTAACCACAGAACCCGACACCGAGCAGCGGCACCAGCGGCACCAGCGGCGTGCGGAAGGGCCGCGGGATCTCGGGATCGGTGTAGCGCAGCACCAGCACGCCGCCGCAGACGATGGCGAAGGCGAGGAGGGTGCCGATGGACACCAGTTCGCCGAGCAGGCCGATCGGGAGCAGGCCGGCGCAGACCATCGCGACGGCGCCGGTCATGATGGTGGCGAGCCACGGCGTCTTGAACTTCGGGTGCACCGCGCTGAACATCGGCGGCAGCAGTCCGTCCTTCGCCATCGTGTAGAAGATGCGGGGCTGGCCCATGAGCATCACGAGGATGACGGACGACAGGCCGGCGATGGCGCCGATCTTGACGAAGGGCCGGAGCCAGGCCAGGCCGGGGCCGGCGGCGTTGATGCCGACCGCGATCGGGTCGGGCACGTTGAGCTCGGTGTAGCTCACGATGCCGGTGAGCACCAGCGACACCGCGATGTAGAGCACGGTGCAGATGACCAGCGAGCCCAGGATGCCGATCGGCATGTCGCGCTGCGGGTTCTTGGTTTCCTGCGCCGCGGTGGACACCGCGTCGAAGCCGATGTACGCGAAGAAGATGACGCCGGCCGCGCGCACGATGCCGCTCCAGCCGAAGTGGCCAGGGCTGGTCATCGCGGGCACGAACGGCTCCCAGTTTTCGCGGTTGATGTAGGCTGCGCCGAAGGCGATGAACGCCAGCACCACCGCCACCTTGATGACGACGATGATGTTGTTGAACCGCGACGACTCCTGGATGCCGATGACGAGCAGGACGGTGATGAGCCCCACGATCACCATGGCGGGGATGTTGAGCACCGCGTCGGGGTTCCGGGTCCAGCCCTCGGTGAAGATCCGCCAGATGTTGAACCCGGCGTCCGGCACCGCCGTGTGGGTGTAGGGCGCCGAGGTGTAGGCCGCGGGGAAGTTGATGCCCATGTCCTTCATGAGCGACACGAAGTACCCCGACCACCCCACCGCCACGGTGGAAGCGGCGAAGAGGTACTCGAGGATCAGGTCCCAGCCGATGATCCAGGCCACGAGCTCGCCCATGGTGGCGTACCCGTAGGTGTACGCCGACCCGGCGATCGGGATCATGGCCGCGAACTCGGCGTAACAGAGCCCGGCGAAGGCGCAGGCGGCGCCCGCCAGCAGGAAGGAGTACACGATGGCCGGGCCCGCGTAATTGGCGGCGGCCTGGCCGGTGAGCACGAAGATGCCGGCGCCGATGATGGCGCCGATCCCGAGCATCACCAGGTGGCCCGCGCCCAGCGCGCGCTTCAGGCTGTGGTCGGCCGCCAGCTCCGCCTGGAGCGAGGCGACGTCCTTACGGCGGAAAAGACTCATCGGAAACTCCCGCTACGGGTGGACTGCCGGGAACGTCAGGGAATCGAGCCGGGCGGCGGCAGCTTTTCGTCCGGTTCGGTCGAGAGCAGCTTCAGGAACGACCAGAGCGTGAGCCCGAGGACGAAGATCCAGGCCCCCGCCATGAAGATCATTGCGGTCGGGTTCATCGGGCCACCTCCTTGCCATCGAGCGCACGGCGGCGCCAGGCCGCCTTGATCAGCCAGAGCTGGAACACCAGGATGCCCACCATCAGGCCGCGGGACGCCCAGCGCACGGTGTGCTGGTCTGCCGGGATCCCCCGCATCAGCAGGGTCGGCACCGCCTCCTGGACCGTCCACCAGAGCATCATCACCAGCAGGAAAACCGGGGTGACGTACGTCATGACGAACTTGAAGAACCGCGGGATCCTGATGCTCGCGCCCTCGTGGATTTCCCGCCACATGTTGTCGGGGCCGAGGACCCAGACGAACAGGATGGTCTCGACCAGCGCCAGGATGACGAGCCCGAAGGTGCCCGCCCAGTAGTCCCATTCGTCGAGGAAGCCCCGGGTGTAGAACACCAGGTGCAACAGGCCGAGGAGCGTCGCGATGGTGCCGAGCACCAGCGCCGTGCGCTTGCGGGTCCAGCCGAAGTTCTCCTCGACGAAGGAAAGGGCCGGCGTGGCCATCGCCACCGACGAGGTGATCCCCGCGAAGAAGAGCAGCCCGAACCACATGACGCCGGCCGCCGCCGCCACCACCGGGCCGCCCGGAATCTGGTTGAACACCAGCGGCATCGCGATGAAGCCGAGGTCAAAGCTCCCGCCCTTGGCGATGGCGGTGGCCCCGGCCACCCCGAAGAAGGTGACGATGGCCGGGATGGCCAGCGAGCCGCCCAGGACCACCTCGGCGGTCTCGTTGGTGGCCGCCGTGGCGATGCCGGAGAGGGCCAGGTCGTCCTTCCGCGTCAGGTAGCTCGCGTAGGCCTGTAGCGAGCCCATCCCCACCGAGAGCGTGAAGAAGATCTGCCCGGTGGCGGCCAGCCACACCCGGGGGTTCCCGAGAAGGCTCCAGTTGGGCGTGTACATGAAGTTGAGCCCGTCCACCGGGCTCGACTGGGTCACGACGCCATCCACGATGACGTCATGCACCCCGAGCGTCAACACCCGGACCACCAGGATGGCGCCGAAGAGGAACAGGATCGGCATGCCGATCTTGGCCAGGCGCTCGATGCCGGCGGTGAGGCCCTTGCTGACCACCCAGAAATTGACGGCGATGGTGAGGAAGAAGAATGCGAACGGCGTCCAGAACCCGTGCACCGTGCCGTTCTTCAGGTCCACGTAGGACCGGAAGTACGCCTGCATGCCCGCCTGGTCGAGGCCCTGCGTGGCGCCGCGGAGCGACGCCCAGGTCCACGCCAGCGTCCACGACTCGATGTAGCAGTAGTAGATCAGCACCACGACCGGCATGAAGAGGCCGAGCACGCCGAGATACTTGGCCACCGGGTGCTTCCAGATGCTCTCGAACATGCCCGGCACCGAGCCGTGCCCCTTGAGCCCGCCATGGCGCCCGACGCCCCACTCGATCCACATCAGCGGGATGCCGACGAGGAGGAAGGCGATGAAGTAGGGGATCATGAACGTGCCGCCGCCGTTCTCGACCGCCTGCCGCGGGAAGCGCAGGAAGTTGCCGAGGCCCACGGCGTTGCCCGCCATCGCCAGGATGAGGCCGATACGGGATCCCCAGGCTTCGCGTGCCGGTGCGGAGTCGCTCACGAATGCTCCAGACTGAGTACGGGACCGCCGGCGCGGGGGACGCGCCGGCGGAGGGTTCAGGCGCTGTAGTTCGGCGCCTCGCGGGTAATCGTCACGTCGTGGGGGTGGGACTCGCGGAGGCCGGCGCTGGTGACCTGCACCAGCTCGACGTCGCGCTGGAGCGACTGGATGTCGGGGGCGCCGCAGTAGCCCATGCCGCTGCGGAGGCCGCCGGCCATCTGGAAGATGACGTCGGCCACCGGGCCGCGGTACGGCACCCGTCCCTCGATGCCCTCGGGCACCATCTTGGAGGGGGCCATCTCGCCCTGCTGGAAGTAGCGGTCGGCGGAGCCGTCCTGCATGGCGGCCAGGCTCCCCATCCCGCGGATGACCTTGAAACGCCGCCCCTCGGCGAGCACCGACTCGCCGGGGCTCTCCTCGGTGCCGGCCAGCATGGCGCCCATCATGCAGCACGACGCGCCGGATGCCAGGGCCTTCACCACGTCGCCCGAGTACTTGATGCCGCCGTCGGCGATGACCGGGATGTCGCCCGCGCCGCGCACCGCGTCCATGATGGCGGTGACCTGCGGCATGCCCACG
>CAZNDK010000033.1:0-31914 GCA_964571795.1 uncultured Gemmatimonadaceae bacterium | reverse complement strand
CTCCGGAAGATGGGCCACACCGTCAGCGAGGGCGGCACCACCGGCGACATCGAGGCGATCATCCGCACGCCGGCGGGCGGGTGGGTCGGGGTGAGCGATCCGCGGTATGGAGGGGGAGGGGCGGGATACTAGAGGGACTAGGAGGAAGGGACTTGGAGAAAAGAGGGGCGGAAGGAGGAAGGAGAAAGGTTGTTCCCTTTTCCCTTTCTCCTTCCGCCCCTCCAAGTCCCAAGTCCCTTTCTCTTTCCTCTACTTCTTGACGAACGGCTCCGTCAGCGTAAACGTCACCTCCGCACCGGGCAGGATGATGATGTCCCGGTCGCCGGTCTGGTCGGCCACGGCCGCGCCGCCGGCCGCTCCCACCACGCCGCCGATCACGGCGCCCTTCGTGTTCCCGCCGATCACGCCGCCGAGCACCGCGCCGGCCGCCGCGCCGCCGGCCACCTTGCCAGCCGTACCGGCCGTGATGCCCCGCCCCTTCAGCGTGTAGGTGATGTGGTCCACGGTGCCGGTGGCCGGATAGCTCTTGCCGTCGATTTCCACCGCGGTGAGCTTGGCCACCAAGGTCTCCTTGCCGCCCTTGGTGGGCGCCGACTTGAACTGCTCGAGCAGGATCGTCACCGTCGAGCCGGCGGGAATCACGACCCGGCCGTTCGCGTCCTTCACGGCCGTGCCGACCGTAGCCAGCATGCTGGCCCCGGACTTCGTGGTCCGCGAGCTGACCGTGTCGTTGGCCGCGGCGGCAAAGGTTGCGCCGGACGCCAGCGTCGGCGGCGGTGCGGGCGCCACCGGCTTCGGGGCGGCGGGCTTCGGAGCCGCCGGCTTCGGCGTCGCGGCCGCGGGGGCCGCCGCAGCCGGGGTGCTGGGCGTGGCGGCGGTGTCGCTCATGGGATTGGTCGAGTCCTGCCGGGCCATGGCGAGGTCGCGGCTCAGGCTGTCGGCCGTGGCGGCGTCGGACTTGTCGCCCCCGCCCCCGCACGCGGCGAGGCCGAGGACACAGAGGGCGGTCATGGTGTAACGCATGGTGAATCTCCTGATGGTGGCGGCTTGCCGGGCACAGGGCGGCCCGGCGACATTGTAAAGATATGTCGGCTCCCAAAATATGCTGAAGGAACTTCGGGCACTTGTGCCCTACCTCACAAAGTACAAGTCGACCTACGCCGTCGGCCTGCTCTGTGTGGTGGTGTCCAACGCGCTCATTACCCTCGGGCCCAAGATTCTCGAGCGCGGGATCAACCTGATCGACAGCGGCGCCACCTCCGCCGCCGTCGGCCGGGCGGCCGCGCTCCTGGTCGGCGTGACGGTCCTGGGCGGCGCCGCGCGCTTCGGCATGCGGCAGCTCCTCAACAGCGGCAGCCGCTGGGTGGAGTTCGACCTCCGCAACGACCTCTTCCGCCAGCTGGAGCGGCTCTCCCCGTCGTTCTACGACCGCGCCTCGACCGGCGACCTGATGGCCCGCTCCACCAACGACCTCCTCTCGGCCCGCATGGCCGCCGGCCCCGCCCTCATGTACATGGTGGACACGGCGGTCCGGATCGCGATGGTCCTGCCGGCCATGATCTCCATGAGCCCGATGCTCACCCTGCTCGCGCTCCTGCCACTGCTCGGGCTCCCGGTGGTGATGATCCTCCTCGGCGGCCAGATCCACCGCCGCTCGCTGGCCATCCAGGACCAGTTTGCCGTGGTGACCGCCCACGTGCACGAACACCTCTCCGGGGTGCGGATCGTGCGTGCGTACCGGCAGGAGGCTGCCGAGACCGCCGAGTTCCGGCGGCTCAATGACGAGTACCGCGAACGCAACGTGGCGCTGGCCCGCGCGCAGAGCGCCTTCCACCCCCTGCTCGCGGCGCTCGGCGGGCTGGGCGGGGTGGTCGTGCTTGCGGTAGGCGGGCGGTTGGTCATCGCGGGCACGGTGAGCGTCGGCGAGTACGTGGCCTTCGGGGTGTACCTGATGATGCTGGCCTGGCCGCTCATCGCGCTCGGCTGGGCCGTGACACTGGTGCAGCGCGGCGAGGCCTCCATGGCCCGGATCAACGCCCTCTTTCGCGAGCACCCCGACATCACCTCGCCGGCCAACCCGGCCGTCCTCCCGCCGCGCCGTGGCGCCCGCAGCATTGCCATGGAGGGGGTCTGGTTCCGGTACCCCAGCGCCCACGATCGCGGCTGGGTGCTGCAGGATGTCTCGTTCCGGGTCGAGCCCGGCCAGTCGCTGGCCATCGTCGGCGCCACCGGCTCGGGCAAGTCCACGGTGGCCGAACTGCTGGCCCGGAGCTACGACCCCGACCAGGGCCGCGTCCTCCTCGACGGCATGGACATCCGGGCGCTCTCGCTCGAGGAACTGCGCCGCAACCTCGGCGTGGTGCCGCAGGAGACCTTCCTCTTCAGCGCCACCGTGAGGGACAACGTGCTGCTGGGCGCACCCGACGACGGGCGGCTGGACCGGGTGGCGCAGGTGTCGCAGCTTTCCGAGGCGCTCCCCGACCTGCCGAACGGCTACGACACCATGCTGGGCGAGCGGGGTATCAACCTGTCGGGCGGACAGAAGCAGCGGGCGGCGATTGCCCGGGCGCTGGCGCAGGACCCTCCCGTCTTCGTGCTGGACGACGCACTCTCCGCCGTGGACGCCCACACTGAGGCGCGCATCCTGGCCGGGCTCCGCGACGCGCTCGCGGGCCGGACCAGCGTCATCATCTCGCACCGGCTCGCCGCGGTGCGCGACGCCGACTGGATCATCGTGCTCGACGGCGGCAAGGTGGTGGAGGAAGGGGTGCACACGGACTTGCTGGCGCGCGGGGGGCGGTACTGGGAGCTGCTCAGGAGGCAGGAGATCGAAGCGCAGTTGGAAGCATGATCGCCAGCCCAGCCTCGAGCACCGGACGGCTCCGGAGGCACGTTAGTGCACGGGTTGCCCCTGTGCGGGATCCGTCCGGCGAGTGTGCACGCCAGCGCCGGAGGAGGCCTTCGGTCGAGAGGCAATCGATTCACGACACTGCATTTTGGGAGAGACCCAAGTGAAGAAGCTCGAGCCAACCGTCACCGCCGCAATCGTGGTTGCCCTCGGCCTCGCCGCTGCCGGCTGGCTGGGCGGCGCAGGACTCGCGCGGAGCCGGACCGCCGACCGCTACGTGACCGTCAAGGGCATCTCCGAGCGCGACGCCCAGGCCGACCTGGCGCTCTGGCCGCTCCGCATCGTGGTGAGCGACAACGATCTTGGCCGGGCCTACACGCGGCTCGAAACCCAGCTCCAGCAGGTGCGGGTCTTCCTGGCGCGCCAGGGGATCGACACCGCGCAGACCGAGCTGCAGTCCTTCTCGGTCACCGACGCTTTCACCAACCAGTACCGCAACTCCGACGTCGTCACCCGCTACGTCATCAACCAGACGCTGATGGTGCGGAGCGGCGAGCCCGCCAAGGTGCTGGCCGCGAGCCAGAAGGTGGGCGAGCTGGTCCAGGCGGGAGTGGTCTTCTCGTCGGGCGCCGAATACGGCTCCGGCGGCCCGACGTTCGTGTTTTCCGGCCTCAACGAACTCAAGCCGGCGATGATCGCGGAGGCCACGGCGCGGGCCCGGGAATCGGCCGACCAGTTCGCCACCGACTCGAAGAGCCAGCTGGGCGGCATCCGCCGCGCCAATCAGGGCGTCTTCGAGATTCTCGCGCGCGACCAGGCGCCGGGCATCCAGGAACAGGGCCAGATCGGCAAGAAGGTGCGGGTCGTGGCCACGGTCGAGTACTTTCTGCGATGAGGACGGGCCGGCGAGCCCTGTGCCTCGGTCCCGCGCTGGCCGCCCTGGTGCTGGCGGCCACCCCGGTCCGCGCGCAGGACACTGAGATGACCAAGCAGGAGTATTTCAAGTACGTCCCGCTCTCCTACCCCCGCATCGTGCGCCAGACGGCGGCCGACACCGCGTTCGACCTCTACGGCGCCCCGCCGGGGGCCACCTACCGTGATGCGGCGCCACGGGACGGCATCGACGACGCGCGCGGCCGGCTCCTGCAGGCGCTCGGCGTGCGCTTCGCGCCGTTCATGATTCGCAACACCGGCAACGTCCCGCTCGACATGCAGAAGGCACAGCAGGTCAGCGGCGCCACCATCCTGACGGTCGACCGATGGGACATCCACGCCAGCGCCACGCTGGTGGGCACCGAGACCGTCAACTTCGCCGACCTGGGCAAGCAGCCCTGCCCCGTGGGGGCGGTGTCGCGCGACAGCCTGCTGACCCTCATCCGCGCCCAGACGCCGATCGAGGACTGCCGGGTGCTCCAGCTCCTCCGCCAGTTCGACCCCAACCATCCGGAGGAGGAGACCTTCAACACCGCCGCGGTGGCCGCCGACTACCGGCCCTTCTCGGTCATGTACTGGAACTGGCCAGGCGTCGGCCCCGAGAGCTGGAAGGCGGCATTCGAGAGCCCGGCCACGGGCCTGATGCGGGAGGAGTACCGGCCCGCCATCTCGATCTACATGCATCCGTTCATCGTGCCGGTGTCGGTGGTGGGCGTGAACGAGCCGCGCTACGAGTTCATCCTGCAGTACTGGTTCTTCTACCCGTACAACGACGCCGGCAACAAGCACGAGGGCGACTGGGAGCACATCAACGTCGTCGTGAGCCCGATGTCCCAGGTGACCGGCCCCGCGACCGCGGCGCAAGTCGAGGCGCTGCTCCGGCGCGGCCCCGATCAGCTCGACGGCGCCGATCCGCTGGTCATTCGGCGCGTGGACTACTACTTCCACGAGAACATCATGCCGGTGGACTACAGCGTGCCGAACGCGTACGCGCCCCGGGAGGAGTGGCGCCGGCAGTTCCAGTCGGCGGCGCAGGAAAAGGTCGGCACCGGCCACATCGCCGCCACCGTGCGCTTCCGCGCCTGGGCCGACGCCGGGGAAACGAAGGTCAACACCCACCCGATCGCCTACATCGGGGCCAACAGCAAGGGGCTCGACCTCTTCCTCTATTCTCCGGGCGCCCGCAACCAGAATGGGCACGGGACCTATCCCTTCTCCGGCATCTACGAGAACATCGGGCCCGCCGACGCCGCCGAGGAACTCAAGAAGGAGTTCGACCACCAGGCCTACCTGACCGGCGGCAAGCCGCTCCCCGACTACGTGGAGCCGTTCGACTCGGCCAGCCGCGTCAAGCTGCTGCCCGACTGGGAGCGGGTGCACCCGCAGGTCCTGGCCGATGCCGATGTCCGGCGCGACTGGGCCTGGTTCGTCCTCCCGATCCGCTCGGGCTACCCGGCCTCCGCGTCGCCGTTCGCCGGCATCATCAGCCACGCCGAGACCGGCAACCTCGCGCCCTTCACGGTGACGTATAACGGCGGGTGGAACCGGAGCGGCGCAGCGGGGGGCTATCACCTCTATGATCCGCACCGGCTGCACGCCATCGTCACGGCGTCGCCGCTGGACCAGGTCCAGAACAACCTCGGGTTCCTCAACGCGCCGCTGGTGGCGCTCATCACCCTGCCGCCGATCGATGTGCTCTACAAGGTGCTGCTGATCCCGGTGCGCCGGGTCTTCGGGAAGTTCCCGGACCAGTACATCCCCAAGGCCGAGCTGCCGGTGCGCGTCATGTCGGCTGCGGGCGGCATCATGACGAACAACATGAAGCCGGAGTGGACCGCGCTGCTGCTCGCCGGGCCGCAGCTCGACACCATCGTGGGGCGCCTCCTCGCGGCCGACCCCAACGTGGCGGGCTATGGCGAGGAGATCGACGTGGCGGAAGACGCCACCTCCTACGCCGTCCAGGCCGCCTTCTACCTCGGCAAGCGATGGGTGACCGAGAACACCTTCCACCACTCCAACAGCGGCCTCAGCATCACGGTCCCGCTCTCCGGCCGCCCTGCCGACCCCTTGTTCGACATCACCGGCACGCTCAAGTTCTACGAACTGGCCAGCAGCATCCGGTACAACCTGCTCACGGGCGGGCTCAAGCCGTACCTCAAGGGGGGCTACGGCTGGAGCTGGTACCAGGTGGTGGACATCGCCACGGACGGGGTGCCGCTGACCGACCCCGACGGGCCCTGGATCCGGCAGCCGACGTTCTTCCCGAACAGCAACCTCTGGCCCAACACCTGGCACTGGGGCGCGGGGATGGAATTCTTCCTCATCAGCAGCAACGCCCCTCTTCCCCGCGGGCTCGACGTGAGCCTGAAGGGCGAGTGGGCATCATATTCCAGCAAGCTCGGAGTGTCGTTCCAGAATGCCGCCCTGCTCGGCTTCGAGTCGGAGCCGACCGTCACGCGCAGCACGCTGAGCTTCTTTGCGGTGGTGAGCTTCTAGCCCGCCCTAAGTTCCCCCTCTCCACATGGTGGAGAGGGGGACAGGGGGTGAGGTGAATCGACGCCGCGCTGATTATCATTGACGCCTACCCCCTACACGGAGCCGCTCGCCCGATGCGAAAGTTCTCCCTGGTTCTCCTTGCCGCCACGCTGGCCCTCACGCCGGCCGCGCACGCCCAGAAGCCCGCTAAGAAGGCGGGGGGCAAGCCCAACATCCTCGTCATCTGGGGCGACGACGTGGGCTACTGGAACGTCAGCTCGTACAATCTGGGCCAGATGGGCTACCGCACGCCCAACATCGACCGCATTGCCCATGAGGGCGCCTTGTTCACCGACCTCTACGGCCAGCAGAGCTGCACGGCGGGCCGTGGCGCCTTCCTGACCGGGCAAAGCCCCTTCCGCACCGGGCTGCTCAAGGTCGGCCTGCCGGGCGCCAAGGAAGGGCTGCAGCCGCAGGACCCGACCCTGGCGGAGCTGCTCAAGCCGCAGGGCTACGTCACCGGCCAGTTCGGCAAGAACCACCTGGGCGACCTCGACGCCATGCTCCCCACCATGCACGGCTTCGACGAGTTCTTCGGCTCGCTCTATCACCTCAACGCCGAGGAAGAGCCCGAAGACCCGGACTACCCGAAGGATCCCGCCTTCCGCGCCAAGTACGCGCCGCGGGGCGTGCTCCACACCTGGGCGCTCCCGAACGGTGGCCAGCGGATCGAGAACACCGGCCCGCTCACCAAGAAGCGCATGGAGACGATCGACGAGGAGTTCGAGGGGGCGGCCAAGACGTTCATCACCAACGCCGCCAAGGGCGATAAGCCGTTCTTCGTCTGGTTCAACTCGACCCGCATGCACATCTGGACCCATCTCCAGCCCAAGAGCGTGGGCGTCACCGGGCTCGGCGTCTATCCCGACGGCATGGTGGAGCACGACGCGCTGGTCGGCCGCCTGCTCAACCTGCTCGACAGCCTCGGCATCGCCGACAACACCATCGTGATGTACTCGACCGACAACGGCGCGGAGAAGTTCTCCTGGCCCGACGGCGGCACCTCGCCGTTCCGGAACGAGAAGGCCAGCAACTGGGAAGGCGCCTACCGGGTGCCGGGGATGATCCGGTGGCCGGGCACCATCAAGCCGGGCACCGTGCTGAACGACATCGTGTCGCACGAGGACTGGGTCCCGACGCTGGTGGCCGCCGCGGGTAACCCGAACGTGAAGGAACAGCTCCTCACCGGCTACACCGCCGCGGGCAAGAACTTCAAGGTGCACCTCGACGGGTACAACCTCACCGAATACCTGAGCGGCAAGGGCCCCGACCCGCGCAAGGACTTTTTCTATTTCAACGATGACGGGTCACTCGTGGGGCTGCGGTACAACCAGTACAAGGTGGTGTTCGCGGAGCAGCGCTCGACGGGGCTGGACGTCTGGCAGGACCCCTTCACGCCGCTCCGGTTCCCGAAGCTCTTCAACCTCCGCTCGGATCCGTTCGAGATCGGCGACGAGGAGAGCATCGGCTACGACAAGTGGCGGGTGGAACACGTCTACGTGCTGGTGCCCGCGCAGGAATACGTCGCGAAGTTCCTCCAGACGTTTGTGGCCTTCCCGCCGCGCCAGAAGGCGGGCAGCTTTACGCTCGACGATGCGCTGCAATCGTTGCTGAACGCGGGGCAGCAGGGCAACTAGAACGAGGACTGGGGACTGGGGACTGAGGACTGAGGACTGAGAGGGAGCGCTTTCGCCCTCAGTCCTCAGTCCTCAGTCCTTATAGCCTACCCTTCAAGAACTCCGGCGTGAGGCTTTGCAGCCATCCCGCCAGCCGCGTGAACTCGCCGGTCACCATGAGAAGGCCCACGAAGATCAGCAAGATGCCGCTGGCCCGCATGACCCACGGCAGGTACTTCCGGAATCGCTGGAACCAGTCGAGGAAGCTCTCCATGGCCCACGCCGCCACGAGGAAGGGCACCGCGAGCCCGGCCGAGTAGGCCGCGAGCAGCAGAGTGCCGTGAGCCACGTCGCCCTGGGTGGCGGCCATCCCCAGGATGCCCCCCAGGATCGGCCCGATGCAGGGTGTCCACCCCGCCGCGAACGCCATCCCCACCAGCACCGACCCCAGGAGCCCGAGCGGCTTGCGGTCGAGGTGCACCCGCTGCTCGGTCTGCAGGAACCGGAACTTCAGCACCCCCAGTGCGTACAGCCCGAACAGGATGATCAGTACCCCGCCCACCCGCTGCAGCCACACCTGGTAGTACTTGAGCGCCGAGCCGAGGGCGGTCGCACTGGCCCCCAGGATCACGAAGATGAGCCCGAACCCGAAGACGAACAGCAGCGCGTGCACCATGGCGATCTTCCGCCGCCCGCTCATCTCGTCCAGCGTCATCCCGGTGATGAACCCCAGGTAGCTCGGCACCAGCGGCAGCACGCACGGCGAGAGAAAGCTCAGCACGCCTGCGGCGAAGGCCACGAAGAAGCCGAGGTTGTCGGGCGTGTTCACAGGGTCCCCAGGGCGTGGCGTTGGCAGTCACGGCAGGTGCCGTGCAGTTCCACCCGGTGCCGGCGGTACCGGAACTGGTGCTCGTCGGCGATGATGGGCAGCATCCGCTCCAGCCGTTCGTTGGTGAACTCCTCCACCCCGCCGCACTCCACGCACACGAAGTGCCCATGCGACCCCTGCGGGGTGGAGCCCTCGTAGCGCCGGAAGCCGTCGCCGAATTCGTGGAGCCGGATGAGCCCGCTCTCGACCAGCAGGTCGAGCGTGCGGTACACCGTGGCGATGCCGATCCGCTTGCCGGCCTGCGCCAGCTTCTGGTGCACGGCGGCGGCGGTCAGGTGATCGGTGGACGAGAAGATGGCGGCGGCGATGAGGTCGCGTTGCTGCGTGACGGGGAGGCGGTGCTCCCGGAGGTACTGCTGGAAGCGCGCGAGGAGGTCCGCGGCCTCAGCCGAGGTCAGGTGTGCCATCGGGCTCGGCCGGGTACCAGCGCGCCAGGGGAATCCGGAGCGGCGGCTCCTCCTCGGTGCGCTTCGGCACCAGCGCCACCAGTTCGTCCAGCGCCTCCAGCGGCCCGCTCCCCACCTCCGCGAGTTCCGACGCGAACTCGCCGCGCTTCTTCCCCTTGAGGGTGTGGGCGTAGCGGGCGGTGTAGATGCGCAGGCGGCCGTCCTCCACCCGGCTCAGGATGGCGGTGCCGTACTCCTTGCCGTCGCGGCGGAAGGGCCGGAACACCCACAGGCCGTCGAGCTCGGCCGCGGGCAGCTGGCCGGCCACCGCCTGGGCCAGGAGTGCCCAACCGGCGCCGCTCCCCGGCTCGGCGGGGGCCGCTAGCGGGTAGCCTGTTCCCATTTTTCCACGTAGAACCGGAGGACGTGCATGAAGTCCTGCGCGTTGGTCACCACCCCGTAGGCCTGGTGGGTGCCGCGGTCCTTGAGCTTGTTGACCACGAACTCCGTCTGGTCCACGCAGATGGTCATCAGCTCGCTGGGGATGCCGTCGTAGTGGGTGTGGAAGGCGGGGAGCATGTTGCCGACGGCGATGGCGTGAAGTGCGGTGGCCACGAAGATGGCCCCGGTGGCGCGCACGGCGTGCTCGCGCATCGCGTCCTGGGCGGCCAGGGAGTCCTGGACCACGCCGGGGAGCGGACCGTCGTCGCGGATGGACCCCGCCAGCACGTAGGGCACCCTGGAGGTGACCAGCGCGTGCATGATGCCGCTCTTGATGACGCCCTTCTCGACCGCCTTCTCGATGGAGCCGAGCGCGCGCACCCGGTTGATGGCGCGCATGTGGAGCCCGTGGCCGCCGTCGGTGGGCTGGCCGGTGTTGGACATGCCGAGCGTGGTGCCGAAGATGGCGGCCTCGATGTCGTGCACCGCCACGGCGTTGCCGGCCAGCACCGCCTGCACGTAGCCCTGGCGGATGAACCACTCAAAGTCGGCCCGGGCGCGGGAGTGCACCAGCGCCGGCCCAACCACCCAGAGCACGTATCCGCCCCGCCGCTTCTCCTCGCCGATGCGCGCCGCCAGCTCCTCGTAGTTGACCGGCCGTTCGCGGCTCACCTCGGTGGACATGAAGCGGAATTCGTTGCCGCTGTGCGCCCCCGACAGGAACCCGGCGCTGTGCACGTACACCCCGGCGCTGCCGTCCTCCGCCTCGCCCATCACGATCTGGTCCCCGGCCTTGAGCCGGCGCGGCTCGGCGATCTCGAGGGCGTCGCCCCGGCGGACGATCACGCAGTCCATGCGCGGGCGCGTGGGCATCAGCCACCGGTCGCCGCCCAGGTGGACGTAGGTCGGCAAGTTGGACGTCGAGAAGAAGTCTTCCGGGAGCACGCCGTCGGCCGGGAGGGGCGCAAACCGGGCCGCGGGGGCGCCGGCGAAGGGCGGCTTCGTGAAGTCGGGCGCGGTGTATCGTGGAGAGGCCATAGGAGGGGGAATCTTAGGGGTGCCAGAGGGGGGATTCAAGGCGACCGCACGCGCCGCCCCAGCTAGAGCAATGACACGGGATCCCGGTCGATGGACACCCGCGGCTCGCCGGACCCGGCCAGCCGGGTCGCGGCGTAGCGGACCACACGGCCGAGGACGCTCCCCTCCCCCTTGAGCGCCACGTGCCAGCGCCAGCGGGTGTTGATCCGCGCCAGCGGGCAGGGCGCGGGCCCCAGCACCGAGAGCTCCAGCTGGTGCCGCTCCGCGAGCGCCGTGGCCCACTCGGCGGTCTCCGCCGCCACTCGCCCCACCGACGGCTCGTCGAGCCCCGAGACCACCAGGTTCACCAGCCCGATGGCGGGCGGGTAGGCCGGCGAACTGCGGAGCGCCAGCTCCTCCGTCAGGAACCCCTCGGCGTCGTGCGCGGCCGCGCACACCAGCGCGTGGTGCGCCGGCTGCCTGGTCTGCACCACCACCCGCCCCCCCAGCGGCCCACGCCCCGCGCGGCCCGCCACCTGCGCAATCAGCTGGAAGGTGCGCTCCGCCGAGCGGAAGTCCGGCAGGTGCAGCGCGGTGTCGGCGTCCACCACGCCCACCAGCGTGACCGTCGGGAAGTCGAGCCCCTTGGCGATCATCTGGGTGCCGAGCAGGAGGTCCACCTCTCCCCGCTCGACGGTGCCCAGGATGCGATGGTGGGCCCATCGGGTGCTCGTGGTGTCGAGGTCCATCCGCGCCAGGCGCGCCGTCGGGAACCGTTCCGACAGCCATCGCTCGAGTTGCTGCGTGCCGATGCCGCGCATCTGGACCACGGCGTGCCCACAGGCGGCGCACCGGTCCGCGAGCGGCGCTAGGTGCGCGCAGTAGTGACAGCGGAGCGAGGGCGGCGACTGGTGCACCGTGAGGCTGATGGTGCAGGAGGGGCACTCCGGCACGTGGCCGCAGTCCGGGCACTGGAGGAAGGCCGCGAAGCCGCGGCGGTTGAGGAGGAGCATCCCCTGCTCCCCGCGCGCCAGCACGCGTGACACCTCGCGGTCCAGCGCTTCCGACCAGGGAATCGCGCCCGACCCCGGCACCTTGGGCGCGGTGCGCAGGTCCACTAGCTCCACCGAGGGCAGCTTGCCCGCGCCGACCCGCTCCGGCAGCCGCACCAGCCGGAGCCGCTTGCCCTCTCCCGCCTCGGCCCAGCTCTCCAGCGAGGGCGTGGCGCTCCCGAGCACCAATCGCGCGCCCTCGAGCCGGGCGCGCACCGCCGCCACCTCGCGCGCGTGGTAGCGCGGGGCCTCGCCGTTCTTGTAGGTGGCCTCGTGCTCCTCGTCCACCACAATGACGCCAGGTCCCACCACCGGTGCGAACACCGCCGACCGCGCACCGACCACCACCCGCCGCTCGCCCCGCCGTAGCGCCCGCCAGGCATCGGCTCGCTCGCCGTCGGAGAGCCCGCTATGCAGCACCGCCACCTGGTCGCCGAACATCCCGCGCACGCGCCGCACGGTCTGCGGCGTCAGGCTAATCTCGGGGACAAGGATAATGGCTCCCCTTCCTTGGGCCAGGCCGCGCCGAATGGCCTCGAGGTACACGAAGGTCTTGCCGCTGCCGGTAATCCCGAAGAGCAGCGCCCCTTCGCCCGGCGCCAGCGCCTCTACCGTGGACAGAGCGGCGCGCTGGTCGTCGGATAGCGAATCGGGCGGCGGGGTGCCCGCCTCGCCGGCGAACGGGTCCCGCACCCGCTCCACCTCCTCGATGGCCGCCTGGCCGCCTGTCACCAGCGCGCGGATGAGCGCCGTGCCGAAGCCGAGTTGGGTCCGCAGGTGAGTAACGGAGGCGCTTCCCCCCAGCTGCTCCACCGCCTCGTAGAGCGCGCGCTGCCGCGGCTTGCCGCCGAAGAGCTCCTGCCGTTCCAGCAGCGTGGGCCGCCGGTCGGGGAGGACCAGCAGCCGTTCCGTCACCGCGCCGCCGCCGGTGTCGGGCGGCACGATGCGAAGCGTCACGGCCCCCACCCGCGCCAGGCGGTCGATCGCGTCCCACACGCCGCGCTTCATGCCGCGGGCGATGGCCCCCACCGGCGCCGAACCGCCCTTCCGCTCCAGCCACTCGAGAATCTCGGCGCCGGTGCCTCCCGGCACCTTGCGGGCCGCCGCGACTTCGACCACGACCTCGGAGCTGCCCCAGAGCCCGGCCGGAAGCGCAGCCTTGAGCGCCAGGCCGATGGGCGCCCCATAGTAGCCCGCCATCCATTCGACGGTCTTGAGGAGCGCCGGGTGCAGCGCCGGTTCGGTGTCGGGGGTACCAAGGATGGCGCGCGCGGCCATCTCGGGGGCCGCCGCGTCCAGTGCGGTGACGATGCCGATGAGTTCCCGGCCGCGCACCGGCACCACGACGCGCGCCCCGGCCGCCACGCGGTCGGCCAGGGTGTCGGGAATCTGGTAGGTGTAGGGAGTGGCGAGCGGGAGCGGGAGCGCGACCTGCGCGTACCGTTCGGTCATCGCGCCGTGACGCCGAGCCCCGGTCCGGTGGGGAGGCGGAGCTGGCCGCCCGCGATGGTGGCGCCGACGAAGGGGTCCACCGAGAGCAGCGCCGCGCCGTCCAGGTCCACGATGTCCACCAGCGGCGTAAAGTGCGCCGCCGCTGTGATGGCCAGCGAACTCTCGATCATGCAGCCGACCATGACGGTCATGTGATGGGCCCGCGCGGTGGCGATCATCCGGATCGCCTCCCGCAGGCTGCCGCACTTGGCGAGCTTGATGTTGATGCCGTCCACCTGCCCCACCAGCCCGGGAATGTCGCTCACGGTGCGGCACGACTCGTCGGCGATGAGGGGGATGGACGCGGCCCGTCGGATGACCCCCAGCCCCTCGAGGTCGGTCGGCACCAGCGGCTGTTCCAGCACCGTCACGCCGAACTCCTCGAGCACCGGCAGCATCTGCAGGGTGTGCTTGACGGTCCAGCCGGCGTTGGCATCCACCCGGAGCTCGCGGTCGGTGGCGCTCCGGATGGTGCGGAGGATCTCGAGGTCCCGGTCGCTCCCCAGCTTGACCTTGAGGATCGGGTACTCCGCGGCCTCCTCCACCTTCATACGGATCCGTTCCGCGGTGTCGATGCCGATGGTGAAGGTGGACATCGGCGCCTGGGCCGGGTCGAGCCCCCACAGCTTGTACACCGGCACGCCGAGCCGCTTGCCCACCAGGTCGTGCATGGCGGCCGAGATGGCGGCCCGTGCCGAGGGGTTGCCCTTCAACACCGTCTCGAGCCGGCGGTCGATGCCCTCGAGGTCGAAGGGATCGGAGCCGAGGTGCTGGGCGTACACCTGAAGCGTTTCCATGACGGTTTCGGAGGTCTCGCCGTAGAACTTGGTCGGCGCGGCCTCGCCCCAGCCCTCGTTCCCCTCGGCGTCGGTCACCTTGACCCACACGGTCCGGTAGTCGCTCTGGCCGCCGCGAGCGATGATGAAGGGGTGCTTGGTGCGGAGTGCGAGGTACTCGGCCTGGAGACGCAGCATGAATGGATCCGGTGAATTGTGGAGCGGGAAACTTACCGAGCCTAGGCCAGCGCCGCCACGAATGCCGCCGCACCCTTCGCGAGCCGGCCTGGCACGTACCCGCCCTCGAGCGTTCCCAGGATCGGCACCCCCGGCATCCGCTCGCGGAGCCGCTCGGTGAGGACCCGATAGTGCCTCGGCTCCAGCGTGAACCCGCCGAGCGGGTCCCCCGCCATCGCGTCGAACCCCGCCGACACGATCAGCGCATCCGGCTTCCACCCCTTCGTGGCCGCCTCGATCGCCAGCCAGAGGTCTCGCACGTATTGCTCGGGCGCCAGTCCCGGCGGCATCGGCACGTTGAACACGTTGCCCACCCCGCGCTCGTCCGCCGCGCCGGTGCCCGGCCACCACGGCCACTGGTGCAGCGACACGAACCGGATCTCGGCATCGTGCTCCACCAGCGCCTGCGTGCCGTTTCCGTGGTGCACGTCCCAGTCCACGATCAGCACCCGCCGGCGGCCCAGCGCCTGGAACCGCCGCGCAGCCACCACCGCGTTGTTCACGAGGCAGAAGCCCATGACCCGGTCGGCCAGCGCGTGATGCCCCGGCGGGCGGACCGCCGCGAAGCTGTGCCCTGCCCCGGCATGCGCGCGTTCCACCCCAGCCAGCACGGCGCCCGTGGCGCCCAGCATCGCGTCCCAGCTCGCGGCGTTCATGACCGTGTCGGGGTCGAGCCGCCCGCCCCCGGCGGCGTGGGTCGCGGCGAGGAGCGCCAGATGCTCTGGCGTGTGGACGGTGAGGAGCTGGTCCTCCGAGGCCGGGGCGGCGGTGACGAGCGTGGCGCCCTCGAGCGCCCCGAGCTCGTCGAGCACGGCCAGGATGCGCCCCGGCGCCTCGGGGTGCCCGGGGCCGGGGTCGTGCAGCGCGCAACTCGGATGACTGAAGACGGCGACGCCCATCGAGCCCGCCGGGGAGGGAGAGTGGATTACTTCGACGGGCGCCGGCGGACCGGCAGGACGATCAGCGCGGCGTTGTCCACCACCTGCGCCGACGCGAGCGACGCCGCCTCGTTCCGCAGCGACGCGCCGCGGTACTTGACCTCGTACCCCGCCGGGTCCTTCGCCACGTGGGTCAGGACCAGCGCGCGGAGCTTGAGCTCGGCGATGGAGGCGGCGGCGGACATCTCGAGGGGCACTGCGTCCCAGGCGTCCTGCACCGTCACGCGAAGGCGGAGGGTGTCGCTCATGCGGCCGCCACGGCGGGGGTGGGCAGCGTGGACAGGAAGCGCGCCACCGCCTGGTCGAAGTAGAGCGTCGAGGCCCGCACCCGCGTGCCCCCGTCCCCGGCGAACACCGCGAGCGCGATCTCTTCGCCCCCCTGCCCCCGAAGGGTCAGGTACGCCGGGCCCTCGGCCTCGGGAAAGGCGGCCTGCGCCGGCACCCGTTCCGCGAAGAAGGACTTGGCGCGCCGGATGACCTCCGCGCCCCCGAGCGTCGTCAGCGTTTCGTGCACCATGGCGATTCCGTTCAGCGCTTGAGGATGGCGATGCCGGTCGGCTGCGCCGGCAGCGGGGTGGTGCTCACCTTGGCGAGGGTGCCCAAATCGATGACGTCCACCGCGCCCGGGTCGGACCCGATCGACTCCTGGGTGACGTACAGGTACCGGCTGTCGGGGCTGTAGGCCACGCCGTGCACGATCTTCTTGGTGGTCGGCAGCGTCGCCAGGACCTTGAGCGACTTGGCGTCGACGATGCTCACGCTCTGCGCCTTCTTGTTGGTCACCGCCACCACGCGGCCGTCGGGCGAGGGCTCGACGTTGTAGGCGCCGGCGCCGGTCGGGACTTCCGTCCGCATGGTGAGCGCCGCGGCGTCCCACACCTGCAGCGTGCCCTTGTGATTGCAGGCCACGTACAGCGTCTGGTCGTCAGCGGACACCGAAACAAAGGTCGGTGCGCATTCGTTGTCCACCACGGGGGCCGCCGGGGCGGGCGCGCTGGCAGCCGCGGACGCCGGGGCGCCGTGGTTCATGCCGGCGTGCGCGCCGGCGGCCGCGGCCGGCATCGCCATGCCGGAGCCGGTCTTGGCGCGGCGCACCACCTCGAGCGTGCCGGGGTCGATCTGCAGCAGTTCGTCGCTGTGCATGCACGACACCCACACCGCCGTGCCGCCGTGATTCACCTTGACGCCGTGCGGCATGTCGCAGGCAGGGATCTCGGTGATCTTGGCCATGTCGGGCGTGTAGACCGCGGACACGGAATTGACGCGGGGGTGGTCGCCGTGGAAGTCGGAGTTGGCCACGAAGGCGAAATCGCCGTCCGGCGTCACGGAGATGGTGGTCGGGAAGTATTCCAGCTGCGCGCGGCCTGCCACGGTGTCGTTGGCGGCGTCGAAGCGCCAGAGGCTGCCGTACGGAGTGCCGTGCGCGATCGACACGTAGTACCAGCGCTGGTCGGCGGACACGGTGATGTTGTGCGGACCGTCGATGTCGGCGGGCATGATCCCCACCTGCACCACGTGGTCCACCACCAGCGACTTCCCCTCCGGCCGGAGCCAGGTGACGATGTCGCCCGATTCGCTGACGACGCCGACCCGGTAGGTCGGGGCGGCCGTCTGGGCGGCGAGCGGCGTGCCGACCAGTGCCAGCCCCAGCAGCAACGTGCCCCGCATGACAGTCCTCCAGCGCATGAGTGCGGCCCGAAAGTTAATCCCCTGCCGCCGGTTCCGCCGCCACGGTGCTCAGGAAGGGCCGCGGCTGGAGCAGGAAGGAGAAGAGCCCGGTCCGGCGGCGAAGCACCAGCACCAGGTCGCCCGGCGGCGGGTCCTTGACCCCCTCGACCGACAGGAAGGCCGGCAGCGTGGCCCCCGCCGGCACCTCGGCCTGGTAGGCCCGGCCGTGCCACGCGAACTCCAGACGCGCCGGCGCCCGGCGGACCACCCGGTCGAGGAAGAAGTCGTCGTCCACCTGGTAGACGCCCTCGGCCACCGGCTCGCCTCCGAGGTGGAAGAGCGGATCGAAGGGCTCCCCATCGCCCCGGGCGAAGTTCTGCTCCGCCGCCTCGTCGAATTCCTCGAGGGCGCCTTCGCGCGCCCGCCACTCCAGGTGGTGCCGGAGTTCGTGGGTCAGCGTCTCCCAGGTCTCGGAGCGCCAGTCGAAGTCGGGGTCGAGCTCGGCCAGGGCACGGAAGGAGCCGTGGTAAAGGACCACCCGGCTCTGGATGTCGTCGGGGGAGCCGGACTCGCCGGCGTGGAAGGGAATGCAGTGCCCGAGGGTGAAGATGTCCTGCCGGGTGGGGTGCGGCACCGCGCGGGGCGACACGGTGATCTCCGAGATGCCGTCGAGAAACTCCTCCGGCACCTCCCGACTGAGGCGCGACACCATCGCACGAAAGTCCTCGAGCCTCATGTCGCCCTCAGTCCTCAGCCCTCAGTCCTCTCCTTCAACCAGCTCCGCAACTGATCGACGGCAATCCGGTCCTGGTTCATCGCGTCCCGGTGGCGCACCGTCACGGTGCCGCCGGTCAGGGTCTCGCCGTCCACCGTGATGCAGAAGGGCGTGCCCGCCTCGTCCATCCGGCGGTAGCGGCGACCCACGGCACCGCTGTCGTCGTAGAACGCGTTCACGTGCTGCTTGAGGTCGTGATAGATCCGGGTGGCGACCTCGGGCATCCCGTCCTTCTTGACGAGGGGGAACACCCCCGCCTTGATGGGGGCCACGGCGGGGTGGAAGCCGAGGACCACGCGGGTTTCGCCTTCCACCTGCTCCTCGCGGTAGGCGTCCACCAGCGTGGTCAGCGTCACCCGGTCGGCGCCGGCCGACGTCTCCACGATGAAGGGCACGAACCGCTCGTTGTTGGCCTGGTCGAAGTAGTCGAGCTTCTTGCCGGAGGCGCCCTGGTGCCGCTGCAGGTCGAAGTCGGTCCGGTTATGGATGCCCTCGATTTCGTTCCAGCCGAACGGGAACTCGTACTCGATGTCGTAGGCGGCCTTCGCGTAGTGTGCCAGCTCGCCCGGCCCGTGCTGATGCCAGCGCAGCTTGGCGGGATTGAGCCCGAGGGCGTGGTGCCAGGCCATCCGCCATTCCCGCCAGCGCTCGAACCACTCGCCGTCGGTGCCCGGCTTCACGAAGAACTGCATCTCCATCTGCTCGAACTCGCGGGTGCGGAAGATGAAGTTGCCCGGCGTGATCTCGTTCCGGAACGCCTTGCCGATCTGGGCGATGCCGAACGGCACCTTTTGGCGGGAGCCCTGCAGGACGTTGAGGTAGTTGACGTAGATGCCCTGGGCCGTCTCGGGGCGGAGGTAGATGACCGCCGCGGACTCCTCGACCGGACCCATGAAGGTCTTGAACATCAAGTTGAACAGCCTGGGCTCGGTCAGCTCGCAGGTGGTGTGCTGGCCCGGCTTCTTGCTGGGCTTCTGGGGGCACTGCGCATCGTCAATCTTGTCGGCCCGGAAGCGCGCCTTGCAGGTCTTGCAGTCCACCAGCGGGTCGGTGAACCCCGCCACGTGGCCAGATGCCTCCCACACCTTGGGGTGCATGAGGATCGCCGCGTCGAGCCCCTCGATGTCGTCGCGGGCGTGGACCATGGCCCGCCACCAACGGTCCTTGACGTTCTTCTTCAGCTCGACGCCGAGCGGCCCGTAGTCCCACACCGAGCCGAGACCGCCGTAGATTTCCGAGGATTGGAAGACGAATCCGCGCCGCTTGCAAAGCGACACGAGCTTGTCCATGAGGGTGGTGTCGGCCATCTGCCGGCTCGCGGGGAGAGGAAATAAGGAGGCGCGTCACGCGCACGCGGGATAATAGACGGGGCCCGGGGGCCCGACAAGCAAGCGGTTCCCTGCAAGGTCTTGCGCGCAACGCCTGACTCGATGGGGGCGGAATTGCGCATTCCGGCACTCTGGGGCTGCCATCAATGCGTTGCCGCACAAGCGGTTAGCAGTTTGCTCTGGCCGGGCACCCGAATTGCCTTATCTATAGGTGTGATGCCCCTGGTCAACCACACACCGGACTTCCGGAGCCGCACCACGGTGCCTATGGGACCGAACGCCGACCTCCGCCGCAGGGCGGGATTCACGCTGGTCGAGATGCTGATCGTCGTGATCCTCATCGGGCTCACGTCGATGATCGCGCTGCCGCGGATCAACCTCTCGCGCATCCGGTCGAAGGCCGCCATCCAGACCCTCGGCACCACGATGCTGGCGCTGCAGCGCGACGCGATCGCCAAGCAGCACAACATCGTGGTCATGATCGACGCCCCGAACCGGACGCTCCGGGTGCTGTACGACTCCACCAATGACCGCCAGGTCACCCCCGGCGAGCGCATTCGCTCCGTGTCGCTCGGCGAGGAAATCGTCTTCGGCAAGCCGGCCACGGTGCCCAACCGCGCCTTCGGCGGCAACCCGGTCAACTTCATCGCCACCGAGCAGACCACCGGCCTCCCCGCCATCACGCTGTACCGGAACGGGAGCGCCAACGAGGCCAGCGGGCTCTACCTGAGCACCGTGAAGGCGATGAACGGCGTGGCCGGCCACCAGAACGAGACCTGGGCCATGGAAATCGTCCGGGCCACCGGCCGCGCCGAGTGGCTGCGGTGGAACACCACCGGCTGGAAGCGGGGATTCTGATGCGGAACCGGGAGTCGGGCTTCACCCTGATCGAGATGGCCATCGCGATGACCATCCTGTCCATCGTGCTGGTGGTCATTCCCTACGCGGAGATCCGCTTCACCCGCGCGGTGTCCACCAACCGGATCCGCAACGAGGCCAACGCCCTCGCGGACGCGTGGATCGCGCGCTGCCGCTCCGAACCCAACTACGCGGCGCTCGACTCGACCAGCGCGGGCAAGTGCCGCGGCACGGTCACCGGACTCGGGACCTACAACTTCACCCGGACCACGACCGTCACCGGCGACGCCACCCTGTCGGGCGTGGCGGACTCGCTCAACAACTACAAGCGCATCACCGTCGTCATCACCGGCACCGCCCTCACCTCGCCGGTCAAGCGGACGATCACGGTGGCCAAGTGAGAATGGAGCCGGACATGCGGGACCGCCGCGGCGTGACCCTGATCGAGATGCTGATCGCCATGACCGTCTTCACCCTGGTCCTGGCGGCGACCCTCGGCCTGCTCTCCCGGCAGTCCCGGGGCCTCGACAAGAACTCGTCGGACATGGGCATGTTGCAGAACCTGACCTTCGCGAGCTCGATCCTGCAGGAAGAGTTGCGCATGGCGGGGGCCAACGTGCCGTACAAGCAGCCGGCCGTCATCTACGCCGGCACCAACGCCTTCGCCTTCAACGCCGACTACGCCTCGGCCACCGACAGCCTGTACGCGGTGTACTACAACCCCGGCCTCCCGACCGGCCAGGGCAACGCGCTGACCTCGGCGGAGCGGTTCGCCCTGCCCGGCACCAGCCCCGCGTTCAGCTACCCCGACTCGAACTACTTCGCCGACGGCGCCGCCCTCATGAACAGCCCGGCGGAGACCATCACCTGGTTCTTCGCGCTGGACACCTCCACGGCGACACCGGCCAACGACTACATCCTCTACCGGCAGGTCAACGACGCGGCGCCGGAAGTGGCCATCCGCAACGTGCTCCAGACCGGCGCGCGGAATTTCTTCAAGTACTACTACAAGCGCATCCCGGCAGCGGGCACTTCGCAGGCCACGCTGGACAGCGTGCCAAGCGCCTGGATGCCGGTGCGCCATACGCAGGGCGTGCACGGGATGCCGTCGGACACGGCCGCCGCCGCCCGCATCGACAGCCTCGCCGCCGTCGAGGTCGCCTTCACGGTCAGCAACGCCGGCACCGGCGCCAACCTCCGCACCCGCTCGATCTCCTTCATGGTGCCGATGCCCAACATCGGCACCAAGAAGGTGACCAGCTGCGGCGACGTCCCGCTCTTCGGCTCCGGCATCACCGCCACCTGGACCATCGACAACGCCGCGGCGCCGCCCGACACCTTCATGCTGCTGCGCTGGAACCGCGCCACCGACGAGACCAGCGGCGAGGGCGACGTCCAGGCCTACATCATCTGGCGCCGGCTGGTGGCCGACCCGGACTGGAACGAGCCCCTGGCCTCGGTGCCCGCCGGCGCGGTGAACCCGAGCTTCCCCGACCAGTCGGCCATCCCCGGCACCGCGTACACCTACGCCGTCGCCGCCCAAGACTGTACGCCGTCGCTCTCGACCATGTCGACGGTCTCACCCCCCGCCTCGCCATGAGGCGGCCCTGGAGGTTGGTCCCCATGCTGTCCACGCGCATCCTCCGCAACCGGCGCGGCATCGCGCTCATGACGACCATGCTGGTGGCGTTCGCCGTCTCGGCGATCGCCATCGCGGCCGTGATGATGACCCTGAACGCCAACCTGGTCGGCAAGAACACCGAGCGGGCCGCGGCGGTCGACGCCGCGGCGCTGGCCGGGGTGGAGGAGGCACGGAGCCGGCTCAACGGCACCCGCGGCCTCTACCCGACCACCGGCTACACGACCCTCGAGAACGGCGTGTCGGTCAAGGACGCGAGCAACACCGTCATCCCCAAGGTGACGCGCTCCACGTACGTCGGCCCGAGCGGCATCGCGAGCGGCCAGTATGGCGTGGTGGGCAGCATCATCTCGGTGGCCCGCGACAGCTTCGGCAACCGGGCGGTCCGCCGGCTCGAGGTGAACCAGGAAAGCTTCTCCAAGTTCGCGTACTTCACCAATTTCGAGACCGACACGACCGGCAGCACCGTGGTGTTCGCCAGCGGCGACCAGATCCGCGGGCCGGTGCACTCCAACGACCAGATCCGGATCGGCGGCTCGCCCACGCCCGCGGTCACCTTCTTCGACCAGGTGACCACCGCCAACAGCTCGATCAACAACCAAAGCAACGGCAACTTCATCAAGCCGCCGCTCCTCAGCGTGCCCCGCATCCCGATGCCCACGGTGGCCGACCTCAACAAGCTCGACAGCCTGGCCCAGATCGGGAACACGCAGTTCGCGGGCTCCACCGCCGGCGACGCCGGCGAGGCGCGCACCCGCATCCAGTTCCTGACGATCGACTTGGGGCCCCCGTACGGCGTCATGGGCTTCTTCCGCGTGTACCAGGCCGGCACCCTGACCAACGTGGGCCAGCCCGAGGACTTCGTCTCGGCCAGCCTGCCCACCACCACCAGCACCACGGGCAGTTACCTCGAGCGCTCCCCCAATTGCGGCGACTACGCCACCACCGGGCGCTTCATGCCGGCGTTCTACCATGACACGGTGACCCTCGCGGCCCACCAGCACGGCGTCACCGGCACCACGAACGCGAACAAGATCGCACGGCGGGACTCGTCGCTGGTGAAGGGCAACAACTCGCGGTGCTACCTGGGCGGTGACTCCGTCCTGACCATCCCAGCCATCGCCACCGGCGGCAACGCCAACTGGATGACGACCGGGCATCCAGACGGGGGCGCGTGGGTCCAGGCACCCGGCACCATCCAGGCCGCGCTGGCCGGGCTGGGCGCCGTCATCACCAACCGGCCCGACGCCAATTACCTCTTCCCGCTCAGCCGGCAGTGGAACACCCGGTTCAAGGGGATCATCTTCGTCACCGGCAAGGTGATCGTCAGCGGCGTGGTGCACGGCCGCGTGACGGTGGCCGCCACCGGCAACATCATCTTCGGCGACGACATCACCTACTTCCAGGGCCAGACCCGCGACTGCGCCACCGGCGACATCGCGGGCTACTTCTCGGGCCAGTCCCTGCTGGTGTCCAACAACACCATCAACGCCCCGCAGACGATCAACACCAACGGGTCGATCTCCACTGCGCCCTCCGGCACCTTCCGGAGCTATTCGCAGCAGACCGACGAGACTATCCACGGCTTCTTCCTCACGCTCAAGACCTACGGCGCGGAGGAGAACGACCTGGGAGCGGACAATACCGAGCGCTGCCTCATCGGCGGCAGCTTCAACGCCGGGCGCGGCTGCCTGGTCACCTTCGGCGGCATCATCCAGGAGAAGCGCGGCGCCGTCGGCCTCACCAGCGGCGAGGGCTACGTCAAGCGCTACCAGTACGACGCCTGCGGCGCCACCGACCCGCCGCCGTACTACCCGACCACCGGCGTGTTCGTGAAGAATCGCTTCTACGAGCTCGACCCGGCCCACTTCAGCGTGGCGGGGTGGTACGCGGCAAACCAGAACTAGCAGGTCGCCGGACACCTGAACGAA
Source organism: uncultured Gemmatimonadaceae bacterium (assembly GCA_964571795.1). Classification (GTDB taxonomy): domain Bacteria; phylum Gemmatimonadota; class Gemmatimonadetes; order Gemmatimonadales; family GWC2-71-9; genus SPDF01. The sequence continues at coordinate 8,556 of CAZNDK010000033.1, read as the reverse complement.
ACCCCCGGGGCACGAGGCTCCCGGGGTTTTGTTATGCAAGTCCTTGCACGCAATCGGCGGCGCGATGACCCCGGATTGCACGAAACTGGATCCGGCGTGTACGTCTAACTCCTTGAAATCATATGCTTTAGCGAGAAAGCCGACCCGGGCACCCGATTTGCCCCTCATCCCGGTCGAGCCGTTCGAGCACGTGACCCGAAGCAGGAGTGACTGATGCGCCCCGACTCCCCCACCCCGGCCCGTCGCCGGTTCACGACCTTGCTGGCCGACCGGCGCGGCTTCGCGCTCGAGGCCACCCTGATCGTGCTGATCCTGGTCTCGGTCCTCGTGGCCGCCTCCGTGGCGAGCTACGTGATGATCCAGAAGTCGGGCAGCGTGGACTATCGCGGCACCCGCGTTTCCTACGCCGCCGAGGCGGGCGCCGACGCGGTCATTTCGCAGCTGGCGCAGAACATGACCGACGGCATCATCAGCAGTGCGGACATCGCGTCCATCACGCTGCCGACGCTGTCGGGCTTCACCTTCAACACCCCGACCGTGACGACCGTGGGCGCCCCGCTGCCGCGGACCATCACCAACGGCCCGTTCAGCGGCCTCATGGGGCTCAACCAGCGGATCGACATCGGCATCACCGCCACCGACGGCGCGGGGAACCGCGGCCAGGTGGTCGTGACGGCCAACGCCCAGTCCATTCCGCTCTTCCAGTTCGGCGTGTTCTACAACGAGGACCTGGAAATCCACAACGGCCAGAACATGGACTTCGCCGGGTGGGTGCACACCAACGCCAACCTCTATCTCACGCCGGGCGGCTCGGCGGTCACCAGCTTCCACGACCTCATCACGACGCCCGACAGCATCTTCTGGCAGCGCAAGGCGTGGAACGAGCGGAACGCCAACGTCCGCATCGACAACGCCGCCGCCGTGCCCCAGACGCTCGCCTTCGACAGCCGGAGCAACCCCGGCCAGTCGTTCGTGACCGCCAGCAACACCACCTTCAACGGCCGCGTGATGACCGGCGTGAGCGGCGTGCAGCCCCTCAAGCTGCCGCTCCCCGCGGGCATGCCGCCGATCGAGCTGGTCCGCCCCCGGAACGGCGCCGACGACGCCGACACCCGGGCGGTCAAGTTCTCCTGGAAGGCCACCGCGCACATCACGGTGGACCTGGCCAACCTGGCCAACGTGAACACCTGCGCGGGCCTCACCATCATCGGCTCGCCGCTGCCGACGGGCGCGACCTGCGGCCTCGTCTTCCGTGGCGTGCCCCAGGCCTTCTGGGACGGCCGCGAGAACATCGGCGTGGACGTCTTCGAGATTGACATGAACCAGCTGCAGCTCTGGGCGGCCGGGAACGCCGCGCGCGACTACAGCATCATCTACATCACGTTCACCAACGCGAGCGCCACGACCAACACCCGCGACTACCCCGCCGTGCGCATCAAGAACGGCTCCACGCTCCGCGCCCCGGTGACGGTGTCCACCGACCGCCCGCTCTACCTCTGGGGCGACTTCAACACCGTCGGCTGGCAGCCGGCCTCGTTCATCGCCGACGCCATCATCTTCCAGTCGAGCGCCTGGACCGACGCGGGGCACCCCCTCACCGGCCACACCGCGGCCGGCGGCGGCACCGACTGGCTCAACCCGCCGCAGCCCAACGCGAACAACATGACCGTGTACGCCGCCATCGCGGCCGGCCACTCCGCCACCCCGTGCGACTGGCAGCGCCTCGGCTGCGTGCCGACGGCGCCCCCGCCGCTCACCCCGGCCAACAGCAACTACGGCGGCGGGCTCGAGAACTTCCCGCGCTTCCTTGAAAATTTCTCCGGCCGCACGGTGACCTACCGCGGCTCGCTGGTGTCGCTCTTCCAGAGCCAGTACGCCGCCCGCCGCCGCTGGAGCTGGACCAGCTACTACGGCGTGCCGACCCGCGACTGGCGCTTCGACCTGCGCTTCCGCGACCCGCGGAACCTTCCCCCGGGCACCCCGGTGGTGGGCAGCGTGATCCAGACGTCGTTCCGGCCGGTGTTCTAGGGATGGCCGCCATGACGCGCGACCGGCGGGCCGGGTTCACGCTCATCGAGATGGTCATCGTCGTGGTCGTCATGGGCCTGGCGATGATGATCGCGGTGCCCCGCTTCCGGGCCTCGTCCAAGACCAAGGCCCGGATGGCGGCGACCATGCTGACCTCGGACCTCGAGCTCGCCCGGGCCAAGGCGATGGCGCACCGCGCCCAGGTGCGCGTGGTGTTCAGCACGGCCACCAACTCCTACACCGGGTACCTCGACTTCGACCGCGACGGCGTCATCAGCGAGTCGATCGCCGAGCGCGACTCGCTGCACGCCTTCGGCACCCGGCGGCTGGTCAACGACGCCGTCTTCGGGCGGAACGGCCAGGCGGACATCACCGACTTCAACGGCGCGGGCAACATCACGTTCCCCTCGCCGCAGATCAACTTCGACGGCCGGGGACTCACCACCCCCTTCGGCACCCGGGGCGTCGTATACGTGAAGCTGGCCGACGACACGGCCGCCGTGGCCGCGGTCACGGTCTCCGGGGCCGGCGGCATCCGGCTCTGGACCTCTGAGGGAGGCACCTGGCGATGAAGCGCAATTCTGAATCGGGATTCACCCTGATCTCGGTCATCATGGCCGTGGTCATCCTGAGCATCGGGATCCTGGCCCTGGGCCGCTCCCAGGCGCTGCTCATCCGCGCGCAGGCCACCAGCGCCGAGCGGAACATCGCGCTGGGCATCGCCCGAAACTACGTGGAGGAGGTCCGCAGCCGCACCGCGATCCCCGCCTCCGAGGGCTCGGTGGCGGTGGACGAGACCGGCACCATCGCGGTGGGCGGCCCCTACCGGCGCTCGCTCGACGTGGCTGACCTCGGCAACGACCTGTACCGGGCCACCTGCAACGTCACGTATCCGCGCGGCACGCAGCCCGTGCAGATCATCACCCTCATCTACCGGTGATCGCCATGCGCCACCGCCTGCCCGCCGGCCGCGCCGGCTTCACGCTCGTCGAGCTGATGATCGCCATGATCGTCGGCCTGGTCGTGCTCGCCGCCGCCACCGCGGTGGTGGCGTCCACCTGGCGCGGCGTGGCCGGCGGCCGGATGCGCGAGGGGCTCGAGCGGAACGCCCGCTTCATCAACGAGGCGCTCCAGCGAGACCTCTCCGAGACCGGCATCGACCTGGCGTCGAGCGTCCGGTTCGGCAGCCTGTCCGTCCGGGGCGACACCATCGTCATCCTCGGCATCCCGTACACCAACGGCGTCGCGGCCCCGCCGCACACCTTCCAATACGCCGGCCCCGCCCTGGCCCCCGGCACCGGCAGCTGCGGCACCTGGTGCGTGGACGTGGACACCGTCGGGTTCGACCTGGCCATCAACGACGTGGCCATCCTGCAGTCGAGCAACGAACGGCGGCTGGTGCGGGTCACCGGCGTCAGCCGGAGCGGCGCCATCGCGTCCGTGACCTTCGCCTCGGACACGATGATGCTGCAGCACGAGGCGGCCTACGCCCGGAACATGACGCTGGCCAACAACGGCACCGTGCTGACCAAGGTGCGCTTCGTGTCGTATTGGGTGGAGAACGGGAAGCTGATGCGGTCCGAACGGATGAACGGCGGGACGGCGGCGGGCGAGCTGATCGCGACCGGCGTGGACAGCATCCGGGTACGGCTGGTGTTCAGCAACGGCACCGAGGCGGCCACCGCCGACCCCACCGACGCTGACGGCAACAACGACTGGGACGACATCCTCGCGGTGCGGGTCCTGGCCTGGCTGCAGTCCGACCCGACCGACCTCCGGGTCAACAACGGCGCGCCGGTGACCCGGGCCTACGGCTGGTGGTTCGCGCCCCGCAACCTGCGCTACGAGAAGAACCGGATTACGTAATCAGACCTCGATGATCTGGTCCCGCCGCGTCCCCACGCTCACGTAGCGGATGGGGGCGCCGGCGAGGTCCTGCAGCCGGTCCAGGTATGCCCGGGCCTCGGCGGGAAGATCCGCCATCCGCCGGGCCCCCTCCGTGGACTTCTTCCACCCCGGCAGCACCTCGTACACCGGCTCCACCCGCTCCAACCGCTCCACTTCCGCCGGCAGTTCCTCGGTCAGCTCGCCGTCCACGCGGTACATGGTGCCCACCGGGATTTCCCGGAAGGTGTCCAGCACGTCGAGCTTGGTGACCGCGAGGCCCGTCAGTCCGTTGACCCGCACCGAGTAGCGCACCACGTTGGCGTCGAACCAGCCGCAGCGCCGGGGCCGGCCCGTGACCGCTCCGAACTCCCCGCCGATCCGCTGCAGCGCCTCCCCGCCCTCCCCCTTGGCCTCCGTCGGGAGCGGCCCGTTCCCCACCCGCGTCGTATAGGCCTTTACGACCCCCAGGACGCCGTCAATCGCGGTCGGGCCGATCCCGGAGCCCACCGAGGCCCCGCCGGCCGTCGTGTTCGAGCTGGTCACGTAGGGGTAGGTCCCGTGGTCCACGTCCAGGAGCGCCCCCTGGGCGCCCTCCAGGAGCACCCGCTGGCCCGACTTGAGCGCCCGGTGGACCAGGAGGCCGGTGTCGGTGGCCAGGGGCAGCAGGCGGGGCGCCAGGCGCGTCAGGAGCGCCAGGTGCTCGTCCAGCGAGGCCGGGGAGGCCCCCATCATGGCCAGCAGCCGGTTTGCGCGGTCCAGCCGCTCCGCCAGCAGCTCCTTCAGGCCGGCCCCGTCCCGCAGGTCCACGACCCGCACCCCGCGCCGGCCGTACTTGTCTTCGTAGGTGGGCCCGATCCCGCGGCCAGTGGTCCCGATCTTCTGCTGCTTCTCGCTGGCCGCGTCGAGCAGCTTGTGATAGGGCAGCACCAGGTGCGCCCGCTCCGACACGAAGAGCCGGCCGGCGGTGTCCACTCCGCGCCCGGTCAGCCCGTCCAGTTCCTTGAAGAGCGTCTCCGGGTCGAGCACCACGCCGTTGCCGATGACGCAGGTGGTCCGCCCGTGCAGGATGCCCGAGGGGATCTGCTGCAGGATGAACTGCTCGTCGCCGATGACCACCGTGTGCCCTGCGTTGGCGCCGCCCTGGTAGCGCACCACGCAATCGGCGCGCTCGGAGAGCACGTCCACCAGCTTCCCCTTGCCTTCGTCGCCCCACTGGGCCCCCACCACCACGACGCAGTGGGTCTTCGGATCGAACATGAGTCCTCTCGCGGGCTCGGGCCAACTGAATGGGCCCCTTTCGGGGCCCACGCAAAGGGCCCCTTTCGGGGCCCGTGTATCCTCAGGGAAAACTTAGCGGACGCCCCCGCCCGGGTCAAATCGTCGTGGCCACCAGCCGCCCCAGCGCCTCGGCGGTCTTGAACTTCATCCCCTCGGCGGTGTCGCGCGGGGTGTGGATGTGCCGCAGGGTGCCCCAGTCGAGCCGGGCGAGTGTCAGCGCCGCCGCCCCGGTGCGCGAAAGCGGCCGGCTGTCGACGAAGGCCCAGAGCGGCTGCCCGCGCCGCCGCACCCGCGGCGCCACGCCGGCCAGCGCGGGCTCCAGGTTCGCGGCCAGCCGGGCGCCCGGCGCGTCGTGCGACACGATGTAGAGCGAGCCCTGGTCGTCCACTGTGTCGATGTTGATGACCTCCACGCCGAGGAGCTGCGGCCCGTGTTCCCGCGCGAACACCCGCGCCCCCACCAGGCCGAACTCCTCGGCGCCGGTGATCAGCACGCCGACACCCTGCTTCGGGGCGGCCTCCGCCGCCACCAGCGCGGCCAGGAGCCCGGTCCCATTGTCCCGGGCGCCCGGCGAGGTCCCCCGGAGCGCGCCGCGGGCCGCCAGGCCGCACCCGATGAGGGCCAGCACGGCCGCGTAGGCCACGGTGTCGCTGTCGAGCGGCCCCCGGAGCCGCAGCACGGCCAGCACGGTCAGCACGAGCAACGCCAGGAGCGCCACCACCACGGCCACCGCGCGCCCCGCGAGCGACTGGCCCTGCGCCTTGGTGTCGAGGTGCGCCACGATCCAGCGGCGCACCGGCGCGGCGCCCCGGGTGGCGACCAGGTTGGCGTCCTGCCGCACGCCGCCACCCAGCGATGACCAGCCCAGCGCGGTGCCGCGGACCAGCACGCCGAGCGCGGTGAGCCCGACGCTCCACGCGGCGAGCGCCGCCCAGGGCGGCGCGCCGGCCACGGTGCAGAGGGGAATCTGGATGAGGGTGAGCCAGCCCAGCCCCGCGCCGAACATCGGCAGGGCGTTGAGGCTCGAGGGGAAAAAGGTGAATGGCTGCTCCACGACCGTGTAGCCGAGGGCGCCGAGGTAGTCGGCCACCAGCCGCCGGGCGTGGGCGGCGGCCGGGGTGCCCGCCTCCCGGTGGGTGTCGAGCAGGACGGCCAGGAGGTCGCGCGGGCGCGCCATGGCTACCGGGCCTTTTTCCGCCGGTCGCCGCGGCCCTCGGCTTCGGGTTCACCCCGGGTCGCCGCCTGGGCGGTCTCCTCGGTGATCAGGCCGTCTTTCACGAGGTCGGCCAGGCACTGCTCGAAGGTCTGCATCCCGTGCTGGTCGCGGCCCATGGACATGAGGGTGCGGAGCTCGGTCCACCGCGTGGGGTTCTTGATGACCGCCCGAACCTGCGGCGTGCCCACCAGCACCTCGATGGCGGCCACCCGGCCCTCCTCGTCGGCCCGCGGCAGGAGCTGCTGCGCGATCACGCCGCGGAGCGCCTCCGAGAGCCGCACCCGCCCGATGTCGCGCTCCTCGGGCTGGAACATCGCCACCATCCGCTCGATGGCGGTGGGCACGTCCGGCGTCGGCATGACGGAAATGACCAGGTGCCCGGTCTCGGCGGCCTTGACCGCGATGTCGGCGGTCTCGGGGTCCCTCATCTCGCCGATGAGGATCACGTCGGGATCCTGCCGGAGCGCCGCCCGGAGCCCGATGGCCATCGTCTCGGTGTCCACGCCGACCTCGCGCTGGGTCACCGAGCAGTTGATGTCGCGGTGCAGGAACTCGATCGGGTTCTCGATGGTGACGATGTGCTTCTGCTTGGTGCGGTTGATGTGCTCGATGATGGCCGCCACCGTGCTGGTCTTGCCGCTCCCGCTCACGCCAGTCACCAGGAGGAGGCCCCGCTCGGAGTCGGCCAGGGTCGAGATGACCTCGGGGAGGCCGAGCGAGGCCACCGACGGCACCGCGAACGGGATGACCCGCATCACGATCATGAACGAGGAGCGCTGCCGCAGCACGTTGACCCGGAACCGGCCGACGCCGGGCATGCCCCAGGAGCAGTCGAAGTCGCGCATCCGCTCCAGCTGCGCGCGGTCCTCCGCGCTCGGGATCAGCTTGTGGGCAATGGCGCGCGTCTGGTCCGGGGTGAGCCGCTGCTTGGTGAGCGGCACCAGCCGCCCGTTGATGCGGGCGCGGAACACGTCGCCGGCCTTGATGTGCAGGTCGGAGGCGCCCCGCTCGACGGCCGCCTTGATGATCTTTTCCATGGAACCTCGTGCCCCCGGGTCGGGGAGCGGCAAGGGAGTCGGTCCGCGCTCAGGCTCCGGCGGGTGCCGCCGGCAGGAACCCCATGCGCGTCTTCACCTCGGTGAGCGTGCGGCGGGCCGCGGCGCGCGCCTTCTCCGCGCCGGCGGCGAGCGTGGCGCGCACCGCGCCCTCGTCGGCGCGCAGCGCGGCGGCCCGCTCCCGGAGCGGCGCCAGCGCCGCGGACATGTTGTCCGCCAGCACCCGCTTGCAGTCCAGGCAGCCCCACTCGGCGCCGCGGCACTTCCGCGCCACCTCGACCACCGTGTCCGCCGGAGAAAAATGGCGGTGCAGCGTGTAGATGTTGCAGATGTCCGGGTTGCCGGGGTCCTTCTTCGTCTTGCGCGCCGGGTCGGTCATGGCGGGGCGCAGCTTCTGCCAGACCTCCTCCGGGCTCTCGAGCACGCCGATCGTGTTGCCCAGGCTCTTCGACATCTTGGCCTGGCCATCGAGGCCGAGGATGCGGCGCGCCGGGGTTAGGAGGGGCTGAGGCTCGGGGAAATAGGCGGTGCCTTGGCCGAACTCGGCGTTCCAGCGCCGCGCGATGACCCGCGCCAGCTCAAGGTGCTGCGTCTGGTCGTCGCCCACCGGCACCTGTTCGGCGCGGTAGAGCAGGATGTCGGCCGCCATCAGGATCGGGTAATTGAACAACCCGGCCGGCACGCTCTCCAGCTTCTGCGACTTATCTTTGAACTGCGTCATCCGCTCCAGCTCGCCCAGCGGCGCCACCGACGTCAACAGCCACATCAACTCGGCATGCTCCGGCACGTGCGACTGGACGAACAGCACGCACTTGGCCGAGTCCACGCCGGCGGCGAGGAGCCCGATCGCCATGTCCAGCGTCCGCCGTTCCAGCGAGGCGGCGTCGTGCTGGCCGGTGATGGCGTGCAGGTCCACGATGGAAAAGAAGCACTCATTCCGCTCCTGGAGCGTCACCCAATTCTGGATGGCGCCGAGCCAGTTGCCGATGTGTAGATCGCCGGAGGGTTGGATGCCGGAGAAGATGCGGGGCATTTTGGCAAGCTACCCACCCCGGCCCGGGGCGGCAAGATGCTATCGCCCATAGACTTACT
>CAZNDK010000032.1:0-32712 GCA_964571795.1 uncultured Gemmatimonadaceae bacterium | reverse complement strand
TCCGCCACGATGACCAACAGCCAGACCAGCGACATCGAGTCGGCGCTGGCGGTCCTCCCCCCGCGCGACGCCAAGGTCCTCCGGCTCTACTTCGGCCTGGACGACGGCAACAGCCGGACGCTCGAGGAAATCGGCCGGATGATGGGCGTCACCCGCGAGCGGATCCGCCAGCTGCGGGACCGCGCGCTCCTCAAGCTGCGCGAGGGCGAAACCGGCGAGCGTCTGCGGGATCTGGTCGCCTAGGCCACCCCATCCGAACGGCCGATTACCGAACGACCCCCCGGAATCCCGGGGGGTCGTTTTGCCTTCGGCCCCGCTGGCCCGCTGCCCTACGCCTCCGTCGCGAACTTCCGGAGCACCCGCTGCAGGATCCCACCGTTCTGGTAGTAGTCCAGCTCGACGTCGCTATTGAGCCGAACCACGGCCTTGAAGGTGACGGTGGATCCGTCTTCCCGCCTGGCCTCCACCTGCACCGTGCCCCCGGGGGTGAGTCCCTTCGCGATGCCGGTGATGGTGATCGTTTCCCGGCCGGTGATTCCGAGCGAGGCGCGGGTCTCGCCCGGCACGTAGGTGAGCGGCAGCACGCCCATCCCGACGAGGTTGCTCCGGTGGATCCGCTCGTAGCTTTCGGCGATCACCGCCTTCACGCCGAGGAGCAGGGTGCCCTTCGCGGCCCAGTCGCGGCTCGAGCCGGTGCCGTACTCCTTGCCCGTCAGCACCACGAGGGGCGTACCCGCCTCGATGTAGCGCATGGCGGCGTCATAGATCGAGGTCACCTCACCGGTCGGGAAGTGCACGGTCCAGTTGCCTTCCTTGTCCGGCACCAGGGCGTTCTTGATGCGGACGTTGCCGAAGGTGCCGCGCATCATCACTTCATGATTGCCACGGCGGGCGCCGAAGGTGTTCCAGTCCGGCTGGTCCACGCCGTGCTCCCGGAGGTACCGGGCGGCCGGGCCGTTCTTGGGGATGGCCCCGGCCGGGGAGATGTGGTCGGTGGTGACCGAATCGCCGAGCACCGCGAGCGCGCGGGCACCGGTGATGTCCTTGAGCGGGCCCGGTTTCGGCGCCAGCTGGCGGAAGAACGGCGGCAGCTGGACGTAGGTGCTCTTGGCGTCCCAGGCGTAGCGGCTGCCGGTCGGCACGGTGAGCGCCTTCCACTCCGCGTCGCCGTCGAAGACGGTGGCGTACTCGTGCTTGAAGAGCGCGGGAGTGAGCGCCTTCGACATCGCCGCCTGGATTTCGGCCGTGGTGGGCCAGATGTCCCGCAGGTACACCGGCTCCCCGGCGTCCGAAATGCCGAGCGGCTCGGTGGTCAGGTCTGCATCGACCCGGCCGAGGAGCGCGAAGGCCACCACCAGCATCGGGGAGGCAAGGTAGTTCGCGCGCACCATGGGGTGGACCCGGGCCTCGAAGTTCCGGTTGCCGGAGAGGACGGCCGCCACGACGAGGGAGTGTTCCTCGATGGCGCGCGCCACCGGTTCCGGCAGGGGGCCGCTGTTCCCGATGCAGGTGGTGCACCCGTAGCCCACCGTCTGGAACCCCAGCTGGTCGAGGTACGGCGTTAGCCCGGCGTCGCGGAGATAATCGGTGACCACGCGCGAGCCGGGCGCGAGGCTGGTCTTGACCCAGGCGCGGCTCCGGAGTCCCTTCGCCACCGCCTTCTTGGCGAGAAGGCCAGCGCCGATCATCACCGACGGGTTGGAGGTGTTGGTGCACGAGGTGATGGCCGCGATCACCACGGCCCCGTCGTGCAGCTCGTGCTCTTCCCCATTGATCTGGCAGCTCACCGTCGGCGCCACGGCCACGCCCGCCTGGCCGCCTCCCTCGTTGCTCCACCGGCCCGCTTCGGCGGAGGCGAACTCCTTTCGCGCCGCCGGCACCGCCGGCTGCATGAGGCCCGGCAGGCTCACCGCGAAGTTTTGCCGCAGGGTCTTGAGCGGCACCATGTCCTGGGGCCGCTTCGGCCCGGCCAGGCTCGACTCGATGGTGCCGAGATCGAGTTCCAGCGTGCTCGTGAACTCGGGGTCGGGGGTGGCGTCGGTGCGGAAGAGCCCCTGCTCCTTCGCGTAGCGCTCCACGCGCTCCACGGTGGCCTCGTCGCGGCCGGTGCGCCGGAGGTAGCCGACGGTCTCGTCGTCGATGGGGAAGAAGCCGACGGTGGCGCCGTACTCCGGGGCCATGTTGGCGATCGTCGCGCGGTCCGCCAGGCCGAGCGCGGAGAGGCCCGGGCCGTAGAACTCCACGAACTTGTCCACCACGCCCTTCTTGCGGAGCATCTGCGTCACGCGGAGGACGAGGTCGGTGGCGGTGGTTCCCGGGGGCAGCGCCCCGGTCAGCTTCACGCCGACGACATCGGGCACGAGCATGAAGTACGGCTGGCCGAGCATGACGGCCTCCGCCTCGATCCCGCCGACGCCCCAGCCCACCACGCCGAGGCCGTTGATCATCGTGGTGTGGGAGTCGGTGCCCACGAGGGTGTCGGGGTAGGCGGTGAGGAGCCCGTGCTGCTCGCGCAGTTGGATGGCGGGGGAGAGGTGTTCCAGGTTCACCTGGTGCACGATGCCCATGCCGGGCGGCACCACGCGGAAATTGTGAAACGCGCGCTGCGCGAACTTGAGGAGCTGGTAGCGCTCCGTGTTGCGGTCGAACTCGAGCGCCACGTTCAGCCGAAATGCCTCCGGCGTGCCGTAGTGATCCACCTGCACGGAATGGTCGATGACCAGGTCGCAGGGGACCACCGGGTTGATCCGGTCGGGGTCGCCTCCCATCTCGGCCATGGCATCGCGCATGGCGGCCAGGTCCACGACGCAGGGGACGCCGGTGAAGTCCTGCAGGACGACCCGCGCCGGCATGAAGGGGATTTCCGGCCGCTCGGCTGCCGTGGCCGGCCACGCGGCCAGGCTGCGCACGTGCTCCTCGGTCACGACACCGTGGCCGCACCAGCGCAGGGCGTTCTCGAGAAGGACCCGCACCGAGAACGGCAGGCGGTCGAGGGAGCCGAGGCCTTGCCGGGCGAGCTCCGGCAGGCGATAGATCGTGACCGGCTGGCCGCCGAGCGTGAGGGTGCCGCGGGCGCCGAAGGGATTGGGCAGGGGGGAAGTCATGGTGGTTTCCAGGCGGTTCGGTTCAACCAGCGAGCATCTCCGACATGGATAATATCACCCCGTCCGGCCCGGAGGCGAAGCGCGCGCCGTTCGCCATCACACGGCGCGATGACGGCCTCTGGTTCGAGTGGGCCAGGGGCGATGGGGAGCGCCGGGTGCCGGCCCGGGCATTGCGCCTGGCCTGTCCCTGCGCCATGTGCGTCGAGGAAATGTCGGGCCGCCCGCTCCTCGACCCGGCGACCGTCCCGGACGACGTGCGCCCGGTGAGCGTGGCGCTGGTCGGCGCCTACGGGCTCCGGGTGACCTGGAGCGACGGCCACTCCACCGGCATCTTCCCCTGGCAGCGCCTCCGCGCACTGTCGGAGTAGTCCCGGCGGGGGAGGGGATGGCGCGGGGCCCCGGCGCACAGTAACGTCGAAATCGGTGCAGCCCCCCGTCCAGGAGGAACCCGATGAGCCGCCACCATCATTCCAGCCCGAGGGAAGGCGTCGTGACCGGCGTGCTCGGCGCCCTCGCCGTCGCCGGCCTCTTCCTCATCCGCGACCTGACGCTCGGCGTGCCGTTCCTGACGCCGAGCGTGCTCGGCCAGGTCATCCTGCAGGGGGCGACCACCCCCGTCACCGATCGCGCGCTGCCCGGCGCCGTCGTGGCCTACACGCTGCTCCACCTGGCCGCCTTCGTGGTCTTCGGGATGATCCTCGCCGGGCTGGTGCGGACGGCCACTACCCAGCCGTCGCTGCGTTTTGCCCTGGTGATGATGTTCATCTTCTTCGAGTTCTTCTTCACCGGCGTGTCGTTCATGTTCTTCGAGGCGACGCAGGCGCTCTTCCCGCTCGCGTTCGTGCTCTTCGCCAACCTGCTCGCGGGCTCCGTCATGGCGGTCTACCTCTGGCGCCACCACCCCGCGCTCCGGCGCGCGGTGCACCGCGACCCGCTCGGTCTCGGCACGCCCGACGGCCACCGCTGATCGCCCGCAGCTTCCTCGCCGAGTCGCGGTGAACGTGCCGCCGGCGGGGATGGCGCGTGGCGCGGCCGCGTGGTATTCTCGTGGCCAGTCGCCGCCGCCCCGCCCCCGGGGGACCTCGCCAGCGGGTGGAATCCCATGATCGCAGGCCGTCGCTATTGGATCCTCATCTGGTACGGCTTTCTCCTCGTCGGGGTGGCCGGTGCCGTGGCGTCGGTGTACTGGGGGCGAAGAACCCAGGGCCGAAACCTGGACGAGATCCTCCGGGCCTGTGCGACGATCCTGCTGTCGGTCGGGATGCTCTTCCTGCTCTACGGTGTGGCGGTCCTTGCGGGGAAAGTGCTCCTCGGGGTGGCCCTCGCGCTCTTCGTCGGTGCCTTCTGGGCGGGCGGCGCCGCGCGCCGGCATCCGCCCTCTGGGCCCACTCGGCCCCGCGGTCCCTGACCCACCTCACGCCCCGGCCCAGCCGGGGTTATTCTTTTTGGTCACTTCCCCCGGGATTTCATGCGGCTTCCTGCCCTTCTGACGGCGTTCGGCGCCGGATTCCTCCTCTGTGCCAGCCCGCTCCGCGCGCAGCTGGCGCCGCCCTCGACGGGCGGCGCGGTGGCGGCGGAGCACGCCCGCCGGATGCTGGGGCACAACAAGCGGGTGCTCATCATCGGGGCCCATCCCGACGACGAAGACACGGATCTCATCACGCTCCTGGTGCGCGGGGAGGGCGCCGTGGCGGCGTACCTGTCGCTCAACCGGGGGGAGGGCGGGCAGAACCTCATCGGCCCCGAACTGGGCGAGGCACTCGGCCTCCTCCGCACCGAGGAGCTGCTGAGTGCCCGGTCGCTCGACGGCGGCCGGCAATACTTCACGCGGGCCTACGATTTCGGCTACTCCAAGACGCTCGCCGACACCTGGGCCCACTGGCCGCGCGATTCCATCCTGAAGGACGTGGTCCGGGTGATCCGCACGTTCCAGCCGCAGATCATCGTTTCGATCTTCACCGGCACGGAGCAGGACGGTCATGGCCAGCACCAGGCGGCGGGGTGGGCGGCGCACGAGGCCTTCGCGGCGGCCGCCGACTCGACCCGCTTCCCGGAGCTGGCGCGCGAGGAAGGCCTGGCGCCCTGGCGCGCCGAGAAGCTCTATCGGGCGGCGCGGTTCACTCCGGCGCCGACGATGGTCACGATCCAGACCGGCGGGCTCGACCCGGCGGTCGGGCAGTCCTACCACCAGATCGCGATGGCCAGCCGGAGCCGGCATCGCTCGCAGGACATGGGCGCGCTGCAGACCCCGGGCCCGGCGTCCACCCGTGTCGCGCTGGTGACGGACCGGACGGGCGCTGGCGATGCCCTCTGGGCTGGCATTGATACCGCGCTCCCGGCCGGGGCTTTGGGAAGGGGCCCGAGGGCGACGCTGGTGGATCAGGAGGCATTCCGCTCCGCCGCGCTCGCCAACGAGCGGGGGCTCGTGCTGGATGCCGTCGCGGGCACCGCGGATCTCGTCCCCGGGCAATCCGTTGAGGTCACGCTGAGCCTGTGGAACGCCGGCTCGACCTCGGTCCGCGCCAGGCTTGGCTTCGACGGGCCGATGCGCCCGCTTCGCAATGTCGTCGTGCCCCCCGGCGAGATGGTCACCGTCGTGGATACCGTCACGTTGCCGGCGACGGCGACGACCGAACCGTACTTCCTCCGGCTGCCTCGCGACGGCGCGATGTACCGTTGGGGAAAGTCTCCCGACGCGGGCCTGCCGGCCTCCCCGCCGCTGCTCACCGCCGTGGCCGTCCTCGACGATGGCGTCTCGCTCAGCCGAGAGGTCACCTACCGCTGGCGGGACCCGGCCTACGGCGAACGCCGGGAGCGGCTGCTGGTTCTTCCCAGCATCGGTGTCCGGCTCGACCGGTCCATCATCGTCTGGCCGAGGGACTCGCGCGAGCCGCGAGTCGTCAACGTGACGCTCTCGCACGCCGGCGCGGACACGGTCTCGGGCGAGGTGCGGCTCGACCTCCCGCCCGGCTGGACCGCGCCGCCCGCGCAGCCGTTCCGGCTCACGCGGAAGGGCGAGGAGGCCTCGTTCGCGTTCCGGCTGGCGCCACCGGCCTCGCCGGCCGCCGGGTCCTTCGAGATCCGGGCCGTTGCCGTGACTTCGGATGGCGCGCGCTACGACGAGGCCAGCCAGATCATCGCCTACCCGCACATTGCCCGCCGGGCCATGAGCCGCCCAGCCGTCGGGACGATCCGCGTGATGGACATCGCGGTGCCGTCGTTGCGCGCGGTCGGCTACGTCCGCGGCCCGGCCGACGGGGTGCCCGAGGCGCTCGCCGGACTGGGCGTGCCGGTGGTCGAGCTCACACCCGATTCGCTGGCTCGCGGCGACCTCTCCCGGTACGACGCCGTCGTCATCGGGAGCCGCGCCTACGAGACGGTGCCGGCGGTGATGGAGTTCAACGCCCGCCTGCTCGCGTACGCGCAGGAGGGGGGCCTGCTCCTGGTGCAGTACCAGCAGTACGAATATTTCCGCGGGACCTTTGCGCCCTTCCCGATGACGCTCGGCGGCCAGTCGCTCGGTTCTTTCCTATCCGGAAGGGCCACGATGCCGAAACCGGGGGAGCGGCCGGACTCGCACGACCGGGTGACCGACGAGGCCGCCCCGGTGCGCGTCGTGAATCCCGCCAGCCCGGTGATGCGCACGCCGAACGCGATCGGGGCCGCCGACTGGAACGGCTGGGTGCAGGAGCGGGGCCTCTACTTTGCGCGGGAATGGGCGCCGGAGTATCGCCCGGTGCTCGAAATGCACGATCCGGGGGAGCCGCCGCTGCAGGGCGGGCTCCTGGTGGCGCCGGTCGGGCATGGAACCTACGTGTACACCGGCATCGCCTTCTTCCGCGAGCTTCCGGCGGGAGTGCCCGGCGCCTACCGCCTATTCATGAACCTGCTGGCCCTCAGGCCGGCCGCGGCGCAGCCGTGACGCAGGGCAGGGCGCGCGGCGCGTGGATCACGCCGTGCCTCCTGGCGCTCGTCGTGCTGGCCGCGTGCAGCCGCGACACCCGGACACCGGTGGTGGTGTATTCCCCCCACGGGCGCGACCAGCTCAAGCTGCTCGAGGCGGCCTTCGAGCGGTGGCGCCCGGACATCGACATCCGCTGGCTCGACATGGGGAGCCAGGAGATCCTCGACCGGCTCCGGTTCGAGCGGGTCAATCCACAGGCGGACGTCTGGTTCGGCGGCCCGACCACGATCTTTGACCGGGGCATCCACGATTCGCTCCTCGAGCCGTATCGGCCCAGCTGGGCCGGGTCGGTGGGCCCCGACGGCGTGGGGCCGGCCTCGCTCTACTGGCCGGTGTATCGGACGCCAGTGGTGATCGCGTTCAACAGCGTCGCAGTCAGCGGCCCCGAGGCGCCGCACGACTGGGACGACATGCTCGACCCCCGGTGGCGCGACCTGGTGCTCATCCGCGACCCGATGGCGAGTGGCACCATGCGGGCCATCTGGGGCTACATCATCGAGCGCAGCCTTCGCGAAACCGGCGACACGACGGCGGGCATGACCTGGCTCCGCGCACTGGACCGCAACACGAAGACCTACGCGCTCAACCCGGCCATCCTCGACCAGAAGCTCGCCCGGCAGGAAGGCCTCGTGACCCTCTGGGACCTGCCGGACATCCTGATCAGCCAGGGGAAGGGCATGCCGTTCGGCTACGTCTTTCCCCGGAGCGGCACGGTCGTGATCGACGACGCCATCGCGCTGGTGCGCGGCTCGCGCCACGCGGCGGCGGCCCAGGCGTTCATCGACTACGTCGGAGAACCGGAGGCGCTGCTGCTCGCGGCGCGCGGCGTGTACCGCCTGCCGGCGCGCCAGGACCTGCCGGCCGATTCGCTGCCGGCGTGGGTCGGCGAGGTGGAGCGCACGATGTCCGTGGTGCCGATGGACTGGCCGCTGCTCGCGCGCGAAGGCGCGGGGTGGATGAGCTACTGGGACCAGCATGTGCGGGGGTCGGGGAAGCAGGGAGCAAAGGACTGAGGACCGAAGACTGAGGACGGAGGACTGAGGACTGAGGACTGAAGGCAAGGGAGCGCGATTGGGGTTTCTGGAGCTGGATGGGCTGACCAAGCAGTTTCGCGGGCAGCGGGCCGTGGATGGGCTCTCGCTGACGCTCGAGCGCGGGGAGGTGCTGGCCCTCCTCGGCCCCAGCGGGAGCGGGAAGACCACCACGCTCCGCCTGCTCGCCGGATTCGAGGCGCCGGACGCCGGGCGCGTGGTGCTCGACGGCACCGACGTCACCCCGCTCGCGCCGGTCGCGCGCCGGTTCGGGATGGTGTTCCAGCACTACGCCCTGTTCCCGCATCTCGATGTCGGCGCCAACGTCGCGTTCGGCCTCGAGAGCCGGGGGGTGCGCGGCGAGGAACTGGCCCGCCGGGTGGCGGATGCGCTGACGCTCGTGGACCTCGAGGGGTTCGAGCGGCGGCCGGTGTCGCAGCTGTCCGGCGGGCAGCAGCAGCGGGTGGCGCTGGCGCGCGCCCTCGCGCCGGAGCCGCGCGTGCTCCTCCTCGACGAGCCGCTCTCCAACCTGGACCCTGCCCTGCGGGAACGGACGCGGCGAGAGCTGAGGGGACTGGTGCACCGGCTGGGCATCACCGCCATCGTGGTGACGCACGAGCAGGAAGACGCCTTCGACCTCGGCGACCGGATTGCGCTCCTCCGTCAGGGCCGCCTCGAGCAACTCGGCACGGCGGACGAATTGTACGCCGCTCCCGCCACCGCCTTCGTGGCGGGGTTCATCGGGCGCGCCAGCGAGCTCACCGCGCGCGTGGTGTCGGCCGGCAGCGCGGAGGTAGAGGGATTCACCTGGCCGGTCCGCTGGGGAGCGACCACCCCGGCCGCCGCGGGCGCCGCGGCCCGGCTGCTGGCGCGCCCCGAGGGGCTCCGGCTCGCGGAGCCGTCGCCGGCCCGGCTGACGGGAAAGGTGACCGGCCGGCGGTTCACCGGCGCGGTGGCGTACTTCTCGGTGGACACCGCCTCGGGCGCCACAATCGAGGTCGCCGCGCTCCCCTCCGCGGCGCGGGAGGGCGACGCGGTGGGCATCGAGCCCACGGGGTCGGGGCTGCACCTCTACCCGGCGGCGCCGTGACACGCGCGCGGCGGGCGGGATGGTGGGGCTGGGTCCTCGCGGCGGCGCTCGCCTGGATCGTGGCGTACCCCCTCTTCCTGGTCCTGGTCGAAGGGCTCCGCGGAGTCGACGGCTGGACGCTCGACGAGGTGCGGCGGTTCGCCAGCCGGCCCTCGGAGTGGCAGGCGCTCTGGGCCAGCCTGTGGCTCTCCGCAGCGAGCGTCGTGCTGGCGGGGCTGATCGGCGTACCGCTCGCGTTTCTCTTCGAGCGGGTGGATTTTCCGGGGCGCCGCCTCCTCGGCGCGCTGGTGGCGCTCCCGGCGGTGCTTCCCCCGCTGGTGGGGGTGGTGGCGTTCCTCTTCCTCTACGGCGAGACCGGCTTCGCCGGGCGGCTCGTCCAGTCGCTGCTCCGCCTCGAGGATCCGCCATGGCGCCTGGCCGGCCCCGGCGCAATTCTGCTCGTGCACGCCTACTCGATGTACGTGTACTTCTACCTGTTCGGCCGGGCCGCCCTCTCGCGCCTCGACGGCGCGATGCTCGAGGCCGCCTCCGCGCTCGGCGCGGGGCGCTGGCGCACGCTGCGGTACGTCATCCTCCCGCACCTGCGGCCCGCGCTGGTGGGCGCAGCGCTCCTGACTTTCATGACCTCGCTCGCGTCGTTCAGCGCGCCCTACATTTTCGGCGGCGGATACCGCGTGATGACGACCCAGATCGTGTTCACGCGGCTCAACGGTGACGACCGGCTCGCGATGGTGGAGACCACCGCGCTGATGGTGCTGGCGCTGGGCGCGATGGCGCTCTTCCGCCGGGCCGACCCGGGTGGTTCGCTGGCGAGCGTGGGGAAGGGCAACGCCCCCTCGCTGGCGCGCTCCGGCAGCGCCGGCGCCCGCGCCGGGATCGCGGCGGCGGCGTGGCTCCTCGCCCTGGTGCTCCTGCTGCCGCACCTCACGCTGCTCCTGGTGTCCTTCGTGCCGGTCGGCACCTGGACCACCGAGACCTGGCCTCCCGCGTTCTCGCCCGGCAATTATGCGGCGCTCTTCGCCGAGCCGGAGCGACTCCGCCCGCTGTTGAACAGCCTCTGGATGGCCACGGCCGCCACCCTGGCGGCAGTCGGCGTGGCGCTCGCCGCCGGCTGGCTGGTGGTGCGTAGCAGGGTGCGGGCGGGGCGGCTCATCGAGGGACTCCTCGGGCTGCCCTGGGCGGTGCCCGGCACCGTCTTCGCCATTGCGCTGGCCGCGCTCTTCAGCGTCCATTCGCCGCTCACGCTACGGGCGGTCCTCGTCGGGACGGTGTGGATCCTCCCGTTGGCCTACCTCGTGCGAAATTTGCCGATCACCGGGCGGGCCATCCTGGCGGGATTCCGCCAGCTCGACCCGTCGCTGGAGGAGGCGGCAGCCGCCCTGGGCGCCAGCCGAGCGCGGACCTTTCGCCGGATCGTCCTCCCCGCCCTGGCGCCGGCGCTGGCCGCCGGCGCCACGCTGGCCTTCGTGACCGCGCTCGGCGACTTCATCACCTCGATCATGCTCTACACCTACAACACGCGGCCCATCAGCATGGAAATTCTCGGGAGCCTCCGGCAGGGCGACGTCGGCGTGGCGGCAGCGTACGGCGTGCTGTTGATGCTGGCGAGCGCGGCCGTATTCGCGCTCGGCGCGCGCGGGGAGGCCCGGGCGTGAAGACCCCCGACGTGCCCCTGAACGGGGCGGACCTCCGGCGCCTCCTGGTCCTGATCGCGGCGAGCGCGGTCGACATGATCGGGTTCGCCATCGTGCTCCCGCTCCTGCCCTTCTACGCCACCAGCCTCAACGCCAGCCCGAAGACGATCGGCTGGATCATCGCGTCATTCTCGATTGCGCAACTGCTCTCGGCGCCGCTCTGGGGCCGGGTGTCGGACCGCTACGGCCGCCGGCCGGCGCTGCTGATCGGGCTCACGGCGTCTGCGTTCGCGTACATCGTCTTCGGGCTGGCCCAGTCGGTCACGCTGCTGTTTCTCTCCCGGATCATCCAGGGGGCGGGCGGCGGCACCACCGGCGTGGCGCAGGCCTACGTGGCCGATTCGATCCCGCCGGCCGGCCGCGCGCGGGCGCTCGGGTGGCTGTCGGCGGCCACTTCGCTCGGCGTGATGATCGGGCCCGTGGTGGGGTCGCTGGCCGCGCACTGGGGGCGGGCGGCGCCCGGCTTCGTGGCCGCCGCGCTCTGCCTGGCCAACGTGGCCTTCGCGTGGCGATTCCTGCCCGAGTCTCGCAAGCCGGGTGACCACTCCCACACCCGGAAGCCGGTGTGGCATGCGGCGTGGCAGGTGCTTCGGAGCCCCGGGACGACCGTGGCGCGGCTGGTGTGGATCTACGCCGTCGGCATGCTCGCCTTCACTTGCCTTACCTCCGTGCTGCCGCTTTTCCTGGGCGCCGAGTACGGGGTGACGGAGAAGACGATCGGCTACTTCTTCCTCTACGTCGGCGCGCTGTCGCTGGTGATGCGGTCGGTGTTCCTGGGCCCGATCGTGGACCGCATCGGCGAGTCGTGGGCCATGCGCACTGGCGCCGCCTGCCTGATCATCGGGCTGCTACTCTACCCAGCGGTGCACCATCTCTGGGCCCTGGCACTCATCATCCCGTTCGTGCCGGTCGGCACGGCACTGCTCTTCCCGTCCACCACGGCGCTGATGTCGCGCGCCGCCGAGAAGTCGGAACTCGGGACGGTCATGGGATCGGCCCAGACCTTCGCGGGCATCGCGCGCGTGGTGGCGCCGATCCTCGCCACCCGTGCATTCCAGGACTACGGGCACAACTGGCCCTTCTACATGGCGGCGGCGACCGTGGCCCTCGTCAGCATCCTCGCCTTCCGGCTGGGTCCGGTGGGCGAGCCCACACCGGCGGGAGCCGCATGACCGACGCGTCCCTCACCCTCCCTGTCCTGCCCGACAGCCCCTCGGCGTTCGCCGAGGCGCGGTTGAGCGACATCCTCCCCTGGTACGAGGCGCTGGCGGCGGTGCCGCTCGACGCCGACAGCATCGGGCCCTGGCTGGCGGCCTGGTCGCGCCTCGAGGAGCTGGTCACCGAGGCGGCGGCGCTGGCCATGATCGCGTACACCGCGGATACCCGCGACCCGGCGCGCGAGGCGGCGCACCTCCGCTTCTCGGCGGAAATCTTCCCGCAGCTCGAGGAGCAGGGGGTGCGGCTCGCCCGCCGGTTGCTGGAGACCGGGTACCGGCGGCCGGATCTCGAAGTCGTGCTGCGCCGCTTCCAGACCCAGATCGACATCTTTCGCGAGGAGAACCTCCCGCTGTTCGCCGAACTGGAGGAGTTGTCGGCGAAATACCAGCGGTTGACCGGCGGGATCACCGTGGAGTGGGAGGGCGAAACCCGCACGCTGCCCCAGCTGGCGCCCTTCCTGAAGCAGCCGGAGCGCGAGGTCCGGGAGCGGGCCTTCCGGGCCATCGGCGCGCCGTACCTGGCGATGCGGGGCGAGCTCGCGGCGCTCTTCGATGTGATGTACGAGCGTCGGCAGCGGGTGGCGCGGCAGGCCGGCTTCGCCGATTTCCAGGCGTACAGCTTCGCGGCCAAGTGCCGGTTCGACTACACACCGGACGACTGCACGCGCTTCCACGAGGCCGTGGAGGCAGAGGTCGTGCCGGCCATCGCCCGGATCATGGAACGTCGAAGGGTCTCGCTCGGGCTGGAGCGGCTGCGGCCCTGGGATCTCGACGTTGACCCGGCGGGCCGCCCGGCGCTCCGCCCCTTCGGCGACGCGGCGGAACTCGGCGAGAAGGCGTCGCGGGTATTCCATGCGGTGGCCCCGGAGCTCGGCGCGGAGTTCGACCTGATGCGCGGCGAACGCCTGCTGGATCTCGAGAGCCGCGCCGGGAAGGCGCCCGGCGGGTACTGCGAGACCCTCCATTTCCGCGGGCGCCCGTTCATCCACATGAACGCCGTGGGCCTGCTGGACGACGTGAACACCTTGCTCCACGAGTCGGGGCATTCCTTTCACGCCTTCGCGTCGCATCGGCAGCCGCTCCTCTGGCAGCGCTATGTCGGCGCGGAATCCGCCGAACTCGCCTCGATGTCCATGGAACTCCTGGCGGCGCCCTATCTCGCCGAGCCGGGGGGGCTGGCCACGGCGGACGAGCTCCGCCTGGCGCGGATCGAGCACCTCGAGGACGTGCTCGTCACCCTGGCGCACGTGGCCTCGGTGGACGCGTTCCAGCGCTGGATCTACACCAGCGGGGAAGGCGGCGATGCGGAGGCGCGGGACCGCGCCTGGCTCCGGATCCGGGCGCGCTATCAATCCGGTGTGGATTGGTCGGGGTTGGAGCAGGAGCAGGTGACGCGGTGGTACCGCCAGCTCCACATCTTCCTCTACCCGTTCTACTACATCGAGTACGGGCTGGCGCAGCTGGGAGCACTGCAGGTCTGGCGCCGGAGCCGAGCCGACCAGGCCGGCGCCGTTGGCGACTACCGGGAAGCGCTGGCGCTCGGCTGTACCGTGCCCCTCCCGGCGATGTACGCCCGCGCGGGGGCCCGGTTCGGCGCCGACCGGGCGCTGATCGGAGAGCTGGTCCGCCTGGTCGAGGGCGAATTGGAGCAGCTGCGGGCCCCATGAGCCCGGTTGCTTAATGGCGGCCGAGGGGCAAGATTCCCCGCGACCCCGCACCGGCCCCCCGCAGCCCGGCCGGGACGTGTCCCCAGCGTGGAGTGGCCTGGATGGCGAAAGAAGAAGGAATTGAGATGGAAGGGGTGGTGACGGAAGTCCTGCCCGACCGGAATTACCGCGTGCTGCTGGAAAACGGGCACTCGATCCTGGCCTACGCGGCCGGCAAGATGAGCAAGTTCAAGATCCGCGTGCTGGAGGGGGATCGCGTCAGCGTCGTCCTCTCCCCGTACGACCTCACCCGGGGCCGCGTGACCTACCGCCACAAGTAGCGCCGCCGGGCCGGGGCTGGACATGAAACGGGCCGCTCAGTCGAGCGGCCCGTTCGCATTCGTGGCGTGGCGCGTCCTCACACCTTGACGACGTTCTCCGCGGCGGGACCCTTGGCCCCCTGCACGATGTCGAACTCGACCTTGTCGCCCTCGGCGAGGCTGCGGAAGCCTTCCGCCGTGATGGCCGTGTGGTGGACGAAGCAGTCCTTTTCGCCGCCTTCCGGGGTGATGAACCCGAAGCCCTTCGCGTCGTTGAACCACTTCACGGTGCCGGATGTGCGTGCCATGAGTCCCTACTCCAGTGTGGTGTGTCCGACCGCCCGGCACGGATACGCCGGGCGGCTTGCCGGTGTGGCCCGGTGAATTTCCCGCCCGGTTCCGGCCAAGTCAAGAGGAGGCGGAGGGGTCGTTTCCGCGCCACCAGCGGGCCGCCGCGCGGGCCCACTCGCCGCTCCGTTCCCGGACCTTCCGGCCCATCGCGCGCTGCAGCGCCTGCAGGAATTCCGCGGCGGAGGGGTAGCGGGCCTCCACTTCGTTCCGGAGCGCCCGCTGCAGCACCTGCTCCAGCGCCTCCGGCACCTCGGGCCTGCGGGCGTGGAGGGCCGGGAACCGGTCCGCCGTCTGCCGGGCCAGCACCTGCTCCGGCGTGCCCCCCGGGAACGGCGTCTCGCCAAGGAGAACGAAGTAGGCCACGGCGGCGAGGCTGTAGAAGTCGCTGCGCTGGTCCACCCGCTCGCCGAGCAGCTGCTCCGGGCTCGCGAACTGCGGGGTGCCGCTCTGGCTCGTGGCGCCGCCGAAGCGACCCTCGCCGCGGAGGGCCAGTGCCAGGCCGAAGTCGGTGATGCGCAGCGTTCCGTCGGGCGCCAGCAGCAGGTTTTCCGGCTTGATGTCGCGGTGCACCAGGCCGGCGCCGTGGGCGTGGGCCAGCGCCATCAGCGCCTGGTGAAGCATCTGGAGCACGAGGTCCAGCGGCAGGGGGCCTTCGCGGTCCACCAGCTGGGCCAGGTTCGGCCCCTGCACGTATTCCATGGTGTACCAGAGGAGGCCGGCCCGGCCCGAGATGTCGTAGATGTTCACGATGTTGGGGTGGTGGAGCCGGGCGGCGAGTTGCGCCTCGCGGCGGAACCGCTCGACGACCGGCGGCTCGGTCGTGAGGTACGGGTGCAGCACCTTGAGCGCCACCTCGCGCTCGAGGTGGAGGTCGCGCACCCGGTACACGCGGCCGAAGCCGCCTGCGCCGAGGGCCTCGAAGAGTTCGTAGTCGTCGCCCAGCGCGCGGCGGAGCCGCTTTTCCCAGTGCTCCGTGTCCTGGATCGGTGCGGTGTCGCTCGGGGACACGCCCGGGCTCTCGTAGGTGCCGGCGTCGGAGGCGAAGTCCTCCAGCATTTCGGCGGGGGTGAGGAAGCGGTCGTCGGGGGCGGGCCGGAGCGCGCGGAGAAGGATCCGGTCGATGGCCTTCGGCGTGGTGGGCCGGAGCAGGGAGGGCCGCTCCGTGCGCGACGGATCGAGCGGCGGCTCGCGGCCGGTGATGGCGTAGTAGAGAATGGCGCCGGCGGTGAACACGTCGCTGGCCGGGTCGCCCCGCGCGCCGTCCCGCACTTCGGGCGCCATGAACTCCAGCCCGGATGGCTCGTGCCCCTTCGGGATGTCCGCCAGGGTGTAGCTGCAGAAGCGGAGGTCGGTCACCGTGCCGCGGCCCGTCGGCCCGAGCAGCAGCGACGCCGGCACGATCCGTCGCACGATGATCGAGCGGCTGTGGGCGTGGTCGAGCGCGGTCAGGATGTCGCGGGCCAGGGCGTGGACCGTCGGGATCGGCCGCGGTCCGCGCTGCACCGCGTCGTACGCGCTCTCCCCCTCGATCCAGCTGCCCGCGCGATAGGCGATCTCCCCGACGACGCCCGCGTCATAGACGTGGCGAATGGCCGGGTGGTCCAGCTGCGCCAGCGCCTCGGCCTCGCGCAGGAACCAGCCGCGGAGGGCGCTGTCGGGGTAGAAGTTGACCCGGAGGCTCACCCGGCGCTTGAGCGTCAGGTCGTAGGCGTGGAAGAGCACGCGCTCCCGGGAGGCCGCCACCATCTTGTCGAGGCGGTAGCGGTGGCCCAGCGCCGCCTGGGTGCGCTCGGTGTAGAAGCCGGGGTCGGTCAGGGAGGTCGAACCGGTCATGCGAAGGTCACCGGGCCACTCGGCGGCGCTCGATCCGGGCAGTCGGGTGCGCGGCGGCCTCCGCGCTGCACCAGGTCCGCGAGTGGCCGGGGGTCCGGTCCACGAAGTAGAGGGTGCAGGGCGCGGCGCTGCACTGGCGGACCCGCGCCTCCGGGTCGGCCAGGGTCACGGCGGCGCTCCGCGCGATCGCCTCGAGCGCGGACGGGGTCCGGTGCGGGGTGAAGGCCAGCTGCCAGGTGCCGCCGACGCGGGTCAGCTGGTGATGACCATCGGTGCGTGTCAGCAGCCGGTTCACTTCATGGATGGCGGAAGAGGGCGGCTGGTGCTCGTCGGAAAGCGCGGCGGCGATGCTCAGCAGCCGGGCCCGGAAGTCGAGGACCTCGCTCCAGGGGAGCTCGGTCGCGTCGGACGTGAGCTTCTCCGCCTTGCTCCAGCGGTGGTACGCGGCGGCATCAGTCAGGCCATCGGGGGAATCGGGCTGGCGACCGAGCGCGGTGTTGATGAAGTCGATCCACACCGCGTCGCCCAGCAGGATGAACTCGGGATCGGACATGACCGCCTCCCGGCGTCTCAGAATTCGCCGGCGACCTCGGCTCGATTGCCGCCCGCCCGCTTCGCCTTGTACATGGCGGCGTCCGCGGCCGCCATGAGACTGCCGACGGTGGTGCCGTGGCGCGGTGCGGCGGCCACCCCGATGCTCACGGCGATGGGGTGCCCCTGTCCCAGCGGGGCGAGCGCCGGCAGTCCCGCCTGGGTTCGCCCGACCAGGACCATGGCCTCGCGCGGCGAGGTCATCGGCAGCATCACGAGGAATTCATCGCCTCCGAGCCGGCCGACCACGTCGGGCTGCCGGCACTGCTCCTTGAGCAGGCGCCCTAGTCCACGCAGGAGCTCGTCGCCGGCGGCGTGGCCACCGCTGTCGTTGACCAGCTTGAAGTTGTCGAGGTCGAGGAGGATGATCGTGGTGTCGAGCGCGTGGCGCGTGGACCGCGACAGCTCGGCCCCGAGTCGCTCCTCCAGCGCACGGCGGTTCAGCAGCGTGGTCAGCTCGTCGGTGTTCGCCGCGGTCTGGAGCTGCTCCACGAGGTGCGCGTTCTTGAGCGCGATGGCTGCCGCAAACGAGAGGGTGCCCGCCAGGTCGAGCTCGGCGGGCCCGTACGGGCGTCCGTTGATCCGGGGACCAAGCAGGAGGACCGCCAGCCGCTCGGCGCCGGCGTCGAGCGGGACCACCAGCTCGGTGGTGGGCGGCGCGAGCGCGGCCACCGCGACGTCCTGCCCGCCGGTGGCTCCGGCTCCCGTGGGCAGCACGGCGTCCAGCAGGGCCCGGGCGACGGGTCCGGGCCGGATCCGTTCGTCGAGCGAGCGGAAGATGCGGGGCTCGTAGGAGTCTCCGGCGGGGCGCAGGAGGCAGGCCCACCAGGTGAAGAACACCTCGGCCATGAAGTCGAGGATGAGCTGCTCTGTTTCCGCCGAGGAGTGCACCGAGCTCAGCAGCCGGGCCACCTGCCGGAGCGCCCGGAGCTGGAAGGTCGCGTCGTCGAGCGCCGACTGCCGCTCCATCAGCACGCTGCGCATCTCGACCACGACCGAGAGCCCGTGGGCGAGCGGGAGTGCCACGCTGCGCAAGCGTTCGGCCAGCTCCGGGCCGGCGCTGATGACGACCTCGGTCTCGCCGCTCCGGATCCGCGCCACCTGCACGGCGGTATCCCACGCCTCGCGCGGCCCGATGCGGGGCACCGCGCTCACGGGCGTCGAGATGTCGAACCAGATGGCGGTGGAGTTGAACCGGCCGACGAGGGCGTCGCGGCAGCGCTCGAAGAGTTCCGCGTCGCTGCGAGACAGCCGGATGGCTGCCGCGAAGGCGCTGGGGAGCGAGCCGAGCGCGGAGGCCGCCACGGAATGATCCATGGCCAATAATACCGGGAAAGGAGCCGGGCCGCCAAGGCGGGCCGGCTCCAGCGTCACTCGTGTCCGAGCTGCAGCAAGACGGCGAGTTCGCGCGTCATGGCCTTGAGCTCGTCCAGCATCGCGCGGTTGCGCCACTCGCGGCGGGACTCCAGGTGGTGGGCGATCGAGTTGAACCACCAGAGCGTGTCGGCGGGCGAGGCGTCGGGGTCGGCGTGCAGGTACTCCGCCCCCAGGCGGCGGACGACGCGGATGGCCGCCCCGCAGTTGTGCAGCTCGTCCGCCGCGCAAATATCGAGGCCCCGCGGCTCGGCGTCCGCGATCTGGACCAGGAACTCCCGCTTGCAGGTCCGCCAGGCGCGGAGCCTACCCAGCGCGTCATGCCGGGGCTCGAGGACCTCACAGGCCGTCGCCAGGACCACCGGGCCGAACTTCTCCAGGACCTTTCCCTCCAGTTCTGCCCGATTGCGGGGGGTCGCCTCCTCGAGCACGCGGTGCAGGATGCCCGCCACGAGAGTGAGGTCCTCGCAGCCGTACCGGGCCAGGATGATGGCGATGTTCGCCGGGTGGGCGAGGTAGGCCATCGTCCGCTCCGGTCCCTCGGCGGTGCCGTAGTACTTGGCCGCGAAGGCGAGCGCGTGGTTGATGCGGTCAGAGTATCCGTGCATGGGGCCGGGGGTCCGGGGTCAGGGAAGCCCGATGAGCTTGTGGGTCTGGAGGCTGAGCCGCCAGGACGGGTGGGCCAGGCAATAGGCCGCGGCCGCGGCGGTGTTCTCCCGGAGCCGCGGGCCGTCCATCGGCTGCAGGAACCTGTACCGGAACGCCAGTCCGTGGAACGCGTCCGGATCCACCGCAGCCTGCGGAAACACCAGCTTGAGCTCGTCGCCGGCGCGCAGCACCACGGGGGCATCCGCCTTCGGGCTCACGCAGATCCAGTCGAGCCCCGGCGGGGCCGGCTGCGTCCCGTTGGTTTCGACCGCCACTTCGAAGCCCACCGCGTGGAAGGCGTCCACCGCCGCCGCATCGAGTTGCAGAAGCGGCTCCCCGCCGGTGCATACCACATAGGGCGTACCCTGGCCCGCGTCCGCCGGCCAGGCCGCCTTGACCCGGGCCGCCAGCTCCTGCGCCGTGGCGAACCGCCCGCCGCCGGGCCCGTCGGTTCCCACGAAGTCGGTGTCGCAGAAGTTGCACGTGGCGTCCGCGCGGTCCGCCTCGCGGCCGCTCCAGAGGTTGCACCCCGCGAACCGGCAGAAGACCGCCGGGCGGCCGGCGTGGGCGCCTTCCCCCTGGAGTGTGTAGAAGATCTCCTTGACGGCGTAGCTCATGCGGCCTGGTAGCGTGCGGGGTCGTTGCGGCCCAGGCGCCGGAAGCCGTCGAGCCGCAGGTGGCAGGCGTCGCACCGGCCGCAGGCGCGGCCATCCGCCGAGGGATCGTAGCAACTCTGGGTCATCCCGAAGTCCACGCCGAGCTCGAGCCCGCGGGCGATGATCTCGGGCTTGGTCATCGCGAGGAGCGGCGCGTGGATGGTCATCCGGCTGCCCTCGACGGCCGCCCGCGTGGCCAGGTTGGCGAGCCGTTCGAAGGCCTCGATGTATTCGGGGCGGCAGTCCGGATACCCGCTGTAGTCCACGGCGTTGACGCCCAGGAAGATGTCGGACGCCCCGAGCACCTCGGCCCAGCCGAGCGCGTACGCGAGGAAGATGGTGTTGCGTGCCGGGACGTAGGTGATCGGGATCCCCGTCGAGCGGGCGGCCTCGTCGCGATCCTTCGGGACGGGGAGGTCGGACGTGAGCGCCGAACCGCCGAACGCGCGGAGGTCGATGTCGATGATCCGGTGTTCGACGGCGCCAAGGTGCAGCGCCACCGCCTCCGCGCACGTGAGCTCATACGCGTGCCGCTGGCCGTAGCGGAAGCTGAGCGCTCGGCAGGCGAATCCCTGGGCACGGGCGATGGCGAGCGTCGTCGCGGAATCGAGCCCTCCGCTGAGGAGGACGACCGCCGGTGCGGCTGGCATGCCGCAAAGATACATCGGCGCTCAGCGGCCGAGGATGGCGCCGAGGGCCTCCGGGAGCGTGGGATGCCGGAACCGGAATCCGAGGGCCTCGAGCCGGGACGGCACCACCCGCTGGCTGGCGAGGAGCGCGGCGTCGGCCATCTCGCCGTAGAGCAGGCGCAGCGCAAACGCCGGGGCCGGGATCAGCGCCGGGCGGTGCAGGGTCGCCCCCAGCGCGGCCGCGAATTCGGCGTTGCGAACGGGCTCCGGCGCCACGGCGTTGATCGGTCCGCGTGCCTGTTCGTTGCCGAGCGCCTCGAGCACCGCGGCGATCGCGTCGTCCAATGCGATCCAGCTCATCCACTGGCGCCCCGAGCCGATCGGGCCGCCGGCGCCGAGCATGAAGGGGCGCACCATCCGCGGCAGCGCCCCTCCTTCTCGGGCAAGGATGATTCCGAGGCGGAGGTGCACAACGCGAATGCCCGCCTCGGCCGCCGGCTTCGCGGCGGCTTCCCATTCCCGGCCGACTCCGGCCAGGAAATCCGTGCCGAGCGGGCTGTCCTCGTTGAGGATTTCGTCGCCGCGGTCGCCGTAGATCCCCACCGCGGAGGCGGTCACCAGCACCCTGGGCCGGCGCATCAGCCGGGCGAGCGATTCGGCGAGGAGGCGGGTGCCGAGGATCCGGCTGTCGCGGATCCGCCGCTTGATGTCGGCGGTCCACCGGCCAGCGGCAATGCTCTCGCCGGCCAGGTGCACCGCGGCGTCCACGCCCTCGAGCGCGGCGTGGTCCAGCGTGCCAGCCGCCGGATTCCAGAGTACGTCACCGGGGCCGGCGGTACCACGGACCACCGCGCGCGGCCTCCACCCGGCCGAGCGGAGGGCGGGGAGCAGCGCCGACCCGAGCAGGCCGGAGGCGCCGGTGACGGCGACGCTACCCGCTGGCACCTCCTGCCCGCTCGCGGACACTCAGGAGACCGTGAAGGTCATGGTCATCCCGTGCATGAAATGGGGCTTCCCGTCCGGCGCGGGGGCAAAACAAATGAGGCCGTAGGTGCCGGGGGTGAAGTCGGCCGTGAAGTCCTGGAGCTGGCCAGGAGCAATCCCGGAAACTCCGGCAAAGGGTTCACCGGGGGGCGGCCCCTTCTGCCCTCCCTCGAACCAGGCCGCGACCGTCTCCGGGGTGGCGCCAGGGGCGAGGCGCATCACCACCACTTCGTGGATCTCCTTGCCCTGGTTGGAAACGGAAACCGTGTGCGGGCCCGCGGCCGGGAGTCCGGAAAGGCTGAAGCTGTAGTCGTTCATCGTGAGCTGGACATCGCCCGAGGGGAGTGCAGCGGAAGGCGCCCCCGCAGGCTGGACGTCCATGCCGATCACCATGCCCTTGGCCACGTGTGGCACGCCATCGGGTGAGGGGATGAAACAGATGATCGCGTACGGGCCCGGTTCGAGGTTCAGGGTGGCCGTTGCCTGGCCCCCGGGGGCCGCGGCATTGGGCCCGCCCGAGGCAACCGCCCAGGCCGGCGGCGCGCCGGGCGCCTGAAGCGCCGTCATCAGGTCGGCGACGGTCTTCCCGTCAGTGATCCGGATCAGCGTGACCTGGTGGAGTTCCTTCCCCGTGTTGACCAGGGTCATGGTGGTGACGCCGGCGGCGATGGGAGAGGCCGGCAGCTGAAATCCGTAGTCCGTGGCGGTGATGGTCACCTGCTGCGGCGCGGCGGCGGCCGCCGTATCAGCCGGGGCGGGCTCCTTCGCGCAGGCCAGGGCCAGCAGGGCGACGGGAAGCAGGTGCATGGGGCGCATCGGTGTCGATTCTCCTGTATGTTTGGGGGAACCCTCGGCTGGGAGATACCACGTGCGTCGCAGCCTCGCCAGTGCGGTTGTTGCCCTGATGGTGGCCTCCAGCGGGCTGAGTGCGCAAGGGTGGGAGGTGTCGCCCTTCCGCCCGCTCGAGATTCCGGGCCCGAATACCTACCGGACCGGCAGCGGGCGGCCAGGGCCCGGCTACTGGCAACAGCAGGTCGATTACCGGATCGACGCCAGGCTCGACCCCGCGAAGAACGAACTCCGCGGCCGCGCAGACGTGACGTACCACAACCGGTCCCCCGACGCCCTCCCGTACCTCTGGCTCCACCTCGAACAGAACATGTGCGGCCCGGGGAGCCTCTCCACCCTGCTCGACCAGCCTCCCTTGGTCTTTCTTGGCTCGACCTTCGATTTCAGCTGCAAAGGCTTCCCCGGCGGCCTCACGCTGGACTCGGTGCTCGTGGGCGGAGTGTCCGCCACGCCGGTGATCTACGGCACCACGATGCGCCTCGATCTCAAGGCGCCGCTGGCGCCCGGCGGCGTGGTGGTGCTGCGCCTCGTGTGGCGCTTCAACGTGCCGCCCTTCGGCGGCGGGCGGATGGGCCACGACGGCACCCTGTACGAACTGGGGCAGTGGTATCCGCGACTCGCGGTGTACGACGACCTTCGCGGCTGGAATCACGACCCCTACATCGGCGCCGGCGAGTTCTACCTCGAATATGGTGACTTCGACGTGTCGCTCACGGTGCCCGGCGGATACGTGGTGGCGGCCACCGGCACGCTGCGGAACCCGGAGCAGGTCCTCTCGGCGCCCCAGCGCACGCGCCTCGCGCGTGCGGCGACGTCGGCCACCCCGGTGGCCGTCATCACGAGGGAAGAGGCGACCCACCCACCCCGGGCGGAGCTTTCGAGGGCGAGCACCCTCACCTGGCGCTTCACCGCCGACAACGTGCGGGACTTCGCCTTTGCCGCGAGCCCCGACTTCCAGTGGGACGCCAGCGCGTGGGAGGGCGTGATGATCCACACGCTCTACCGGCCCACGGCCATGCTCTGGGCGGAGGCCAACACGATCACCCGGGAGGCGTTGGCCTATTACAGCCGCCAGTGGCTGCGCTATCCCTGGCCCCAGTTCACCTCGATCGAGGGGCCGATCGAGGGGATGGAATACCCGATGATCACCTTCGATCCCGCCGGCCCCACCCGCGAGGACGTCCAGTGGGTCCTGGCCCACGAGCTCGGGCACCAGTGGGTGCCGATGGTCGTCGGGTCGAACGAGCGGCTGTATCCCTGGATGGACGAGGGGTTCAACACCTTCATCGACCTGGCCAACGCGGCGCAGTACTTCAAGGGCACCGCGTACGGGGACTCGATCGAGGTCCACCCGCTCCACCTGTATGCCGACCACGCGGTGCCGGGAGAGCAGCCGCTGATGCTTCGGCCGGTGGAGGTGACGGATCTCTTCTGGGCCGGCTACCAGAAGCCGGCGCTCATGATGCAGTTGCTCCGCTACGAAGTGCTCGGCGTGGAGCGGTTCGACGCCGCGTTCCGTCAGTACCTCGCCGCCTGGGCCTTCCGGCATCCCTCGCCCGCCGACTTCTTCCGCCTCATGCGCGACGCCTCGGGGATGGACCTCGACTGGTACTGGCGGGAGTGGGTGCTGACGACGACGCGGCTCGACCAGGCGGTGGACTCGATCGTGGCGGGTCCGGGAGGCGTCAGCGAGGTCCGGCTCTCCAGCCTCGGCACGATGATCATGCCGGCCGAGGTCAAGTTGACCTTCGCCGACGGGAGCACGGATGTGGTGCGGCTGCCGGTCGAGATGTGGAACCTCGGACCGCATTTCACCTACCGGGTCCGCGGAAAGCCCGCGGTGAAGCGCGCCGAGCTCGACCCGCGGCATGCCCTGCCCGACGTGAACCGCTCCAACAACAGGTACCCCCGGTGAGCACGCGGGACGCCGGCGGGTTGGAGGAATTCCTGCGCGGGCAGGGGGCCTCGGACCGGGTGGTGCAGGGCGGGCTGGACGTGCTGCTCGCGGGGTGGGAGCGAACCGTGGCGGCGGTGGAGGAGGGCTACGGCTCCGGGTACGAGGACTATCTCAACGACCTGGACGGGCGCCAGCTGCTGGCGCAGGCATTGGAGCGGGTCTCCCCCGCGCAGGCCGCCGTGGTGGCGGAGCGGCTCGACGCGCTGGACGGCCGGATGCGGGCCGCGACGACGCCGGTGACCCGCTGCCTCTGGGGCATGATCGTGGCGGAAGAAGAAGGGTGGACGCCCGAGGCCAACTGGTGGTATTACGCGCGGCCGCGCAGTGGGCCTGCGGAGTTTCTCGCGGAGTTTCCGCCGGGGTAGGGGCGCACCGCCGTGCGCCCCTAGCCCCGGCGCGGGGGCAGTGGCACGCCGGCCCGGCGCACCAGCAGGACGTCCGCCACATTGTCCCGGGTGAGGAGCCCGACCAGGGCGCCGGCCTCGTCGACCACGGGCAGGGCGGGGAGGTTGCTCCGGCCCAGGTGCTCCAGGGCGTCGCCGAAGTCGAGTCCCACGGTAACCGCTTCCACCCCGCGCGTCATCGCCTGCTCGACCGTGGCGCCCCCGCCGTGCTGCGCGAGCCCCTGGATGAGGCCATCCCGGGTCAGCAACCCCTCCAGCCGCCCCCAGTTGTCCACCACGGGAAACTCCCGCTGCTCCCCCGCGAGCAGCGCATCCACCGCCTGTTGCAGCGTTGCGTGGACCGGCAGCGTGATGAACTGGGTGATCATCAGCTCCTGCACCGTGAGTCCCTGGCCGGCGGCGCGGGCCTCGACGGTGGCAGCCTCGGCGCCGGCGGCGAAATAGACGAACACGGCAATCAGGACCAGCACGCCGCTGGCCGACAGGCCCCAGTCGGCAAAGAACCCGAGCCCCCACAGCCCGAGGAGCAGGGCGCCCACTTGTCCGATGCGGGCCGAGATCCGGGTGGCGCGGATCAGCCCCAGTCGCATGGCGAGCAGGGCGCGGAGCATGCGGCCACCATCCATCGGGAAGATCGGCAGCAGGTTGAAGAGCAGCAGGACGACGTTGAGGCCGAGAATCTGTTGCGCGAGGTCGGATTGGCCCGGCTCGAGGCGGGCGGCGTCGAGCGGGCTGCCGGTGAATCGGAGTGCCCCATAGAGGACCAGCGCGATGCCGAGGGTCACGGCGGGGCCGGCGGCGGCGATGAGCAGCTCCTGCTTCGGCTCGTCCGGCATCCGCTCCAGTCGCGCCAGGCCGCCGATCGGGAGCAGGATCACGTCCGGGGTCCGGACGCCGAACCGTTTCGCCATCAGGATGTGCCCGAACTCATGGAGCAGCACGCAGGCGAAGAGCGAGAGCAGGAACACGATGGTGCTCAGCGCGGCCGGGCCCCCTCCGTCCGAGTAGGCGGAGAATCCGTACCACGCCACCAGTGCCAGCCAGGTGACGTGGATCTTGATATCGGTGCCGCCGATCCTGCCGATGCGGAACGACCACTGCATGCCGACTCCGGTGCGGTGAAGTTGAGGGAATCTCGCCCGGTCGCGCTCCGGACGGGAGGCGCCTCTCGGCCCGGCCGGGCTCCCTGCTTTCGGGGCGGGGTGCGGGGCGTTAACATTGAGTCCGATTCTCCAGCAGGAGCACCGCGATCACGACCGTCACGCCACCGCC
The DNA here is from genome assembly GCA_964571795.1 of uncultured Gemmatimonadaceae bacterium. Taxonomy (GTDB): domain Bacteria; phylum Gemmatimonadota; class Gemmatimonadetes; order Gemmatimonadales; family GWC2-71-9; genus SPDF01. Next base: position 7,098 of record CAZNDK010000032.1, on the reverse strand, counting down.
TGCCGCCCCCGCCACGCCGGCCACCTGGACGCCCCGGGACGCCGAGAAGCTGTACAACATGCCGGGTTGGGGGCTGGGCTTCTTCCGCACCAACGCCGAGGGCCACGTCACCGTGCACGCCGACGGCGACCCGGTCCGCGGACTCGACCTCTACCAGCTCGCCCTCGACCTGCAGGCGCAGGGCGTCGGCCTGCCGCTGCTGCTCCGCTTCTCGGACATCCTCCGGGCCCGCATCTCGCAGCTCGCTGAGGTGTTCGCCAAGGCCATCGGCGAGTTCGGGTACGAGGGCTCCTACACCACCGTGTACCCGATCAAGGTCAACCAGCAGCGCCACGTGGTGCAGGAAATCGTGGAGTTCGGCGCCGCCCACGGCGTGGGCCTCGCGTGCGGCAGCAAGCCGGAGCTCCAGGCGGTGCTGGGGCTGCACGAGAGCACCCAGCACCTGATCGTCTGCAACGGCTACAAGGACGAGGAATTCATGCGGCTGGCCATGATGGGTCAGCGGCTGGGCCACCAAGTGTTCATCGTGGTCGAGCAGCTCCACGAGCTCGACCTGCTCCTCTCCGTGGCCGACGAAATGGGCGTGACCCCGACGCTCGGGGTCCGGATCAAGCTGGCCACCGAGGGGTCGGGGCGCTGGGCCAAGAGCGGCGGCGAGAAGTCGAAGTTCGGCCTGAGCGCGGTCGAGCTGATGCGGCTCCTCACCCGGCTGGAGCAGCTGGGCCGCAAGGACCTGCTCCGGCTGGTGCACTTCCACCTCGGCAGCCAGATCACCGACATCCGGCACGTGAAGGCCGGCCTCGAGGAGATCGCCCGGTACTACGGGGAAATCCACGCCATGGGCTTCAAGCTGACCCACGTGGACGTGGGTGGCGGGCTCGGCGTGGACTACGACGGCTCGCGCTCCACCCGGCCCGCCAGCGTCAACTACACCATGCGCGAGTACGCCAGCGACGTCGTGTACACCATCGGCACCGCCTGCCGCGAACACGACCTGCCGATGCCGCACCTGATCTCCGAATCGGGGCGCGCGCTCACCGCGCACCACTCCCTGCTGCTCGTCAACGTCATCGACGTGGAGAGCCAGGTCGAGCCGGTGCCCCCCGTCATCGGCGACGACCCGCACCCGCTGCTGCGCGAGATGGCGGAAAACCTCGACGGGCTCACGATGGACCGCGTCGACGAGGCGTTCCACGACGCCATCTTCGCCAAGGAGCGGACCAACGAGTACTTCGCCAGCGGAGTGTTCACCCTGCGCGACAAGGCGGACGCGGAGCAGCTCTACCTCTGCACCCTGACCGGCATCCAGCAGCTCCTGGGCGACGACCGGACCTCGCACCCCGAGATTACGGCCCACATCGACGCCACGCTGGTGGACCGGTACTTCTCCAACTTCTCGGTGTTCCAGTCGCTGCCCGACAACTGGGCCATCGACCAGCTCTTCCCGATCATGCCGATCCACCGGCTCGGCGAGCGGCCGTCGCGGCGCGGCACGATCCAGGACATCACCTGCGACTCCGACGGCGTCATCGACCGGTTCGCCGGCGGGCGGAAGGGCAAGCCGTCGCTCGAGTTGCACGCCTGCGCCGACGGCGACGCCTACATCCTCGGCATCTTCCTCACGGGCGCCTACCAGGAAATCCTGGGCGACCTCCACAACCTGTTCGGCGACACCAACGCGGTGCACGTGCGGCTCTCGCCCGACGGGTACGAGGTGACCGACCTGGTCCACGGCGACACCGTGACCGAGGTGCTCAACTACGTGCAGTTCCACGGCTCGGACCTGCTGGCCACCTGGCGCCGGAAGGTGACCGCGGCGCGGGACCTCACCCGCGCGGAGGCCAATTCGTTCATCGCCGACTACGTGGCGGGCCTCGAGGGGTACACCTACCTCGAGGGGAACGCCCGCGCAGAGTAGCGACGGGCGGGCCCGAACGCACCGAGGGGCGGGGATCGCATGCGATCCCCGCCCCACGTTCGTTGCCGGCTGCTTGCCTACTTGCGCTTGGCGATCGGCACGAAGGACCGGGTGTCCGGGCCGGTGTAGATCTGCCGGGGCCGGGCGATCTTCTGGTCCTGGTCGGTGATCATCTCTTCCCATTGCGCCAGCCACCCCGGCATCCGGCCCAGGGCGAAGAGCACCGTGAAGTAGTCGGTCGGGTACCCCATGGCCTGGTAGATGAGGCCGGAGTAAAAGTCCACGTTCGGGTAGAGCTTCCGCTTGATGAAGTACTCGTCGGACAGCGCGATCCGCTCGAGTTCCACCGCGATTTCCAGCTTCGGGTTGAGCCCGGTCTCGGCAAAGACCTCGTCGGCCACGCGCTTGATGAGCTTGGCCCGCGGGTCGTAGGACTTGTACACCCGGTGTCCGAAGCCCATCAGGCGGCCCTCGCCGGCCTTCACCCGCTCGATGAACGCGGGGATGTTCTTCTTGTCCCCGATCTCGTCGAGCATCCGGAGCACCGCCTCGTTGGCGCCGCCGTGGAGCGGCCCGTAGAGCGCGGCGATGCCCGCCGAGATGGCAGAGAACGGGTCCACGCCGGAGGAGCCGACGCCGCGGACGGCGCTGGTGGAGCAATTCTGCTCGTGGTCGGCGTGCAGGATCAGGAGGATTTCGAGCGCCCGCTGGAGCACCGGGTTCGGCTTGTGCTGGCCGCCGATGCTGAACGTCATGTTGACGTAGTTTCCGATGTAGTCGAGGTCGTTCCGGGGGAACTCGTAGGGGAGGCCGCGGGTCTGGCGGAAGACGAAGGCGGCGAGCGTCGGGATCTTGGCCATCAGGCGGACCCGCTGGATGTAGCGGTTGTCCGGGTCGTGCACGTTCTTGGCGTCGGGGTAGAAGGTGGACAGCGCGCCCACCACGCCGAGCAGCATGCCCATCGGGTGGGCGTCGTACCGGAACCCCTCGAGGAACTTGATGATGTTGGTGTGGACGTAGGTGTGGAACATGATGTCGTGTTCCCACTTCGCCAGCTGCGCCGCCGTCGGCAGCTCGCCCTCGTTCAGCAGGTAGGCCACCTCGAGGAAGCTGGCCTTGTCGGCGAGCTCCTCGATGGGATAGCCGCGATAGCGGAGGATGCCGCGGTCGCCGTCGATGTAGGTGATGGCGCTCCGGCAGGCGGCCGTGTTGGTGAACGCCGGGTCGTAGGTCATCAGGCCGAAATCGTCGTCGGACGTCTTGATCTGGCGGAGGTCGATCGCGCGGACGGTGCCGTCGGCGATGGGGACCTCGTACTGCTTGCCGGTCCGGTTGTCGATGACGCTGAGGGATTCGTTGGACACTGCACGGTCCTCGTCGGGGGAAGGGCGGGGCGACGCGGGGGAAAATAGCGGGGCGGCGTGCCGGGTGAAAGCCGGTTACGTTTGTCCGCCGATGCCCTCCGCACCGCTCTCCATCGCCACGCGCGCCCGCGGCGCCCTGCTCGGCCTGGCCGCCGGCAACGCGCTCGGCGTCCCCTCGGAGCCGATGGGCACGCCCGAGGCCGTCCGTGCCGCCTTCCCGGGCGGCCTCCGGGACATCGTTCGCACCGACACACCGGCCTCCCCCTTCGACGACGACACCGCCATGGCGCTGCTCCTGGCCGAGGAGCTGCTGGCGGGCGAGGTGGACCTCGAGCGGCTGGCGCACCGGTGGATCGACTGGATGGACACGGACGGCCGGGGCATCGGCACCTGGACGCGCACGGCGCTCAACCACATCCGGACCCACGGGTCGCCGCCCTCCGGCACCGGGGGCGTCGCCACAAACGGCGCCATCATGCGGGCGCTCCCGGTGGCGCTGGCCACCCGCGGAACCCCGCGGAACCTCGTGGCCGGCACCTGGCACACGGCGGCGCTCACCCATCCCGACGACCGCTGCACCTGGGGCGCGGTGGCGGTCAACGTGGCGGCCGCCGAGCTGCTGTCCGGGCGCCGCGACTTTCTCGCCGACGTGATCGAGGTCCTCCGCGTCAACGAGGCGCCGGCGGAGCTCCTCGCCGCGGTGCGCCGGGTGCCGCTCGAGCGGCGGGAAGACCTGCCGATCGTTGGCGAGCGCGCCGGTGACGCGATCCGGTGCGTCGAGATCGCGCTCTGGGCCGCGTGGCACGAGCCCAGTCTGGAGGAGGGGCTCATCTGGCTGGCCAACGCCGGGGGCGACACCGACACCAACGCGGCCGTGGCCGGCGGGCTCCTCGGCGCGCGCGACGGCGAGGCGGCCATCCCTGCGCGGTGGATCGCCGCGCTCCCCGACGTCGAGCGGCTGCGCTCCGTCGCCCTCCGCCTGGTCGGCGCGGCGGCGTAGCGCCGGGCAGGCCGGGGCGATATATCTCAGGCCCTGCCCCCACACCCCAGACCGGAAGGCCGTCCCGATGACGCGACGTCTCCTGCTGCTCTTCACCCTGGCCGCCGCTCCCCTCGCCGCCCAGACCGGCGTCGACACCACCGGCGCCGGCGCCTTGATCGACCAGGCCCTGAATCACTCCGAGGTCATGAAGAACCTCGAGTACCTCACCGACGTGATCGGTCCCCGCCTCACCGGATCACCCGCCACGAAGAACGCGAACGACTGGACCGAGGCCCGGTTCAAGGCGTACGGACTGGCCGGGTCGCAGGAGACCTGGCAGTACGGAGTGTCATGGGAGCGGGGCCCGATCGCGTTCCGGCTCGAGGCGCCGTTTCCGCGCAACCTGACCGCCCACAGCTGGGCCTGGACCGAAGGCACCGGCGGGAAGACGCTGTCCGGCCCCGTGGTCCGCATCGACCGGTCCACGCCGGAGAGCCTGGCGGCGTACAAGAGCAAGGTGAAGGGCGCGTGGCTCCTGCTCGCGCCGGCGGCCAACATCTGGAATCCCGATGGCCCGCCGATGACGCCCGCCGATTCCGCTGCACAGCGCGCCGAACAGCAGGCCCGCCAGGCCGCGTTCCGCGCACAGAACCAGGATACCTCGGAGGCCGCGCGGCAGGCCCGCCGGCAGTTCGCCGTGGACCGCAACTACCTGCTGAAGCAGTACGGGGCCCTCGGTGTCCTCACTGACGCCTCGAAGCAGTTTGGCCTGATGAACATGTCCGGCTCGGCGTTCAGCCCCTCCCCGCTGCCGAACGTCGTCATCGCGCACGAGGACTATGCCCAGCTCGACCGCCTCCTGGCGCAAGGGATCACGCCACGGGTGTCGGGCAGCGTGGACAACACGATGGGCAAGAAGCCGGTGACGCAGTGGAACACCATCGGCGAAATCCGCGGGACGGAGTGGCCCGACCAGGTCGTGATCCTCGGCGCCCACCTGGACAGTTGGGATCTCGGCACCGGCACCACCGACAACGGCACCGGATCCATGGTGGTGCTGGAAGCCGCGCGCGCGATCATGCAGAGCGGGCTCAAGCCGAAGCGGACGATGCGCTTCATCCTGTTCACCGGCGAGGAAGAGGGGCTGCTCGGCTCGCGGGCCTACGCCGCGCAGCACGCCGGCGAGGCGGGCAAGATCCAGGCGGTCCTGGTGCTCGACAACGGAACCGGGATGATCACCGGGATGGCGCTGCAGGGCCGCACGCAGGACGAACAGCTCTGGAAGGACCTGCTTGCGCCGGTCGCGTCCCTCGGGGCGGGCAACGTTCGCGACGCCAACAAGGGCGGTACCGACCACCTGGCGTTCATTCCCTACGGCGTGCCCGGCTGGAACTACGACCAGGAATCGCGCGGGTACGACCACACGCACCACTCGCAGATCGACACCTATGATCACGCCGTGCCGGGCGACCTTCGCCAGGCCTCCGCGGTCATGGCGGTGACGGCGTTCGAGCTGGCCAATTTGCCGACGCTGCTTCCCCGGGGGCCGACCTCCACGGTCACGCCGCCGGCCGTCCTGCCGCCGAGCCCGGGGCTGGCCAAGAAGTAGCGGCGCTCAAGCGCCAGCCAAAGCGAAGAGCGGTGCAGGGAATCTCCCTGCACCGCTCTTCTGCGTTGTGATGCCCCGTGGGCGGCTAGGCGGGCGTGGGGAGGGTCACGCTGCAGGTGGTCAGGAAGCCGCCCCGCACGTTGTAGACGGTCTCCACGGTCAGCCGGCGGGGCTTGAGGACGCGGAACAGGTCCTCGGCCACCTTGGCCGTCGCGTGCTCCTGGAAGATCCCTACGTTGCGGTAGCTCGTCACGTAGTACTTGAGGCTCTTCAACTCGATGCACGCACTCCCCGGCACGTACCGCACGGTGAGCCTGGCGAAGTCCGGCAGCCCGCTATAGGGGCAAACAGCGCTGAACTCGTCGGTGCTCGTGACGATTTCCTGCTCGGGCCCCTCGTACGGAAAGGTCTCAAGCACCGCCACGTCCACATGCTCCGGGCCGACGAAGGGGAGCGAGCGGCCTTCGGGTGTCGCCACGCTACTTCTCCCGGACCATGCCGGCCTCCGCCCACGCAAACTTCCCGGCCACCGTCTCCTGGGCGATCCGGTAGTTGAGCACGTCGTCGTTGTCGAACACGGCGGCGAACCGGTCGTCCACACGGCGGCGGGCGTTCCGGGCGAAGGCGTCGGCCAGCTCGATCGGCGAGCGGTCGGCGGGGTTCTTTTTGACCATCGCCTGGGCCTTGCTCACCGTGGCCGAGATGGCGAACAGCTCGGCGCCGATTTCCACCAGCCGGCCGAGGACGGCCTGGCGCTTTTCCAGCTTGGGCCCGAAGCGGACCATGGCGTGGAACAGCGTCCGCGCCAGCTTCCGGGAGCGCCGCTCGGCGAAGCGGAGGTGCGTCGCCAGCGGGCCGAACTCCCCGTAGCCGAACCGTCCCTTGAGCCCGATCCAGAGCTTCGGGTACCAGATCGCGTAGAACGCGGCGGCCCGGAAGAGCGCCTTGACCTTGGTGCCGCCCGACGACTTCGGGTCGATCAGGGCCCCGGCCACGCTCAGGTGGGTGTCCACCGCCTCGCGGGCGATGAACAACCGCATGATCTCGCTCGACCCCTCGAAGATCAGGTTGATGCGGAAGTCGCGCATCATCCGCTCGACCGGGTCGGGGCGCTCGCCGCGGCTTCGGAGGCTGTCGGCGGTCTCGTAGCCCCGTCCGCCCTTGATCTGGAGCAGGTCGTCCACGATCCGCCAGCCCATCTCCGAGTTCCACATCTTGGCCATGG
>CAZNDK010000031.1:22128-32836 GCA_964571795.1 uncultured Gemmatimonadaceae bacterium | reverse complement strand
CCACGTGCAGCGGCCCGGCAACTACGAGGTCACGATGGGCACCTCGATGAAGGAGCTCATCTACGACATGTGCGGCGGGATGAAGCCGGGCCGGACGCTGAAGGCGGTCATCCCGGGCGGCTCGTCCGTGCCGATCATGACCGCCGCCGAGGCGGAGGACTGCCTGCTCGACTACGAGGGCGTGGTGGCCAAGGGCTCGATGCTCGGCTCCGCCGGGATGATCGTGATGGACGACTCCACCGACCTGGTCTATCAGATCTGGCGGCTGGCCCGGTTCTACGCCCATGAATCCTGCGCCCAGTGCACCCAGTGCCGCGAGGGCACGGCGTGGACCACCAAGATCCTCGAGCGGATCCTGGCGGGGCGGGGCAAGGAAGCCGACATCGAACTGCTGCTCAGCCTCTCCGAGAACATGACCGGCAAGACCATCTGCGTCCTGAGCGACTCGTGCGCCGCGCCGATCGTCAGCGGCATCCAGAAGTTCCGCTCCGAGTTCGACGCCTACCTCAGCGGCGCGCGCCAGCCGGCGCTCGCGATGGCCTGACCCGATGACCGACCACGTGACCGTCACGATCGACGGCGCCCAGGTGAGCGTCCCCAAGGGCACCTCGATCATCGAGGCGGCCAAGCAGGCCGGCGTCCTCATCCCGCACTACTGCTACCACCCGTCGCTCCCCTCGCCGGCCGTCTGCCGCATGTGCCTGGTCGAGGTCGAGAAGGCGCCGAAGCTGATGCCGGCCTGCGTCACCACCGTGGCCGACGGCCAGGTGGTGCACGTCAACAGCGCGCCGGCCCGCCAGGCGCGTGAAGGGGTGCTCGAGTTCCTGCTCGCCAACCACCCGCTCGACTGCCCCATTTGCGACCAGGCCGGCGAGTGCGAGCTGCAGGACTACACCTTCCAGGAAGGCCGCGCCGCCGGCCGGCACGACGATTACCCCAAGCGCTACAACCCCGTGGAGGAGTTCGGGCCCGACGTCCTCTATGTGCCGAACCGCTGCATCCTGTGCACGCGGTGCGTGCGGTTCATGGAGGACGTGGCGGAAGACGGCGTCCTGAACGTGTCGGAGCGCGGGGACCGCGCCACGATCGGCATCTTCCCCGACCGGGAGCTCGACCACCCGTGGGCCGGGAACGTCGTGGACCTCTGCCCGGTCGGGTCGCTCATCTCGAAGGACTTCCTGCACAAGGCCCGGGCCTGGGACCTCGACCGGACCGCGAGCGTCTGCCCCGGCTGCACGCAGGGCTGCAACATCAGCATCGACACCCGCGACAACACCGTCGTCCGCCTCCGCCCCCGGGCCAACCTCGAGGTCAACCGGCACTTCATGTGCGACGAGGGCCGGATGCACTACCGCTGGATGAACCGCGGCGACCGCATCGAGGCCCCGCTGGTCCTCGAGGGCGGCCGGCATCACGCGGTGGACTGGGAAACGGCGCTCGACCGCTTCGGCCAGATGACGCGCGGCGGCTCGGGCGCGGCGGTGGTGCTCGCCTCCGGCCGGGCGTCGCTCGAATCGCTCGGCGGGCTGCGCCGGCTCCTGGCCCGCTACACCGTCACCGCTGCCCTGCAGGTTCCCCTCGGCGAGGAAGCGCCGCTCGCCGGCGTGCCCGGCCTCTCGCTCCGCGCGGAGCGCGCCCCGAACGCGCACGGCGGCCGGCTGCTGGGCTACGACGCGGGCTGGGATGCGGCCCTCAAGGCAGCGGGGAAGGCCGCACTGGTGGTGCTGGTGGATGTGACGCTCACCGAGGCCGAGGCCGCCCAGCTGGCCGGCGCTGGCAACGTGGTGGTGCTCGGCACGGTGGAGTCGGACGCGTGGGCCAGCGCGGGGCTCGTGCTCCCGGTGACCACGATGGCCGAGGAGAACGGGACCTGGATGAGCGTGGACGGCCGAGTGCAGCGATTCCAGCAGGCCAAGGCGCCGCCCGGCATGGCGCGGCCGGCCTGGTGGGTGGCGTCGGGTGCGCTCGAGGCCGCCGGCGGCACCGGCGCGCGTCCCGGCACGGCGGCGGAGGCGTTCGCCGGCCTCGGCGCGGACTGGCCCGCGCTGGCGGGCCTCACCTACCAGGCGCTCGGGCTCGGCGGCCGGGTGGTCGAGCCGCAGGCGGCGGGAGCCGCGCGATGACCCCGGAAATGAAGGGCTTCGTGCTGGTGTCCGTCGTGAAGCTGGTGCTGATCTTCACCTTCGTGATGATCCTGGTGGCCTACGCGACCCTCCTCGAACGGTGGATTGCCGCATGGATCCAGGATCGCATCGGCCCCAACCGGGCAGGGCCCAAGGGGCTCTTCCAGCCGCTGGCCGACGGCCTCAAGAACCTGCTTAAAGAAGAAGTCATTCCGGGCGGCGCCAGCAAGGTCTTCTTTGTCGTGGCGCCCGCCATCTCGCTGATGGCCGCCCTGATGATTCCGCTCACCATCCCGTGGGCCGCCCCCATTCCCCTTGAGTTCGACGTCACGCTACCGCTCCTCGGCCGGATCGTGCACCACGGGTCGACGCCGGCCACGGTCACCGTCCTGCCCATCGGCTTCCTGTACGTGCTGGCCGTGAGCTCGGTGGGCGTGTACGGGATCGCCCTCGGCGGCTGGGCCTCCAACAACAAGTACAGCCTCATGGGCGGCCTCCGCGCCACGGCGCAGATGGTGTCGTACGAGGTGGCCATGGCCCTCAGCCTCGTGCCGGTGCTGCTCCTCGTCGGCAACGTCTCGTTCCCCGAGATCGTGCGGGCCCAGCAGCAGGGCCCGTTTGGCTGGATGATCCTCCCCCTCGGCCTCTCGGCGTTCATGTTCCTGGTGTCCGGCTTCGCGGAGACCAATCGCGTGCCGTTCGACATCCCGGAATCGGAGTCCGAGCTCGTGGCCGGGTACCACACCGAGTACAGCGCGATGAAGTTCTCCGCCTTCATGATTGCGGAGTTCGCGTCCATGGTCACGATTGCCATGCTCTTCACGACGCTCTTCCTCGGCGGCTGGGACATCCCCTTCACGCACTGGGACGAGACGGTCGGGATGGCGCAGTTCGCGGTCACCGCGTTCGTCTTCTTCGGGAAGAGCCTCTTCTTCCTCTTCCTGTTCATGTGGATCCGCTGGACGCTCCCGCGCTTCCGCTACGACCAGCTGATGGCGTTGGGGTGGAAGGTGTTCATCCCGATGGGACTGGGCTACGTCCTGTTCATCGCCATCGCGCTGTGGCTGGTGGAGGGCCCGATGGGCGTCACGAGCCCGGCGGCGCGGTCCGGCATCCTCTTCCTGTTCAACCTCCCGGTGCTGGTGCTCGTGTTCCGCGTGTTCGACCGCGGGCGCCTGATCCGCGGCTCCTACACCCAACGCCCCGCGGCGGCCCCCCGGCCGGCCCGCGCGGCCTGAGGCGACCCGCATGCCCATCGGCGTCAAGGTGATGCAGCGCCCCGGCAGCGAGGCCAGCTACGTGCGGGCCACGCTCAAGGGGATGGCGCTCACCTTCCGGCACCTCTTCCGGCCGAAGATCACGATGCAGTACCCGGAGGAAAAGAGCACCGAGACCTGGACCATCAGCCCCCGGTGGCGCGGCACGCACCGCATGCTCACCGACGAGCAGGGCCGGTCCAAGTGCGTCGCGTGCGGGCTCTGCCCCCAGATCTGCCCCGCCAACTGCATCAAGCTGGTGCCCGGGGAGGACGAGGACGGCAACCGCTACCCGCTGATCTACGAGATCGACGAGTTCCGCTGCGTCTTCTGCGGCTACTGCCAGGAAGTCTGCCCGGAGGAGGCGATCCATGTCGGCGTGCACTACGAGAACGCCGAGTACGAGCGCGGGCGGTTCGTGTACGACCTGGAGCGGCTCTCGGCCCAGACGCACCCGGTGTCGAGCCTCTGGGACCCGACGGATCCGAAGGGGGAGTAGGTGGCCGAGACGATCTTCGTGGCGCTGGGCACCATCGCCGTCCTGTCGGGGCTCCTCTGCATCATGCAGCGGAACGCGCTGGCCGCCGCCATCTGGCTGGTGGTGACGATGCTCGCCCTGGCCGGCATGTACCTCATCCTCGGGGCGCCCTTTATCGCCGCGATCCAGGTGCTGGTGTACGCCGGCGCCGTCATGGTCCTGTTCATCTTCGTCATCATGCTGCTCAACCTGAGCCACGGGCCGAGCGACATCCGCGGCCCGGCCGCCTGGGCCGGCGGTCTGGTGCTCGCTGTCGCGCTGGGCACGTTCCTGCTCCGCCTCGGCGGCTATGATCCCGCCCGGCTGGCCCTGGAGCTGACCGGCACCACCGACCTCTCGCCCGCCGCGGTGTTCGAGTCGGCGGAGCAGGCCCGCCAGCTGGCCGACGCCCAGGGCGTCGTGGGCGCGGTGGCCGGGCCGCTCTTCAGCACCTACCTCGTGCCCTTCGAGGTCACCTCGCTGCTCCTGCTCGCGGCCATCGTCGGGGCCGTCGTCCTGGCCAAGAAGAGGATCTGATGCTGCTCGGACCCGCCCTCGCGATTTCGGCCCTGCTGTTTGCGATCGGGGTCGTCGGCGTCCTGGTGCGCCGCAACGCGATCGTGCTCTTCATGTGCATCGAGCTGATGCTCAACGCCGTCAACCTGACCTTCGTGGCGCTCTCCCGGTATCACGGGGTCGGCGGCCAGCTGATGGTGTTCTTCGTCATGACCGTCGCGGCCGCCGAGGCGGCCGTCGGCCTCGCCATCATTCTCGCGGTCTTCCGCCACACGACGTCGGTGGACCTGAAGACCAACACCCTGTTGCAGGGATGACGATGTACGTCTCCGCCGACATCATCTGGCTCGCGGTCGCCCTGCCCCTGGCCGGATTCCTGCTCAACGGCGCCCTGGCGCTCTGGCGGCCCGCCGCCAAGACCGCCGTCAGCGTCATCGGGGCGGGCGTCCTGCTCGGGGCGTTCGCCGTCGTGGCGCTCGTCTTCCGGAGCTACAGCCTCGCCGGCCTCTCCGCGCCGCAGGTGGTGCCGCTCTGGACCTGGCTTCCCGCCGGGGCGCTCCAGATCGAGCTCAGCTTCCTCGTGGACCGGCTGTCGCTGGTCATGCTGCTCGTCGTGACGGGGGTCGGCAGCCTGATCCACCTGTTCAGCATCGGCTACATGCGGCAGGACCCGGGCTACGCGCGGTACTTCGCGTACCTGAACCTGTTCGTGGTCTTCATGCTGGTGCTGGTGCTCGGGTCGAGCCTGCCGGTGCTGTTCATCGGCTGGGAAGGCGTCGGCCTCTGCTCCTACCTGCTGATCGGCTTCTGGTACGGCGACAAGGCCAACGCGGACGCCGGCAAGAAGGCCTTCCTGGTCAACCGGATCGGCGACTTCGGCTTCATGGTGGCGATGTTCCTGCTCTGGGCGGCGCTCGGCACGCTGGACTTCGTGCGGGTGGGTGAGCTCGCGCCGGAGCAGCTCGCGGCGGGCGGCGCCCTCGTCACGACGATCACCCTGTTCCTCTTCCTGGGCTGTGCCGGCAAGTCGGCGCAGATCCCCCTGTACGTCTGGCTGCCCGACGCGATGGCCGGTCCGACGCCGGTGTCGGCCCTGATCCACGCCGCCACGATGGTCACGGCGGGGGTGTACCTGGTGGCGCGGACCAACGTGCTGTTCGCCATGGCGCCGCTCTCCAGCACGGTGGTGGCCGGCGTCGGCGCGCTGACCGCGCTCTTTGCCGCCACGATCGGCCTCCGGCAGTACGACATCAAGAAGGTGCTGGCCTACTCCACCGTCTCCCAGCTCGGCTACATGTTCCTGGCCGTCGGCACCGGGGCGTACGTGGCCGGCGTCTTCCACCTCGTGACCCACGCCTTCTTCAAGGCGCTGCTCTTCCTCGGCGCCGGCAGCGTCATCCACGCGATGCACCACGCCTACCACGCGACGCACTCGCACGCCGATCCGCAGGACATGCGCAACATGGGCGGGCTCCGGAAGGCCATGCCGTGGACCTTCGCCCTGATGCTGATCGCCACCCTGGCCATCGCGGGCATTCCGCCCTTTGCCGGGTTCTTCTCGAAGGATGAGACCCTCGCCGCCGCATTCGCGCGGGGCGGGGAGATCCCGGCCTTCCGCCTCTTCTGGCTGTTCGGCGTGGTGGCCGCCGCGCTCACCGCCTTCTACATGGCGCGGCTGATGGTCATGACGTTCTTCGGCGCCAACCGCACCGGCGCCGAGGAGGAGAAGCATCTGCACGAGGCGCCGCTCATCATGACGGCGCCGCTCGTGGTGCTGGGCGTCCTCAGCGCCGTCGGCGGCCTGCTGAACCTCCCGGAGCTCTTCGGGGGAGGCGCGAAGCTGGAGCACTGGCTCGACCCGGTGCTGGAGGGGGCGCATCGCTTCTTCCCGCTCGAAATGCCGCACGGCCAGACCGAGTTCGTGCTCATCGGCCTGGCCATCCTGATCGCCGTGGGCGGCCTGGTGGCCGGATGGCGCGTTACCATGGCGACGCCGATGCTCCCGGCCGACCAGGCACCGGCCGAGGTCGGCTTCTGGAAGGTGCTGTACCACAAGTACTACGTGGACGAGTTCTACGAGGCGGCCATCGTGGGACCGCTCCGCCGCTTCTCCGAGCGGGTGCTCTGGAAGGACGTCGACCAGGGCGTCATCGACCGCGGCGGAGTCGAGGGGTCCGCCGGGCTGGCCCGCACCCTCGGGTGGGTCGGGTCGCGGCTCCAGACCGGGCAGGTGGGGGTCTACCTCACGGCCTTCCTCGTCGGCGCCCTGGGCATCTTCTTCGTCGTGATGGGCTGACCCGCCATGGCCGACATGCTGAACCTCATCGGATACCAGGCCTGGGTCATCCCGGTCCTTCTGCTGCTCCCGGTTGCCGGGGCGCTGCTCGTCATGGCCGCCCCGGCGGGCCGGGCCCGGTCCATCGCCCTCGTCGTGACGCTCGCGGAATTCGTCGTCTCGGCCGGGCTCTGGTGGGCCTTTGACCCGAACGCCGGGATGCAGTTCACCGCCATGGTGCCCTGGATGCCCCAGTGGGGCATCGCGTACCGGGTCGGCATCGACGGCATCTCCCTGTTCATGGTGCTCCTCTCCACGCTGATGATGCCGCTCTGCGTGCTGGGGAGCTGGACCTACATCACCGAGCGTGAGCGCGGCTTCTATGCGCTCCTGCTGGTGCTGCTCACCGGCATGCTCGGGGTGTTCATCAGCCTCGACCTCTTCCTGTTCTACGTGTTCTGGGAAGTGATGCTCATCCCGATGTACTTCCTGATCGGGATCTGGGGCGGCGCCAACCGGCTCTACGCCGCCATCAAGTTCTTCATCTACACCTTCCTCGGCTCGCTCCTGATGCTGGTGGCCATCCTGGTCACCGTATGGGTCATCGCGGCCAAGAGCGGGGTCCTCGATTTCGGCTACGACCACGTCCTGGCCAACGCCGGCATGGTCGGCGGCCGGGCGCCCTGGCTCTTCGCGGCGTTCGCGCTCGCGTTCGCCATCAAGGTGCCGATCTTCCCGTTCCACACCTGGTTGCCCGACGCCCACGTCGAGGCGCCGACGGCCGGGTCCGTCATCCTGGCGGGCGTCCTCCTCAAGATGGGCACCTACGGCTTCCTCCGGTTCGCCATCCCGTTCTTCCCCGACGTCGCGTTCAGCCCCTTCGTCACGACGGTGGCGGTCGTGCTGGCGGTCGTCGGCATCATCTACGGGGCGCTGGTCGCAATGGTGCAGCCGGACGTGAAGAAGCTCGTAGCCTATTCGTCGGTCAGCCACCTCGGGTTCGTCATGCTCGGCATCTGGGCCGCGACGCTGCAGAGCGTGCAGGGCGCCCTGATGGTCATGATCAACCACGGCCTCTCGACCGGCGCGCTCTTCTTCCTGATCGGCATGCTCTATGAGCGCCGGCACACCCGAGAGATCTCGGCCTTCGGGGGCATCGCGCGGGTGGTGCCGGTCTTCAGCCTCGTCTTCACGCTGGTGTCGCTCTCGTCGATCGGGCTGCCCGGCCTCAACGGCTTCATCGGCGAGTTCCTCGTGCTGCTCGGCAGCTTCGGACGGTTCCCCTGGGCCACGGGGATCGCGACGACGGGCGTCATCTTCGCCGCCGCCTATCTCCTCTGGGCGCTGCAGCGGATCATCTTCAACAAGCTCGACAAGCCCGAGAACGAGAAGCTGACCGACCTCACCCCCCGCGAGCTCGCCGTCCTCGCGCCGCTCCTGGCGGGCATCATCTGGCTGGGGCTCTATCCGGCGCCGGTGCTCCGGCGCATGGAGCCGGCTAGCCGGCAGTGGGTCGAAAACGCCGAGCGGGTCATTCCCGGGGCCGCCATGACTGACGCCGCCCCGCCGTCGGAGGTCCACCCGTGAACCCGATCGACACTACTACGCCGATCGGCGTCACGCTCGCGCTCCTGCCCGAGGTGATCCTCTCGATCGCCGCGCTCGGCGTGCTGCTCGTCAACGCCTGGCGGCACGAGACGCCGGCCGACGGCAAGCTGGCGGGGTGGCTGAGCCTCGGCGGCATCGGCGCCGCGGCGCTGGCGCTGCTCTGGCTCTGGGGCAACGGCTCGGCGGATGCCGGCATCCCGCAGATGATCGCGCTGGACAGCTATCGCTACATGGGAGATGTCCTCTTCCTCCTGGCGGCAGGCGCCTCGATCGTGCTGTCGCTCGAGTACCTCGGCCGCGAGAACATCCGCGGTCCGGAGTATTACGCGCTGATCCTACTGGCCACGGTCGGGATGATGCTGCTCGCCGGGGCGAGCGACCTCGTGCTGGTGTTCCTGGGCCTCGAAGTGATGTCGGTGGCGGCGTACGTCCTCGCCGCATACGACCGGCGGAGCGCCTTCTCCGCGGAGGCGGGCCTCAAGTACTTCCTCATCGGGGCGTTCGCCTCCGGCTTCCTGCTGTACGGCATCGCGCTGGTGTATGGGTCGACCGGCACGATGAACCTCATGATGGCGGGGGTGCAGTTCGCCAATGGGCCGCTCCCCGTGATGGGCGCCCTCGGGCTCTGCCTGCTCCTCATCGGGTTCCTCTTCAAGGTGTCGGCGGTCCCGTTTCACATGTGGGCCCCCGACGTGTACGACGGCGCGCCGACCCCCGTGACCGGCCTCATGGCCACCGGCGTGAAGGCGGCGGGCTTCCTGGCGCTCTCGCGGCTCCTGTTCGTCACCTTCCCGGCCAACGCCGCGCTCTGGCAGCCGGTACTCGGCATCCTGGCCATCCTGACGATGGTGGCCGGCAACCTGATGGCGCTCACCCAGCGTTCGGTGAAGCGGATGCTGGCGTACAGCTCGGTGGCGCACGCCGGGTATCTCCTCGCGGCCGTCTGGCCCGCCACCCGGATCGGCGCCGCCTCCGTCCAGGTGTACCTCCTCGCGTACGCGCTCACCAGCCTCGCGGCCTTCGGGCTTCTCGCCGCGCTCGGGCGCGGCGGCGAGCGGGACCTCGTGGCCGACGACCTCGCGGGCCTGGCCCGCACGCGGCCGTGGACGGCCGCCGCCTTCGCGATCGTCCTCCTCTCCCTGCTCGGGTTCCCGGGCACGTTCGGCTTCATCGGGAAGTGGATGATCCTCTCGGCGCTGGTCACCAGCGGACAGTGGCTCATTCCGGTGGTGCTGGTGCTCGCGAGCGCGGTGTCCGCGGGCTACTACCTGCCGATCATCATGGCGATGTACATGAAGCCGCCCCGCGAGGGCGTTGCGCCGGCGCTCCCGCTGCCGCGCGCCGCCGGCGTCGTCGTGCTGCTCATCGTCGTGGCGATCGTGGCGCTCGGCGTCTGGCCCTCGCCCCTCCTCCATGGATCCATGGACGTCGCGTCCTCGCTGTTCAATCGCGCCTTCCAGCCGCTCGGCCAGTAATCCACCCGGGCGGGAGGTACCGTGCGCGTCCCCAGGTCCATCTTCCGGCAGTACGACATCCGCGGGCTCGTCGGCGAGGAGCTGACGCCCGAGTTCGCGCACGCCCTGGGTCGGGCCATCGCTGCGTTTGCCCGTGAGCGGATCGGCCGCGACGCCGTGCTGGCCGTGGGGCGCGACAACCGGCCGTCGGGGCCCGCGCTGGCGGCCGCCCTGCGGAAGGGCATGGCCGCCGCCGGGGCCACGGTCGTCGACGTGGGCGAACTCCCGACGCCGGCGCTGTACTTCGCCGTCCAGGCGCTCCGGGTGGACGGCGGGGTGCAGGTCACCGGCTCCCACAATCCGCCGGAATTCAACGGCTTCAAGACGGTCCTGGCCGGTGAGTCGGTGCACGGCGACGACATCCAGCTCCTCTACGAGGCCATCACGCTCGAGCAGGCCCCGGCCGGCGCCGGGCGCGAGACGGCCGACGGTTCGGTGCTCGCCGGCTACCGCGACGCCATCGTCGGCCGCCACCGTCTGGCGCGCCCGGTAAAGGTCGTGGTGGACTGCGGCAACGGGGTCGGGAGCCTCATTGCGGTGTCCACCCTCCGCGCGCTCGGCGCCGAGGTGGTGCCGCTCTTCTGCGAGTCCGACGGCACCTTCCCCAACCACCATCCCGACCCCACCGTCCCGGCCAATCTCGTCGACCTGCAGGCCGAGGTCCGCCGCACCGGCGCCGAGCTCGGCATCGCCTTCGACGGCGACGCCGACCGCATCGGGGCGGTGGACGAGAACGGGCGGGTGCTCTTCGGCGACCAGCTGCTGGTGGTGTTCGGCCGGGACGCGGTGCGGCGCTTCGGCCCGGGCGCCCGGGTCATCTTCGACGTGAAGTGCTCCGACCTCCTCGCCGTCGCCTTGCGCGAGGCGGGCGCGGCGCCGGAGATGTGGAAGACCGGGCA
>CAZNDK010000031.1:0-22118 GCA_964571795.1 uncultured Gemmatimonadaceae bacterium | reverse complement strand
CGGCCACGGCCTACATCGAATCGGCGCTCGGCGCGCGGGCGCAGCTTTGGAAGACCGGGCACTCCCTGATCAAGGCGCGGATGAAGGAGCTGGACGCGGTGCTGGCGGGAGAAATGAGCGGGCACATGTTCTTCGGGGGCGACTGGTTCGGGTTCGACGACGCGCTCTTCGCCGCCGCCCGGCTCCTGGAAATCGTGTCCCGAACGCCGCGCGGCCTGGCGCCGCTCCTCGCGGACCTGCCCCCGACCTTCGCGACCCCGGAAATCCGGGTGGACTGCCCGGACGACCGCAAGTTCGACGTGGTGGCGCGCGCCACGGCGCATTTCCGGGCCCGGTATCCCGTCAATGACATCGACGGCGTCCGGATGTCCTTCGCACATGGGTGGGGGCTGATTCGCGCCTCCAACACCCAGCCGATCCTCGTGCTCCGGTTCGAAGCCACGGACGAGCGATCCCTCGCCGAGTACCAGCGGGAAGTCCAGTCGTGGCTCGCGGAGCAGGGCGTCCGGAGCTAGATCGATGCCGGCCCGCGGACGCTGGCTGCTGGGCTCGCTCGCCGCGCTCGTGGTCCTGCTGTTCGCCGGGCACTGGGTCGCGGACTTCCTTGCCGACCGGTGGTGGGCGGCCGCGCTGATTCCCGAAGCGCCCGGGTTCCTCTCGGGCGTCCATCTCCTCCGCCTCACCCTCGACGTCGCGGCCGTGCTCGTGGCCACCGCGTGGTACGCCGGCCACCTCCTCATCGTGCACCGGGCCATCGGCTCGGTGCAGATCTCCCGCCAGGTCGCCAATCTCGAAATCCGCGAGGCCGTCACCCCGGCCACGCTGCTTCCGCTCGCGCTGGGTATCGGGGCAGCGCTCGGCGTCGTCACCGGGCTGGGCGCGGGCGGGGACTGGCCGGTCTTCGCCCTCGCGTGGCAGGGCGTGACATACGGCGTGACCGATCCCTATTTCCACCGGGACCTCGGCGTGTTCGTGGCCCAGTTGCCGCTGTGGGGCGTGCTGCACGCCTTCGCGCGGCTGCTCGCGTGGACCGCACTCGGAGTCGTGGTGGCGCTCTACACCGCGCTGGGGGCCATCCGCTGGCAGCGCAAGCGGCCGGCGATGAGTGATCACGCGCGGCGCCACGTGGGGCTCCTGCTCGCCGCCGGGGCGCTGGTGCTGGCGTGGGGATTCTTGCTCGACCCCTTCGAAGTGGCGGCGGAGCGGGCGCCGACGCTCGCCGCCTGGTCCGCGTTCGACCTGGCCACCCTCGCGATGGCGGGCGCCTGCCTGGCGGCGGCCGCGGTGTCCGTCCTGTGGGCCTTTCGGGGGCAGCACCTCCTCATGGTGGCGGCCTGGGGCGTGCTGCTCGGGGGAGGGGCACTCGTGCGGGCGATGGTGCCCGACGCGCCGGTGCCGGCCAGCGAGGAGGCCGTTGCCATTCGCGCCTCGATGGATCGGCTTGCCTACGGCGTGGACGCCGTCGACGACCGGGTAGCGAGGCACCAGCCGGAGCAGGGGGCAGGGGTACCCTCCTTGTGGACCTTCGGCACCATCGGGCGCATGGTCACCGCCGACTCGCAGGTCCTGGAAGCTGCGGCCCAGGCCACGGTCATGGTCGGACGTTCCGCGCTGCCGGTCTGGCTCACCGTCCGGGCGGCGCCGGGGCAGCCCGCGACGGTGCTCGCCATCGCCGACGGGTGGACCGGGGCGACGTCGGGGCCCCTCTCCCTCCGCCAGAACGACTCACTCGTCTATCCCGGCTTCGTCACGTACGCCACCTTGGCGCCGTCCGCCTCCCGGCCCGGTGCGCCGCGGCTGGTCGTGGATTCCGGCGCGGTCGGGCCCGCCGCCGGCGGTGTCCTTCGGCGTTTCGTGCTCGCCTGGGCGCTCCAGTCTGCACGCCTCCTCGGGCCGGTGCCAGCCGCGGCACGGGTGCGCTGGCACCTGGCCCCGCGGAGCCGACTGGAGCGCCTGGCGCCCTTCGCGTCGTGGGACACCCCACAGCCGATCATGGCCAGCGGGGGATTGTCGTGGGTGGCGCACGGATACCTCGCGAGCGCGCGCTTCCCCGGCTCGTCGAGAGTGTCGGAAGCCGCGGGGGAACTCGGCTCGCTGGAGGCCGGGTTCATCGGGGTGGTGGACGCGGCCTCGGGCGCCACAGTGCTCTACCTGGCGCCCGATGCGGGGCCCCAAAGCCGGAGCTGGGCCGCGATCACCCAGGGCATGGTCCGGCCTGCGGCCGAAATCCCACCGACCGTGGCCGGGCTGGTTCCCTATCCGCTTCGGCTCTTCGAGGCCCAATCGAAGGTGCTGGAGCAGGAGCCGTGGCGAGCGGGCTCGCTCGCGGGCCGTGCGCCCGACGGCATGGGAGACCCGGCGCCACCGACCTCGGTGTGGGCGGGGGGATCGGGCTTCGACCTGGTGGTCGGATACCAGTCTGGAGAGGACCGGCGAGTCCGCACCCTCCTCATCGGGCATACCGGCGAGTCGGGCTCGCGGCTCACCCTGGTGCGGTTGGGGGAGGCGGGGAGTCTCCCCGGCCCCTCCACCGCGCAGGCCACCTGGGACCGATTCCCATCGTACGAACAGATCCAGGACTCGGTCGTCCGGCAGGGGGAGCGATTCGAGCGGGGGCCGTGGCGCATCCTCCCGCGGGGCGAGGCGCCCGTGGCCTACCAGCCCTGGTACGCCGTGGCGGCCACCGGCAAGGTCACCCTGCCGTACGTGGCGCTTGCGCAGGGCACCCAGGTCGGCGCCGGCCGATCGTTTGCCGACGGGTGGGACAACCTGCGCGGCACCGGGGCGCCCCTGCCTCCCGGATTCGGTCCGGTCACGCCGCTCGAGGAGGCTCGGCGCTGGATGTTGCGCGCCGATTCGGCGCTCCACGTGGGCGATTGGGAGGCGTTCGGCCGCGCGTTCGGCGCGCTTCGGCAGTCGCTCGGCGTCGGGCGTCCGGAGCCCTGAACGCGGTTGTATCCACCCCCGCGGGCGGGTAGCTTTCCGCGCGGCATACCACCCTACAGGAGTGATCGTGAATCTGCATGAATACCAGGCGCGTGCGCTCCTCAAGGCGGCGGGCGTGCCGGTCCCCGACGGCGACGTCGCCGCCACCCCGGGCGAGGTCGAGTCGCTGGCACGGCGGATCGGCGGCACGGTGGTCATCAAGGCGCAGGTCCACGCGGGTGGCCGGGGCAAGGCCGGCGGAGTGAAGCTCGCCGCTTCCCCGGCGGAAGCGGGCGAAATCGCTTCCCACATCCTGGGCATGCAGATCAAGGGACTCACCGTCCACAAGGTCCTGGTCGTCCCCGCCGCCGACATCGCCTCGGAAGCCTACGTCGGCCTGATCCTCGACCGGGAGTCGCAGCGGCCGGTGTTCATGGTGAGCCCGGCGGGCGGCATCGACATCGAGGAGGTCGCCGCCAAGACGCCGGAGAAGATCATGCGCCTCGCGGTGGACCCGCGCTTCGGGCTGCTGCCGCACCAGGCCATGACGCTCGCCTTCTTCCTCTATCGCGACATCAAGCAGGTGCGGGCCGCCGCGGACATCATGCAGCGCCTCTACCAGGTGTTCACCGCCAACGGCGCCTCCCTGGCCGAAATCAACCCGCTGGTCACCACCCCCGCTGGGCAGGTGCTCGCGCTCGACGCAAAGGTGTCGATCGACGACAACGAACTCGACCGGCGCCCCGACCTCGCCGAGCTGCGCGACGAGACCGCCGAGGACCCGAGCGAGGTGGCGGCGCGCCGCGCCGGCCTCACCTTCATCAAGCTCGACGGCAACGTGGGCTGCGTGGTGAACGGCGCCGGCCTGGCAATGGCCACCATGGACCTGGTCAAGTACTACGGCGGGGAGCCCGCCAACTTCCTCGACATCGGCGGCAGCTCGAATCCCGACAAGGTCGTCAACGCCCTCAAGATCATCACCGCCGATCCCAGCGTCCGCGCCATCCTGTTCAACATCTTCGGCGGCATCACCCGCACCGACGACGTCGCCAACGGCATCAAGACCGCCCTCGCGCAGTTCCCGGTGAAGGTGCCGATCGTGGTGCGCCTCACCGGCACCAACGAGAAGGAAGCGGTCAAGATCCTGCAGGGCATCGGGATGACGGCCCTCTCCGACATGGACGACGCCGTGTCCCAGGTGGTCAAGCTGGTCGGGGAGGCCGCGTGAGCATCTTCATCGGCAAGGACACCCGGCTCGTCGTGCAGGGCATCACCGGCCGCGACGGTTCGTTCCACGCGAAGCAGATGATCGAGTACGGCACCAAGGTCGTGGCCGGCGTTACCCCCGGGAAGGGGGGCCAGCGCTTCGAGGGTACGGTGCCGATCTTCGACTCCGTCGCGCAGGCGGTGGCCGAGGCGGGCGCCAACACCGCGGTGATCTACGTGCCACCGGTCGGCGCCGCGGGGGCCATCTTCGAGGCGGTGGACGCCGGCATCAAGATGGTCGTGTGCATCACGGAGGGCGTGCCGGTCATCGAGATGACCCGGGTCATGCCCTTCGTGCGGGAGCATGGGGCCCGGCTCATCGGGCCCAATTGCCCCGGGGCCATCACGCCGGGCCAGGCCAAGGTGGGCATCATCCCGGGCTCGATTTGCGCGCCGGGTCGGGTGGGGCTGGTGTCGCGCAGCGGCACGCTCACCTACGAGGTGGTCAACCAGCTCACGCGGGCCAAGATCGGGCAGAGCACCTGCGTGGGCATCGGCGGCGACCCCATCATCGGCACCAACTTCATCGATTGCCTGCGCGCCTTCCAGGACGATCCCGACACTGACGCGATCGTCATGATGGGCGAAATCGGCGGCACCGACGAACAGCACGCGGCTGAGTTCGTCCGCCAGCACGTCACGAAGCCGGTCGTCGGCTTCATCGCCGGGCAGACGGCGCCCCCCGGCCGCCGGATGGGGCACGCCGGGGCCATCATTTCCGGCTCGTCCGGCACCGCCGCCGAGAAGATGGCGGCCTTCGAGGCGGCGGGCATCAGTGTCATGAAGCGCCCGGCCGACGTCGTGCCGTTGCTCAAGGCCCGGCTCAAGTAGCCGGCACTCACTACCGACCCGAACCCAGAATTCGAGCGCATGCAGACTCTCGCCATCATCAAGCCCGACGCGGTCGCCTCCGGCAAGACCGGTCTCATCCTGGCCCACCTCCAGAAGGCGGGGTTCACGCTGCAGGCCGCGCGGCTGGTCCGCCTGACCCTGCCGCAGGCCGAGGCCTTCTACGGCGTGCACAAGGGCCGGCCCTTCTTTCCCGAACTGGTCGCCTTCATGACCAGCGGCCCCTGCCTCCCGATGGCGCTCACCCGGAAGGACGCCGTGGCCGAGTTGCGCACGGTCATTGGCGCCACCGACCCGGCCGAGGCCGCGCCCGGCACCGTCCGGAAGCTGTACGCGGAGTCCAAGGGGCGGAACGCGATTCACGCCTCGGATAGCGACGAGAACGCGGCTCGCGAAATCGCGTTCTTCTTCACCGAGGGAGAGCTGGCCGGGCTGCGGGGCTGACGGGCAGGGGTTCTGCTTGACCTAAGTTAAGGGCCCCATTAGGTTTAGTGGCTATGCTCAAGTTCGCCATTCGGGACCTCCAGCGCGGCCCTGTCGAGACCCGCGGGGAGCTTTCGCCGCGGGATCCCGTGTTCGAGGGGCTGGACCTGCCGCTGGACGGCCCGGTCTCGATCGACGGGGAGCTGCAGGCCACCGAAGGCGACGACTTCCTCTGGCGCGGCTCGATCCACGCCTCGGCGACGTTGCCGTGCCGCCGGTGCCTGGCCGAGGTGCCGTACCGGGTCGACCGGCAGGTGGACGTGCTGCTCACGAGCGATCCCGAGGCCGCCGAGGACCCGAGCGTGTACCCGCTGCCGGTGGCGGCCACGCAGGTGGACCTGAGCGATGTGGTGCGCGAGGAACTGGCGCTCGAAGTCCCGGGCTTCGTCCTGTGCCGCGATGACTGTGCCGGGCTGTGCCCGAGGTGTGGTGCCGATTTGAACGCGGGTCCGTGCGCGTGCGTGCGGTCCGCCGAACCCGTCTGAGGAAACCATGGCAGTCCCGAAGAGAAAACTCTCCAAGTCCCGCAAGCGGCTCCGCCGCGGCCACCACGTCGCCGCGAGCGTCAAGACGCAGGCCTGTCCCCGCTGCGGCGATCCGAAGCTCTCCCACCGGGTGTGCCCGAGTTGCGGGTACTATCGCGGCAAGAAGGTCGTCGAGGTCAAGGGCGACTGACCGTGATTCGCGTGGCGCTGGACGCGATGGGCGGGGATCACGCCCCCCAGGCTGAAATCGAGGGCGCGATCGCCGCGCTCGCGCTGCTGCCGAACGTCGTGGTGCAGCTGGTGGGCAAGGTGGACGTGATCGAGGCCGAGCTGGGCCGCCACCCCACCGTCGACCGAAGCCGCCTGCAGGTCGTGCCGGCCACCGAAGTGATCGGCATGGGCGAGAAGCCCCTCGCCGCGGTCCGCAAGAAGCCCAATTCGAGCGTGGTGGTGGGGCTCGGCCTCCAGAAGGCCGGTGCTTCCGATGCGTTCGTGTCCGCCGGCAACACCGGCGCCGTCCTCGCCGCGTCCACCGTCCTCCTCGGCATCCATCCCGGGGTTGACCGCGCCACCGTCGCCACGCCGTTCCCCACCGCCGACCTCCCCGTGCTCGTCCTGGACGGGGGCGCCAACGTCGACTGCTCCGCCAAGGAACTCGTCGGGTTCGCCCGGCTCGGGTCGGCCTACGCGCGGGACGTGATGGGCCGCGAGAGCCCGCTGGTCGGGCTGCTCAACATCGGCGAGGAAGACGAGAAGGGGAACGCCGTGTCCCGGCAGGCGCACGAGCTCCTCAAGCAGACGCCGGGCCTCAATTACATCGGCAACATCGAGGGGCGCGACATCCTCGCCGGCCACTCCAAGCTCGGCCACGTGGACGTGGTAGTGACCGACGGCTTCGTCGGCAACATCGTCCTCAAGTTCTACGAGTCCGTCGCGCGCCTCATCCTGCGGCTGGTGAAGCGGACGGCGCCCGACATCTTGCAGCGGGCGGACGTGCAGGAGGTGTTCCGGGTGCTCGACTACGCCGAGTACGGCGGCGCGCCGCTCCTCGGCGTGCGCGGCGTCTCGATCATCTGCCACGGCTCCTCGGGCAGCGCGGCCATCAAGAACGCCATCCGGGTTGCGGTGCAAATGGTCGAGACGGGGCTGGATCAGCACATCGCGGCCGAATTCGCCGACGGCGCCGCGCCGGTCGCATGATACAGCGCCCCTTCGTCGAATTTGCCGGGCTCGGAGTGGCGGTGCCCGAGCGGGTGGTGACGAACGCGGAATTCGAGAAGACCCTCGAGACCTCCGACCAGTGGATCGTGGAACGGACCGGCATCCGCGAGCGCCGAGTGGCAGCGCCGGACCAGTCGGTCGCGATGATGTCGCGCGACGCCTCGCTCCGGGCCCTCGCCGCCGCCGGGCTCGGCCCCGAGGACCTGCACGGCATCGTGCTCGCCACGGCCACCCCTGACCGGCTCCTCCCCTCCACCGCGTGCGACCTCCAGGCGCTGCTCGGCGCCAAGAACGCCGCCGCCTTCGACGTCTCCGCGGCGTGCCCCGGCTGGCTGTTCGCGCTGACCGTCGCCGAAGGCCTCGTGGCCTCCGGCCAGGGCGAGAACTTCCTCATCGTCGGCGCCGAGAAACTCAGCACCATCGCCGACCCGACCGACCGCTCCACCGCCATCCTCTTCGGCGACGCCGCGGGCGCCGCCGTCATCCGGAAAAGCGCCGGCGGCAAGCGGGGCGTCCTCTCCACCTTCATCAAGTCCGACGGCAACCTCGCCAACCTGCTCTACCGGCCCGGCGGCGGGGCCGTGGATCCCATCAGCGAAAAGGTCGTGGCGGACCGCTCGCACTTCATCAAGATGGCGGGGCGCGAGGTCTTCAAGTCCGCGGTGCTCACCATGTCCGAAGCCTGCGACCAGGCGCTGAGCCGCGCCGGGATCACCGCGGACGAGGTGGACCTCATGGTGCCGCACCAGGCGAACCTCCGGATCATCGAAGCCACCGCCAAGCACGCCGGCATGCCGCTCAGCAAGGTGATGGTCAACGTGGACCGCTACGGCAACACCTCGTCGGCATCGATCCCGCTGGCCATCGACCAGGCGGTCCAGGAGGGCCGGATCAAGCCGGGGACGGTCATCCTGCTGGTGTCGTTCGGGGGCGGATTCACTTGGGCGAGCGCGGTGGTGCGGTGGTAGCGGTCCTGATGTGCCCCGGTCAGGGGGCGCAAAAAGTCGGGATGGGCAAGGACCTCGCGGAGCGGTTTCCCGCTGCGCGTCACACCTTCGAGGCCATCGACGACGCGCTCGGCGTCCCGCTCTCGCGCCTGATGTGGGAAGGGCCCGAGAACGAGCTGATCCTCACCCACAACACCCAGCCCGCCATTCTCGCGCACTCCGCCGCCGTGTTCGCAGTGGTCCGCGAGCGGCTCGGCGCCGTGGCGGCCGGGGCGGGGCACAGTCTCGGGGAATACAGCGCCTACGTGGCCGCCGGGTCGCTCTCGGCGCCCGACGCGGCGCGCCTGGTCCGCCGGCGCGGCGAACTCATGTTCGAAGCCGGCACCCGGCGCCCCGGCGCGATGTCGGCGGTGCTCGGCCTCGACCCGGCCGGGGTCGAGGCGGCCTGCAGCGAGGCCTCCGGCGCCGACGGCGTGGCCGTGGCCGCCAATCTCAACGCCCCCGACCAGATCGTCATCTCAGGAGACCCGGCCGCCGTCACGCGCGCCGGCGATGCCTGCAAGGCCCGGGGCGCCAAGCGGGTCCTGCCGCTCAAGGTATCGGGCGCCTTCCACTCGCCGCTGATGGCGCCGGCCGTCGCGGGCCTCGAGGCCGCGCTCGCCGCGGCGCCGTTTGCCGATCCGGCGTTCCCGATCTTGGCCAACGCCTCGGCGGAGCCGGTGCGGACCTCGGCGGCCGCGGTGCGGCTTCTCGCCGAGCAGCTGACGGCGCCGGTCCGCTGGATCGCCTGCATGCAGGCCGCGGCCGCCCTGGCGCCCGAGGCCATATTCATCGAGCTCGGGCCGGGCAGCGTGCTCTCCGGCCTGCTCCGCAAGATCGTTCCCGGCGCCAAGACCGTCACGCTGGGCACCGCCGCCGAGGTGGAGGCGTTTCTCGCATGACCAGCATCGACCTGACCGGGAAGACCGCGTTCGTCACCGGCAGCACCCGCGGGATCGGCCTGTCGGTGGCGCGCGCGCTCCACGCCGCGGGCGCCAAGGTGGCCATCGTGGGGCGGGACGTGGCGCGTGCGCAGATCGTGGCGGTGGAGCTCGGCGAGCGGGCGGCAGGGGTCGCGTGTGACGTGGCCGACGCCGCGCAGGTCGAGGCCGCCATCGCCGCCGCCGAGGCCGCGCTCGGCCCCATCGACATCCTGGTCAACAATGCCGGCCTCACCCGCGACAACATCCTCCTCCGCCTCAGCGAGGACGACTGGGACGTGGTCCTGGACGCGAACCTGAAGGGAGCGTTCCTCACCACGCGCGCCGTGATCAAGGGGATGATGAAGCGCCGCACGGGGCGCATCATCAACATCACGAGCGTGGTCGGCCTGACCGGCAACAAGGGGCAGGCCAACTACGCGGCCAGCAAGGCGGGGCTCGTCGGCCTGACCAAGTCGGTGGCCAAGGAGTACGCCAGCCGCGGAGTCCTGGCCAATTGCATCGCCCCCGGCTTCATCGAGACCGACATGACCGCCGCCTTGCCCTCTGAGGCGCGGACAGCATTATTAGAGCAGATCGCGCTGGGGCGCCTCGGCCGGCCGGAGGATATCGCGGCCGCGGTGCTGTTCCTGGCGTCGGATCTCGCGGCCTACATCACCGGGCAGGTCCTGGTGGTCGACGGCGGCATGGTCATCTAGCCCGACCCCCAAATCCTTTTCGAGGACGACATGAGCAACGTGGAAGAGAAGGTCAAGGACATCATCGCCGAGGAACTGGGTGTCGAGCGCGAAAAGCTGACCCCGGAAGCCAGCTTCATGGAGGATCTCGGCGCGGACAGCCTGGACACCGTCGAGCTCGTGATGGCCTTCGAGAAGGAGTTCGACATCGACATCCCCGACGAAGAGGCCGAGAAGCTCCGGACCGTCGGCGATGCGCTGAAGTACCTCCACGACAAGACCGGGAAGTAGCTTGGCGCGTCGTGTCGTCGTCACCGGCCTCGGGCTGGTGACCCCGCTCGGCAATAGCGTCGAGGATACGTGGTCGGGCCTCCTGGCCGGACGCTCGGGGGCCGCCCGCATCACCAAGTTCGATCCCGCCGCGCTCCAGGTGCAGTTCGCCTGCGAAGTGAAGGGCTTCGACGCGCTCCAGTACATCGACAAGAAGGAAGCCCGCCGGTACGACCTCTTCGTGCAGTACGCGATGGGGGCGGCCCACCAGGCGGTCGCCCAGGCGGGGCTCGAGGGCAAGTTCCCCTCGCCGGGGCGCACCGGCGTCATCATCGGCAGCGGCATCGGCGGCATGGTGACGTTCGAGGAGCAGTGCTCGATCTTCATCACCAAGGGCCCCGACCGGGTCTCCCCGTTCTTCATCCCGATGTTCATTCCCGACATCGCGGCCGGGCTCGTGTCCATCCGGTACGGCCTGCAGGGCGCCAATTACGCCACCGTCTCCGCGTGCGCCAGCTCGGCCCACGCCATCGGCCAGTCGTTCGAGCTGATCAAGGCCGGCCACGCCGACGCGATGCTCACCGGGGGGTCGGAAGCCGCCATCAGCGGCCTCGCCATCGCCGGGTTCCAGAACATGAAGGCGCTGTCGATGCGGAACGACGCACCGGAACAGGCGAGCCGGCCGTTCGACAAGGACCGCGACGGCTTCGTCCTCGGCGACGGCGCTGCCATGGTCATGCTCGAGAGCCTGGAGCACGCCGAGGCCCGCGGCGCCACCATCCTGGGCGAGGTGCTCGGCTACGGCCTGAGCGGCGACGCCTACCACATCACCTCCCCGGCTCCGTCGGGCGAGGGCGCCCAGCGCGCCATGCGCGACTGCCTGCGCGACGGTGGCGTGGTCCCGGAGCGGGTGGGGTACATCAACGCCCACGGCACCAGCACCTCGCAGGGCGACATCGCCGAGACGGCGGCGGTCAAGGCGGTCTTCGGCGCCCAGGCGCGGAAGCTGATCTTCGCCTCCACCAAGTCGATGACCGGACACCTCCTCGGCGCCGCCGGCGGACTCGAGTTCGCGGTGAGCCTGATGGTGTGCCGGACCGGCAAGGTGCCCCCGACCATCAACCAGGTGACGCCGGACCCCGAATGCGACCTCGATTGCGCGCCCAACGTCGCGGTCGAACGCAAGGTGGACGTGGCGCTGTCCAACAGCTTCGGCTTCGGCGGGCACAACGTGACGCTGGCCGTGCAAGCCTGGAAGGGCTGAGCCCGGCCCGCACGCCCGCTTCTCGCCGCGCTGGACCAGACACCCCGGGGGCACGCCTCCCGGGGCTTTTCGTTCCCGGCGGAGGCATCTGGCACCTGCGGGTCGCTCGGGGGTAGATTGCTCCGGGTAACCGCTCACGCCTCAAGGAGATGTGCATGGCATCCACCCTCGACCTCGCCGCGCTTCGCGACCCCGCGCTCCGGCCGATCGTGGATAAGGTGGCCGCCGGCCAGCGGCTCGATCACGCCGACGGCCTGGCACTCTACGCCACCAACGATCTCCTCGGGCTCGGCCTCCTGGCGGACTTCGCCAACCGGCGCCTGAACGGCGATCGCGTCTTCTTTTCCGCCAATCAGCACCTCAACCCGACCAACGTCTGCGTCCTCCGGGCCACCTGCACCTTCTGCTCCTTCGCACGGACCCCGAAGGAGGAGGGCGCGTACACCAGGTCGCTGGAAGAGGTCTACGCCGAGGCGGAGCAGGCCCGGGGCGCCCCGACGACCGAGTTCCACATCGTGGGGGGCCTGCACCCGAAGCTGCGGCTGTCGTACTACACCGACATGCTCCGGGGCCTCAAGGCGCGGCACCCCACCGTCCACATCAAGGCGCTGACGGCCGTCGAGATTGCCCACCTGGCCCGGATCGAGAAGATCACGGAGCGCGACGTCCTGCTGGCGCTGCAGGAGGCCGGCCTCACCAGCCTGCCGGGCGGCGGCGCGGAGGTCTTCAGCACCGCCGTGCGGGCCACGATCGCCGAGCGGAAGCTCACCGGCGAGGAGTGGATCCGGGTACACCGCACCGCGCACGAGCTCGGCATTCCCACGAACTGCACCATGCTGTACGGCCACATCGAGACCGCCGACGACCGGTTGCAGCACCTGGCCATGCTGCGCGAGCTGCAGGACGTGACCGGCGGCTTCCTGACCTACATCCCGCTGGCCTACCACCCCGATCACAACGAGCTGGGCGAGGAGCTCGGGCGCGTGGGCACCGCCACCACCGGCTTCGAGGACCTGAAGAACATCGCCATCGGGCGCCTCTTCCTCGACAACGTGCCGCACGTGAAGACCCACTGGCCGATGGTCACGCCGGCGCTCTCCCAGATCGCGCTCAGCTTCGGCTGCGACGACGTGGAGGGCACCGTCGTCTACGAGCGGGTGTACCACGAGGCCGGGGCGCGCACCGAAATGGCCATGCAGTATCATCAGCTCGTGGCGTTGATCCAAAGCGCCGGCCGCCGGCCGGTGGAGCGCAACAGCCTCTACCAGGCCGTGCGCGACGCCTTCGACGACCCGCCGCCCGCGACACCCGCGCCGGCGGAGCCCCGTGGCCGCTCGCTGCCGGTGGTACACGCCGCATGAGGCTCGGGCGCATCCCCTGGATCAACTGCTATCCCGTTACGGGGGCCATCGACCGCGGGATTGTCCGGGTGGCGGCGGACCTGGTCACCGGCACCGCCTCCGAGCTGAACGACCTGCTCGCCGCCGGCGAACTCGACGTCAGCGTGGTCTCTGCGGTGGAGTATGCGCGGAACGCGGCGGCCTACCACCTCCTGCCCGACCTCGCCATCAGCGCCGACGGCCCGGTGCACAGCGTCGCGCTGTTCTCCCGGCGGCCGGTCGAGGAACTGGACGGCATGACCGTGCTCCGGACCGCCTCGTCCCGGACCTCCGTCCTGCTGCTCGACTTGCTCTTCCGCCACCGGTGGCACGTCACGCCGCGCTTCGCCACCGCCCGGGCCGAATCGGCCGACCTCGACGCGCTGGCGGGCCTGCCCCACGAGGCCGTGCTGGTCATCGGCGAC
The DNA here is from genome assembly GCA_964571795.1 of uncultured Gemmatimonadaceae bacterium. GTDB lineage: Bacteria > Gemmatimonadota > Gemmatimonadetes > Gemmatimonadales > GWC2-71-9 > SPDF01. Next base: position 8,947 of record CAZNDK010000031.1, on the reverse strand, counting down.
GCGGCGCTCCAGCTCACGGCCCGCGCGGCGTATCCCTTCGTGCTCGACCTCGGCGCCGAATGGAAGGCCTGGACCGGCCTGCCGTTCGTGTTCGCGGTGTGGGCGGCCCGGCGCGACGTGCCCGCCGCCGCGGTGCATGCGCTCCACGAGCGGCTGCTCGCCTCGCGGGCCTGGGGCCTGGCGCACCTGGATGAGCTCGCCGCCGATGCCTCGCGCGCCACCGGGGTGTCCGTGGCCACCTGCCGCGCGTACCTCGGCACGCTGGATTACGCCCTCGGGGGCGCCGAGCTCGAGGGACTCACGACCTTCTTCCACCGGCTGGCGCAGGACCACCTCGCGCCCGCCGGCTCGCTCTCGTTCATCACGGCGGCCTGACCATGTACGACGTGGATCGCAGCTCCGCGGAATTCCGCGACTACCTCGAGCTCTACGAGCGGGCCGACCTCCTGGAGCTCGGCCGCCGGGCCGATGCGGTGCGTTGGGAACTGCACCCCGAGCCGGTGGTGACGCACATCATCGACCGCAACATCAACTACACGAACGTCTGCGTGGCCGATTGCGGCTTCTGCGCCTTCTACCGGAGGCCCAAGGACCGCGAGGGCTACGTGCTGAGCTTCGAGGAGATCGGCGCCAAGATCGAGGAGTGCCGCGCCATCGGCGGCGTCCAGATCCTGCTGCAGGGGGGGCACAACCCCTACATCCCCTTCGACTGGTACCTCGAGCTGATGCGCTACATCAAGGCGCACCATCCGATCCACATCCACGGCTTCAGCCCGAGCGAGGTGGTGTTCTTCAGCGAACGGTTCCGGCTGCCGATGCCGGAAGTGATTCGGCAGCTTCGCGAGGCCGGCCTCGACTCGATCCCCGGCGGCGGGGGCGAGATCCTGGTGGACGCGGTGCGGGAACGGGTGGCGAAGAAGAAGGCCCAGACCGAGGAATGGCTCGGCGTGCAGGAGGAAGCCCACCGCCAGGGCATGCGCACCTCGGTGACGATGATGTACGGCATGGGCGAGTCCAACGCCGACCGGATCGAGCACCTGCTCAAGATCCGCGACCTGCAGGCGCGCACCGGCGGCTTCACGGCGTTCATCTGCTGGCCGCTGCAGCCCGAAGGCACCCCGATGTTCGACGGGTGGGCCAAGACCGACGCGATCACCTACCTGCGCACGCTGGCAATGGGGCGCATCATCTGCCGCAACATCCCCAACATGCAGTCGTCCTGGGTCACGATGGGGCACAAGGTTGGGCAGGTGGCGCTCCGGTTCGGCGCCAACGACTACGGCTCGCTCATGATGGAAGAGAACGTCGTCTCGGCCGCCGGGACCACCTACCGGGCCACCCTCGGGGAAATGCACCGGGTCATCGCCGACGCCGGCTTCACGCCGCGCCGCCGCCGCCAGGACTACTCCCTCATCGAGGAGGCGGCGGTGGCGGCATGACCCGCACCGGGATCGGCTACGACTCGCACCGCCTGGTGACCGGCCGCCCGCTTATTCTCGGCGGCCAGACCATCCCCCACAGCCACGGCCTGGCCGGCCATTCCGATGCCGATGCCGTCGCGCATGCCCTGACCGACGCGATCCTCGGCGCCGCGGCGGCGGGCGACATCGGCACCCATTTCCCGGACACCGACCCCCGCTGGAAGGGGGCTGACTCCATCGCGCTCCTCCGTGCCGCGTGCGACCTCGTGGCGGGGCAGGGATACCGTGTCGTCCAGGCGGACGTGACCGTCATCCTCGAGCGGCCGCGGCTCGGCCCCCACATTCCCGCCATGCGCGCCACCCTGGCCGCGGCCCTCGGGCTCACCGCCGCCGAGGTGAGCGTGAAGGCCAAGACCAATGAGGGGATGGGGTTCGTCGGGCGCGGGGAAGGGGTCGCCACGATGGCCGTGGCGACGTTGGAGGTGCGCTGATCGCCTCGCTGCTGGATGCGCTGGCCACGATGCCCCCGGCCGCCGTCTATGCCATCCTCGCCTCGCTGGCCTTGATCGAGAACGTCTTTCCGCCCGTCCCCGGCGACGCCGTCGTGGCGCTCGGCGCCTTCCTCTCGGTGGGCGGTCAGCTCGACCCCGTCACCCTCTTCCTCGTCTGCTGGACCGCGAACTTCGCCGGCGCGGTGGGCGTCTATTTCCTGGCCCGGCGGCTCGGCGGCGCCCTCTTCGAGACACGTGCCGGGCGAAGGTTGCTGTCTCCCGAGTCGATCGCGTCGCTGGAGCGCGGGTATATCCGCTACGGCCTCCCCGGCGTGTTCCTGGGTCGCCTGCTCCCTGGGGTGCGCGCCGTGGTCGCCCCGTTCGCCGGGCTCATCCGCCTCCCGCCCCACCGCGCCCTCATTCCCATCGGCCTCGCATCGGCGCTCTGGTTCGCCAGCCTGGTTGTCGTCGGGCGGTACATCGGAAAGAGCTGGGAAGGGATCCAGCAGGTGCTGCGCGGGCTGAACACGGGGCTCGCCCTGGTGGGCGGGCTCGCCCTGGTGGGAATCGTCTTCGCTTGGTGGCGCTCCCGCACCACGCGGCGGGCCCGCCTCTGGGACGCCCTCCGCGTGGCGATTGACCACGCCCCCGCGGCGGAGCCGGGCGCCGTGGATCCCGCCTTGCAGGCGGTGGCCGCCTTCGTGCTCGAGCTGGCCGAGGCCGACGAGCACCTGGCCGCCACCGAGCGTGAGGCGCTGACGACGAGGCTGCGGGCACGCTTCAGCCACCTGCCCGGGCAGGTCAGCGCGGACCGTGCGGCGCTGGAGGCGGCCATCCTGCGCGCCACCTCGGCGTACCGGTCCGAGGAGCGGGCACGGCTGGTGGAGCGCATGCGACGGGTGGCGGAGGCCGACGGCGCGGTGACCCCGGCGGAGGCCGCGATGATCGCCCGCGCGGCGACCCTCCTCGGCGTCGAACCGCCGTGACCGCCCCGGACCCCGCGCGGCAATTCTGGCTCGAGGGGTTCCGGGATTTCCTCACCCTCGAGGCCGGGCACAGCCCCAACACCGTCGAGAACTACCTGCGCGACCTTCGGCGCCTCGCCGAGTTCGCGCTGGCGCGGGGCATCGACGCCCCGGCGGGCCTCACGAGGGCGGTCCTTCGGGAGTTCGTCTTCGCCCTCAAGGACCTCGGGCTGAGTGCCGCCACTATCCGCCGCCACGTCTCGGCGGTGCGGACCTACTTCGGGTTCCTGCTGGGCGAGGGGCTGGTGAAGGAGGATCCGAGCGACCGGCTGGAGAGCCCGCGGCTCGGGCGCTCGCTGCCGGACACGCTCTCAGTGGCGGAGGTGGAGGCGCTGCTCGCCGCGCCCAGCATCGACGAACCGCTCGGCTGGCGCGACCGTGCGTTGCTCGAGCTCGGGTACGGCGCGGGGCTCCGGGTCTCGGAGTTGTGCGGGCTCGGGCTCACGGATCTCGTGATGTCGGAAGGGTTGGTGCGGGTCCTGGGGAAGGGAAGCAAGGAACGGCTGGTGCCGATCGGGCGGAGCGTCATCGGAGCGCTGTCGGTGTACCTCCACACCCTGCGCCCGACGCTCGACCGCGGCGCCTCACGCCAGCGTGTGTTCCTCAACAACCGAGGGGCGCCGCTCTCCCGCGTTGGCGCGTGGGGCATCGTGAAACGGGCCGCCCAGCGCGCCGGGCTCACCAAGACGGTGACGCCGCACACCCTCCGCCATTCCTTCGCCACTCACCTGCTGGAAGGCGGGGCCGACCTCCGGGCCGTGCAGGAAATGCTGGGCCACGCCGACCTGTCGACCACGCAGATCTACACCCACGTGGATCGCGAGTACCTGCGCTCCGTGCACCGGCAGTATCACCCGCGGGGCTGACTAGGCCTGGCGGCGCCCCGGCACCAGCACGTTGGCCAGCAGCAGGCCCGCCACCAGTCCCGCGCCGATCAGCACCATCGTGAACGCCGTCTCGACGCCCGTCACCACCTCGCGATCGAGCAGCGACGAGAGGCTCCGGAATCCGATCGCGCCCGGCACCAGCAGCAGGATGCCCGGCACCAGCGTGACCGACGCCGGACGCCTGAGCAGGTAGGCGTAGGCGTTGCTGGCAACGCCCACAGACAGCGCGCCGACGAACGCGCCGAGCTCGGGGCCGAACGCCGCCGACCCGAGGCGGCTGCCCGCGATGCCCATCGCACCCGCGATCAGGATCCAGATGGCGTCGCGGGCGTGGGCCCGGAACAGCACGGAGAATCCGAGCGGTGCGCCCACCAGCGCCAGCCACCAGGTCCAGTCGGGCAGCGCCTCGGGACGCACGCGGCTCGCGTAATCGCCCAGCGTGAGCGTCACGAGCTGGCTGCCCATCGCGACCCCGAAGCCGATGACGACAAAGAGCATCAGCGCGCCGCTGAGCCGCGCCGTCCCGCTGGCGAGGTGTCCCGAGGAGAGCTCCGTCATGGCGGTGGTCAGCGTGAGTCCGGGGATGAGCACGATGAGGCCTGCCAGGGTGCCGACATACGCGCTGTAGTGCGGCAGCACCGTCGCCGCCGCCGCCGCGATGGCGGAGGCGCCGAAGGCGGCAAGGAAGGGGAAGACGCGGCCCAGGGCGGGGAGTCGCCCGGCGAGCACGCCGAGCAGCCCGATCGCCAGGCCGATCACGCCGGCCACCAGCGCCTCGCGCAGTCCGCCGCCCAGGAACCGCGAGGCGGCGCTCGAACTGAAGCCGAAGGCGAGCACCGTGGTGACCGCGCCGTAGCGCGGCGGCGCCGCGTGGATGCGCTCGAGGTCGGCGGAGCCCTGCGCCGGCGTGGCCCGTCCCTCGACGACCTCCCGGATGACTGCTTCAACGTCAGCGCTCTTGCCCAGATCCACGTCCCCGGGTTCGACCCGGATCAGGTGGGTACGCTGGTGCTCGAGCGAGCCGAAGGAGGCCATGAACGATGTGGGCGTCGAGAAGAACTGGGCCGTGAGTCCCAGCCGGCGGGCCACCTCGCCGAGCGCGTGCTCGACTTGTTGCGCGGGGTAGCCGTAGGCCTGCATCGCCCGGGCGAGACGCAGGACGAAGCCGACGGCGGCGTTGTCGCCGTCCGGGATGGGCTCGAGTGGGGGCAGCTTGGTCATGTCGTCCTGGGCTCTACCAGCGTAAGTGACTGCGCGACAAAGATATGCCTGTTGCCTCCGTCCACCAAGTGCCCTGCCGGTTCGGCTGGGAGTGGCTGGTCCTGAAACTTTCGGCCTCCGATGGTCGTCACTATCTGAAACATTCTCTCGCCGGTGACCTCCGGGGGACCTCATGACACGATATTGGATCAAGATCGCCGCCGGCGCGCTCCTCATTTTCGCCGTCGGCATGGCCGTTTGGTTCGGCGTCCGGAAGGGCGTGCGGACCGTGCACACCGTCTTCGAAACCTCCGACCCCATCTCGATTCCCGTCAAGTTCGCCACCTTCCGCGTCGATGGCGCCGCGCTGGGCAAGCTCGAGCGTTTGCGGCTCCTGCGGACGGCCCCGAAGGAAGTCACCTCGGTCCAGGTCACGGTGCGGCTCGACAGCGCATCGTTCGCCGACCGCCTGCGGAACTGCGCGATGCGGATCGACGACGTCGAGAAGATCGACGAGCGCACGACGTTCGTCTGCGTGACCGCGGACGCACCGACGGCGGCGGGGGGGGCGTTCGAGCAATTCGGCGAGGTGCTGGTCGAGGGCACCGACATCGTCCTGCCGCTGTTCCTTCCCTCCTCGGCGGTGCAGGGATTCCGGGACCACGGACCGCCGAACCCCGATTCGATCGCCGCCACCGTCGTGCCGCCGCCCGCGGCGCCCGGGGTGAAGTCGGTCCCGCAGGTACAGGTCACGCCCGCGCCGAACTGAGGTATCGCACCCGGCAGCCGCGCGTTATGTTCTGACCCGGCGCCCGCCTTCCGGCGGGCCGGGTCGCGTTCGTTTCCCACCCTTGGACACCGGACTCTCGCATGATCCTGTTTTCCCTGGCCGTGCTGGCCACCCTGCAGCAGGGCACCCAACAGCCCGCCCCCGCCACGCCGCTCGCGGCCTCCCCGATCGCCCGGCTCGAAATTCTTCCCGGCACCTCGCTCCAGATGCCCGCCGGCGACACCCTCCGCCTCACGGCGCGGGCGCTCGACTCGCTCGGGCAGCCGGTGCCGGACGCGACCATCCGGTATTTCGGCGCCGGCGGCCGGTTCGAGGGGACGGTGGACTCGACCGGGCTCATCCGCTCGGGCTCGACCGGGACGCTCGCGGTGAGCGTGCAGGCGCGCGTCACCGGGACCAAGCCGGTGATCCAGCGGGTCGAGGTGCAGATGGTGGCGGGCCCGGCCGCGCGGATCGCGGTGGCGCCGCAGGTCACGAAGCTCGTGACCGGGCAGCGGCTCCGGCTCACGGCCACGAGCTACTCCCAGGCCGGCGATGAACGGGACGACAGCTTCGCCTGGAAGAGCTCCGCTCCCGGCGTCGTGAAGGTGTCGGCGGACGGGGTGCTGAGCGCGGTGGCGCCCGGGCGCGCCACGGTCACGGCCCGCACCGGCGCCGCGGTGGCCACGGTGCCGGTCCAGGTGGTGGCCAACACGATCGCGCGGCTGGAGGTGTCGCCGTCGCACGTCGACGCCCGCACCGGCGACGTGATCGACTTCGCCGTCAAGGCCAAGGACGCCCAGGGCAAGGAGATCACCGGGCTCACGCCGTCGTGGACCTTCGCCCCGGGGAGCGGCGAGCTCACGCCGGCCGGCCGGTTCGTCGGCTACGTCGCCGGGGAGTACTTCGTCACGGTGAGCTTCGGGGCGTCGAGCGCCGAGGCGGCGGTCACGCTCCGGCCCCGCGACGTGCGGCGGCCCGCGGCCGTGGTCGGCCGGCTGCCCCGCACCCGCTTCACCACCGAGGAAGTCTGGGTCATGCCGGACGGCAAGCACGCCTTCCTCGGCAGCGGCAGCGGCGGCGACGTGCTCTACGCGATCAACGTGAGCGATCCGGCGGCGCCGGTGGTCACCGACTCGCTGGTGCTCAACACCCGCCGGGTCAACGACGTCATGTCCACCCCCGACGGCAAGTTCATCGTCTTCACGCGCGAAGGCGCGGCCGACCGGAAGAACGGCATCGTCATCGCGAGCACCGAGGACCCGGAGCACCCGAAGGTGATCGCGGAGTTCACCGAGGGCGTCACCTCCGGCGTGCACTCGGCGTTCGTGTACAAACAGGACAAGTACGGGACGAACGTCTTCCTGACGAACGACGGCACCGGCGCCATGCACGTCATCAACATCGACGACCCGTACCACCCGAAGGAAATCGCGCAGTGGCGCACCGACCGGCCCGACGCCGGCCGCACGCTGCACGACATCGACGTCCAGGACGGGCTTGCGTACCTGAGCTACTGGAACGACGGGCTCGTCATCCTCGACGTCGGCAACGGGATGAAGGGCGGCACGCCGAGCAACCCGGTGCTGGTGAGCCAGTACAAGTACGACCTCAACGCGCTGTACGCGCAGGTAGAGGCGGTCGGCGGGCCCGGGTTCATCCGCGGCACGCACACCGCGTGGCGCCACAAGAACTACGTGTTCATCGCCGACGAGGTGTTCCCGGCGTCGGGCGTGAAGGGCGCGAAGGACGCGGCCGCGTTCCGCGCGTACGGACGCCTGCAGGTGCTGGACGTGTCGAACATCGAGCACCCGAAGTCGGTGGCGTGGTACGAGCCGGAGTACGGCGGGGTGCACAACATCTGGGTGGCGGGCGACACGCTCTACATGGGCGCGTACAACGCCGGCTTCCGCGCGTTCGACGTGTCCGGCGAGCTGCTGGGCGACCTGCGCGCGCAGGGCCGCGAGATCGTGCACGTGAACACGGCGGACATGGACGGCAGCACCAAGAACATGGCGATGACCTGGGGCGTCGTGGTGAAGGACAACCTGGCCTACGTCAACGACATGCTGAACGGGCTCTGGATCATTCGCATCGAGCCGAAGAAGACGCCGCCCGCCACGCCGTAGGCGGGCCGGCACAGCTGGGGGGCGGGGTGGGGGTGGCCGGGATTGGCCGCTCCCGCCCCGCGTCCGTTTCGGGGTGGCGAGAGGACGCCGGCGCGCCCGGCCGGGAGGGGTCTTCGTGGGGGTGAAACGGGCGGTTGCAGGGGCCCGAATTCGGGCCGGTTCGGGGCCTTGCGTGGCGCGGGGACCGGGCTTAGGTTTGCGCTCCCTTCGAGGTCGGGTAAGGTGTTGGGGATTGGGTGGTTCGGGTGGCCGAAGCAGGTGGTTCTCACCGCTGGTTGCTCCCCACTTGACTCCCCGCAATGCACCGACTAAGATTGTGGGCTCGCCGGTAATGCGGCGATTTTCCAAATGTGATCAACGCTCTTTGACAAATGATGTGAACCAGAGGTGATCGGAGTGCGGACCCTTTGATCCGGACGGCGCAGAGGCCGGCCGGGGATGGGTAAACTACTCTGACCATTGATTCGGACGACAAGAACACAGTCGTTCGGAATGAGTCGATTGAACTTCTTCATTGGAGAGTTTGATCCTGGCTCAGGACGAACGCTGGCGGCGTGCCTAACACATGCAAGTCGCACGGGACCCGCAAGGGTTCAGTGGCGGACGGGTGCGTAACACGTGAGGAACATGCCTATCGGCGGGGGATAGCCGGCCCAACGGCCGGGTAATACCGCGTACGCTCACTCGGGGGCATCTCCGGGTGAGGAAAGCAGCAATGCACCGATAGAGTGCCTCGCGGCCTATCAGCTAGTTGGTGAGGTAATGGCTCACCAAGGCGACGACGGGTAGCTGGTCTGAGAGGATGATCAGCCACATTGGGACTGAGACACGGCCCAGACTCCTACGGGAGGCAGCAGTGGGGAATCTTGCGCAATGGCCGAAAGGCTGACGCAGCGACGCCGCGTGGAGGATGACGCCCTTCGGGGTGTAAACTCCTGTTGCCCGGGACGAATACCTGTTTCGACAGGGGTGACGGTACCGGGTGAGGAAGCACCGGCTAACTCTGTGCCAGCAGCCGCGGTAAT
>CAZNDK010000030.1:19531-33135 GCA_964571795.1 uncultured Gemmatimonadaceae bacterium | reverse complement strand
GACACCCGGTAGCCGGCCTTGGCCAGGTGATACGCCACCAGGGCGGTGATGTCCGGCTCGTCGTCGACCACGAGAATACGGTGCGTCATCGGCGGGGGGCCCGGTTGGATGTCATGATGGAAGTTCGGCGAGCGAGGCGACCCGGACCCGCGGATTGGCCCGGCTCCGGTCGGCGGCCTGGTGCCGCTCGGCGCGCATCTGCTCTTCCTGTCCCAGCGCTTCGAGCGCCGCGGCGAGCAGCCGCCCCGGGGCGCCGGTCTCCCGCCGGAGCCGATACAACACGAACTGCGCGATCGGCGTGTCTCGCACCAAGCCCGCCTCCTTCAACACCTTGAGGTGGCGGGAAACGGTCGGCTGTGGCACCGCGAGGATGGCCTGCAGGTCGGATACGAAGAGCGGCGCCGCCGCCAGGCAGTTGAGGATGCGGAGCCGGGTAGGCTCGGCGAGCGCCACGAGGAGTTCCGTGGTCGAAGGCGGGGTGGTCATATGCGCGTAAACGAATATCCGGGTCGGGGGTGCGGCGCAAGGGCGGGCCAATCGATGCATTGCGAAACTCGCCGGCAACTACGGATATTTGACTGATGCTGCTCTCCCTGCTCCTCCTGGCGCCACTCGCGCCGGCCGTCCAGGACTCCGCCCATCTCGTCATCGTCGCCACCACGGACGTCCACGGACGGGCGACGGCGTGGGACTATGTGCGGGACCGGGCCTATCCCGGCGGGCTGGTCCGGGCGGCGCGGCCCATCGATTCGCTCCGCGCCGCCTATCCCGACCAGGTCGTGCTGGTGGACGCCGGCGACCTGCTCCAGGGAGATCCGTTCGCGGCGTACTTCGCGCAGGTGGCGCCCCGGGATCCCCATCCCATCGTCGACGTGATGAACCAGCTGGGCTACGACGCCGCGACGCCCGGCAACCACGACTTCAATTTCGGGGTCCCCTTCCTGCGCGAATCGCTCCGGCGGGCCTCCTTCCGCGTGGTGAGCGCCAACCTCGAGAACGAACCGTCCGGCGCGCCGATGTTCGCACAGGAAACCGTGGTCCTCCGGCGGGGCGTCCGCGTCGGGATCACCGGCTTCACCACGCCGGGGGTCATGATCTGGGACCGGAACAACGTCCGCGGACAGGTGCAGGTCGAGCGGATCGGGTCCACCGCGCCGGCCGAGATCGCGCGGCTGCGTCGGGAATCGGATGTGGTGGTGGCGTTGATCCACAGCGGGATGGACGGCGGCAGCTCCTACGACTCGACCGGGGTCGGTCCGGAAAACGTCGCGGCGACGCTGGCCACCGGACTCGAACGGCCCGACCTGGTCGTGGTCGGCCATTCCCACCGCCAGATGCGCGACTCCGTGCTGAACGGAGTGCACTTCATCCAGCCGAAGCCATACGCCCAGACGCTCGCGGTGGCGCACGTGGACCTGGTCCGCGACGGCGCCGGCTGGCGGGTGACGCGGATCCGTGGGGAGCAGATCGACCTGGCGCCGTACGATCCACCGGCGGGCCGGTTCCGGCGCGTCGCCGAGGCCCAGGACGAAGTCCGCATCTGGGCGGCGACCCCGATTGCGGTGGCCACCGCGGCGATGCCGGGCACGGACGCCCGTGTCGAGGCGGTGCCGCTCACCACCTGGATCAATGAGGTCCAGCGCCGGAAGGCGGGGACCGACCTCGCGGCGACCGCGGCCTTCGACACCCGCGCCGGCCTGCCTTCCGGCGAGGTCCGGCTGGCGGACGTGGCCGGGGTCTACCCCTACGAGAACACCCTGCGTGGCATCCGGATCACGGGTGCACAGCTGCAGGCCTACCTGGAGCAGAGCGCGCGGTACTACGTCGTGGATTCGACCGGCAAGGTCGGCACCAACCCGACGATCCCGGGCTACAACTTCGACATGGTGACCGGCGCCGACTACGAACTGGATCTCTCGCAGCCGGTGGGCAGCAGGGTCCGGGGTCTCCGGGTCAACGGGCGCGATGTGTCGCCCTCCCAGACCTATACGCTGGCGCTCAACAGCTACAGGCAGGAAGGCGGCGGCGGGTTCGAGTCGCTGAAGGGCGCCACGGTCATCTACGACCAGAACGAGAGCGTCCGCGAGCTGCTGGTGGCCGACCTCCGGCGCCGGGGCCAGATCGACCCCATGCAGTTCGACGCGCGCAACTGGCGGCTCTCGCCCCCGGCGGCGCTCGCCTCGGCGAGGCTGCTGACGCGGCCGCCCGCGCGGGACACGCTGCAGCTACGGCTCCTCACAATCAACGACTTCCACGGCGCGCTGGAGCCCCGCGTGTACGGGTGGTCCGAGGGGCGGAAGGTGGGCGGGGCCGCGGCGGTGGACGCGATGATGGACTCGCTGGCCGCGCGCTGCCGGTGCACCACGCTCCGGCTCGACGCGGGCGACGAGATGCAGGGCACGCTGCCCTCCAACCTGACCTACGGCCGTTCGACCATCGAGGCGTTCGACCGGATGGGCATCCAGGTGGCCGCCATCGGCAACCACGATTTCGACTGGTCGGTCGATACCCTGCGCGCGCGGATGCGCGAGTCAGACTACCCCTGGGTCGCGGCCAACATCTTCGACTCCCTCACCGGCCAGCGGCCGGAATGGGTCACGCCCTGGCGCATGGTCCGCGCCGGCCCGTACCAGGTGGCGGTCGTGGGCTACATCACCAGCGAAACGAAGGAGATCGTGGCGCCGCAGAACGTGGCGGGGCTCCGGTTCGGCGCGGGATACGAATCGATCCGCGACATGGTGGAGGCGGCGCGCGCCGCCGGCCCCGACTTCCTGGTGCTGCTGACCCATTCCGGCGGCCGGTGCGATTCCCTGGCCTGTGCCGGGGAGATCTTCGACATGGCGCAATCCCTGCCGCCCGGCGCCATCGACGTGATCGTCTCGGGGCACAGCCACACGCTCCTCGACACCGAACGCAACGGCGTCCCGATCGTGCAGGCGCGGAACAACGGCACCGCCATCGGCGTGGTGGATATCGTGCGGACCGCCTCCGGTGCCCGGCGGATCGACGTGGACGTCCAGACGGTCTGGGTGGACCAGGTGACGCCCGACAGCGCTATCTCGGCGCTCGTGGCGCGGGTGATCCGGGCCACCGACAGCCTCTCGAATGAGATCATCACCGACATCGCCCTGCCGATGGCCCGGACCGGCGACCAGTACCCGCTCGGCAACCTGATGGCCGACGCGTTCCGCAACGTGCTCCGCGCCGACGTCGCCCTGGTCAACAACGGCGGCATCCGGGCCGACGTGGCTGCCGGCCCGCTGACCTACGGCCAGCTCTTCACCGTCATGCCGTTCCAGAACCAGGCGGTCCGCGTCACCATCACCGGCAAGCAGCTCCGGGAAATGGCCGAGGCGTCGATCAGCGCCTCCGGTCCCGACGCCCACGTGTCCGGCCTGCGGATCACGTATGACACCACGCGTCCGCCGGGGCAGCGGGTCCGCGACCTGCGGCTGGCGAACGGCAAGAAGCCGCGGGACGGCGACCGGTACACCCTGGGGGTGAATTCCTTCCTTTCCGCCGGCCAGAGCGGCTACACCATGCTGCGCGGCGCCCCGCAGACCTCGGCCGGCATGAGCGACATCGAGCTCATGGAGATCTACCTCCGGCGGCTGCCGCGTCCGGTGCGGCCCCCGGAGGACGCGCGTTTCGTCCCGGTCGGCCGATGACGGACACCATCCCGGTGTTCGTCAATGAACGCCGGCTCGAGGTGCCGCGCGGCGCCACCGCCGCTGACGCGGCGGCGCTCCTGGACCCCGCCTCCGTGGCCCGGCCCGGCGCTGGCGCGCCCGTCATCACCGACGCGCGCGGCCTGCCAGTGGCGCCCGATGCGATCGTGGCCACCGGCATGATTCTGCGTGTTGCCGTCAGCGCGCGGCGGGCCGGCGGTGCCGATGCTGACGCCTGAGCTGCTCCGCCGCCTGCCCAAGGCGGAGCTGCATGTCCACCTCGACGGGTCGCTCCGGCCCGAGACCATGATCGAGCTGGCCGCCGCCGCGCGCGTGGACCTGCCCTCCCGCGACCCCGCATTGCTCCGGCGGCATATGCTGGTGGACGATGCCGCCGACCTCGAGGGGTACCTGCGGCGCTTCGACATCACCATCGCGCTCCTGCAGACGCCCGAGGCGGTCGAGCGGGTGGCCTACGAGATGGTAGAGGACGCGGCCCGCGACGGCGTCCGCCTCCTCGAGGTTCGCTACTGTCCGGAGCTGAGCACGCGGCAGGGCCTCAGCGTGGACGAGGCGATCGCGGCGGAATGGCGGGGACTCGCGCGCGGCACCGCGGACTTTGGCGTGCGGACGGGGATCATCAACTGCTCGCTGCGGCATTACGACCCGGCCGTCTCGGTCCGGCTCGCCGAGCGCTCGGTGGCCAATCGCGCGCACGGCGTGGTCGGGTTTGACCTGGCAGGCGGCGAGCGCGACCGGCCGCCCGGCCTGCACCGGGCCGCGTTCGACGTCGCGCTGGCGGGTGGGCTCGGCATCACGGTCCACGCCGGCGAAGCCGCCGGGGCGGACTCCGTGGCGGAGGCCATCCAGGCGTGCCACGCCAACCGCCTGGGGCACGGCACCCGCCTGGCGGAAAACCGGGTGCTGCAGGACTACGTGCGCGACCGCCGGATCCTCGTCGAGACCAACCTCACCAGCAATGTCCAGACGCGCGCCGTCGCGCGGCTCGCCGACCATCCGGTGCGCGGCTACTTCGACGCCGGGCTCAACGTGACGCTCTGCACCGACAGCTGGCTGATGAGCGGCACCACGCTCTCGCGCGAATACTGGCTGGCCCACACCGAACTCGGGTTTACCCGCGAGGAGCTCGACCGGATGATCCTCAACGCCTTCGCGTCCTCGTTCCTGCCATGGCCCGACCGGCAGGCCCTGCTCACCGCGGTGAGCGCCGAACTGGAGGGCACCCGCTGATGGGACGGTTCACCGGAGTGCTGGGCATCGCGGTCATGATTGCCGTCGGGCTCGCGATGTCGCGGGACCGCAAGGCGGTGCAGTGGAAGGTGGTGGGCGTCGGGCTCGGTCTCCAGTTCCTCTTTGCGCTGTTCGTGCTGCGGACGGACATGGGGATCGGGCTTTTCCAGTCGCTGGGCACCTTTGTGACCACCGTGCTCAACTACTCGAACGTCGGCGCCCAGTTCGTCTTCGGGGAGCTGGCGCGCCCCGGGTCGAGCCTCGGCATGGTGTTCGCCTTTCAGATCCTCCCCGCCATCATCTTCGTCTCCGCCCTCTTCGCCTGCATGTACTACCTCGGCATTATGCAGCTCGTGGTGCGGGGCATGGCGGTGGTGATGAGCAAGCTGATGAAGGCGAGCGGCGCCGAGAGCCTCGACGTGGCCGCCTCGATCTTCATGGGGCAGACCGAGGCGCCGCTCACGATCCGGCCCTTCTTGTCCAAGATGACCCGCTCGGAGCTGATGACGGTCATGACGGCCGGGATGGCCCACATCTCCGGCAGCATCATGCTGGCCTACATCGCCTTCGGGGTCGAGGCGCGGCACCTGCTCGCCGCCGTCATCATGACCGCGCCCGGCACCATCATGATGGCCAAGCTGCTCGAGCCCGAGACCGGCACACCGGAGACCTACGGCAACGTCAAGCTCGACATGCCCCGCACCGACGCCAACCTGCTCGAGGCGGCCGCGCGCGGCACCAGCGAGGGGCTGCAGTTGATGCTCAACGTCATCGCGATGCTGGTCGCCTTCGTGGCGTTGGTGGCGCTGGTCAACGGCGGCTTCGGGTGGCTCCACGGCCTCGCGGCCTGGTTCCCCGAAAACCTGCAGACGGTGCTCGGGTGGATCGGGCGCCCGGTCGCGTGGCTGCTGGGGGTGTCGTGGCAGGACAGCGGCGCCGTGGGGAGCCTCCTCGGCACCCGGACGGTGCTCAATGAGTTCATCGCCTTCAGCCAGCTGGGACCGCTGAAGGCCACGCTCGACCCGCGGTCGTTCACGATCGCGTCGTTCGCGCTGGCGGGGTTCGCCAACATCTCGTCAGTCGGCATCCAGATCGGCGGCATCGGCGCGCTGGTGCCCGAGCGGAAGGCCGACCTCGCGCGGCTCGGCTTCCGGGCCATGCTCGCCGGTACGATGGCGAACTTCATCTCCGCGGCGATCGCGGGGATCCTGCTGTGACGAATGCGCCCGCCGGCGTGAGCGCGGGTGTCGAGGCGGCCGCCGCGGCCGTCCGCCGCCGGCTTTCCGGCCGGTCGCCCACCGTGGCCGTCGTCCTGGGCTCCGGCCTGGGCGGCCTCGCCGAGCGACTGACCGACGCGGTGCGCGTCCCGTATGCGGAGATTCCGGGCTTCCACGTGCCGACGGTGGAGGGTCACCGCGGGGAACTGGTTGTCGGGACCCTCGCCGGGAAGACCGTCGTGGCCCAGAGCGGGCGCTTTCACCTGTATGAAGGGCATGCGGCGGAGGTGGCGGCGCTGCCGGCGCGGGTCTTCGCCACCCTGGGCGTCACGACCTTCATGGCCACCAACGCCGCGGGCGGCATCCGGCCCGGGTTCACGCCCGGCACGCTCATGCTGATCACCGATCACCTCAATCTGACCGCCCGGAACCCGCTGATCGGCCCGGTGGCGGCGGGCGAGCCGAGATTTCCCGACATGTCCGCGGCCTACGATCCCGCGCTTCGCGCACTCGCGCTCGAGGTGGCCCGCGAGCAGGGGATCGCGCTGGAGCAGGGGGTGTACGCGGCGCTGCTCGGCCCGAGCTACGAGACCCCCGCCGAGATCCGGATGCTGGCCACGCTCGGGGCGGACGCGGTCGGGATGAGCACCGTGCCGGAGGTGATCGTGGCCCGCGCCCGCGGCATGCGGTGCCTCGGTATCTCGACCATCACCAACGCCGCCGCCGGCGTGTCATCGGCCACGCTGAGTCATGCGGAAGTGATGGAAACGGCAGGGAAAGTGGGGCGGCAGCTGGGGGATTTGATCGAGGGGATCGTCGCGCGGGCCTAAACCTTGTGGTTCAGGGGGCCGTGGCCGCCGCCGAGTCCGGGCGCGGCGGCGAGCGCCCGCTGGACATACGCGAGGGCATCCGAGACCGCGGCGTCGAGGTCGCGGCCGAGCGTCAGGCCAGCTGTGATCGCGGCCGAGAGCGTGCAGCCGGTGCCGTGGGTGGACGTGGTCTCGATGCGCGGGTGGGCGAAGTGCCGGCTCCCACTCGCCGAGACCAGGACGTCCACGAGCGTCTCCCCGGCCAGGTGGCCTCCCTTGACCAGCACGGCGCCCGCCCCCGATTCGAGAATGCGGCGCCCGGCGCGTTCCATCGACGCGACGTCGCGGACCGTCATGCCTGAGAGGATGCCGGCCTCCGCGAGGTTCGGGGTCACGAGGGTCGCGAGCGGAAGCAGCTGCTCGACGATCACGGCTTCGGCGCCGGGGTCGAGCAGGCGGTCGCCGGAGGTGGCCACCATCACCGGATCGACGACGACGCGGCCCCACCCATAGCCCCGGATGGCGCCGGCCACCTGCCGCACCAGCGCGGCGTTCGCCAGCATCCCGGTCTTGAGGGCGGCCGGCGGCAGGTCCTCGGCGAGGGCGGCGAGCTGGTCGCGGACCATCTCCGCCGGCACCGCGTGCACCGAACGCACGCCCCGGGTATTCTGCGCGGTGACCGCCACGACAACCGACGTGCCGAAGACACCGAACTGGTGGAAGGTCTTCAGGTCGGCCTGGATGCCGGCTCCGCCTCCGGAGTCGGACCCGGCGATGGTCAGCGCGATCTGCATGTTCATCCCGTGAGGAGTGCGCCGTGGCTGGTGTCGAGACCTTGATCCGGGACCTGCGACTGCGCCGGGGCCGCGAACGCCGCGGGCTCGCGCTGGCGGAGGGCGTCCGGTTGGTCGAGGAGGCGCTCGCCGCGCGTGTGGTGCTGCGTCACGCCGCCGTGTCGCCCGCGCTGGAAGCTACTCCGCGCGGCGCGGCGCTCAAAACGGCGCTGGCGGCCGCCGGCGTGCCGCTGGCCCCAATGGACGATCGTGCCCTTGCCGAACTGGCGGACACTGAGCACCCGCAGGGCGTCATCGCCGTCATAGAGCCCCCGACCTGGGCGCTCGAGTCGATCGTGCCGCGCGCCGGGCAGGTCGTGGTCGTCCTCGATGGCGTGCAGGATCCCGGCAACGTCGGCGCCATCGCGCGGACCGCACTCGGGCTCGGCGCCAGCGGACTGATCGCGCTGAAGGGCACCGCCGAGCTGACCAACCCCAAGGTGCTCCGGGGCTCGATGGGGGCCCTGTTCCGGCTCCCCTCGGTGTCGACGACCGACGAGGCCTGCCTGGCCTGGGCGGAACGGGTCGGTGCCGCGCTCTGGATCACCGACGGCGCCGGAGAGCGGCCGGGCGGCCAGCGCCTGACGGCGCCGGTGGCCCTGGTGCTCGGCAACGAGGGCGCGGGTGTCCGGCCCGACCTCGAGCGGGTGGCCACCCGGCGACTCGCCATCCCGCTCGCGGCCGGGGTGGAATCGCTCAACGTGGCGGTGGCGGCGGGAATCCTCCTTTACGAGGTGTTGCGTGACCGATGAACTCCTCGTCGTGATCGTTGCGGGGGTGCTGGGCCTGCTGGTCGGCAGCTTCCTCAACGTCTGCATCGTGCGGCTCCCCGCCAACCAGTCGGTGGTCCGCCCCCGCTCGCGCTGCCCCCGCTGCGAAAAGCCGATCGCGTGGTACGACAACATTCCCGTGCTCTCCTGGCTGCTGCTCCGCGGGAAGTGCCGCGGATGCGGGCTGCCCATTTCCCCGATGTACCCCGCGGTGGAGCTCCTCACCGGCGCCATCTGGGCGCTGATGGCCTGGCGCTACCCGCTCGAGCCGGAAGCGCTGCGCGGCGCACTCTTCTTCACGATACTGCTGGGCATCGCCCTCACCGATATCCGGGAATACATCATCCCCGACGAATTCAACTTCGTGGGCCTCGCCATCGGGCTGCTCTTCGCCCTGGCGGGCGGCCTCCACACCCTTCTGCCCGCCCTCATCGGCGCGGTCACGGGGTTCGGGCTCCTCTGGGCGATCGGGTTCGGCGGCAGCCTCCTGCTGAAGAAGGAGGCGATGGGTGGGGGCGACATCAAGATGATGGCCATGGTGGGGGCGTTCATCGGGTGGCAGGGGGTCCTGCTGACCATCTTTCTGGGATCCCTGCTCGGCACGATCATCTTCCTGCCGCTCAACCTCATCGGGCCCAAGCGCGAGGTGCCCTTCGGGGTGTTCCTCTCCATCGGGGCCGCCGCCGCCTGGTTGGTGGGCACCACGATGATCGCATGGTACCGCGCCTACATCGGGCTGTAGCGGGCGGGCTCCTCGCGGCGTCGGCGCTTGCCGGCTGCCGCGGCGACGCGCCGGGCAGCGAGCGGGATCCCGTCGGCCGTCTGGTGGACAGCCTCCGCCCCGAGGTGGAGCGGACCGTCGGCCTCCCCTTCAAGTCGCCGCCCCGATATGCCGTGCGCTCGCGCGCACAGGTGACGGCGTACCTCGCCGTCAAGCTGGCCGAGGAGCTCCCCCCGGAGCGGCTCACCGCCATGCACGACGTGTACCGCCTGCTCGGCGAGGTGCCCGACAGCCTGGACATCAGGAGCCTGCTCACGGCACTCTACGAGGAGCAGGTGGCCGGTTTCTTCGACCCCGATTCCGGCATGCTGTTCGTATTCGAGGGGAGCGACGTCGAGTCGCCGCAGTTCAAGTTCGTCCTCGCGCACGAGATGGTCCACGCCCTCCAGAGCGATTACCTCCCGCTCGATTCGATCATGCACCAGCGGTTCGACTCCGACCGCCTCTCGGCGGCGCAGGCCGTGCTCGAGGGGCAGGCGACCCTGGCGTCGATGAAGATGATGGCGCCGGGGCAGGACCTGCTCGGCGATGACGCCATCTGGGAGACCTTCCGCGAACAGCTCGTCACCGCGCGCGGATCGATGAAGGTGTTCGCCGAGACGCCACGCGTGCTGCAGGAAGGGCTGATCTTCCCCTACCTGGCCGGCGCGTCATTCGTGCGATGGTACGAGCGCAACCGCCCCGACTCGGCGCCGCCCTACGGCCGTGCCCTCCCTCTCTCCACCGAACAGGTGCTCCATCCCACGCGATACGCGCGGGGCGACCTGCCGCTGGAGGTGGCGGTCGACACCGCCGGCGCGGGACCCGGAGAGACGGACGTGCTCGGCGAGATGGGGGTCGCGGTGCTGTCGGCGGACCTGGCCGGCAACGAGGTAGTGAGCACCACGGTGCCGATCGGTTGGGGAGGGGACCGCTACCGGTTGTATTCCACGCCGGCGGGGCCCGCTCTGCTGTGGATGACGGCATGGGACGACCAGCGCTCGGCGGACCGGTTCCTTGCGAACGCCGGGGCCCGGCTCGCCGCGCGGCCGCGCGCCGGATACCGCACCACCGTGACCCCCCTGACGGTGCAGGGGCACCCCGGCGTTCGCGTGGTCATTGCGCCCATCGACTGGTCGGGGTGGGCGGGGCTCCACTAGTTCAAGCGTAGCTTGGCCCCGGTCCGCTGGCGCTCGCGCTCCACGTCCGCCAGCGCCCGGGACGACATCGCCGCGATTTCCATGACCCGCGCCAGGAACGCCAACCCCAGCGTCAGCTCCTCGTCCGTCAGGCGCCGTGCGGCGGCCGTGGCGTGACGCGGACCCCGACCCACCGCCTCCGCCAGGCCGTCCGCCACCTGCGCGGCCTTCTCGATATCCTGCTCCAGCTCCCGTGGCTCCGGCAACGGCCCCATCTGGCCTCCAGTGGTCGTGAGTCGCGCGGGCGACAGCCGTCGTCCGCGGGTCCACGATAGGTTCCGGCCCCGCCGCCGTGTCATCATGGCAGCGCCGACCGGCGCATCGCTCGGCTCTTGCCCCTACCCGCCGACCCGTCTTGCCACCGAATCCGGACGCCTCCAGGCCCCTCGACCCGTTTTGGGCTTCAGAATTGCAGAATGGGGCCCGGAAGACCCTGCCCCGGGGGGCCCTAACGCCAGTCGCCCGGGTAGTTTGGCCGCGCAGATACCCGAGGACGACGATCAGGATGCCAGGGACCCGCTGAGCCGATGACGACCGCCACCGTCCGACCCCCGCAAATCGACCGGGGGGCGTGGAGAAAGACCCTCCCGCCCGTCGGGCCCGCGGCGTTCCTGACGGCCATGTACGGGCTGGCCTACCTCTTCTGGGAACGATCTGGGTTCGGCAGTCCGGCGCTCCGTGAATTCGTGGGAAACGCCGGGTTCATGCCGCTGAACGTGACGCTGGCGATCTACTGCTTCCTTGCCTCCAGCCGTTCGGCGCTGGACCCGGGGGTTCGCCGGGCGCTTCGCCTGATGGGCATTGGATCGGTGTCCGTCCTGATCGGCAACTGCATCTCGACCTACTATGTGCTGGTCCGGCACGAGAGCCCTCCCGTCAGCTGGGCCGACCTCTTCTACCTCGCCGACAGTGGGCTGCTCCTGGCCGCGCTCCTCGCATTCCCGCTCTCCCGCCGGATCCACCTCGAATCCTGGAAGTTCGCGCTGGACGCGGCGATGGTGCTGGTCGGCGGCGGCGTCACGATCTGGTATTTCGCGGTGCGGCCCGGAGCCCCCGGCATCCCCGACCAGATCGGTGCCGCCGTCCTCACCTTCGCGTACCCGCTGGCGAGCATCCTGGTGCTGGTCGGGATCACCTCGGTGTTGCTCCGCGGCCCGGTGGACCGGAACCGCTGGGCCTTCGGGCTGCTCGTGTCGGGCGTGCTCCTCAGCGTGATCGGAGACCTGGCGCTCGGGCTGGTCCGCATCGAGACCGGCGAGCGGGGCGCGAGCCTGGTCGACGCCGTGTACCTGATGGTGTACCTGCTGATGATCGCGAGCGTCGAGCTGTATTACCGGCGCCCGCTGCCCCGGACGGCAGAAACGGAACAGTACCAGCCTCGCTCACAGCCGTTGAGCCCGCTGCCGTACGGCGCGGTGGCCGTCACCTTCGGGCTGCTGCTCATCGAGGCCTTCCGGCCCGGCCGCCAGCCGGTGACCCAGCTGGCCGTGGGTGCCGTGGCCATCACGCTCCTCGTCGTCTTCCGGCAGCTCCTTGCGGTCCGCCAGAACGTCCGGCTTCTCGCCGAGACGGCTGCCCGCCACAACGAGGCCCGTTTCCGCTCCCTCGTGCAGCACTCGTCGGACGTGATTCTCGTGGTCGAGGCCGACGGGACGATCCGGTTCGTGAGCCCCTCGGCGGCCCGGGTGCTGCGCTACGATCCGGAGCGCCTCCTCGGCCTCGCCGTGCACTCGCTCCTGGTGGCGGAGGACCGGGAGCGCGCCGTGGCCTTCCTTCGCGACGCCTGCCTCGCGACCAGCCTCCCGGCCCCCATCGAGTGGGGGTTCCGCCAACCCGACGGGTCCGCGCTCCAGACCGAGACCATCGCCACCAACCTGATCGAGGACCCGACCGTTCGCGGCATCGTGCTCAACATCCGCGACGTCAGCGAACGCAAGCGCCTCGAGCAGGAGCTCCTGCACCAGGCCTTCCACGACTCGCTGACCGGGCTCGCCAACCGCGCGCTCTTCCGCGACCGGGTCAGCCACGCGCTGGCGCTCGCGCGCCGGCAGGGCCGGGACATCACGGTGCTGTTCCTCGACCTCGACGACTTCAAGAAGGTGAACGACAGCCTTGGCCACGCCGAGGGCGACCGGCTGCTCGTCGCCGCGGCGGAGCGGTTCCTGGCCTGCGGTCGGGCCACGGACACCGTGGCGCGGCTCGGCGGGGACGAGTTCGGCATCCTGATCGAGGACGTGCGGGGCAACGAGGGGTCCGCGGTGCTGGTCGAGCGGCTGACCGAGGCCATGCACGCCCCCTTCCACCTCGGCCACAACGAAGTTCACGTGACGGCCAGCTTCGGGATCGCGACCGCCGCCGGGGAGGAAACCGCCGACGACCTGCTCCGGAACGCCGACCTCGCGATGTACACCGCCAAGCGGCAGGGCAAGGGCCGCTTCGCCACGTACGAATCCCGCATGGTGGCTGACGTGCGCCAGCGCCTCGAGATGGAGGCGGCGCTTCGCACCGCGATCGAGCGCGAGGAGCTGGTCCTGCACTACCAGCCGATGATGCACATGCAGACCGGCAAGGTCTTCGGCTTCGAGGCGCTGGTGCGGTGGAACCACCCCCGATTCGGGCACCTGCTGCCGCAGCACTTCGTGCCGCTGGCGGAGGAGACCGGCCTCATCGTCCGGCTGGGTGGCTGGGTGCTGCGCGAGGCCTGCGCGCAGATGCAGCGCTGGCACCAGGCGTATCCGGACGCGCGGTGGACGATGAGCGTGAATCTCTCGGGACGGCAGCTACAGGAACCGGACCTGGTGCACGAGACCCGGGCCGCCCTCGCCATGACGGGCATCGACCCGGCCTCGCTCGTGCTGGAGATCACCGAGAGCGTGCTGATGCAGCAGGCCGATTCCGCGCTGCAGCAGCTGCGGGCCATGAAGGGCCTGGGCGTGGGGCTCGCCATCGACGACTTCGGGACCGGGTATTCGTCGCTCAGCTACCTGCAGCGGTTCCCGATCGACATCCTCAAGATCGCCAAGCCCTTCATCGACGATGTCGGGGCCGGCGTGGAGAAGTCGGCGCTCGCCCGCGCCATCATCGGCCTGGGCGACAC
>CAZNDK010000030.1:11781-19431 GCA_964571795.1 uncultured Gemmatimonadaceae bacterium | reverse complement strand
CTCCTGACCACACCATTGCCTTAACCCACTGACCCGCTTACGTTTCAGGGCTTATGTTCGACGAGCTTTCTTCCAAACTTTCCGACACCCTCAGGCGCCTCGCGGGTCGGGGAGTCCTGACGGAGGAAGCCGTCAAGGAGGGGCTCCGCGAGGTTCGGCGGGTCCTTCTCGAAGCCGACGTCAGCTTCGACCTGACGCGCGAGTTCCTGGAGCGCGTGCAGGCGCGCGCGGTCGGCACCGAGGCGTTGAAGGCGGTGCGCCCCGGCCAGCAGGTCGTCAAGATCGTGTACGACGAGCTGGTGGCGCTGCTCGGCGAGAAGCAGGCGCCGATCGCGTTCGCCTCGGTGCCGCCGACGGTCATCCTGCTGGTCGGGCTCCAGGGCTCGGGCAAGACGACCACCGCGGGCAAGCTGGCGCGCCGGCTCAAGCTGGAGCAGAAGGCGCCGTTCCTGGTGGCGGCCGACGTGTACCGGCCCGCGGCGGTGGACCAACTGGTCACGGTGGCGGGGCAGGCGGGTGTGGGTGTGCACGCCGAGCCCGGGGTCACAGACGTGGTCGGGATCGTGCGGCGCGGGATCGAGGCCGCCGGCAAGGCGCGGGCGCGCACGGTCCTCGTGGACACCGCCGGCCGCCTGCAGATCGACGCCGACATGATGGCGGAGCTGGCCCGGCTCAAGGCCGCGGTGCGGCCCCACGAAATTCTCCTGGTGGCCGACGGCATGACCGGCCAGGACGCCGTGCGGATCGCCGGCGGGTTCCACGAGGCGCTGGGCATCACCGGCGTGATCCTCACCAAGATGGACGGCGACGCGCGCGGTGGCGCGGCCCTCTCCATCTACGGGGTCACCAAGGCGCCGATCAAATACGTCGGCGTCGGCGAGAAGCTCGACGCGCTGGAACCGTTCATCCCGGAGCGGATGGCCGGGCGGATCCTCCAGCAGGGCGACGTGCTCAGCCTGGTCGAAAAGGCCCAGTCGTCGCTCGACGAGGAAGAGTCCTCGCGGCTCGCCAAGAAGGCGGTCTCGAAGCGGGGCATGGACCTGCAGGATTTCCTGTCGGCCATGCGGCAGATGCAGAAGCTGGGGCCGCTCAAGAACGTGCTGGGCATGCTGCCGGGCGTGAACGCCCAGATGCTCAAGCAGGCCAACGTGGGCGACGACCGGCTGAAGCACGTCGAGGCCATCGTGCTCTCGATGACGCCGAAGGAACGGCAGAACCCGGACCTGCTCAACGGCTCGCGCCGCTCCCGGATCGCGCGGGGCAGCGGCCGGACGGTGCAGGAAGTCAATCAGTTGCTGGCGCAGTTCAAGCAGATGCAGAAGTTCATGAAGTCGGCAGGCAAACCCGGCGCCCGGCTGCCGTTCGGGCGCGGGTTTCCCGGCTGAGCACGCAACCCAAGGGATCGATCCATGGCAACTCGCATTCGTCTCCGTCGCGTCGGGCGGAAGAAGCTCCCGCTGTACCGGATCGTGGTCGCCGAGAAGACGGCGCCGCGTGACGGCCGGTTCATCGACGTGATCGGCACCTACTCGCCGAAGGCCAAGGCGGTGGCGGACCAGATCACCGTCGACGCCGACAAGGCGCGCGCCTGGCTGGCCAAGGGCGCCACGGCCTCGGAGACGGTCAACTCGCTGCTCCGGAAGGCCGGGCTCTTCAAGCAGCCAGCGGCCTGATGACGGACGGCGCCCGCCACATCGTGGTCGGGCGGTTCCGCAGGCCGCACGGACTGAAGGGGGAGTGCACGATCTTCCCGCTGACCGACGACCCGGGACGGGTCTTCGCGGCGGGGCGGGCGCTCGGGGTGGTGGATCTCGCGGGGGAAGTCGTCGGCCCGCCGCTCACGGTCGAGCGGAGCCGGGCGTACCACCGCGAGTGGCTGTTGAAGTTCGCCGGGATCGAGCACCGCGACGGGCTCGCGCCCTACCGGAACGGGTTCCTGGCGGTGCCGGCGTCCGACGCGACGCCACTGGCCGACGGCGAGGTGTACCTCCACGAGCTCGACGGGTTCGCCGTGCGGCTCGGAGACGGCACCCCGGTCGGGCTGGTCACCGGGCACTACGAAATGCCGAACGGCCTGGTCATCGAGATCCAGGGGCCCAAGCGGGAATTCCTGCTGCCGTACCGGAAGGAATTCGTGGTCGAGGTGGACCGTGGCGCGCGGCGGCTCGTCATCGCGCCGCCGGAGGGCTTGCTCGATGAGTGAGCCGATCCGCATCAACGTGGTCACGCTGTTCCCCGAGGTGTTCGGGCCCTGGCTCGAGGCGTCGATCCTCGGGCGGGCGAAGGCGGATGGGCGGGTCGAGTTCCGGCTGGTGCAGCTCCGGGACTTCACCCACGACCGGCACCACACCGTGGACGACTACGCCTTCGGCGGCGGCGCCGGGATGGTGCTCAAGCCGGAGCCGTTCTTCGAGGCGGTGGAGTCGCTGGGGCCGCCGGCCGGGCCGGTGGTGCTGTTGTCGGCGCGGGGGCGGCGGTTCGCCCACGCCGACGCGGTGCGGTGGTCGCTGGGGCGGGAACTCACGCTGCTCTGCGGGCACTACAAGGACGTGGACGAGCGGGTGGCCGAGCACCTGGCCACCGACGAGGTCTCCCTGGGCGACTTCGTGCTCACCGGAGGCGAGCCGGCGGCGCTCTGTGTGCTCGACGCCGTGGTGCGGCTCCTCCCGGGCGCCCTCGGCGACCACGAGTCGGCCAGTTCGGACTCGCACTACGACGGGCTCCTGAGCCCGCCCAGCTACACCCGGCCGCCGGAATACCGCGGCCTCGCAGTGCCGGAGGTGTTGCGCTCCGGCGACCACGCCCGGATCG
Organism: uncultured Gemmatimonadaceae bacterium; assembly: GCA_964571795.1. Classification (GTDB taxonomy): domain Bacteria; phylum Gemmatimonadota; class Gemmatimonadetes; order Gemmatimonadales; family GWC2-71-9; genus SPDF01. Next base: position 16,620 of record CAZNDK010000030.1, on the reverse strand, counting down.
CCGCGTGGCGGCAGGACCAGGCGGAACGATTGACCCGCGAACGGCGGCCGGATCTCTGGCAGGCCCACCTCGCGTCGGATGACTAGCGGCACGATGCCGAACAGGACCCACGGGGTCCGCACTCAGGAGAAGACGATGGAACGGTTGGATGCGTTGTCGCGCGGAACCCCGCGCACCGATCTCCCCGCGTTCGACGCCGGGGACACCGTGCGCGTGATGGTGCGCGTCCGTGAAGGCGACAAGGAGCGGCTGCAGGCGTTCGAGGGCATCGTCATCTCGAAGCGGGGCGGCGGCGCGAGCGAAAACTTCACCGTCCGGAAGGTCTCGGCGGGCGTGGGCGTGGAGCGCATCTTCCCGGTGCAGAGCCCGACCATCGCCTCCATCGAGATGGTGCGGCGCGGCCGCGTGCGGCGGGCCAAGCTGTACTACCTCCGCGCGCTGAGCGGCAAAGCGGCGCGCATCAAGGAGCAGCGCGAGAACTAGCCCGGTGCCGCCCCTGCGCCCCACGCTGGCCCGCGAGGCGGCCGTCTGGGCGGAGGGGTGTCTGCTGGTGGGCGTCGATGAGGCAGGCCGCGGTCCCCTGGCTGGTCCAGTGGTGGCCGCGGCCGTCGTGTTTCCCGCCGGCTCCGCGATGCTGGACGGCGTCCGGGACAGCAAGACGCTCCCCGCCCCCCGGCGCGAGGCGCTCGCTCCCCGCATCCGTGCCGCGGCGCTCGCCGTCGGTGTCTCGGCGGCCTCGGTCCGCGAAATCGACGAACTCAATATCCGCGTGGCCACGGCGCTCGCCATGCACCGCGCGGTGCGCCGGCTGCTGACGCTCCTCCCTGCGTTCCCCCCTCCCCGCCTGCTGGTGGACGGCCTCCCGGTGCCGGAGCTGGGCTACGACCACGCCGCCCTCGTCGACGGCGACGCCCACTGCCATAGCATCGCGGCCGCGGGGATTCTCGCCAAGACGGTGCGCGACCGCCTGATGCGGCAACTGTCGGGGCGGCACGGCGACTACGGGTGGGAACGGAACTGCGGGTACGGCAGCGCGGAACACCTCGCCGCCATCGAAGCCTACGGGCCAACCGCCCACCACCGGCGCAGCTTCCGGCCGATGAGCGGCATGGGGCTCCCTACTTGGCCTGCCAGAACGACTTGTCCTGATTGGAAAAATCCGACGGCACGTAGCTGATTGCCGGACTCAGCGTCAGGACCTGCACCTCCATCCGTTCGACCGATGCGGAAAACTGGGCCGCGACGGCGGCGGCCGACGGGATCTTCGCGCCGACGGCGGCCATGGTGGAGAGGTCGGCGTCGATCGCCGCGTATGACTCCATCGGCATGATGAGGTAGAAGGTGGGCGAGGTACCCCCCGCCACCGCCTGGTACATGACCCAGGGGGCGCTGACGCCGGCGGCGGTATAGGCCGCCGCGTACGCCTTCGCCACCGCGTTGAAGGCCTCGTCCTGGCCCGGGCGGACGTTGAAGGTGGTGACCCAGAAATGCCGGGTTTCCGGCGCGATGAACATCGGCTGGTGGCTGAGGTCGGGCCGGTAGCTGGCCAGGATCGTCTGCACCTCCACCACCCAGGTCGCTTCCCGCGCCATGAGAGTGTCGAGCTGTTTCGTGAGCGACTTGTCGCCCTGGTAGACCTGGTCGAGTTGCTCGAGCCCCGCGAAGCTCTCGGCACCGCCGAAGAACCAGAACTGCGGGGCGCCCGAGGCGCCCACAGCGCCCACGTAGCTGTAGGGCACCTTCTTCGCGCGGAGCGCCGACACCCAGGCCTTCTCGTTGGCGAGGTGGGCGGCGGAGGTGCCGAAACGGGCGGTCTCGCGCACGATGCGGATGGCCGCCGGCGGCGTCGGGCTCAACCAGACGCTCTGGGCGGAAAGCGCTGCGGGGCTCGCGACGAGGACCAGTGCGGTGACGAGGGCGGGGACGCGGGGAAGCATGCGATGCTCCACGGACGGGATTGGGATCAACCTATGCCCGGTCCGGGCGCAGGCAAGCCCTTGAATCCCGCCCGGGCGGGTGCAAGCTTTCACCCGGCAGGGGGGCGTAGCTCAACTGGTAGAGCAACGGGCTTTTAACCCGTAGGTTCTGGGTTCGAGACCCAGCGCCCTCACTGTACCCCACCCGCACCACCGACACCCGCATCCCCTGGCGTCATGCAGCTCTCCTGGGCGTTCCTCTATCTCCTCAGCGAGTGGGCCGTCCGGCTCGTGATGCTGGTGTACGTGCCCCAGCGCCGGAGCCCGGCGGCGGCCCGCACCTGGCTGTTGTTCATCTTCCTGCTGCCCTGGCCCGGCGTCCTCCTCTATGCGGCAATCGGCCGGATCAAGTACCCGGCCTGGCGGCTGGCACGCCAGCGTGAAGTGTCGAAGATCATCCGGGACTGGCAGGGCACCCACCCCGTCCCGCCGGAGGCGGCTCCGCCCCCCGGCAGCGTGACCGCCCTGGTCCAGAACCTCGGCGACTTCCGCGCGCTGGGCGGCAACGCCGTCGAGATCCTCCCCGAGTACGACGCCTCCATCGCCCGGCTGGTGGAAGACATCGACAGTGCAACCGACCACGTGCACCTCCTGTATTACATCTTCGCCGACGACGACCGGGGCGGCCGGGTGGTCGAGGCGCTGCTCCGCGCCCGCGCCCGCGGCGTCGAGTGCAGGGTGCTGGTGGACGCCGTCGGGTCGCGCCAGTTCGCGCTGCCCGCGCTGCTGCAGAGGCTTCGCGCCGCCGGCATCCCGGCCCACGAGGCGCTCCCGGCGGGGATGTTTCGCCGGAACGCCGCCCGGTTCGACCTGCGCAACCACCGGAAGATCGGCGTCATCGACAACCGGGTGGGCTTCACGGGGTCGCAGAACCTGGTCAACCCTGAATTCGTCAAGGGCTTTCCCAACGAGGAGCTCGTCGCCCGGGTGGAGGGCCCGGTGGTGCTCCAGCTGCAGGCCGTTTTCCTGCAGGACTGGTACTTCGAGACCGGCGAACTGCCCGCCGACCCGGATGCCTTCACGATCCCCGCCCGCGCCGGCGGGATGCACGCGCAGGTGCTGCCCAGCGGCCCCGGGTACGAGCGCGAGAACGCCCAGGTGCTCCTGGTCCACCTCTTCCACCGCGCCGAACGGCGCATCGTCATCACCACGCCCTACTTCGTGCCCGACGAGCCCTTTCTCCAGGCCCTGCGCACCGCCGTGCGCCGTGGCGTCGAGGTGCACCTCGTGGTGGCGAACCCGGTGGACAAGTGGGTCATGGCGCTGGCCCAGCGGTCCTTCTTCGACGGGCTGCTGGCCGCCGGCGTACAAATCCACCTCTACCGGCCCCACTTCCTCCATGCCAAGCACGTGACGGTGGACGAGGACCTGGCCATCGTCGGCTCCGTGAACATGGACATCCGCTCGTTTGCGCTGAACGCCGAGGTGGCGCTCCTGGTGTACGATCCGGTGGTCGTCCGGGACATGCGCGCCGTCCAGGAGAAGTACATCGCCGAGTCCATCACGCTGACCAGCGAGGCGTGGGCCCGCCGTCCCTGGTGGGTCAAGCTGGCGCAGAATACGGCTCGTCTCGGCGATTCGCTCCTCTGACCTTTCGAGTTACCTTTCGCCGTCGATTCGGCGACCCATCCTCCAGCCAGCCCGGTCCCCATGAGCCTCATCTGGATCAATGGACAATGGCACGACCGCGAGACCGCCACGGTCTCCGTCTACGACCACGGCCTCCTCTATGGCGACGGGGTGTTCGAGGGCATGCGGGTGTACGGGGGGCGGACCTTCCGGATGCAGGAGCACCTGGACCGCCTGTACGACTCCGCCCAGGCGATCTGGATGACGGTGCCGATATCGAAGGACGAGATGGCCCGCGTCACGGAAGAGGGCATTGCCCGGGCGAAGATCAAGGAGGGCTATCTCCGCCACGTCGTGACGAGGGGCACCGGTGACCTCGGCCTCGACCCGCGGAGCTGCGCCCGTCCCACCGTGTTCATCATCTTCGACACCATTCGGATCTGGCCGGCCGAGCGCTACGAGAAGGGTCTGGCCATGCTCAGCGCCGGCACACCCATGCCCGATCGCGAATCGCTGTCGCCCCGGGTCAAGTCGCTCAATTACCTGCCGCACATCATGGCCAAGCTCGAGGGCATCCACGCGCAGATGGACGAGGTGCTGATGCTGGACCGGGGCGGCTACGTGGCCGAGGCGTCGGGCATGAACGTGTTCATCGTGAAGCGGGGGGTGGTCACGACGCCGCCGGCCTGGACCGGCGTCCTGCGCGGCGTCACCCGCGACATCGTGCTCGGGCTCGCGGCGGACGCCGGTTTCACCGCGCGGGAGGAGCCGATCAATCGCTTCGACGTGTACACCGCGGACGAGGCGTTCCTGACCGGGACGGCGGCGGAAATCGCGCCGATCCGTTCTCTCGACGGCCGCCAAATCGGCGCCGGCCCGGTCGGGCCGGTCACGCGGACCCTCATGGACCGCTTCCGCGCGCTCACCCGCGGGTGAGGCGCCGCCCTTGACCCCGCTCTCCGGCGCGTCCCATATTCGCCGGAGTCCCCGAACCGGAGCCTGCATGTCCTGGCGCGTCGTCGAACACGGCGACACCACGTGGAAGGTCTCGTTCGCCGCTGAGCGCACGGCCAACACCGCCTGCTGGCGGCTGGTCCTGTCGTTCCGCGCGGCCGGACCCGACACCCGTTCGTTCTGGGCCACCTATCCCCTGGAGTCCACGTCGCGCTCGGCGCTCTACAACCAGGCCGACCGCATTCCCGCCGACCGGCTGGCGGCCATCCTGTCCGAGCATCTCGGCTGAGCGGGGCACCCCCATGACCCAGGTTTCCTTCCAGGATCTCCGCCGCATCTC
>CAZNDK010000030.1:0-11681 GCA_964571795.1 uncultured Gemmatimonadaceae bacterium | reverse complement strand
CTGAGCGGGGCACCCCCATGACCCAGGTTTCCTTCCAGGATCTCCGCCGCATCTCAGACTCGCTCGCCGCGTTGCGCGGCAAGGCGCTCGCCGCGGCGGTCATGCGCTCCGACCTCCGCCAGCTCCGGCTGGAAACGGAGGACGGGCTCATGATGGTGGTCACAGTCGAGTTGGACGAGGCCGGGCGGCCCCGGCTGGAGGTGGACGTCGTGCGGCAGCCGGAGGAGCCGGGTCGGCAGCTCGAGGTCCGCTTCGACGCGGTCTAGCGCCTGACCGGCAGGCCCCCCCCGCACCGCTTCGGCCCCGATCTTGCCTTCGAAGTCGAGGGGAATTGGCCCGAGGCCGCGACACTCTCAAGAGAGTACATGCCCGACACTCATCCGCGCTTGCGATTCGCCGAGTTCCGCCTGGAGCGCCTGCCCAGCGGACGCTGCAGCGCGTGGGTCGTCCTGCACGGGCCGGGCGGCACGCGCTACGAGGGCGGGGCCGAGGGGCTGTCCTCCCAGGCAGGGGAGCTCCGGTGCGCGGCCCAGGCCTGCGTCAGCGCACTCACCCAGTCGGTGCAGGGAGAGCTGAGCTTCGAGTGCCTGGGCGTGAAGGCGATCCGCGCCTTCGACGCCACCGTGGTCATCGTCTCGCTGGCCACCAGCGGTGAAGGGGTGCCCAAGCGCGTCGTCGGGTCGGTGCTGACCGAGGAAGATCCCACCCGGGCCGCGGCCCTCGCGGTCCTCAACGCCACCAACCGCCTGCTCGGAAACCGGTACTTCGTCGAGTAGCGGGGGTGCGACCGGTATCCCGGCCGGGGCATCCTCCCAACGGTCCCGGTGTGGCCCTGGGGCTACCTGCACGATGCAGGGCGCTTCGCGGGGCGGATCAGCCGTTGAAAAACGACCGCCCGAATCATCTCGCAAGATATTGTAAACAAACAGTTTACGCCTGTCGGTTGTTCCAGCCAGCCTGACGGCATAGCTTTGGCTCCAGAATCACCAGGGTTGCCCGTTCCATTTTGAGCCCCGCCCGCCGGGCGGAATGCCGGACTTTGTCATTCTTGGGAGCGCCTTCGAGTGAATCGTCCGATCCTGTTTGTGCTTGCCGCCGTGTCCGCCAGTTGCGGCAAGGCGCCGGCTCCCGCGAACGCTCCCGCCCCCGTGGCGGCAGCCTCGGCTGGGCCGTCGGCACAGGTCCCGGCCGATCCGATCGCCGCGCCCTCTGCGACTTCTGCCTCCACTGCTTCCGTTGCGGCCCTCCCCCCCGTGGTCGTCGTGCTCGACGCTGACAGCCTGGCGATGGATCTTGCCGCGGCGGACTCCGCCGCCGACGCCGCGGCGCTGGCCGCGCTCGATGTGGCTCGCCCCGACACGGTGGTCGAGAGCGGCCCGGTGCACGGGAGCGGCGGCGCGGACAACCTCGAAGTCGTGACTTCGTGGGACATCGATGTCGAGTCCTACGTGTCGCACGAGCGGGTGCAGTACTACCTGGACTTCTTCCAGGGGCCCGGCCGCGAGCGGATGACGATCTGGCTGGCCCGAATGCCCCGCTACGAGCCGATGATCCGCCAGCAGCTCGTGGCGAACGGCGTGCCGGCCGACATGGTGTACCTCGCGCTCATCGAGAGCGGGTACTCGAACACGGCGGTGAGCCGCGCCCGCGCCACCGGCATGTGGCAGTTCATGAAGGGCACCGGCCGGATGTACGGGCTGCAGGTCAACACCTACGTGGACGACCGCCGCGATCCGGTGAAGTCGACCGCCGCCGCAGCCCGCCACCTGAACGACCTCCAGGACCGCTTCGGCTCGATCTACCTCGCGGCCGCGGCGTACAACGCCGGCGCCGGCAAAGTGTCGCGCGGCCTTCGCGGGCTCCCCGCCGGCGATGCCGACGTGATCGACGAGGCGACGGACGAGGACTCCATCAACAACGACGCCGAGTTTTTCCGGCTGTACGACACCCGCTACCTCCGGCGCGAAACGAAGGACTACGTCCCGAAGCTGATCGCCGCCGCGCTCATTGCGAAGGAACCGACCCGGTACGGCTTCCCGCCCTCGCCGAAGGTGGAGCCCTTCGCCTACGACTCGATCGTGGTGCCCTCGCAGACCGGCCTCGACGTGATCGCGAGGATGTCCGGCGCCACCTTCGCCGAAATCCGGGAGCTCAACCCGCAGTACATCCGGCTGGTGACGCCCCCGGGCAAGTCCGCGGTGGTGCGCGTGCCGGTGGGCGCGGGCGAGCGTACGGCCGCGGCCTACGCCGCACTCCCCGCGTCGCAGCGGATTTCCTACGAGACGCACGTCGTGCGGAGCGGCGAAACGCTGTCGGGCATCGCCAAGAAGTACCGCACCAGCACGGCCGAGGTGCGCGACGCGAACCCGAAGATCCCGAAGTCGGGCATGCTGCGGGTCGGCCAGCGGCTGATCATCCCCACCAACGGGTACTCGCCAGAAGTGCGCGCCGCCGTCGCGGCCACCCAGGGCTCCACCCACGCGCCAGCGCGCAATGCGCGGACCTACACCGTCCGCCGCGGCGACACGCTGTCCGGCATCGCAGAGCGCTACGGGACGACCACCGCGGCCCTGAAGCGGCTCAACGGCCTCTCCAGCAACCGGATCGTGGTCGGCCAGAAACTCCGCCTCCGCGGCTCCGGCGCCAACGCCTGAGGCGGCTGCTCCCTCCCCGATGACGGCCCGCCGCCGCGTGGGCACCTGGCTCGCCATCTGGGCCGGGATGGTGGTCCTCCTCGTCGTCATCGGTGGCGCCACACGCCTGACCGAATCCGGTCTCTCCATCACCGAGTGGAAACCCGTCACCGGCGTCCTCCCTCCGCTCGACCGAGCCGCGTGGGACGCTGAGTTTGCGCGCTACCAGCAGATCCCCGAGTACCAGCAGTTCAACCGCGGGATGTCGCTGGCCCAATTCCAGGTCATTTACCTCTGGGAATTCACCCACCGCCTCTGGGCGCGGCTGGTCGGCCTGGCGTTCGCGCTGCCGCTGGTCGTCTTCCTCTGGCGGCGCGAGGTGTCCGGACCACTCGCGTGGCGCCTCGGCGGGCTCCTCGTGCTCCTGGGGCTCCAGGGGGCCATGGGGTGGTACATGGTGCAGAGCGGGCTCACGCTCCGGACCGACGTGAGCCAGTACCGCCTCGCCGCGCACCTGTCGCTGGCGCTGGTGCTCTATGGAGCGGCAGTGTGGACAGCGGCCGACTTGCTCGGCGTGCGGGGTCGGGGCATCGCACCCGGCATCGAGGGAGCGGAGCGACTGCGGCGGCTGACCGGCGGATTCGCGGGATTTGCCTTCCTGACGATCGTATCGGGCGCGTTCGTGGCGGGGCTCAACGCCGGTTCGGCGTGGAACACCTTTCCCCTGATGGGCGGTCGCGTCGTGCCGCCGGGCTACCTCGCGATGTCGCCCTGGTACCGGAACCTCTTCGAGAACGTGGCGGCGGTGCAGTTCCACCACCGGCTCCTGGGCCTGGGCGTAGTGCTGTCGGCCATCCTGCTCTGGCGGGCCAGCCGTCGCGTCGCCCTGACGACCCACGGACGGAGCGCCTTCGCCGCGCTGCCGCTGGTGGCCCTGCTGCAGGTGACGCTGGGGATCGCCACCCTCCTCCTCCGGGTGCCGGTGGTGGTCGCGGTGCTGCACCAGCTGGGCGCCGTGCTGGTGCTCACCGCCGGCCTGCTGGCGCTGGCCGCGCTCCAAACGACGAACGGCCGGCAGAGTGCGCCGGCCGTCGTCGAATCGAGTCCTTCCCGCGCGGTCAGTTCACGCTGACCGGCACGTTGGCGTTCCGCGGGTCGCCCCGCAGGACCTTCCCCGCATAGCCGTTCGCCGGGTCGCCACCTTGGGCCAGGATCCTGGCCACGGTGCCGGGACCGCGGTTGTAGGCCACCAACGCGTGCTGCACGTTGCCGTCGAACTGCTCCAGCAGGTCCTTCAGGAACCGGAACCCGATGCGCAGGTTCAGCTCGCGCTCCTGCAACCTGGCCTCGGTGACCCCCGGCACGTAGAACCGCGCCGTGGCGAGCCGGAGCTGGGTGAGACCGATGGCGTCCTTGGGGCTCCGGGCCGTTTGCTTGAAGTTGCTCTCCACGTGCACCAGCCGGAACGCCATGGCCGGGTCGATGCCTTCGCTCAGTGAAATATCGTAGATCGCGGCGCTGAGGTCGGCCGGGATTCTGTAGCGTGTCGAGTACTGCTGGATGGCGTTGGCCCGCTCGAGCTGAAGCTTCAGCACGGCGTTCTCGCCCCGGGCGGCTTCCAGCCGACCGGCCATCTCCCGGATTTCCCGCGACACGAACTCCGCCGACGGGGAGGGCGCCGAGTCATCGGCACCGGCTCGCCGCGGCCAGCCGGCAAGCGCGCTCACCAGCACGGCGGCGCCGAGGAGCACCCCACCCCGCAGGAACAGCCTGGGCGGTCGCGCCTCGTGTTCGTTGTGGTGGTCCGTTCGGGTCGTCAAATCGTTGGTCCTCCTCAGGGGTCCGCCGACGGGTCGGTCGCCTGGCGTGGTCATGCACGTCGCCAGTCGCCGTGGGTCCCGCCGGTCTTGTCCAGCACCTGCACACCTTCGATCGTCATGCTGCGGTCGACCGCCTTCACCATGTCGTACACGGTCAGGCAAGCCACCGCGGCCGCGGTCAGCGCTTCCATTTCCACTCCGGTGCGTCCTTCGCACCGCACTCGCGCGGTGATCCGGACTCCCGGCAACGCCGGCTCGAGTTCCGCGCGCACCTCGATCAGGTCCACCGGCAGGGGATGGCAGAGGGGGATCAACTCCCCGGTCCGCTTGGCCGCCATGGTGCCGGCCACCTCGGCCACCGTCAGCACGTCGCCCTTGGCGACCGCCTTTTCCGCCACGAGGTCGAAGGCCTCGCGCGACATCCGGACCCGCCCTTCCGCCGTAGCACTCCGGACCGTGACCGGCTTGCCGCCGACATCCACCATCCGGGCCCGTCCCTGGTCGTCGAGGTGCGAGAGGCTCACAACACCTCCGCCAGGTCGCCACCCAGCACGGCCAGCAGCAGCTGGGGGTTGACGTTGCCCTGCGCCGCCTCGCGCGCTTCGGTTACCAGTGTCTGGGCGGCGAGCAATGCCGCGGGCTCGCGGCCCGAGAGCGCCTTCGGCACCGGATGCACTGCCGATCCCCCCACCGCCTCGCGCGCCGCGTCGCCGAGCGTCGTGGCGACGGCGTCGAGCAGGTCGGTGAACTCGCCGCGCGCCGACCAGGCAGGTTGCGCCAGCGCCCGTTCGGCGGCCGGACCCGCACCGCCCAGCACCGCCTCGAGCCAGGCCGCAGCGGCCTTGCGGTGGGCCGGGCCCTGCCCGCTCTCGGCCAGGGCGGCGCCGATCGATCCCGCCGCCTGCACCACGAGCCGCGTCAACTCGGCGCCGGCCACCGGTGGATCGAGTTCCGACGCAAGAAACGCCTTCACCTCTGCGTCGGTCAGCCTTCCGACACGCAACGGCACCGCGCGCGAGCGGATCGTGGGGAGCAGCCTCCCGGGATCCGCGGCCGTCAGCAGGAAGTACGTTTCCGCCGGCGGCTCCTCGAAGAGCTTCAGGAGGGCGTTGGCCGCCTCCGGGCTCGACTCCTGTGCCACCAGGCGCTCCGCCTCGCCCACGATGAACACCTTCCGACGCCCCTCGACGGGGGTCAGCCCGGCGCGCCGAGTGATGAGGCGGGCCGTGGCCATGCCGTGCGACGACATCCCGTCCACCGGGCCGTAGAGCGGCGTGGCCCTTCGTTCTTCCAGGGCATCCGCGATGCTCTCGGCGGCTTCCTCGACCTGCTTGTCCGGCTCCCCCGCCTTGGGGCGGGGAATCGGGACGATCCAGTGCAGGTCCGCGTGGGTCAGGCCCAGGACCAGCCGGCAACTCCGGCACTGCCCGCAGGGCTCGGCCGCCGGGGCCTCACAGAGGAGGAGCTGGGCGGTCCAGAGCGCCAACCGCTGCTTCCCCACCCCTTCCGGCCCCGTCACCAGGATCACCTGGGGGAGGGAGCCGCTGGCCACCGCCTGCGACAGTCGGCGCCGGGCCACGGCATGGCCGGCGAGGGGCTTCAAGGTCATGGGTGGAAGGTAAGAGGGTGGCCCGGTATTGGAAGCGCCGTTCGTGTAACATCTTTTTCAACAATGACTTACGTGTGCAATTCCGTGCCAACATGAACCCCAAAACACGCCATTCTGACCACTTCTAGTACTGTGAGTGCTTACTTACTTACAGAGAATTGTGAGCAACTGCTCGCATGGTTTGTAACGTGGCTTCCCGTAACCAGTTCCCGGCGGATCGCCCCGTGCAAGCGGATGCACTGGATCGGCGGTGGCAGGGCCCAGCTGCCACCCTAGTGGTGTCCGATAATCGGGCATGCGGCGATGTGGAAACGGGGAAATCCGGGGGATATCTCGGTGGAGGGAGGGGAAAACTTCGCCGCTTCCCCGGTGAATGCCATTCTATTAGACTTGCCCCGCGCGCAACCATTCGGTGGCGTGCCGATCCCGAGTAGCTCAGTTGGTTAGAGCAGCTGACTGTTAATCAGCGGGTCGGGGGTTCGAGTCCCTCCTCGGGAGCTGAAACCGGACACTGGGTCATTCCAGTGTCCGGTTTCTCACTCACGCCAATCCCGCCGTATTCACTGTCCGAACTCAGACCGGCGTCGACCGGTGCTGCGACTCAGGCAGGCTAGCGGGGGCTGTTTCGGTTCAGGCCTGCCTCTTTGGTGCTGGGAAGCGCCTCGGCCGGTTAGGACGCAGTCGCGTCGGGGGCCTCCTCGTCAGGCTTCGGTTCGTCCAGGCTCTGCTCCTTGAAGCTGCTCTCGATCTTCTTTGCCATCCCCAGCACAATCGAACGATCCGCGACGATGACGGTGCCATTGGCCAATCGAACCCGCGAAATGTAGAGAAGAGTGGTTTGGAAGAGTCGAAGATCACTGTATTCCATGCCATACCAGAAGAGAGTCAACCCGCGCTTCTGGCCAGGCTTGAAATCGAGAACCCGCCCAGCTCGGTAGACACCAGTGAATCGGTTCCAAATGTCAAAGGTGAGGAAGGTCACTTCGATAGCGACGACATCCTTCGTACCTCGAACCTGGAGACTCAGCTTAAGAGCAGGAGTTTTCGCCTTGATGTCTGGCTGTGCGCCTGATAGACCGCTGGGAACTACACCGAGGGTGGAGTCAACAACGACCATCCAAGCTAGGGGAAGCTGTGAGTCTCTAAAGCCGCCAGTAGTGATACTGGGCAAACCCTCGGGTGCCCCCCCAAGGAGGGTGGCCGACCCGAGGTTGGCGATCACCACAGGTTCGGAATTGCCTTGGGCTTCGACAACAGAGATATCAAGACTGTCTGCCACTAAGGCCGACAGGACGGCTGCGACAACGACTCCAATTCGCGGCATTCATTGCTCAAGGTTAGAGAGGTTGCAAAGAACGACTCGCCAATGGAATTGCACAAGGGTGGGTTCAGGGGGCTCGGTCGGTTGAATAGCTCTGGCTCCCCGGTTTCATGAGGCCGCACTGCGCCCTGCTCTCCCAACCCCCTCCTTGTCAGCCGCTCTCTCACAAGCTTCCCCGGCGAGCTGAAGGAGCCGACTCACAGGACAGGGCAGCACGCCGCGCCATAAGGTAGCAGGGCCCTCTCGGCACCGAAGATTACCAGAAAGCTTGCGAACGACTGCGGGATGGGAAAGCGGGTTGCCCCGAAGCTGTTCAGTGCCCCGCGGTCTTACGAGCAGAGATCTTCACGTGTAGAATGGGGCCTGAGGGACTCACCAACCCCCGGTTGCCCATGGTCGACTCGCAGTCGGCCCGTTTTCGGAGTCACTTGGAAGGGGATGCGGCTGAAATGCATTCAGGCTCGTGGTGCCGCCGAATGGGCGATGATGAATACAACAACGTGTTCGACGATGATGACGATGACGATAGCGACGACGATCTTGAGCCATATGAGGAAAGCCAGGATCCGGATGCTGATCCGGAGGAACTCGACTCTGAGGATGCGTACTTGAGCGACCGTGAGCACGTGGAGCTCGAGGTGGATGACGACGAGCCCGAGGCCGGTACAGAGGGCGAGTCTGCGCAGGGGGCGGGCATGCCCGGTCCGACTTCACAGAAACCTGGGCCACTGACGCTTCTCTATCGCAGCGATTTCCTAGAAGCGTCCCCGCACTGGGCAGAGTCCGACGACCCGCAACTGACAATGTGCCGCGAGGCCGGGTACTGGCACATGACGTTAGGCAAGCAGAGCAGCGGTGCAATAAGTGTCACCAATCACCTGGTTGGCGACTTTCGGGTCAGCGTGGACGTCTTGTTTTCACGCAAACATGCCGAGGAATCGTCAGGCGGTTTGGTGCTTGCTACAGGTAGAAGCGTCTACTACTACCTGATGAATCCAACCGGGAGGTCTGTGAGCTTCTGGGAGGCGACCGCCGATAGCCCGGAATGGCAGCCCCTATGGGTGAAGAACCCTGGGAAACCTCCTGAATATCAAGAAGCCTGGAATTACCTGGAGGGGAAGCGAGATCGGCTTGGCGAAATCTCCTTGACTATGCAACGTTTGGGAAATGAGTTCCGTCTCGGGGTCGATGGCAGTTGGGTGATGCGCGCCAGGGCGACATCCATGGAAACGGGGCGCATAGGCGTCGCACTGTGCACATCCGAAAGGTCGTTCATCGCTGATGCCCGCTTCAAGGATCTAGTGCTCTATCGGGTCAATCCTGGCACGAGGCCAGAGGAGCTCTAGGGGCTACCCTGAGATTCTGCGGACCGACTACCGCGGCCTCCGCGCGGGCGGGAGGCCAAAGAAAGGACATCCGGATGTTCGCCAGATTGGTTAAGGTGCGAGGTCTCGCGGAAACGGAGAAGCCTGAGGGTTGAGCGCTTATTGGAGGGCGGATGCGGCTGCTTCACGAAGTCAGCCCTGCTCGCCTCTCGATCCTTAGTGAGAGTCCCACCACTCACAGCCAGTGCACTCAACCAGTGGAGATACATTGAAGTCCACTCGGTACAGTACTTCCGGTCTTGTTTGCCCCTACTGTGGGGCGCAAGCCCACCGTTCCCCTCGCCAACAGCTGACCTGCAAGGAGTGCGGTGAGCTCTCATTCATGCGGCCAGACTCATTTTACGATCATGTACTCGTCACTGGGGCGCAACGAGTCATCATCGACTACCTCCGAGGATGCGAACAAGTCTACAAGAAGAAGCTGGCCGCGCCCATCATTGCTACGATGAAAGATCGAATCTACTCGGCTGGCTCAGATTGGCCTGGTGCCTTTGATGAGCTTGAAGCCGGGGTTCGAGCACTAGAGCCACATTTGCTGCCAGAGTGCGAGGGCGAATGGGGGCGCCGTGCGCTGGCTGAGGTGGCATTCGAGCTGGGCGTCGGGCACGGACCGCTCCTCCTCGAGAAAGCGAACATGCAATTGGAGGCAATCATCAACGGACATGCGAAGAGCGTTCAATGGCACCAGAAGAACGACTACTTCGGTGGCAACAGGCTCCGCCCCCCATTCGTTCGAATAATGACACGCCCAACATCCTGTGCCTCCTGTCGGGAATCTGCGGCGTCGCATGGCGACATGTCATTGGAAGAGGCGTGCCGACTTCGGCCACTCCCCCATGAAGGGTGCACAAGTCGCAGGCCTACTGGAGGTTTTTGCCGGTGCGACTACTGGGCCGTCTCCGCACCCGGCGGGATATACCTGTACCCCTGGGAATGACAACGTGACTCACATTCGCCCGGTCTGGTTAGAATGGAACTGCTGGGGAGTGAAGAAGTTAGGCCCGCAGACTGAGGGGGTGGTTCCACGGACCATGCTGCCTTCGTTGTCGAGCCCTGCATCCACGGGGGGCATTGCCTGTAGTGATGAGTGAAAAGGATGACGATGAGAGGTGACTTCGCCGCTATCTTGGTCACAGGGGTAGCCATTTCCTGCCGCTGGCACTATCGTCGAATCTCATGACTACTGCGACTCAAACAAAGCTGAAGTTCGCTGGACCGTGGAAGGCGAAGGGGATCGTCCGCCAGACGCGCGATGCCCCTGAGCCCGCCCACACTACTGAGATGGGAATCCTGTTCCACGGCGACTGCTTAGGTGTATTGCCCTTCATCCGTGACGAGGTCATTGACACAGTCTTCGCCGACCCGCCGTTCAACCTAGGCAAGCTCTACGGCTCGAAGGTGAATGACAAGCGGCCAGAGGCCGAATATGTCGGCTGGTGCCGCGCTTGGATTGATGAGTGCGTTCGAGTTCTCAAGCCCGGCGGAGCCTTCTTCCTCTACAATATCCCGCGGTGGAACATCCTGCTTGGCGCCCACATGATGGAGCGGGGCTTGACGTTTCGGCACGACATTGCGGTCAACATCAAGCTCGGACTCCCCATCACGGGGCGACTCTACCCATCGCACTACAGCCTGCTCTATTTCACCAAGGGGAAGCCGAAGACCTTCCGCAGCATCCGGACGCCGATCGAGGTCTGCCGTCACTGTGGCAAGGAGATCAAGGACTACGGAGGGCACCGCGACGCCATGAACCCCAAGGGCGTGAACCTGACCGACGTGTGGAACGACATCCCTCCGGTCCGCCATTGGAAGTTCAAGAGCAAGAAGCGTAAGGCAAACCAGCTGTCAACCAAGCTGTTGCGCCGCGTGATTGAACTCACAACCACGCCGGGGGATGTGGTGCTAGACCCCTTCGGTGGGAGCGGCACCACCTTCGATGTGGCGGAGCACACCGGGCGTCATTGGGTGGGTATTGAGATGGAAGATGTGGACGTCATCATTGAGCGGGTGGAGTCTGATGACCTAGCCCACCACCCGAACGGCGACCACATGGAGGACCGCTAGCGCAGCGCCCGCCCGTCGGTGCCCTTGGGGATACGGGGCACTGTGGCGCTGGTGGCGTCATGCTCGACCACCACTACCCGCAAACACCCCCGCTTAACCGGTGCCGCCTTCCAGACCGCGAAGTAGGGCCGGAGTTCCCCAATATTCCCGATGCGATCGGTCAGGTACGACTTGAGCTTGTCGCTGGGCACCACCAGAAAGCCCCCCACAATACTGCCACGCAACAGGGTTAGCAGCAGCTTGTTGATGGCCCGGTGGCTCGACGAGATATTGCCGGTCTCCCACTCGAAGGCGATCGTCCCATCCTTGGTGACAGACAGGGCGTCTAGGTCGCCTGTGGTCAGCACCCCCTTCTCAACGTCCGGTAGGTCCTCCGTCTGCCAGCCAGAGGCCTCTAGGCTTGCTAGACAGGGCACCTTGATGGGCTTCACCCCATTGCCCATGCCGGCCTTCTTTCCGCTTTCGGGGCGAATTGTGAACGCTCCTGAGCCGTGGGGCCAGTCGGTCGAGAGAATTGCGGTCTGAACCTGTTTCCAGGCCTGTTGCCACGCGGGGCTCTGGGGGAAGTCACCGGCGGAGACGATGTCGTGGTGTTCAATTATCTTCACTGGCGCGGGCCTTTGCGGACAGGGACCGGTGAACGTACCGAAAAAACGCACCCCTGTCCACGGTAGGAGGTCAGATACAGCCCGGCCTGTTGTCCCGTAAGCACTTAGGACCGCAGAGACGGTGCCTAGTGTCCAGCTGGTCGGGGGTGGAGCTGCGCCCGCTTCGCGGGCTCGCTCGCCTTCGGCCGAGTCCCTCCTCGGGAGCCTTGAAGGACCAACTGAAGCAGTACCGGCACAACGG
>CAZNDK010000029.1:0-33572 GCA_964571795.1 uncultured Gemmatimonadaceae bacterium | reverse complement strand
GCTGCGCGACCTGATCGTCCGACGCGGGTTCTTCCGCCGGAAGCAGAGCGCCGACGTGCGGATGTGCGCGGCGCTCGGGCTGGGCAAGATCGGCACAGCCGACGCCCGCACCGTGCTGGAATCGGTGGCCGAGGACAACGACCGGCAGGTGCGCAACGCCGTGACCGCGGCGCTCCGGGGGGTGGCCGAGTGACCCACGATCCGCAGTCGGCCGAACACAACCTGCGGCACGACGGGCGGAGCCTGCTCCTCTCGTTCTACGCGGCGCTCCGGAGCCTCAAGCTCTACCCACTCGAAAACACGACCGTGCAGAAGGCGCTCGACGACCTCCTCGCCGCCGGCGCGCAGCTGCTGGGCACCGAGGAGGAGGTCGAGATCCGCGTCTCCGGGGACTTCCTCTTCGTCAATGACACCCGGCTCCGACTGGAGCTCGACAACTACGCCTCCTTCAGCCAGGTGCTCGGCCTGCTCCGCACCTTCGAGGTGGGCACTTTCCGGATCGTCCGGGGCGTCGAGCGGCGGGAGTGGCAGGCGATGCTGAGCGTCTTCCTGAGCCTCGGCACCCGCGACGTGGCCGGGAGCCGGTTCGACGAACTCCTGACCCGCTGCCAGCGGGCCGACATCCGGCACCTGCAGCTCGAGCCGCTTTCCGCCGTCGAGGAGCCAAAGGATACCGCCGAGGCGCGCGAGGTGGCCAAGCGCACCTACGCCCAGGGCGTCGCGGTCACCAAGGACGTGGTGAACAGCGTGCGGCTGGGCCGCACCGCCAACCTGAAGAAGGTGAAGCGCGCGGTGCAGCTGGTGGTCGACCAGGTGCTCAACAACGAGACCTCGATCGTCGGGCTCACGACCATCCGGGACTACGACGAGTATACTTTCACGCACTCGGTGAACGTCTGCATCTTCTCGGTGGCGCTCGGCAAGAAGCTCGGGCTCGGCAAGCTGCAGCTCTACGACCTCGGGCTCGCGGCGCTGCTGCACGACATCGGCAAGGCGCGCATCTCGCTCGACATCCTCAACAAGACCACGGGGCTGGACGAGCAGGAGTGGCACGTCATGACGCGCCACCCCTGGTTCGGCACCCTGACGCTGTTCAGCTCTCGCCGCTACGAGGAAACCCCGTACCGGGCCATCCTGGTGGCGCACGAGCACCACATGAAGACCGACCTGACCGGCTACCCGAAGCCGATCCGGCCCCGGCAGCTCGGGCTCTATTCCCGCCTGGTGGCGGTGGCCGACGGCTTCGATGCCGCCACGACGCGGCGCAGCTACCAGACCATCCCGATCCAGCCGGACGAGGTGCTGAAGGAAATGTGGGGCAACCCGCGCCGCGGGTACGACCGTGTGCTCGTCAAGGCGCTCATCAACCTGATCGGCATCTACCCCATCGGCACCTGCGTCATCCTCGACACCCTCGAGGTGGCCATCGTGGCGGCGGCGAACCCCGATCCGACGCTCCTCAACCGGCCGCTGGTGCGCATCGCCATCGACACCAACGGCGCGGTGCTCCCGCCGCCCGGCACGCCCGCCGACCTCGCCGACGGCAACGGCCAGGGCGGCTACGCGCGCTCCATCGTGAAGGTGACCGATCCGGTCCGCTATGGCCTCGTCGTCGGCGACTACTTTGTTTGACACCCAGCGGGTCCTGGCGCTGTACGCGCGCTGCCTGGTGTGGGTCGGGCTCGCGCTCGCCGCCTTGGCGCTGTTGGTGGACTTCCGCTGGCTCGAAAAGCCGGTGCCGACACTGGCCATCCTGGCCGCGGTGGTGGCGCTCCGCGCCTCCCCGGTGCGGCTCAGCAAGTACTCCTACCTGACGCAGCACGCGGTCCCCGTCATCGTCGGCATGCTGGTGGCGGCCCCCTCGCAGGTGGTGGCCGGGATGATCGCGGGCGTGTACCTGGTGGACACGCTCTGGCTCCGGAAGCCGATGATCGCGGGCCTCGTCAACGCCGGCCGCGAGACCATCGCCTTCGTCGCGGCGTTCGGCATCTTCGCCCTGGTGTGGCGGCTCAGCGGGTCGCCGGCGCTGGGCCTCGACTTCCTCCCGGCCGCGTTCACCCTCGCGGGCATCTACTTCTTCAGCTCGCGCGCGCTCTTCTACTTCACGCTCCTGCTCCGCGACAAGCTGGAGAGCGAAGAGCGGCTGCTGATCCTGCGCTACGAGGTGGTGGCCTACCTCCTGACCCTGGGCGCCGCGGCCATCGTCGTCGGCGCCATCCGGGTGCTGAGCCCCCCGGGATGGGCCGCGGTGCTGGCGGTGGTGGGCGTCTTCGGACTCCTCACGAAGAAGATCCTCGAGGAGGCTATTGCCGCGGAGGACCTGAACAAGGTCCACCTGATGGAAACGGCGATCACGACCAACGTGACGCTGATGGACTCCTTCCAGCAGATCGAGCGGCTGGCGCACCGGCTGCTGGACTGGGGCGACCTCCGGATCTACCGCCGCGACGAGCACGACGTGGTGTCGATGGCGTACCGCGGCGAGGTCGGGCGCGGCGGCCGCGGCGAGGTGCCGGCCGAACTGGAGCCGCTGCGCCGCCAGGCGATCACCAGCGGCGAGGCCGTCGTGGTGCACGACACCTCGAAGGACACCCGGATGCCGATGGCCGGCGCCGAAACCCAGAGCCTGGTCATCCTGCCCCTGCGGTTCGGCACCGACGTGATCGGCACCCTCGAGCTCGAGCACCACAAGCGGCACCAGTACCGCTCGCGCGACCTCGCGGCGATGGCCACGCTGGCCACGCAGGTGGCCACGGCCATCCACATCGCCGAGCTCCGCCGCCCGCTGGTCACCACCGTGGAGAGCATCGGCGCCCAGGTGGGGGCGCTCTCGCGGGCCACCGAATCGCTGCACGACTCCGCCGACGCCCTGACCGCCGCCTCGAAGTCCCTGCGGTACGGCCTGGCGGAGCAGGACGCCTTCGTGACCGCCGGCCTGCAGGCCACCAAGGCGCTCGCCAGCGGCTCGGCGGAGATGGCGGTGCAGGGGAAGCGTGCGGCGGAGGCCAGCGGCCGCGCCGCGGAGACCGCCGCGGCAAACCGGGAGACGATCCGCGACGCGATCCGGCGGCTGGTGGACCTCAAGCACTTCGTGGCCGAGAGCTCGCGCCAGGTGGGCGAGCTGGGGACGGTGACGAAGCGCATCACGGGGTTCATCGGGTCGATCCGGGAAATCGCCGACCTCACCAACCTGATCTCGCTCAATGCGGCCATCGAGGCTGCGCGGGCCGGGCAGGAGGGGAAGGGGTTCGCGGTGGTGGCGGCGGAGGTGCGCGAACTGGCGGACCAGAGCGCGGCGGCGGCCCGCGAGGCGGGCGGGCTCCTGGCCGCGATCGCCGAGCAGGTCACCGAGATCACGGCGCAGATGGCCCACGGCGAGCGGGCGGTGGAAGGTGTGGAGCAGCTCGGCGAGGACGCGGTGCAGGCGCTGGAGGGAATCGTGACGGTGACCCGCGAGGCCGGCGCCTCCGCGCAGCGGATCGGCGAGACCGCCAGCCTGCAGGAGAGCGCCTTTGCCCGGCTGCAGGAGCAGATCGGCTACCTCGCCACCGTGTCGAGCCGGATCCGCGAGGAGACCAACGTGCTGGCGAGCCAGGCGGGGAAGGCGGCCGTGGCGCAGGAAGAGCTGGACGGCGCGCTCAAGCAGCTGGAACAGGTCTCCACGCACCTGCAGTCGATCGCGCGGCACTTCACTGTCGGCAGCTAGCGTGGCGGAGCAGGTGGCGGTGGCGCTGGGGAGCAACCTGGGCGACCGGGCGGCCCACCTCGCGGCGGCCCGCGCGGCGCTGGCGGCCCTCCCGGGCACCCGCGTGCTCCGCGCCTCCGCCGTCGAGGAGACCGCACCGCTCGGAGGGCTCGACCAGCCGGCCTACCTCAACCAGGTGGTCCTGCTGGAGACCGACCTCGAGCCGCGCGCGCTCCTCGAGGCCTGCCAGGCCGTCGAGCGCGCGGAGGGACGGATCCGCGGGGAACGCTGGGCGTCCCGCACGCTCGACCTCGACATCATCCAGTTCGGCCGCCGGGCGGTGGCCGAGCCAGGACTCACGATCCCGCATCCGGAGCTCCACCACCGCGACTTCTGGCAGCGCGGCCTGGCGGAGGTGCACGCCCCATGACCGACCAGCCCCGCGCGCTCACCACGCTCGACTTCCCCGCCATGAAGAAGGCGGGGCGGAAGATCGTGTCGCTCACCGCCTACGACGCGCTTGCCGCCCGGATCCTCGACGAATCGGGCGTGGACCTCATCCTGGTCGGCGATTCGGTGAACCAGGTGGTGGCGGGGCGGCCCACCACCCTGAGCGCCACGCTGGACCAGATGATCTATCACGCCCGCGCGGTGCAGGGCGCGGTGCACCGGGCGCTGGTGGTGGTGGACCTGCCGTTCCTGAGCTACCAGGTCACTCCCGAGGACGCCATCCGGAACGCGGGGCGCGTCCTCCAGGAAACCGATGCCGCGGCGGTGAAGCTCGAGGGCGGCGTGCCGATGGGGCCGACCATCCGGGCGCTCGTCGAGCGCGGCATCCCCGTGATGGGGCACGTCGGGCTTACGCCGCAGTCGGTGCACGCGCTGGGGGGCTACCGGGTGCAGGGCCGCGAGACGGCCGCGGCCGACCGGCTCCTGGCCGACGCCCGCGCCGTGGAGGACGCCGGCGCCTTCAGCATCGTGCTCGAGCTGGTGCCCTCGGCGCTCGCCGCCAGGGTGTCCGCCGCGCTCACCATCCCGACCGTCGGCATCGGCGCCGGCGCCGGCTGCGACGGGCAGGTGCTGGTGCTGCCCGACATGCTCGGCCTCAACGCCGGGTTCCGCCCCAAGTTCCTGAAGCGCTACGCCGACCTCGACGGCATCATGCGCGCCGCCGTGGCGAGCTTCGCCGACGAGGTGCGCACCGGGAAGTACCCCGGGCCGGAGCACAGCTTCGAGTGAACCAGAACCCCGCCCCCAGAGAGTTCACAACCGCTGCGGGCATTCGGGCCTGGATTGCGGCTCAACGTGCGGAAGGAAGTAGGATCGGTTTCGTGCCGACGATGGGCTTCCTGCACGAGGGCCACCTTCGGCTTGTGGACGCGGCGCGCGCGGTGTCCGACGTCGTCGTGATGAGCATCTTCGTCAACCCGCTCCAGTTCGGCCCCAGCGAAGACCTCTCCCGCTATCCCCGCGACCTCCCGCGCGACCGCGCCCTGGCGGCCGGCCGCGGCGTGGATGCCCTCTTCCTGCCCGACGTCTCCGTCATGTATCCC
Source organism: uncultured Gemmatimonadaceae bacterium (assembly GCA_964571795.1). GTDB lineage: Bacteria > Gemmatimonadota > Gemmatimonadetes > Gemmatimonadales > GWC2-71-9 > SPDF01. Next base: position 28,334 of record CAZNDK010000029.1, on the reverse strand, counting down.
CCGGGCTCCGACACCCGTGTGGTGCCGGGGGCGGGCGGGGACCGTTGGGAGGGCGAGATGCGCCCCGGGCACTTCGCCGGCGTGCTGACCGTGGTGGCCAAGCTGTTCCACCTCGTCACGCCCGACGTGGCGGTGTTCGGCCAGAAGGACGCGCAGCAGGCGGCGCTCATTCGCGCGATGGTGCGGGACCTCGACTGGCCGGTGGCGCTGGTCGTGTCGCCGACGATTCGGGAGCCCGACGGGCTCGCCTTGAGCAGCCGGAACAGCTACCTGTCGGCGGAGGATCGGGCGCAGGCGGTCGGGCTGAGCCGGGCGCTCCGCGCGGCGCACGAAGCGTGGGCAGGTGGGGACACCGGCGCCGGCCGCCTCGAAGCGGCGGCGCGGCAGGCGCTCGCGGTGTATCCGGGTGTGCGGCCGGAGTATATTGCAGTGGTCGAACCGGACGCGCTGGCCCCCGTCGAAACGGCGGGGGCCGGGTGCCTCATGGTGGTCGCCGCGCGGGTCGGGACGACAAGGCTCATCGACAACGTCATTTTCGGAGAAGGTCTTTCGTGATGCAGCGCCACCTGATGAAGTCCAAGATCCACCGTGCCACGATCACCTCGGCGGACCTCCACTACGAGGGCTCGCTGACCGTGGACGAGGACCTGCTCGACGCCGCCGACCTCCGGCAGCACGAGGAGGTGCAGGTCGTGAACGTCAACAACGGTGCGCGGTTCAGCACCTACGTCATTCCCGGTCCCCGCGGATCCGGCGTCATCCAGCTGAACGGCGCGGCGGCCCGCCTCGGCATGCCCGGCGACCTGGTCATCGTCATCTCCTACGGCCTGTTCGACGAGGCCGAGGCCCAGCGCCACCACCCGACGGTGGTGTTCGTGGACGAGCAGAACCGGATTGTCCGCCCGCCGCTCCGGGCCGAGGGCTGATTCGGTGACCGGGAGCCCCGCTCCCGCCGGCATCTCGCCGGCGCTCCGGCCCACGCTGCCGGCGTGGGCTGAGGTGACGCCGGAGCGGGTGGCGCACATCGAGCGGGTGGCCCGGATGGTGGCGGGGTGGGCGGAAGCGATGGGGGTGCACGACTCGGAGCGGAACCGCTGGCTCAAGGCGGTCTGGCTGCACGACGCCCTGCGCGACGCCAGCCGCCAGACGCTGAGTGAGTGGGCTGCCAGCTCCTCGGGCCCGATCGAGTTGTGGCACGGCCCCGCGGCCGCCGCGCGCGCCAAGGCCGAGGGAGAAACCGACCGCGGCGTGCTGGACGCGGTGCGGTACCACTCGATCGGCCTCGCCGAGTGGGACATGGTCGGCCGGGTGCTGTACTGTGCCGATTTCCTCGAGCCGGGCCGCGACTTTGACCCCGCCGCCCGGGCCGAACTGGCGGCGCAGTTCCCGCGCGACGTGGCCGGCGTGCTCCGCGCGGTGGCCAAGGCCCGCCTTACCTACCTGGCCCGGTCGGGATGGCCGTTGCCGGAGCCGATGGTCCGGTTTTGGAACAGCCTGTCCGTCGTCTCGCCCTGATCGGGGCGGGAGTCCTCCTCCTCGCCTTCCTCGCGGTACGCTACCGGTCAGCGCCCAGGGCGCTTCCCGACCACGCCTTTCCGATTCCCGGTGAACAGGAACGACTGACGGCCGAGGTGCTGAACGGCTCGGGCAAGCCCGGGCTGGCGCGCACCGCCACGCGTGTGCTGCGCCGCGGCGGCGTGGACGTGCTCTTCTTCGGCAACGCCGAGACTCCACAGACCGACTCGACGAAGCTGCTGGTCCGCCAGGGCGACGGCACCGCCGCGCGCCGGGCGGCGCGGCTGCTTGGCGTGGGCACACCTGAACAGGCGCGCGATTCCACGAAGCGGGTGGACGTGACCATCATCCTGGGCGCCGACTGGGTGCCGCCTGAGGAGATTCACCCCTAGCGATCGCTATTGAGTACGGCGACGCAGCCCGATCACCACGTCCATCACGTTGGTGCCGGTGGGGCCGGTGCGGAGCAGCGCGTCGGCCGCGTCGAGCGCGTGGTAGGCGTCGTGCGTCGCGAGGTCGGCCTCCGGGTTCCGGCCGCGCCCCGTGATGCGGGCCCACGTGCCGCCGTCCACCAGCGCGCCGGCGGCGTCGGTGGGTCCGTCGCGGCCGTCGGTGCCGGCCGCCAGGAGGGCCACGCCGGGCACGTCGTCGAGCTCGGCGGCGGCGGCGAGCGCCAGTTCCTGGCAGCGGCCACCGAGCCCCGGCGGGGCGCCGCCCAGCGACACGGTGGTCTCCCCTCCCCAGACGAAGCAGCTGGCCCCGCCGCCGCCGGCACGGAGGAATGCGCCGATGCGGGTGCCGGCCTCGCGCGCCTCGCCGGCGAGGTCGGACGCGCCAGCCAGGACGGGAAGCCCGAGCTCCTTCGCCCGGAGCGCAACCCCCTGGACCGCGAGGCGGTTGCTCGCGATCACGTGGGTGGTCACGTTTCGGAAGGCGGCGTCGCCCGGCTTCGGCGTGTCGGGCGAGGCGCCGGACGCCTGGCGCTCGAGGAGCCGGCGGACCGATGCGGGAATCTCCCGCGTGCCGGCCACCGCCTCGAGGAGCCGCAACACCTCGCGGCCCCAGCTCGGGTCGGGGGCACAGGGGCCCGATCCGACGGTGCCGGGATCGTCGCCGATCACGTCGGACATGCAGAGGACCGTGACCGGCCGCGGGGCGAGCGCCAGGGCGAGGCGCCCCGCGCCCCAGCGGAGACAGCGCTTTCGAACCGTATTGATGGCCACGATGTCGCGGCCGCTGCCGAGGAGGAAGCTCCAGAGGGCGGTGAGATCCTCTGGCGTGACGCCGTCCACCGGGGCCGCCGCCAGGCTCGACGCGCCGCCCGAGAGCAGCACGAGCGCCTGGTGGGTCACCGGCATCGTGGACACCGCGTCCGCGATGGCCTCGGCGGCGAGGGAAGAGTTGGCACCTGGGAGGGGATGGTCGCCGACGAAGTGTCGGAGGGCCGCGTTGCCCCTCGCGGAGGGAGCGGCGCCGACGACGACGCCCCCCGCGAAGGCGGTCTTCGACTCGTCGAGCACCGACACGGCGGCCCGCGCCATGCCGGGCGCCGCCTTGCCGAGCGCGAAGAGGTGGACCGGCAGAGCGGCAGGGAGGGGGCGTTCGGTGAGTTCGTGCCGGACCGCGGTGGCGGGGTCGGCGGCCCGGAGCGCCGCGCCGTAGAGATCGAGCAGGAGTTCGCGCATTCCCTAGTATGGGGCCCCGGCCCGCGTCGTCCAAGGAGCACGCCATGTCCAGTCCCACACGTCCCGTCGTCACCGTCACCCGCCGGCTTCCGCCGGTGGTGGAGGCGGCGCTCGTCGAACGCTTCGACGTCCGGCTCAACGCCGACGATGTGCCGCTCGGCGCCGAGGGATTGCGGAAGGCGCTCAGCACGTCGGACGCGGTGCTCTGCACCGTGTCGGACCGGCTCGACGCCGCGGTGCTCGGGGTGGAGCCGCTCCACGCCCGGCTCCTGGCCAACTTCGGCGTGGGGTTCGAGCACATCGATCTGGCAGCGGCGCGCGCGCGGGGCATCGCCGTCACCAACACGCCGGGCGTGCTCACCGAGGACACCGCGGACCTCGCCATCGCGCTGATGCTCATGGCGGCCCGGCGGCTCGGGGAAGGGGAGCGCGAGCTCCGAGCGGGGGCGTGGCGCGGCTGGCACCCGATGCACCACCTCGGGCGGCGGCTGTCGGGCAAGACGCTCGGCATCGTGGGGATGGGGCGGATCGGGCGCGCAGTGGCGCGGCGCGCGGTGCACGGCTTCGGGATGCGGCTCCTCTACGCCAGCCGCACGGCGCTGCCGACCGGCGAGGGCGCGGCGCTCGACGCGGTGCACGTCGACCTCGACCGGGTGTTCGCCGAATCGGACGTGGTGTCGCTGCACGTTCCGTCGAACGAGGAGACGCGGCACCTGGTCAATGCGCGGCGGCTGGAATTGATGCCGCCGCACGGGATCCTGATCAACACGTCGCGCGGGGGCGTGGTGGACGAGGCGGCGCTCGTCGAGGCCCTCGAGCGGGGCGTCATCTCGGGGGCGGGGCTGGACGTGTACGCCGAGGAGCCCCGTGTGCCGCCTGGGCTCCTGGCGCTCCCGAACGTCGTGCTGCTGCCGCACCTGGGGAGCGCCACGGTCGAGTCCCGCACCGCCATGGGTATGCGGGCCTACGAGAACCTGGTGGCGTGGAGCGAGGGGCGGGAGCTGCCGGACCGGGTGGGGTAGGCACGGCCCGGCAGCTTGTGCCTCACTCGTGGAAGGAAAACACCCGCTTCCAGTCCCGCTTCATGCTGATCACGACCCAGCCGTTCTTCGCGGCCTCGTCGTAGAGAGCCTGGGTGAAGGCGCCGACGTGTGTGGCGGGGAGCCCGGCGGCCGGTCCGTAGGCATACTCTCGCGTCGCGTCGTCGTGCAGGACGAGCATCGTGAGCCGCGCTCCGGTTCCGGCCTTGGTGTATTCCAGCATCTGGCGGTCGCCGTCGGAGTTGCCGAAGGCGGCCATCGGCCGCCGGCCGATCATGAGGTGGATGCCCTCCGGCTTGCCGGCCTTGTCGTCATTGAGCAGGAGCTTTGGCTCCTTGGTGAGCATCGGCTTCCCCGCCGAATCGTACCCGAAGGTGACCGCGCCCGCAGTACCCACCACCTGCTCCGGCGGGATGCCGTAGGCCTGTTCCGAATACACCCGCACGAAATCCTGTCCGCCGCCGGTCACGATGAAGGTCTTGTAGCCATTGGCGCGCAGGTACCGCAACACCTCCTGCATCGGCAGGAAGGTGAGGTCGGTGTAGGGTCGCTTCCAGCGGGGGTCCTTCGCCGAGGCGAGCCACTGCCGCACCTGGGCCTGGAACTCCTCGACCGACATGCCGGTGAGAGTGGCTGCCACGATCTTGAGCAGGTCGTCCATCGGCAGCGCGGCAATGGCGGCGCGGTCGCCGGACATGACTGTCTTGAACGGTTCCACGGTGGCCAGCTCCGGCTTCGCCTTGACCAGTGCCGGTACCCGGTCGAGACAGTACATCAGTTGCGAATACACCGGGTGCTCCACCCAGAGCGTACCGTCCTGGTCGAAGGTGGCGATCCGCTCCGGGACGGGCACGAACTGCGGGCTGCCCTTGGTCGTGGTGGCCCGCACGAACTGGATGATGGCCCGCTTGGCGGCGCCGTCGTTCCAGGAGGGGAGGGGGTCGGACTGGGCGAGTGCGGGGGCAGCGGCGAAGATGCTGCCGGCGAGCATGAAACCGAGGACGCGGACGACTGGCGCGATGCGCATGGGCGCGACTCCGTCGTTTCAGGTTGCGAGAGCGAACGGCCCCGCCAATTCGACGGGGCCGCTGCCGTTCAGTCAGTGCCTCCGCCGGTCCTCAGCAGGCCGGCGAAATATTGAACCTGCCCGACTGCACGCTCACCACCGGCCACGGCGACTGCGTGGACGCGATGATCCGGTAGCCGCCGGTCTTGTTGATGGACAGTGTGTTGAACACCGCCACGCCGTTGGCGCCCGACACGGCGGACGGCTGCGACGGCACCACCTTGGAGCCGTTGTTCGTGACCGCGACGATGTTCACCTGTACCCCGGCCAGCGGGCGGCCGGCCTGATCGGTCACCTTCACCGCGATGTTCGGCGTCATGATCGCGTTGAGCGCGTAGCACTGCGAATTCGACGGCCCGGGCTGGAACGCCAGCGCCACCGCGGTCGGGTAGCTCGCCGTGAGCGAGAAGGATTTGCTCGCCGACACCGGCCCGCTCGTGGCCTGCACCGTGAACGTCGAAGTACCCGGCGCGGTGGGCACGCCGGCCAGGACGCCCGCTCCGGAGAGCGCCAACCCCGCGGGCGGCGTGCCGCTGGTCACCTGCCATGCGTAGGAACCGGTGCCACCGGTGGCCAGGAACATCTGCGAATACGCGACGCCGACCGTGGCGCCTGGAAGTGGCGAGGCGGTGGAGATGACAACCGGCGCCGGCAGGATGTTGATGGTGTAGCTCCGGTCGGCAAACAGCGGGCCGCTGGTGACGCGGATCGTGAAGGTGAATGCTCCGTACGCCGTGGGCGTGCCGCTCACGACGCCGCCGGCCGACAGCGCCACGCCGCCGGGCAGCGCGCTGCCGGGGGCGAGTGCCCAGTTGTAGCTGCCGGTGCCGCCGGTGGCCGCCAGCGTTGCGGGGCCGTAGGCGATCGTCTGCTGGCCGTCCGGCAGGGACGCAGTGGTGATGCTGGGGGGTGTGAGCTGCACTGCAGTCACGGCAAACGACGCGGCCGCCGGGACAAACGTCAGGGGCGCCGCGGCGGGGGTGGCCGAGGCGGTGTTGGGGCCCGCCACAAGGGTCCAGAGCGAGGCCGCCGTGCCGGAAATATCGGTGGTGACCGAGGCCGCCGAGAACTGCGCAGGCGGATCGAACGCCACCGCGATGCCGCCAATCGGCGTGTGGCCGTTCCGCGTGGTGAGCGTGACGCTGACCGGCGCAGTGACGCTGGTGCTGCCCACGGGGATGTTCTGTGGCGAGGACGGCCCGCTGCTCGACAGCGCCAGCTTGATGTCCACCGCGGCGAACGGGCTGAACTTCACGACCTGGCTGCCGGTGCCGCCGCCGGCCACGCCGGCGAAGAGGTTGCCCGGCACGATGAGTCCGGCGAACTGCTGCAGCAGCCGCCCGACGACACTCCGAGCCGCCACCACGGGCGGGGGAAGCGGATCGCAGGCGAGGCCGAGCGGCCCCGGATCGGAGTACGCCCCGATCTCGATGGTGCCGCCGGCCGTGGTGAGCACGGAATTGCCGGGGACGACCGACACGTATCCGGCCTCGACCCCGTGGGCCAGCCGGAGGTCGGAATAGGACGCGATGTCCGGGTCGTACTGGATGCACACGCCGGTCAGCACCGGGGCGGTGAAGGTGACCGCCGGGTTGGCCACGAACTCCCACGCCCCCTGCTTGTAGCCGTCGATCCCGTACCAGTCGAGGCTGGTCGGTAGCGGGTTCGTGGTCTTGTAGACCGACACGAAGGTCCCGAAGATGGTGCTCGGCACCTCGCCATGCTCCACCTCGACTGCCGCCGAGTCCAGCGGGTCGCTGACCAGCGTGGTCGGCGAGCTGTTGCGGATCAGCACCGAGTTCTGGGCGCCGAAGATGCCGCTCAGGTCCGGCACCGGCGAGATGTTGTTCGAGCAGTAGAGCAGGTAGATGAACTTGACCACCCGCTCCTGCGTGGCGGCGCTCTGGCCGCCGATCAGGTTGCCGGCGTAGTAGGTGGACAGCGTGAAGTTGATGAGAGAATCGACGTCGGTCTGCGCGAGGCTGGTGTTCCCGTCGCGCCGCGCCTTCACGATGCCGTTGCTGTAGCCCTGTGCCTTGCCGCGCCGGCCGCCGCCGGGCCCGAAGAGCTGCGGCAGGAGGCTGTCGATGGCGCCCTGGGCACGGGCCTCCGTGGCGCATTCCGCCGGAAGCGTGGCCACCGCGAAGGGGTTGACCTGGACTTGCGTGGCGGAGCCCGGCATCGCGGCGTTGTCGGGAGCGACCTGCTCACCGGAACAGGCAGCGAGAGATACGACAGCGGCGGCGAAAAGGTATCCAAACCTGCGGTGCATCAATGCCTCCGGGGGGCCGACGGGACTTCGGGCGGTGTGAAATGCAACTGGTGAAGGGAGACAACTTAGCCCATCGGGGGAGTGCCGCCAGTGGTGCGCCGACGCCTCAGTCTACGGCGCGCCGACGAGGGCCTGGAAGGCCGGGTCGCTGGACAGGCTTCGGAGCCGCCACCCCGGGTCGGGGGTGAACTCGGCCCGGCGCTCGGGGTTGGCGGCCAGAAAGGTCTTGAGGGCCTCCACGGCGCCCGCCTTGTCGTCCGCCAGCACCAGCGGAAACGACTCCTGCAGGTAGAGGAACCGGGTGGGGTCCGCCTCGGCGCTGAGCAGGGCGCCCCTCGCCACCGCCTTCGCGCTGTCCTTGAGCCCCGCCCGCGCCAGCACCGCGGCCACCATCATCCGGGCCTCCGCCTTCTGGAATTCGGCGGACCCGCCTTCCAGGTTCCGGACCAAGGCCTCGCTCTGAGCGAGTTGCCACGCCTTGGCGGGGTCGGGCGTCTGGGTCCGCATCGTCATCAGGTACAGCTGGCAGGTGGTGAACGCCGGCTCGCCGGGGAATCGCCGGAGCCCCTCGCTGCACCAGCGCTCCGCGTCGATCGGCTGGTCGAGGTCGTAGGCTGCGTAGAACAGCCGCTCGACGATCTTGGGGGCGTTGGCCAGAAAGGCGTCGGCCTCGTAGGCACGGCGCGCCGCGAGGATCACGTCGGTCTGGCTGGTGGCTGGGTCGTTGCCGTAGAGATGACTGAGCGACGCCCAGGCCCCGGCCTGCGTGGGGCGGAGTCGTGTAGCCGCCTCGAGGTCGTTCCGCGCACTGGTCCGAAGGGCCGTCGCCTTGGCCGGATCCTGCTCCAGCCGGAGCAGGTACTTCCAGTACTGCAGGTTGCCCCGCAGTTCCAGCGCGTCGGCGTTGTTCCCGCCGAGTGCCAGCGCGCGCCCCACGTGGCCGAGCCCGAGCCCGATCCAGGTGCCCGCGGCAACCGGATCGCTCAGGTATCGGCGCGAGCGGAGGTAGGCCAGGCGCGCGCGGAGGACGATCGGGTCGGCCCACTTCGGGTCGAGCGCTTCGGCCTGCTCGAGCAGCGAGTCCGCGGCCTGGAAGTCGGACTGGAAGGCCAGCGTGTCCCCCTTGTCCGCCGCCGCCTCGCCGTTCTTGCGGAGCAGTTCGGCGCGCTGCACCAGCGACCAGGCCGCGCTGCTCCGCGTCCCCTCCTGCTGGCTCCGGAGCTTCACTTCCTGGCCCAGTTCCTGGCGAATCAGGTCGGCCGCCTGCGTGGCGAGGGAGTCCCGCGCCCCGATCAGGTCGCTGGCCGGGCGCTCGAAGCTCGCGCGCTTGCCCATGTCGGCGCCGCTGTTGCCGTCCACCAGCCAGATCTGCACCCGGATCCGGTCGGCGCCGGCGGGCTCGACTCGCCCTTCGACGAGCGTCCCGGCCCGGAGCGCCCGTGCGATGCTGTCGGGCGCCACGGCGGAATCCCGCCAGGCGGCGGCGCCTCCGCGAGACACCACGCTGAGCCCGGGCACCTGGCTCAGCTGGTCGATCAGCGCCTCGGTGAAGCCGTCGGCCAGGTAGCCGAGGTCGTGCTGAGGGCTCTGGTCCTCGAAGTACAGCACGGCCACGGAATGTCGGTCCAGCCCTCCGGCCTCGGCGTCGGGCGTGGAGGCGCCACGACCCAGCAGCCAGGCCGCGGCGCCGCCCACGACGAGAAGGCTGGCCGCCGCAATCACCGGCGGCCGGCGCCAGAGCGGCTTGGCGGCGGGGCGCTCCGCGGCCTGCAGGGCGGCGAACTGTTCCGCTGTCATCCGCACGCTCTGGTTGCGCGTGCTCGTGACGCGGACGCCTGCGCGGCGGGTGGCCGTGGCGCCGAGCGGCGTGCCCATGATTTCGCAGAAGGCCTTCGCCGTCTGCGGCCGGTCGGCAGGCACCTTGGCCAGCGCCGCCAGCACGGCCTCCTCGACCTCGTCGGGCACGGAGGCCCGGACTTCCTGCAGGCCGGACACCGGCGTCATGGCGTGGCGGGCCATGATGGCGCGGGCGTTGGGCCCGGTGAAGGGCGGCGTGCCGGCCAGCATCTCGTAGAGGACGCAGCCCAGGCTGTAGATGTCCGCCGTGGGTCCGACGTGCTCCCCCATCGACTGCTCTGGGCTCATGTAGAGCGGCGTGCCGATGGCCATGCCGGTCTGGGTCAGCTTTTCGCCGGCCTCCGTGGCGGCGCGGGCGATGCCGAAGTCGGCCACGAGGCAGTGTCCGCCGGCCAGCAGGATGTTCTCCGGCTTGATGTCGCGGTGGACGACGCCCTGCTCGTGGGCGTAGCCCAGCGCGTCGGCCACCTCGAGGGCGATGTGGATCGCGTCCTCGATGGGGAGCTGCTGCTCGCGGTCGAGCCGGTCGCGGAGCGACTCGCCGCGCACGAACGGCATGACGTAGTAGAGCAGGCCGTCGGCCTGGCCCGAGTCGTACAACCCGAGGATGTGGGGGTGCTGGAGCTTGGCGGCGAGGCGGATTTCGCGGTCGAACCGTTCGGAGCCGATGGAGGCGCCGAGTTCCGGGTGGAGCACCTTGATGGCGACTTCCCGGCCGTGCTTGAGGTCCTGCGCCAGAAAGACGGTGGCCATGCCGCCGGCGCCGAGCTCGCGCTCGACCTTGTACCGATCGGCAAGGGCCGTCTGCAGTCGTTCGAGGGTTTCGCTCACGGCTTCAAGTTAGAGTGTCCGGGCCGCCCACGCTACGCGATCCGCCGGCCCGCGGGGCAACGCCCGCCTGCTACGGAGGGGGTGCCCGCATCCGCCGCCACCACCGGAGCGAGGAGGCAGTGAGCGCAAGCGCGATTGGGGCTGTGATCACGGCGTCACCCCACTCCGACGACAGCGCCGCGTCAAGAGTGGCGACCGAGAAGATGAACGCAGCGAGCAGGCTGAGCGCCCAGAGTCTCCCGTGGCTATACGTTCGTCCAATGCTCTTGAGGCGGGCGAGATCGCCGGCGGCACCATCAGGGTCCCCCTCGTCCACCCCGTCGAGGCTGTCTGCCGGCCGGCGGGACACCAAAGGCGAGGCGTCCCCGTCTACCCCTGGAATGAGAAACCTGCCGCTGAGAACAGCCTCGAGAAATACCGATGGCGGGCGGTAGTGGTGGTCGACGATGTAGTGGAGTATCAGCGCCGGACAGATGAAGAGTGAGTCGCCATGAAGGACGAGGTGATGCCCGTGGCCATACACGGATATCTCTCGGCCCTTCCAGGTGATGGCGTGGCTTTCGCCACGCCGGGATCGCACGGGGAGGCAGATTTCACAGGTGTGTGCCCCCATGGTGCAGTCCGAAAACCGATGACCGGCCTCATATGCTTGGAAGAGGCGCCCGAGGCACGGTTCCGGAGTGCTCCCCCGGGATTCCACCGAGTCCCCGAGCCAACCGATCGCATAGACGGTGACGTAGTACGGAACCGGTCCATAGTCGAACCACACCGGGGCAGGGTCGGTGATTCGATACAACGAGGATGCAGAGCCTCGCAGCACTTCGAGATCCGGAATGAACGCCATTCGGCCTCAGATGGACGTGAAGGGGTGAACGCCGCCAAAGAAGACGCACTTCAGTGGTGAGGTCGCTGCCCGATCGAACAGGGGGTCCTTGGCAACGTCACGCCTACGGCCTGGTGAAAACCCATGCAGCTCCGGCCTCCGCGTTGTCTACGAATCCTCCGACGAGCGCGGTGCTGCCGCCGGCGGAGAGTGAGACAGATCCGCCCTGATACGCGTTCCCGACGGAACCAGTGCCGACCAACTTGGCCCCCTGCTGTGTCCAGACCCCCCCACTTCGGGTCCAAGCCCAGACGGCCCCAGCGCCCCCGTTGTCCGCGTACCCTCCGACGAGCGCCGTGTTACCATCCGCGGAGAGGGATACGGACACACCCCGATAGGCGTTCCCCACGGCCCCGGTGCCGACCAACTTGCCGCCCTGCTGCGTCCAGACGGCGCCGCTCCTGGTCCAGACCCAGGCGGCCCCAGCACTGCCATTGTCTTCCGTCCCGCCGACGATGGCAGTGTTGCCGTCGGCGGAGAGCGACACGGACTCACCCTGGTGGGCGGCCCCGACCGCATCGCCGCCGACGAGCTTGGCCCCCTGCTGGGTCCACACGCCCCCGCTCCGGACATAGACCCACGCGGCTCCGGCACTCCCGTTGTCTTCTGGCCCGCCGACGAGCGCGGTGTTGCCATCGGCGGAGAGGGTTACGGCCTGACCCTGGTGGGCCGCCCCGACGGGGTCGCCGCCGACCAGCTTGGCCCCCTGCTGGGTCCAGACGCCCCCGCTCCGGATCCAGACCCACGCGGCGCCGGTGAAGCCGTCGTCTTGTGCGCCTCCAACAAGGGCGGTGTTGCCATCGGCGGAGAGGGACACGGATCGTCCCTGCCCGGCGTCCCCGGCTGCGCCGGTGCCGGCCAGCTTGCCCCCCTGCTGTGTCCAGCTCCCCCCGCTCCGTGCCCAAACCCAAACGGACCCAGCATTGCCATTGTCTTGCGGCCCGCCGATGAGGGCGGTGTTGCCATCGGCGGAAAGGGACACGGACTTACCCTGTCCGGCGCTTTCCTCGGCCCCGGCGCCCACCAGCTTGGCCCCCTGCTGGGTCCAGACGCCCCCGCTCCGAGTCCAGACCCACGCGGCCCCCTCATACGTGTCGTCGTAGCTACCACCGACGAGAGCAGTGTTGCCGTCGGCAGAGAGGGACACGGACTGACCCTGTGCGGCGCTCCCGACTGCACCGGTGCCGACCAGTTTGGGGCCCTGTTGCGCAAAGAAAGGCTGGTCTTCCGGTGGCGCTGTGCTCTCGTTGCATGCGGCGACCGCGAGCAAGGCGGTAAGGCGGAAGCCGCCTGAACGCAGCCGGATTCGTGAAGGTGTGGATGTGGGCATATCCTACTCCGCGTCAAGAAGAGGGCACAATCGCAAACACGGCGGCGGACGCAAAGGACGTCCGCCGTAAACCGTGTCTGCCTAACCTCCGGTTACCAGAAACCGTGACCTGAGTATCAGTGAGGGTCGGTAAGGTCGATGTTGTAATAATTCATGCCCTTGTTCACGCCAGCGTAATACGTTTCGTTGGGATCTACCACAATCCCGATCCGATAGGTGGCGTGCTCGTAGCGCGGTATTCCAACGACTATCTCTGACGTGACGTACGTTCCTCCAAACCCACCGGTGCTTGCGGAGTTGGCGAAGCCGGGAATGGTGACGGTGGCTGGAACGGTGATCGTATTGCCGATGCCGACACCCAATGACTCGCTCGGTCCACCTTCTCTTCGCGCGACTTGCATGTAGACCTGGAAGGGGCCGGCTCCATCGTCGATACCCCGATTGACAATTCTCGCTCTGAATGACAGTGTCGCCCCATTCTGCGTCACTTCAGGGACCGCTTCAAGTGGTGAAAGCACCGGTGCCCTTGCGATGCGAAGGGCCCCATCGACGAGATCGTCGGGTTTACAGCCGACGAACATGACGGCGACAACCCCGGCCAGGATGCACCGAGTCATTCTGAGTGTATTCATCGCATTGCCCTCAGATAGGTGAACGGGTTTGCGAGTGTGTCCATTGGCGTCGGCGGCGGCGCAAGGCGACTGGTCTCGCCGATGCATGCCCACAACCCTCGCCACCGAGATCATTTCTTCGAGGCACCAAACAGCATCCGATACTCGAAATGGCACCCCGGCCCCGACCGCGATCAGGGGAAGCCAGCCCAGCAGGTTGACGCTGCTTCATCGTCAGCCTGCTGGATGACTGCCGCTCCGACATACTTTCACTCCCTAATGGAAGGGATCACGCGATGGTGATTGAGCGGCACGGCTTTCCTGCCTTACGGTAGCACCGCCACTTCGTCCAGGTCGGCCCGGAGCGCCCTGCCGGCCACTTTCCGCCCTAGCGCGACGCCTTGGTCCATGTCGAACCGATAGTGGATTCCGCCGTAGAGGCGCGACATGCCAGCCTCCGTGGCCATGGCATCTAGGCTGGCGGCCTCCCGGGGGAAGAACGCCCTCAAGATCCCGCTGTTCGCGCCCGACACGCAGGAATGTGCCGAGGGATAGGAAGGATGGGGCGGCAGGCCGATCGGAAGCGTGATGGCTGGGTCGGCCTGCGGCGGCCGGATGAACCAATAGGCGTACTTCGCGTCGAAGCAGGCGATGCTCGCGTCGAACACGGCAGCACCCATCAGGAACATGATGCGGGCCGAACGGGCATCGCTCACGTGGTACTTCCGGATGAGCTCGACGGCCTTGTTGTTGAACACGGCGTTCCGCCGGCCGGACTGCTGCAGGTTCCAGAACGTCGCGATGGCGACCTGGTCGGCCGTCCTGGTGTCCGAGATCTGCCTGACCTCGGCGAGTGCGGCGAGATAGGTGGGCGATCCGAACGGGGGAGGCGGAGCCGGCCGATACTGGCTATCGGATGCCAGGAAGAATGGCCTGGCCCGGTAGCCGCCTCGCACGATGGGCCCACCGCTCCACTTCCAGTACCCTTCGCCCACGGGCGGCGTGCCGGGATCGGCCAGCCCGATCCTGTCCGAAGCCGCATACACCATGACCTCGGCGCCCACGTCTCGACCCAGGGCTTCGGCCTCGGCGAAGTCATCGGCCTCTCCGCCGGCCGCCGCGGCCGCGGCCTCCTGCGCGTCCATCGCGGCCTCGATTTCCGCGGTGTTGGCAGGGAAGAAGGCGTTGAGCACCGCCGCCGAGGCACCGCCGATCGCGGCCGAGACCGGCAGGTGTTCGCCCCGGCCGTGGTGACCATGACGGTGGCCCCCGTGGCCGCGGCCGCGGCCGTCATTGTCATCCGCCGCTTCGGCGGCCCGGAACTGCGCCATCCCCAGGTACGCGTACAAGCGACCCTGGTCGATCGCGACCCGGTCGGCCAGCGAGGTGGCCAACTCGTTCCAGCTGGCCGTGGCCCCGGCGTCCTTCGCGCGATGCTCCAGGGGCGTCACGTCGACTTGTTCGGCGCCCGAGACCGCCGGCGCGGTCTGCGGCTCCTCGCAGCCTGCGAAGAGCAGCGCTCCCGCCGCCAGGGCGAGCATTCCAGCACGGTGGTTCACGATCCCCTCCTTGTGTATGGTGGTGACGGCCTCGGGACAGCGGCGGCTCCTCCGCCGCTGGAGCGTCCTCTAGCGACGACCCTCCCCGAGCGTACATTGGACGACTAACCCGGTTGCATTACTCCGCCGTCACCCAGCCGTCACTCCGGCGTGCCATCCGCCGCCACCCGCCTTCCGGGGGTTCGGAATGATCGAACTTCGGACCCTCGGCACCCTGGAAGTTCGATACCGGGGCGAACCCGGTCCCGGGCCTAACACCCTCCAATCCAAGCGGTTGGTCCTCCTCGCCTACCTCGCCGCCGCCCCGGTCGGCGGATTCCGGCGCCGCGACACCCTGCTCGGCCTCTTCTGGCCGGAGCTGGACCAGGAACACGCCCGGGGCTCCCTCCGGCAGGCCCTCCACACCCTTCGGAAGGCCCTCGGGGAGGGCGCCATCGTCACCCGAGGCGAGAGCGAAATCGGCCTCGACGCCACGCTGGTCACCTCCGACGCCCGCGCGCTCGAGGCACACCTGGCGGACGGCGATCCCGTCGTGGCACTGTCCAATTATCGGGGCGACTTCCTGGAAGGGGTGTTCGTCGCCGACGCGTCGCCCGAGCTGGAGGAGTGGATCTCGGCGGAGCGGCTCCGGCTTCGCCGTGTGGCGGCGAAGGCCGCCTGGGCGGCCGCCGAGCGGCCGTCCGGTCGCGGGGAGACGGGACAGTACGTGCGGCGTGCGGTGTTGCTCAGCGGCGACGACGAGGCAGCCCTGCGCAGGGGCATTGCCCTGCTCGATCGCATGGGCGACCGCGCCGCGGCAGCGGCCCTGTTCGAGGAATTCGCGAGCCGCGTCGCACGTGAGCTCGATATCGAGCCGTCTGCGGAGAGCCAGGCGGCTATGGAGGTGGTACGCAACCGCCGAGGGGCGACGCCGGTGCCGGCGAGTTCGGGGCGCGTCGTGGAAGCTCCAAGCACCGCGTCTGGGCCCTCGCGGCCGCCAGCGCGCCGGTCGAGGAGAACGCTCCTCATCGCGGGCGCGGTCGGGGGGATGATCACCCTCGCGCTGATCGCCCTCATGGCGCCCCGTCGGTCCGCCGCAGACCCCAGTGCCCCGCAGATGATCGCGGTGGCGCCGTTCCGGGTGTCGGAGGTCGATTCCTCGCTTGCCTGGCTTCGCGAGGGCATGGTGGAGTTGCTCACAATCCGGCTCGCGGCGGACGGTGGACCCAGGTTGGCCGACCCCGGCGCGACGCTGAGCGCCTGGAGTCTGGAATCCACGCAGGCGGGCCCAGGCTCGGGTGCGGAATCGCTCGCGCTGGCAGCTTCCCGAGTTGGGGCCTCGCACGTGATTGACGGCAGCATCACCGGCACCAGCGAGCGGGTCACCCTGACTGCCCGGCTCTCCCTGGTGTCGGGCGGTACTCCGCTGGCGACGGTGTCGGTGGAAGGACCTCCCGATAGCCTCTCCGGCCTGCTGGACCTGCTCGCTTCCAGGTTACTCGGCGAGGGCGTGGGGCTGGGCGGCGACCGGCTTGCCCAACAAACGGCGCCTCCACTCCCCGCCATGCGGGCATTCGTGGCCGGCCAGCGAGCGTACCGGGCCGGTCACATGGCGGCCGCGTCGCGTGCATTCACCGAAGCCATCGAGCTCGACTCCTCGTTCGCGCTGGCGGGCCTCAAGCTGGTACGGGCGGCCACGTGGACCCGTCAGCCAATCGTGGCTGAGCGTGGGCTGCGCGTGGCAGCTGCAGGCCGGGGGCGGCTGGGCGCGGCGGATCGTGCAGTCCTCGATGCCACCCTGGCGGACGAGGCGAGTACCCCGGGAGCGATCACTCGGTGGAACGCCGTCGTGACCGCGTATCCGGAGCGCCCAGAGGGGTGGTATTCCCTGGGCGATGCCCACTGGCGCTTCGGCATGCTGGCCGGAGAGGGACAGTCACTCGAACGCGCCGGTGAGGCATTCCACAGGGGTTGGCTGATGGATTCGGCGGCCGGTGCGGGTGCCTTCGGTGGCGGATCGGTGGCCGAGCCGATGCTGCACATGGTCGAGCTCGCGCACATCCGCGGTGACACCGCGGCGGTGTTGCGGATGGTGGCACAGGTGCTCGACGCCGATTCGACGACTGACTTGGCCCGCACGCTGATGTGGCACCGCGCACTGGTGACCAGCGACTCAGCGCGACGGGCGTTTTGGAGAGCCTATGCGGGCGCAAGCCAGCTTTCCATGATGTGGATCCACCTGTTCGTGACCTGGACCGGAATTGGCACGGCGGACCTCGCAAGCCTCCTCGAGGCCGACGCGGCCCGGATCCGGACTCACGATCCCGGGTTTGGCACCTTCGCACTGGCAGCGATGGCGCTCAACGCCGGCCGGCCGTCCGAGGTGCCACCACAAGGTGCGCCGGCGGGCGACGTTGCGCGCACGGGCCCCCGCGCCCGTCTCCGCCGCGCGCTGTGGTGGGATGCCGACACCGTCGCGGCCCTCGAGGCGGAAGGCCTGGTAGCCGCTTCGGTGAACAGGACGCCGGAGAGCGCCGAAGCGGCGCGCGAGCAGCTGTATGACATCTGCACGTTGGGGGAGTGGCGGGCCAGGCGCGGCGATCTGGCGGCGGCGAAGGCCGCAAGCGTCCGGCTTCGCGCTGCCCACCTGCCCACGCTTGATGGGTCGGCTCGGCTGGGGCGATACGTCGCGCTGTGCGCGTCCATCCTGGATGCGATGTACGAGACCGGGCGCAACCTACCGGGAGCGAGGCGTCGGGTCGCGGCCGCGGACTCCCTGGCGAGGACCTTCATCTACGAGGTGTGCTGCCGAGAAGCCGTGACCGATGCCAACCTCCAGCTGGCCAGTCTCTGGGAACAGTTGGGGGATGTTCCACGAGCGCTCGCCGCCGTGCGCCGGGGTGCCGGCCAATTCGGGGAAGCCCCGCACTACCTCGTCACGTTTCTCCGGGAGGAGGGCCGCCTCGCCGCGGTGGTCGGCGATACCGTTGGTGCCGTCCGGGCCTACAGGCATTACCTCGCGTTCAGGTACGATCCGGAGCCGTCGCTCCAGCCGGCCGTGGACTCGGTGCGAGCGGCGCTGGCGACGCTCGAGGGCCCGCGCTACGGCGTCCGCCCAATCTCCTTCAGCCGCCCCCGCGCCTCTCCGTTGGTCGAGTCCTGCGCGATGGCGGCGCGGTACGCGGCGGCCGCCGCCGTGGTGTCTCCCTTCATCAGCTGGATGTTGCCGCGGAAGACCGACATCCCCGACGAGTTGGGGAACAGGGTGGCGTTGAAGTCGAGGATGGTCAGCGCCGCATCGTATTTCTGTTCCCGCGCCACCCGGAACGCCGCCACGTTGAGGCTGCTCTCGCCGAAGTCGTAGGCGTCGCGCCCGTAGTACTTCTCCCGCAGGCCCCGGTAGAGCCCGAGACCGGAATCCGCCCCGCCGGCCAGCGTGGCCTGGATGACCAGCGTGGAAAGCGGCACAGGGCGCTCGACGCCGCGGTGGCAGGTGCGGCAGGTCACCTCCACGTGAGGCATTGAGTGGCTGGGGATGGTGTCGAGCCGCCGGTTGATCTCCTCCACCATCCGCATCATTTGGCGCGCCGTCACCTTGGCGGGCTTCTCGTCGGAGGCGAAGTTGAACTCGGAGAGCGGCTGCCCCTCCTGGCCCACGTGGCAGAACGGGCACCGCACGCCGAGGGCGCCGGTGATGTTCCGCATCTGCCCGACCACCTGCATCACCGGCGTCCCCTTCGGGATGACCTGCACGTTGATGAGGGAATCGGGCGGGAACTTGCCGGTCACCTGCGCCCCCGCCGCGCCTTGCCAGGCCAGGGAGATGAACGTCACCGCCGTGAGGAACCGTCGCATCGGAGCACCTGTCGTGGAGGGTGAGCGCTTGCCGTTTGCCGCGCCGAAGCTATTCTCGGGTCGGTAGAGGGTGCCACCAACCGTCGCGGAAAGGAAGGGGACGATGGCCGACGTCGCCGGCGCACTCCAGCAGAACAAGGCCGCCGCCGAGGATCTCTGCGCCGCCGCCGATGCCGCGAGCGAGGTCTGGGAGGTGCCGAGGGCACCGGGGAAGTGGTCGCCCGCGCAGGTGGTGGAGCACGTCGCACGGGCGCTGGAGCAGTCCACCCACGAGCTCCGCGGCGAGCCGTCGCTCTTCCCTACGTTTCCGGGCCTCGTGAAACCGGTCATGCGGGTGCTGTTCTTCGACTGGATCATCCGGCGCGGCAGCTTCCCCCGGGGCACCCGCACCAACAAGGCGATGGACCCCGAGCGCGGCGCCCCGACGCCGGCCGAGGCGAGGGCCAGGATCCACGAGGCGCTCCACGACCTGGAGCAGGCGGTGAAGACCCGGCCCGCGGGTCTCGGGCCGGTGGACACCGGCGCCTTCGGGACGGTGGCCCTGCCGGACTACCTGATGTTCCAGGCGATCCACACCCGGCATCACATCCGGCAGGTCACCCCGAAGCCCTGACCCGACGCGGCCGGCTCAGAACCAGGTGAAGCCGAGCCCGAACTGGAAGAGATGCACCTTGGCGTCGACGCCGGTGTCGATGCCGCCGGTGTACTTGAGCGTGCCGCCAAACTGCTGCAGGTAGTTGATGTAGGGTGTCAGCGCGAAATTGCGGCCAAGGCGGAGGTCGTAACCGGCGCCCGCCGAGCCGGCAAACCCGGAGGTCGAAACGTCGGCCGTCGGGTCCGCATACGAGTATCCCACCCCGCCCTTGAGGTACAGCCCCCGGTCCGCCATCGGGTACCACTGGACGACCGCCATGATTGCGCCCAGGGAAGCGGCGTCGATCCCCGTGCTGGAGCTCCCGCCGACCCAGCCGTTGCTCTCGCCGGCCAGGAAGATGGAGGGGGTGAGATAGCCGCCGAGCCGGAGGTAGCCGGACAGCTCGGTGCCGCCGAGGTCCTCACAGCCGTCGCAGAAGCCGGCCGACCCGGCGCCCAGCCCGAAGCTGATGCCGAAGCCCTGCCGGGTCTGGGGATGCTGTGCCGCGAGCGCGGCGGGGATGAGGAGCGTGAGCGCGAGTGCGCGGAGCGTGCGGAACATGTGGTGCCTCCCTGTGGGTGGTGGTGGTGAACGACCACCCACAGGGTCGAGCGGCCCCATCAAGCGGGCGTCAAGCCGCTAGAACTCCACGTTCACCCCGATCGTCGGCAGGATCCCGAGCCCCTCGTCGAACTCCTCCTGCTGGGTCCGCTCGTTCCAGTAGGTGCCGGTCACGTTCTCGGCGCCGAAGAGGTTCTGGATGTCGAGGTACACGTCCAGCTGGACGGTGCGGAACGACCAGCGGCGGTCGATCCGGATGTCCACCGCGGAATAGGTGGGGAGCCGCTGCTGGTTGTACTGCGTGAAGTCGCGCTCCCCCTCCTCGGGGCCGCTGGCGGCGAACGGGGTGTACGGCAGGCCGGTGGCGAGGCGGTACTTGCCGCTCACTTCCCATTTCGGGTTGAACCGCCACCCCGCGAGCAGGTTGCCGATGAACCGGGTCTCGAAGCTCCCGGTGTAGTAGGCGCTGTCCACCCCGGCGTATTCGGAGCGGTTCGCGGTCAGCGACACCAGCCCGTACAGCGGCACCGTGCTGAATTTCTTCTGCAGCTGCAGCTCCACCCCGTAGCTCCGGCCCGTCCCGATGCTCGAGAGCGGCTCCAGCCCCGAGGGGATATCGGATGTGACGTCGTCGAACCCGGTCGGCTGGAGCACCGCCTCGGGCCGGAAGAGCCGCGCCGGGTAGTCGGCGTACCGCTTGTAGTACACCTCGACCTGGCCCTTGAGGTCGGGCCGGAAGAGGCGCTCGTAGCCCAGGATGGCCGCGTCGGCGCGGATGGGCTCGAGGCGGTCGATGTTGCCCGGGTCGCCGACGAGCCAGATGAAGGGCGGCGCCTGGTAGTACTGGCCGAGGCTCAGGTTGAGCGAGCCGCTCTGGCCGACGGGGATGTTGGCCCCGACCCTGGGCGCCAGCCGGAAGGCGTCGAGGAAGGCGTACCAGTCGCCGCGCACGCCCGCGGTGATCCGGACGCTGCCCGCGAAGGTGGCGGCCTGCACGTAGGTGGCGTTCCGGAGCGCCGTGAACGAGGTGTCGGCCGCCAGCGGCTCGGGCTGGTTCAGGCTGTCGGTCCGGTACTCGCCGGCGAGGAGCACGTCGTAGTCCAGCTGGTCGGCGATGCGCAGCGTGTTGCCGAAGGTCACCTGGAGCCGCGGGGAGAACTGCCAGGCGAGCTCCGTCCGGAGGGAGTTGTCCCCCTCCTCCGAGCGGTTGAGGTACACCGGAGCGAGGAGCGTGTCGTACTGGCTGGTGGCGAACCGGGTCCAGGTGCGGCCAACCGTGGCGGTCAGGAGTCCCTTCGGCAGAGAATAGTTCCAGGTGAGCCCGGCGAAGTAGCTCTTCTGGTCCGGCGCCGCGATGCGGCTGTTGTCGAGGCGGTCGTCGGCCGTCTCCTCGTCGAGGATGACGTTGTCCAGGGCGCCCACCGCGACGAGCGACAGCGCACTCCGGGTGCCGATCCGCTGGGTGACCTTCATCTGCGCGTCCCAGTACTCCGGGATGAACGAGAAATCCGCCGCGCGGAACACCAGGTCCAGGTAGCTCCGGCGCACGCTGGCCAGGAAGGTGCCGTTCTTTCCCATCGGGCCCTCTCCGATGACGCCGAAGCCGGTGGCCGAGATGTTCACCTCGCCGGCGAGCCGCTCGCTGTTCCCTTCGCGCAGCGAGAAGCTGGACAGCGACGCCGTGCGGTCGCCGTACTGCACGCCAAACCCGCCGGTGGAGAAGCTCGCCTCGCGGATGAAGTCGATGTTGAGCACGGTCAGCGGGCCGCCGGTGGAACCCTGCGAGCCGAAGTGGTTGATGTTCGGGACTTCGAGTCCGTCCACCAGGAAGAGGTTCTCGTACGGCGCGCCGCCGCGGACGGCCAGGTCGTTGCGCCCTCCCGTGGTGATCGCGACGCCGGGAAAGAGCGCCACCGCGCGCACGACGTCCTCCTGCACCCCGGGCGCCCGCCGCACGTCCTCCGCGCTGAGGCTGCCGGTGCTGGTGGCCGACTCGACCGTCGGCTGGAAGTAGGGGGCGTCCACCACGATCTCCTGGACTTCCACCACGCGGGGCGCGAGGCGCAGCTCGAGCTCGACAGGCTTGCCGCTGCCGACGAGGATGTCCGTCAGCACCAGCGGCTCGAAGCCGATGGCCGTGGCGCGGACCCGCCAGGCGCCGACCGGCACGCTGTCCACGAGATAACGGCCCAACGGGCCGCTGCTGGCAGCGCGGCCGGTGCCGAGCACCTCGATCCGGGCGTCGGTGATGCCGGCGCCATTGGCCGTGCTGACGACGCGGCCCACGATCGAGCCCGTGGGGGCGCCGGGAGGCTGCTGGGCGGAAAGGGGAGTGACGGACCGGAGCAGCAGGACGGCGATGACGAGGGCGCGGATCATGGGCGGCGTACCCCGAGGGGGACGATTCGTTCCGCCGCTCAACGCTCCCGCGCCAGGTCCCAGCGGTGCTTGGCCGCGGCGAGCACCGCGAGGAGGACCGTTGCCGCGAAATAGTCGGCGCGCGTGCCGTCGGTGGCCACCCCGTTCCATCCCGCGAAGTCGAGCCCCGGCACTTGGGCGCCGTTGAGCACCAGGTAGAGGAAGAGGAGGAAGATCCCCATGAACGCCTTCGGCGTCCGGGTCAGGAGCCCCAGCGCCGTGGCGAGCGACGCCATGAACGCCGCGGCGATCAGCAGCGAGAGCGCCGCGCCCGGCGCGCCGACCGCGATCCGGAGGGCCGGCGGCAGGCAGAAGAGGAGGGCAAGGAGCGTGGCCGCGCCCAGCTTGATCCACGCGTAGTCCGGCTTGACCCGCGGCATGCTGTAGAGCATCGGCTGCGTGCCGGCGGCGCGGTCGCGGGTGGAGAGGTCGGCCAGCGCCACGGCCAGGATCGCCGCCACCGCCAGAGGCAGGGTGTGGTGCACGGTGGTGGTCGACGTGAGGATGGTGGCCGCGACGACGCCGATCCACGCCACCAGCACCAGCGGCGACTGGCAGAGCGTCATGACCGTCTCGGCGAGGATCGGTCGCAGGGGGCCCGGCGCGCCGGGCACCACGACGGCGCCCGCGGCGGACACCGGCCGGGTGAGCGGCTTGGCCAGCAGGGCGAGTTGCCGAACGAGCCGGCCGCTCGAGGCCTGGCCGGCGCCCTTCACGCGGGCCGGGTCGAACCGGTGGAAGAAGAGGAGTGCCACCAGCAGCACCGGCAGCGCCACCAGCGCCGTCACGAGCCTCGGCAGGAGCGTCGCGGCGACGAGCGGGATCGACGGCAGGACCCATGGCGCGGCCGAAGGATCGAACGGGGTCATCCCGATGGCCAGGTTCTGCGACGGGATGACGGCGTGCACCTGCGCGAGGATGAAGCCGAGCCCCATCACGTCCAGGAACCGCCCCGCGCCCCCGCCTTCGCTGATCGCGCCCATCGCCAGGAGCACAGCCCACACGAAGAAATAGGCCACGTCGCCGAGCCGGCCTGACAGGAGCGGCACGCACTCGAAACAGAGCGCCAGCGCCGCCACCACCAGGATCGTGGGGCCGAGGGCCAGGGCGTAGGTCAAGAGGTAGGTGAGCGGCTCGAGCGGGCCTTCGCCGCGGAGCAGGTGCATCGCCATCACGTTCAACAGGTACACGCCGGTCACGAAGCCCAGGTAGGCGGCGCCGCCGAGCCACTTGCCGGCCAGGTACGCGGCGGAGCGGACCGGCGTGGAGGCGATGATTCCGCCGGTGCGGGCGATCAGCTCCCGCCGCAGGGTGTTGCTCGTCAGGTAGAACCCGGCAAAGGACAACAGGATCGACGCGAGCCCGGCGGTGGCGAGGGCCACCACCGCCGACGTGTAACGCGCCCGCGCGCCGTCCACCACCATGAGCGCCCGGCCGGTGGCCGGATCGGGGATCAGGAGGTAGGCCAGCCAGGATAGCACGAGCACCAGCCAGAGCGTAGCCGGGCGGCGGAGCCGGAGGCGGAGGTCGGTCACCGCGATGGTGCGGATCTGTCCAAACAGCGGGGCGGACACCTCAGGCGGCTCCCTGCATGAGGTGCACGAAGGCGTCTTCCAGGTCGGGCTCCACCGGTGCGGCGGCGGGGAAGGGCTGCGCCTTCGAAACCACGCGCGCGTGCACCCCGTCGGCCTGCCGCACCGCGCGGGTCACATTGAGCCGGGTGCGCGCGGCGTCGTAGTCCGCCGAACTCACCACCGCCTCCCACACCTGGCCCCGCGCCGACTGGAGCAGCGCCTCCGGCGCCGCGCAGGTCACCAGCCTCCCCTCCTTCATCACCGCGATGGTCCCCGCCAGCGACTCGATGTCCGACACGATGTGGGTCGAGAGCAGGACCAGCTTGGCGTGGCCCAGGTCGGAGAGCAGGTGGCGGAACCGCACCCGTTCCTCGGGATCGAGCCCGGCGGTCGGCTCGTCCACGATGAGGAGGGCGGGGTCGTTGAGGAGGGCCTGGGCGATGCCGAGCCGCTGGCGCATGCCGCCCGAGAAGGTGGCGGCGGGGCGGTGCGCCACGTCCCGCAGGTTGACCACGTCGAGGAGCTCGTCGATCCGGGCGCGCCGCGTGACCCCCTTGAGTCCCGCAAAGTAGGTCAGGAACTCGTAGGCGGTGAGGTTGTCGTACACCCCGAAGTCCTGCGGCAGGTAACCGAGCTGGCGGCGGAGCGGCTCCGGCTCGCGGAGCACGTCCACCCCCTGGAAGGTGATCCGACCCTCGGTAGGGCGGGTGATGGTGGCGATGAGCTGCATCAGGGTGGTCTTGCCGGCGCCGTTGGGGCCGAGGAGGCCCACGACCCCGGGGCCGAGTTCGAGGGAGAGGTCGTTGACGGCGGTGACGCCCCCGCGGAAGCGCTTGGTGACGTGGTCCAGGGTGAGCATCGGGACTCCGGAGGGGGTGGGGGCGAGGACGGCAGGAATATGGGGGGCCGGGAGGGGAACAGGAATTGGGGTCTTGACGTTATATGTGATAACACATATATTCCTGTCTAGATACATGTGATAACAACTAACTGGACCCGTCACCGATCACCGTCTTCCTGAAGGGCAGGGTACCACCATGACGCTCCTCCGCTCCACCCCCAGCCAGTCCGACCTCGGGCTCGCCATTCTCCGCGTCGCTGCCGGCATCGTCTTCGCGGCCCACGGCGGCCAGAAGCTCTTCGTGTACGGGTTCGACGGCGTCGCCGGCGCCTTCGGCCAGATGGGCGTGCCGCTGCCCGGCCTCGTGGGGCCCGCCATCGCCCTGCTCGAGTTCTTCGGCGGATTCGCACTGATTTTCGGTGTCCTGACCCGGCTCGCCGCCCTCGGCCTCGCCGCCGACATGCTGGGCGCGCTCTTCCTGGTGCACCTGAGCGCCGGCTTCTTCCTTCCCGCCGGCTACGAGTTCGTCCTCATCCTCGGCAGCGCCGCCATTGCGCTGGTCATTACCGGGGCCGGGCGGTACTCGGTCGACGCGCGCATCGCGGGTCGGGCGGGGTCGGTCCGTACGTCGTAAGCGCAGGGCGTCGATCGCATCACGGAAAGCCGAGCACGTTCGCCCGCGCCGTCGCGGCGGCCACGTTGGCGTTGAACTGCGCCCGCGTGTCGCCGCCGACGAGGGCGAAGTAAAGCGTCCGGTGCTCGCCCGGGGCGAGCGACAGTGCCCCACGACCGACGAGTTGGCGGACGTCACCGCGCTCGGCGGTGACGGACGGGGTGCCGCTCGTGAGGGCGTTGTAGAAGTCGGCGCGCGACCGCGCGCTGCCGCTGGTCCATCCATCGTAGCCGAAGTTGCCCACCTGCGCGATCGACACCAGGCCCAGCACCTGCGGGTGGGCCACGCTGTCCCCTTCCAGTGCCTCTCCAGCGAACAGCCCCGGCGACCGACGGACGATGTCGTCCGCCGCCCAATTGTCGAAGGCCAGGTCCCAGTCGCCGACGAAGCCGACCACGACCGCGGGTAGTACCGCGCCCGAGATATTGGTGACGGAGTAGCGGAAGAGGACGTACCCCAGATTGGCGCCGTCGGAGTACGCGAAGGTCTCCTGGGTGGCCTTCAGGGACGCGGAGACGGCGAGCTTGGCATACGTGTGCGACGGGGCGGAGTTGAGGAGGGTGCACACCGGACCGGTGGCGAGATCGCTGGTCGCGGTTTCCGGATCGTATCCGGTGATCGTCTGTCCGGCCGACGTCCCGATCACCAGCCCGGCGCCGTACAGTACCTCCGTAGTCTTGTAGCGCGTGTTTGCCGCGAGGCCTGCAGGTGTCAGCACGCCGCCGGTACGAATCCCGAGGGCCCACGAATTGACCGAGGCCGGCACGGATGCCGCGCAAGAGGGCACGAGGATCCGTGCCGTGGTCGAGGCGCTCTCGCTCGTCACCGTGATGTCGGCGGTACCCAGCCCGGTGGCGGTCACCAGCCCCCCCGGTGACACGGTCGCGGTGCCGCCATCGCTGGTGGAACAGGTGAAGAGGCGCCCGGCCAGGGGATGTCCCGCCGCATCCAGCGCGGTCGGCACCAGGGTGACTGTTTGCGTCGTTGCCAGGGTGTCACCACCGATGTTCAGCACCACACTCGCGACCGGGACCACCTTCACCAGGACGCTGATCGTGTCGGCGTGGCCGGCGATCGTCGCCTCGACGGTCGCCGTCCCAACCGCCACCCCCGTTAGGAGCCCGCCCGGGGTTAGGGTGGCGACCGAGGCGTTCGACACCTGCCAGGCGACTGGGAGGCCCGGGACAGGGTCGCCGCCGCTGGTGGTCGGCGTGGCGGCGAGCTGGATCGCTTCTCCGATGTGCAGTGAGTCGAGGCTCGGCGAAATCGTCACCTTCGCAACTTGGGGCGTGGCGGGATCGGTGCCGCCATCGGATCCGCCACAGGCGGCCAGCATCAACGCGCACAGCACGGGGCCGAGCTTCAGGTGCCATCGCCTCACGGGTGCCTCGACTTCGAGGGGTTGTTCATGAAGGCCAGTTCCGCAATTCCGCCGCGAACGCCCGCAGGTCGGACTGCTGGATGGGGGTGAAGGTGGCGTTCACGCCACCTACCTCCACCTCCGCGGCGCCGCACTCGCTGAACCGGAGCACGTTCTCGGTCGGCACCGCAAACGTCAGGTAGTGCACCGACGTCTGGATCGTCTGCTCGACGCGCGACGTTGGGAGCCCAGGCACCGTGGCGGGCGCGCCGTCGCACACCAGGTGCAGCTTGTTGTCGAGCACGCCCGAGGGTGACTGGGTGCGGAAGACAAGGTACACCACGGCCGGCGCTGCCGCCGGCGCCTGCCCGGCGTATACGTAGAAGAACGTGACCTGCGGGCGCTGCACCCACAGGAAGTATGCGCCCCGGTGGGTCATGAGCGACACGCGGGTCAGGTCGTCGACGGAATCGTGCTCGACCCGAATCGGCGATGGCGCGGTGCCGGGCGAGGGAGGCGGGGGTGCGTCCGCTTCCGGCGCCGGTTGCGATGGGGGCGGCCGCCAGTTCGGCGGAGGTGCGGCCACCGTGCCCGGGCTGAGGTAGCTCGAGCTGAGGGGCGGCATCATGGGACTGAGCGCGCAGCCCGACAGGATGAGCGCAATCAGGCTCGCGGTGGCCAGGCGCATGTGGCTTCTCACGGGGTGGAGGGTGCGTTCAGCTGTTGCTGCTGTTCGACCTGCTGTTGCAGTCCCTTCATGTACGCCGGAAGCTTCATCGCCGCGGAAATGCCACCGCCGATGAGGACCGTCGCGATGACCCCGATGATCACCAGCGCCCGGAACGCGCCCGCGCGGGAACGCTCGACTCCGGTCAGGAGGGCGGGCTCCAGGGCGGCGACCCGCCTGGAGAGCGGTGGGTGCGTGCCGAGCCATTCGCCGATCGTGATCCAGCCGGTGTTGAGGTCTTCGCGCTGGCGCGCGAACGCAATCTGATTCACCGCGGGCGCATGCTTCCCGCCGGCCGCCAGCACCGTAAGTCCCAGCAGCGCACCCCGCCGGTCCCCCGCACCGGCCATCCCGTAGCGGTCGCAGGTGTATTCCCTCGCGCGGGAGAGTGCCGTGCCCAGGAAGGGGATAAGCGACGCCGGGAGGATCAGCCAGTGCAGGCGCAAGTGCCCCGCCTTGAGGTGCCCGAGCTCGTGGGCGATGATCATGTCCCGCGCCGCCTCGTTGTCGCCGCAGGCTTCGAGGAGCTCCGAGTAGAGCACGATCACCTGCCGCCCGAGGAAGCGTGTGGCGAACGCGTTCAGGACCCCGCCCGCCTGCATCAGGTAGGCGTCGGGGATCTTCTCCATCCCGATCCGGTGGGCCAGCTCCTCCACCCGGCGGTGCAGCGCCGGAAACTGGTCGGGCCCCAGGCGCACCGCGCTTCCCCGGATATGCGCCATGAACGCTGCGTGCGCCACGAAGAAGAACGCGCCGAATATGAGCGCGTAGGCGAGCCCGATGACGGAGAAGAGGAGGACGAGGTAGATCAGGATGGAGACGACGATGCAGAGGGCCTGGAGCGGCAGCTCGCTCGGCCAGCGTTCGACCTCGATGGTGCCCTGATACGGCGCCGCAGCGGCAGTCATGGGTGTGCCTCCGGGAAGTCGAATGGCCGGGACGAGTGCGCCGACCGGGAACGGTGTCGGCGGCCCACGGCGCGGCGGTGGAATCGATCAGGACGGCTGAATGAAGCAGGGGGGGTGCTCGCAACCTACCCGCGCCTCGGCGGGAGTCAAGGAGG
>CAZNDK010000028.1:0-36114 GCA_964571795.1 uncultured Gemmatimonadaceae bacterium | reverse complement strand
TGCACGACGGCGTGCACCTTCACGTCCCCCAGCCGCGCCCGCCCCCCCTCCGCCGCCTGCTCGATCATGAACGAGTACCCCACCAGCTTCCCCTGCAGGGCCGCGACCAGCTGCCCTGCCGCCTCGGCGGTGCCGCCCGAGGCGAGCAGGTCGTCCACCACGACGACCCGGTCGGTGGAAGTGAAGTCATCCCGCCTCGCCTCGAGCCGGTCCCCGCCGTATTCCAGCGCATACACCTGGCGGATCTGGACCCAGGGCAGTTTTCGGGGCTTCCGGGCCGAGATGAACCCCGCGCCGAGCGCCGCGGCCACCGCGCCGCCGAGGATCAGGCCCTGGGGCTCGATGCCGAGGACGTGGGTGACGCCCGCGCCCTGGAACGGCGCCGCCATCTCCGTCACGATCTCCTTCAGCAGCGCCCCCTGCCGGAAGACCGGCATGCTGTCGAGGAAGGTCGTCCCGAGCTTCGGGTAGTCGGGAATCGGCCTGAGAGACCGCTGAATTCGGGTCGAAATGGGCTCCGGCATCGCCTCAATATCCTCTCAAGTCAATGTTGTAACTATCTGATTTCAAAGTGATTGAACGGCGGCAGCTCATCCGAAACCTCGGTTATTTCCACATTCGTGACAATTGCGCTCGGCGGACCGACTTCGAGGACCGCTTCGAGGGCATCGAGGGCGTCTTCCCTGCCTTCCACCTCGCCCACCACCGCCCCGTCCTCCCGGTTCCGGATCCACCCGGTTATCCCCAGGGGCCGGGCCTCGGCCCGGACGAACCACCGGAACCCGACCCCCTGCACCCTGCCCGTCACCACGAAGCGCACCCGCTTCACGCGGACTTCCTCCGCCGGTACCAGAAGACGTAGCCCGCCAGCAGGACGACCAGCACCGGGAGCATGTAGAGCACCGCCTGCGTGCTGTACGCCTTCACGACTCCCTCCCGCAGCACCGCCTCGTGCCGCCCGAGGAACCAGCCGATATAGACCAGGACGGCGCACCAGATGCTCGCCCCGAGCGCCGTGAAGGCCACGAAGCGCCGGAGGTCCATCCGCGCCATGCCTGCAGGGATGGAAATCAGGTGCCGGGCCACCGGCAAGAGCCGCCCGACGAAGGTGCTGATCTCCCCGTGCCGGGCGAAGAACGCTTCCGTCCGGTCGAGGTGGTGCGCCCGGACCAGGACGTACTTGCCGTACCGCCGCAGGAACGGCTCGCCCACCGTCACCGCGAACCAGTAGTTGAAGAGCGCGCCGCCGATGCTCCCCAGCGTGCCCGCCAGGACGGCGAGCACCGGGTCCATCCGGCCTTGGGCGGCGAGATAGCCGGCGGGCGGCATGACGAGCTCGCTCGGAAGCGGGAGAAACGACGACTCGATGAACATCAGGGCGACGATGCCGGGGTAGCCGAGGGCGGATACCGTTTCGACGAGCCACTGGACCACGGAATGGATCATGAATCAGCCGGTCAGGAGGTGGTGGGGCGGAAGCCGAACTCGCCGAGGAGGGGCACGAAGCGCACGTCGCCAAGCGTGGTGGTTACGATCCTGTCGCCTTCCCTGCGGAGCATCTGGAGCACTTGGGTGTCGCGCTCGCCGATGGGGATGACCATTCGGCCGCCCGGGGCCAGCTGCTCGATGAGCGGCGCCGGCACCTGCGGGCTCGCGGCGGACACCAGGATCGCGTCGTAGGGCCCGAACGGGCGCCAGCCGAGGGTGCCGTCGCCCACCAGCACCGTCACGTTGCGGATGCCGGCCGCCTCGAGCGCCGTGCGGGCCTCCGCCGCCAGTGTTTGCAGCCGCTCGACGCTGAAGACGGTGTCGGCCACCATCGCGAGCAGCGCCGTCTGGTAGCCGGATCCGGTCCCGATTTCGAGGACGCGCTCCTTGCCGGTCAACTGCAGCGCCTCGAGGTACCGCGCCTGCACCCAAGGCTGCGAGATGGTCTGGCCCCCGCCGATCGGGAGGGCGGAGTCCTCGTAGGCCCGGTGCCGCACGCCGGCGGGCACGAAGAGATGCCGCGGCACCTGGGACACGGCGCGCAGGACGGCCAGGTCGCGAATCCCCTTGGCCTGGAGTTCGGCGACCAGCCGCGTCCTGAACCCGCCGTAACTGTCCCCCGCCCCTACGGGTCCAGCCGCCATTCGCGAACCGTTTCGAGGAGGGGGTAGTTGGTCAGGTCCATGTGCAGCGGGGTGATCGACACGTAACCCTCGGCCACCGCCCGGTGGTCGGAGTCCTCGCCGCCGGTCCAGGTGATGGTCCCGCCGCCCACCCAGAACATCTCCCGTCCCCATGGGTCCTTCATCCGGGTGAGCGACTCGGAAAAGAAGCGGCTCCCCAGCCGTGTCACCAGCGTCCCCTTCACCTCGTCGGCCGGCACGGCGGGCAGGTTCACGTTCAGGATGGTGTCGGCCGGAAACTTGGGCACCGCCACGATCTGGCGCACCAGCCGGCCGAGCAGCCCGGCGTACGTCCCCAGCAGTTCGGGGTCGTGGCCGGCAAACGAGACGGCCACGCCGGGAATGCCGAGCGTGACCGCTTCCATGGCGACGGCGACGGTGCCCGAATAGAGCACGTCCTCGCCCATGTTCGGCCCGTGATTGACCCCGGAGAAGACGAAGGCCGGCCGCTCCGGGAGCAGGGCGTTCACCGCGAGGAGCACGCAGTCGGTGGGAGTGCCGTCCACCTGGTACGCCCCGTCGGGCCGGAGCGACGCGCGGAGGGGGCGATGCAGCGTGAGCGAGTGGCTGGTGCCGCTCTGCTCGCGGTCGGGGGCCACCACCGTCACGTGCGCCACGCTCCGGCAGGCGTCCGCGAGCAGCCCGATGCCGGGCGCCAGGATGCCGTCGTCGTTGCTGACCAGGATGTGCATCTAGCCGGTGGCCTCGCCCCGGTCCGGCCGGTCCGCCACGGCCCGTCCCTCGAGGATCCGCAGCACGTCGTCCACTTCCTGCCGGAGCTCGCGGACCGTCTCGCTGCCCAGGGCCCGCCGCGCGGCGCCGCGCAGCTCGCCGGTGCGGCGGTACTGCTCGATCTTCTGCCGGGCGCCCTCGATCGTGTACTTCTCGCTGTAGAGCAGGTGCTTCACCAGCATGATCAGCTCGACCTCGCGGCTCTTGTACACGCGATTGCCCGAGCGGTTCTTGGCCGGGTTGAGGAACCGGAACTGGCTTTCCCAGTACCGGAGGACGTGCGGCTTGAGGTCGGTGAGTGCGCAGACCTCGCCGATGGAGAAGAATTCCTGGGTCGGCCGTGGGTGTGTCACCGCCACTGCTCCGCCTTGAGGGTTCGTTCCATCAAGTCCGTCACCGCCTGGCGCGGGGACTTGTCGTCGAAGAGAATCGCCGCCACCTGCGCCGTGATCGGCAGCTCCACCCCGTGCCGCTCGGCGAGCCCCGTCGCGGAGCGCGCGGTGTTGACGCCCTCGGCGACTGTCCGGTGGGTGGCGGTGTACTCCGCCAGTCGCTCGCCCTTGGCGAGCGCCATGCCGAGGGCGCGGTTCCGGCTCAGGCCGCCTGTCGCGGTCAGGATGAGGTCACCCATCCCGGCCAGCCCCGCGAAGGTCATCGGCTGCGCCCCCATCACCAGCCCCAGCCGGGTCATCTCGGCGAGGCCGCGGGTGATGAGCGCGGCGCGCGGGTTGTTGCCGAGGCCGAGGCCCTCCAGGATGCCGGCCGCGATGGCGACCACGTTCTTGAGCGCCCCGCAGAGTTCGACGCCGACGAGGTCGTCGTTGGAGTAGACCCGGAACTTCGGCGTGGAGAACGCCTCCTGCACCACCGCGGCCACCTTCGTGTCCCGCGCCGCAGCCACCACGGCCGTCGGCTGTCCCTCGTGCACCTCGGCGGCGAAGCTCGGTCCGGAGAGCGCCACCACGGGGCGCCCCGGAAGCGTTTCCGAGAGCACCTCGTGCGGCAGGCAGAGCCCCGGCGCCTCGATGCCCTTGGTGGCGCTCACGATGATGGTGTCCTGGCCGACGCCGGGCTCCAGCGGCGCCGTCACGAAGCGCACCACGTGGCTGGGCGCGGCCGACAGCACGAGCGGCACGCCCTCCACCGCCTCGAAGGGGTCGGAGCAGGCCACCAGCCTCGGGTCCAGCGACTTCCCCGCCAGGAACAGCTCGTTGACGTGCCGGCGGTTGATGCTCTCGACCACCTCGGCCTCGTATGCCCAGAGCCGGACCTCGTGGCCCTTCCGGGCCAGCAGGTCGGCGAGCGTGGTGCCCCAGCTCCCGGCGCCGAGTACGCCGATGCGCGTCATGGGGCGCCGGGCCCCTTGGCGTGCTTCCCGAAGCGATTCTCCGTGCCGGCCCGGAGCCGCGCGATGTTGGCCCGGTGCATCCAGATGATCACCGCGGCCAGCAGCACGTAGAGCCAAATCGTGTCGCGACGCGCGGGATAGAGCATCCAGACCAGCCCCGGGAACACGCCGGCCGCCACGATGGACCCCAGCGACACATACCCCGACGCCCAGACGATGAGCGCCCAGACCACGAGGCAGATCCCCACCGCCATCGGCGCCAGGCCGAGCACCACGCCGGCGCTGGTGGCGACCCCCTTGCCACCCTTGAACCCCACGAACACCGAGAAGACGTGCCCCACCACCGCGCACACGCCGCAGAGGAGGGGGAACCACGCCGCGCTGCTCACCGCAGGCCCGAGCATCAGGACCGGCACGGCGCCCTTCATGACATCGAACAGGCCCACGGGAATCGCGTACCGCCAGCCCATGATGCGGTAGACGTTCGTGGCGCCGAGGTTCTTGCTGCCGTGCTGGCGCAGGTCGATGCCGCGGAAGAGTCGCCCGGCCAGGTAGCTGGTCGGGATGGCGCCCAGCAGGTACGACAGGGCGAGGGCGACGCCTTCGGCGACGGTCATGGATTCCGCCCCGAGCGGCGCTTGAACTTCAGCCGGAGGGGCGACCCTTCGAACGACCACTCCTTCCGGAACCCCTTGATCAGGTACCGCTCGTACGATTCCGGGATCGCATCGGGCCGGCTGCAGACGATGGCGAACACCGGCGGCGCCGTGCCGACCTGCGAGGCGTAGAGCAGCTTGACCTCCTCGCCGGGCTTCTGCGGGGGGTTGGTGTGCTGGACCAGCGCCTGGAGCACGCGGTTCGCCTCCGCCGTCGGGACGCGGCGCTCGCGCGCCTCCGCCACCGCCAGGATTTCCTCGGGCAGCTGGTGCACCCGCTGCCCCGTCTCGGCCGAGAGGTACACGAACTTGACGAACTCGAGGAACGGCGCCTTCGCGCGGAGTTCCGCCTCGCCGCGGCGCGCCGTGTTCGCGTCCTTCTCCTTGACCAGGTCCCACTTGTTCACCGCGATGATCAGCCCGCAGCCCTGGTCCCACGCCTCGTTGGCGATCCGGAGGTCCTGGGTGTGCAGGCCCAGCGCGGCGTCCACCACGAGGACGCACACCTGCGCCCGCTCGATGGCGCGCTGGGTGCGGAGCGTGGAGTAGAACTCCACGTCCTCCTTGACCCGCGCCTTCTTCCGGAGCCCGGCGGTGTCGATGAAGTTGAGCACCCGCCCGTGGGACGTCAGCACCGAGTCCACCGCGTCGCGGGTGGTGCCCGCCACTGGCGACACCACCAGGCGCTCCTCGCCGAGGAGCCGGTTGATGAGCGACGACTTGCCGACGTTCGGACGCCCGACGACGGCGACGTTGATGGCGTCGTCGAGCTCCCCTTCCTTCTGCGCGGGCAGCCGTTCGACGATCGCGTCGAGCAGGTCGCCGCTCGCCTTGCCGATCGCCGCCGAGAGCGGGATCGGGTCGCCGAGGCCGAGCCGGTAGAACGGCATGTGGCCGCTGGTGTCGGGAAGGTCGTCGAGCTTGTTCACCGCGAGGAGCACCGGCCGCTTGGCCCGCCGGAGGTGCGCCGCGATCTCGGCGTCCACCGGGTTGAGCCCTTCCTTGCCGTCCACCAGGAGCACCACCAGGTCGGACTGCTCCACCGCCAGGTCCACCTGCCGGCGGATGGCCTTGTCCATCGAGTCGGTCGAGTCCGGCATCAGGCCGCCCGTGTCCACCAGCCAGAACCGCCGGCCGCCCCACTCGGCGGCGCCGAAGTGACGGTCACGTGTGGTGCCGGCCTGGTCGGACACGATGGCCCGGCGGCCGCCGATGAGCCGGTTGAAGAGCGTGGACTTCCCCACGTTGGGCCGGCCCACCACCGCCACGGTCGGCATGCTCACGCGGCCACCGGGGCGGCGAGCGCGTCGGTGAAGTGGTGGGAAAACCGGATCTCGACCGGCAGCTCGGCCTGGAGGGCGTAGGCCTCCACGTCGTCCATGAAGAGCATGTCGTCGTTCACGCTTTCCGCCGGCAGCAGCGCCAGGTCGAGGTCGTCGCGGCCCTGGAGGGCGGCGCGGAACGCGGCGCCGGGCAGGAGGCCGGCCGTCGTGACCCGGGGGCCGAAGAGGGTGTTCTCGAGCACGATCAGCTCGAACGACGCCCCCGTCGCGTCGGCGAGCGGTGCCAGTACCTGCGGCATCAGGGCGCCCATCGACGTGCCGGTGAGCACCCCGATCCGCTTGCCCGCGAGGTGCCCCAGCATGCCGGCGTCCTCCCGGATGCGCGCCTGCAGGTAGCGCACCGAGCCGACGCCGTTTTCCACCTGGTCGAAGTCGTCGTACGCCTCCGGCCCCGGCAACGGGAGCCCCGCCCGCAGGTAGAGCTCGTCCGCGCCGAGGCACCAGGCGATGCCCCGCTCCGCCCGCGCCACCGCGGCGTGGCGCTCCACCAACATGACCGCCGCGGCGCACTCGGCGGCGCTCGGCTCGCGCACCAGGTGGTGCTTGCTGAACTCGGTCAGCCCGACCGGCACCACCGAGACGCTCAGCACGGCGCTGCCGAAGGCGTAGAGGTCGTCCAGCGAGCGAACGAGCACCTCGCCGTCGTTGACCCCGGGCGACATCACGATCTGGGTGTGGAACTGGATGC
This sequence comes from uncultured Gemmatimonadaceae bacterium, assembly GCA_964571795.1. Classification (GTDB taxonomy): domain Bacteria; phylum Gemmatimonadota; class Gemmatimonadetes; order Gemmatimonadales; family GWC2-71-9; genus SPDF01. Next base: position 29,176 of record CAZNDK010000028.1, on the reverse strand, counting down.
CGTGCGCGGCGAAGCCGCGGAGCTGCTCCAGGATGTCGGGCGCGGTGGGGTTCCGGAGCAGCCACCGGCGGACCGTCGGGTCGGTGGCGTGCACCGACACGTACAACGGGGAGAGCCGGTATTCGATGATCCGGTCCACGTCCCGCGGCTTGAGGTTGGTCAACGTGGCGAAGTTGCCGTACCGGAAGGAGAGACGGTAATCGTCGTCGCGGATGTACAGGGTGTCCCTGAGGCCGGTGGGCAGCCCGTCGACGAAGCAGAAATCGCAGCGGTTGGCGCAGCGGCGGATCCGCGGCGCCTCGAGCCCGAGCCCCATCGGCATCCCTTCCGGACGCTCGATGTCGAACTCGATCTCCTCGCCGTCGGCCTGGCGGACGTGGAGCGTGAAGGCATCCTCGGCGGTCAGGAACTCCCAGTCGAGAAAGTCCTCGAGCGGGCGTCCGTTGACGGACAGCAGTTCCGTCCCCACCGACAACCCGAGCTCTTCGCCGAGCGAACCGGGCTGCACTGCGTTTACGCGGATCATCCACACGTCCTGAAGTCGAAGCGGGCAGGCCCTTGGGGGCCCTGTTGAAAGATGCGTGGATCGCGTTACAATATCAAGGGTTAGGGCTTCACACCTCACGTAATGGTTTCGGGTGACTGGGCTGGACGGACGCAAGAAGCCCCGCCCGGGAATCACTCCCGGGCGGGGCTCCCTGTGCTCGACCAGGTGCGGTCGAGCGGGCCGCTCGCTGCCTAGTTCGCGGCGGGAGCGGCGGTCGAGTCCGTGGCCACGGCGATGACGAGGTCGCCGGTGGTCGGGTCGATCGTGGCGACGCCGGCCGTCGTGACGGTGCCGGTGGAGTCGAAGCGCTCGCCCCAGAGCACGGGCGCGGCGGCGCCGCACTCGGTGGCATCCAGGTACGTCGCGGTCCAGCCGGAGCCGACCGGGGCGCCGGCCGCGTTGCCGGTGGCGTAGAGCGCGGTCAGGGTGTTGGCGAGGGCAGTGCCGCCGGCGCTGCAGGCCTCGTCGTCCTCGGTGGCGATGTAGAGGACCTTGACCTCATCGTCCCAGAGGAAGGTGGCCTGGGAGGCGGTGCTGTCGCCGTCCACGTCGACCTGCGCGACCCACGAGGAGTCGCCGGCGTCGCCGGGCTGGGCGGTGTTCTCGACCAGCGGACCGCTGGCGACGCTGGTCGCCGCGGTGGCGCCCGCGCCGACGGCCGGCGCCGCGGCCATGGCGGTCGTGGTGGCGCTCGGCGGCGACGAAACGACCGGCGAGACGGCCGCCGGCGCGGCCGGGGCGGCCTGGGGCTGCTCCTTCGCGCACGCGGCCAGCACGACCAGCGCCACCGCGGCGAACAAACGTGACTGCTTGCTGCTCATATCCCGCTCCTGCAAGGGGTGAGTGCTGCGATCGCCACGGCGGACCATTCCGCCGTCGCCGACTTCAACCAGCCGGCCCCCAGGGAGAGGGAGGCCGCCATCTATCGGGAGCCAGAGGCCTGCCCTTTCGGGTACAGCCAGTTCATGGCTACCTGGACTTGCGTGCTGTAGGGATACACCGAAGTCTTGGTGCCGCTGTTGACCGACACCAGGACCGAAGGCCCGATTCGGTGCCGCTCCCCGAAGAACTTGCCGGCCTGGAGCGTCACCACGTTGGTCCACTTCGAATCGGCCCCAATATACACCGGGTTGACCTGCAAGATGGAGTACCAGTAGTCCGGCAGGTGGAAGATGAAGAACTCGCTGGTGATCACGTTGTCCGTGGCCGGCACCCCCGTATCCTCGGCGAACGAGAACTGGTACCCGACGACGGTGATCAGGCTGACCCGCTTCCCGATCGGGATGGAGACCCCGACTTGCGGCGACAGGACCCACGCCCCGTCCCCGAGGTCGGCCTGCCCCGTGTTGGCCGAGATGCCGGCACCGATCAGGCCGCGGATGCGGCTCTTCCCCTTGTGGAAGGCGAAGGTGTAGGTCGGCTGGAGGTACAGGTCGCCCAGGCCCGACTCCGACTCGCCGCCCGGAACGTCCCCCGCGGACTGGACGACGAAAGGCAGCTGCCCGAGGACCTGCAGGTGATCATTGAAGGCGTAGACCCCGTTCGGCGTGATGGTCCAGCGCTCGACGCCCTGGGGCAACGCGTTCCACTCCACGTACGGCTGGAACTGCGAGAGGGCCATCGTGGGGTCCTGGCCGGTCACGAACCGCAGTTGCGAGTGCGCCGAGTCGGGCGTAGTCGAGTCGCCCGCGGCCTGGGCCGACAGGGGCAGCGAGAGGACGACGAGCAGCGCCAGCGCAGACAACGAACGGCGGCAGCCGGTGGCCTTGCTCATGCTCCCCTCCCCTGCGCCATCTCGACGATCCGGCGCAGGGTCCGGGAAAAGGAGTACCCGGCTTCTTCCGCGGAATGCATGAATGAGACACCCTCCGTCAGGTCGGGGTTGGGGTTCGCCTCGAGCACGTACACGTGGTTGTCCGCCGAGACCCGGAGATCGAGCCGGGCATAGTCGCGACAACCGGAAACCCGATAGGCCCGGAGGGACACCTCCTCGATCCGCTTGGCCAGCCGCTTCGAGATGTCCGCCGGGCAGTGGGCCACCACCCGGTGGAAGACCTCCGAAAGCGGGTCCCACTTCGCCGCGTAGCTGATAACGGTGGGCTGGTCGGGGGGCAGGTCGGAGAAGTCGTACTCCAGCGGCGGCAGCATCTCTGGCGGATCGTTGCCGAGGATGGCGATGTGGAATTCCCGGCCCTCGATGAACTCCTCGACCAGGATCGGCGGGGCGAACTCGGCGAACACCCGCTCCAGCTGCGCCAGGAGCTGGGCCCGGTCGTAGACCACGCTGCGGTGGTCCACGCCGACGCTGGCGTCCTCGCGGGCCGGCTTGACGATGAGGGGGTAGTGCAGGCCGTGGCGAACCGCGATCTTCGGCTTCCAGAGCTGGTGGAATCGCGGCGTGGGCACCCCGCTGGCCAGCAGCAGCTGCTTGAGCAGGCCCTTGCGGCGGCAGAGGGCGAGGGCCATCGGGGTGGCCCCGGTGTACGGAATCCGATAGAGGTCGAGGAAGCCGGCCACCGCTGGCTCGAGATCGGCGGAATCGTGGAACGACTCGACCAGGTTGAAGACCACGCCGGGGCGGTTACGCCGGACCAGGCGCTCGAGGTTGGCGATGTCCTCCGCCAGGTTGACGCCGCGGACCTGGAAGCGCTCCTTCCGGAGGCCGTGGATGATGGCCTCGTACTCCTCGGCCACGGTCGCGACGGCGATGTCGTAGTGCGGCTCGAAACCCAGCGTCGAGGGGTCCACCTGCTTGAGGGCGTCGTACCCCTCGTCGCTCACGCTGTTGTAGAGGACCACCACCGAGCCGCGCGTGCGTGCCGTAGGCATCATTCCCTCATCCGCTTACCTTTTTGCAGCCCCGAACCGGATCGGACATGGGAATATACCCGCAACCCAACATCTGGCAGTGCGGCCCCTTCGCCCTGAAGCACGCCCTGGTCACCCTGGGCGTGCTCAAGGACGAGCGGGAAATCAGCAAGCTGGCCGGCAGCCACTGGTGGCACGGGACCGACGACCTGCAGCTGGGCCGGGCGGCCCGGCGGTTCAATTGCGATCTCCTCATGATTCGCCGGCACAACGAGCGCCAGGCCCGGACCGAGCTGATCCGCTACCTCCGGCGCGGCATCCCGGTGCTCCTGTGCGTGGACGAATGGAGCCACTGGCTCACCGCGGTCAACGTCGAGCAGGGCAAGTTCATCCTGCTGGACAGCCGCGAGAAGAAGGTGGTGACCATCGCCGACTGGCCGACGCTGCGGCGGATGTGGGTGTACCACGAGGACGACGAGGTGGACGACACCGCCACCCACACCTATTTCGACCTGCACCCGGTCGTGCCGCGGGTGCGCCGGCAGACCAAGGCGCAGTTCTCCCTGGCGCGTGCCCGTGTCCTGCGGCGCGCCGCAAACCGCCGGCTCGCCGAGCTTTGGGACGTCTACCTGGGCGACCTGCTCGTCCTCTGCCGCACCCGCACCCCGCTGAGCCGAAAGGTCTTCTCGCTCGGCGAGTTCTTCCGCCGCCACGAGGAGATGATCATCGAGCAGGTGGACTACTGGCACGGCAACATCGACCACCGGGCGGCCAAGAACGTGCTCTACAACCTGCACTTCGTGGCGGACACCTACGGCCTGGTCGTGCCCGCGGGCCAGGAGAAGCGCACCATCGCCGGGATCACCGCCATCCTGAGCCTGTGGGCGGCGGGCGCCTACGGCGTGCAGCCGGTGTACGGCCCCCGACCCCGGCGGCGCTGAGCGGGCGCTTCGACGCCGCCGCAAACGCCGGACACGACAGAGCCGCCGGGATCCTGGGATCTCGGCGGCTCCTTCGTGCCATGCACAGCTATCGGGAAGCGAACCCGTGGTGCGGTCCCCGCGCGAGCATGATGTTCGCGATCACCCCGGCGTGATCGGCCGGCCAGATCAGCTGCCCGGCGCTGTTCGGGATGCGGTCGGAGGGCACCTCCCCGTAGAGGCTCACCTGCCCCTGGAGCGAGCGCCGGCCCCGCGCGTCGCCCAGCCCGCGGGTCCAGACGTAGTCGATCCGCTCGTGGAGCACGGGCGTCCCATTGGAGAGGTCGGCGAGGTGGCAGCAGGTGAAGCCGCGCACGCCCGGCCGGAGCGCGCCCCACACGTCGGTGAAGCCGCCGTCGAGCATCACCTGGTACGCGGGAGTGCCAGGCTCGGAGTTGAAGTCCCCCATGGCGACGACCGGCGAGGCGTCGCCGAGGGAGGCCACCATCTCCCCGATCTGCAGGGCGTGCAGCTGGAGGAGGAGCTCCGCGGGGCCGGTCCCTTCGGTGTGCGTGCTGACGAAGGTGTAGGGCCGGCCACCGACGGTCGCGTTCATGGACACCCAGCCCCGCTGCAGGTCCACGCCCGGCGCCACGACGCCCAGGTTGGCCTGGAAGGTGTGCCCGGCGGCCGACACCACCTCCACCCGGCTCGGATCCACCAGCATGACGTCGGCGTCGGTCAGGCTGATGCCCGGGGCCGGCGAGGCGGTGAAGTTGTCCAGCCGCACGGCGACCACGTAGTCGAGCCCCTCGGCCGCGAGCGCGTCGAGGAGGATCTGCTGGAAGTCGAGATGCACGCTCACGCCGAGCGGCGGGATGTCCACGCCGATCGTCGAGACTTCCTGCAGGCCGATCACGTCGGGGCGCCGCTTCTTGACCTGCAGCGCGATGGCGCGCGCCCGCGTCGGGAAGTCGGTGCGCTCGATGGTGGCCACGGCATCCAGCAGGGCCGGGATGTCGTCGTTGGGATCGGGGGTGGCGAGGGCGGTGATGACGGCGTCCACGTCGGCCCCGACGTAGAGGTTCTGCGTCATCACGGTCACGTCGCGGTCGCCGCCGAACCGCCCGCGGTGCTCCTCGATGGCCGCGGCGTCGCCAAGCGCGGGCGCGGTCGGCATCGTGTCTTCGGAGCACGCCTGGGTGAGCACGACGGCCAGAACGGCCAGGTACTTCAGTGCGGACTGCATGGGGACCTCCGGTGTGGGGCGGGCACCCGTCCCTCAGGGAAGGCGGGCCACCCGGCGCGAATGTATGGCTGCGTAAACGGCGCCGGAAGGGTGGCCACGGCCGGTCAAGCCGGCGTCAAGCACGGAGCACCCACAAGCACTCACCCCCGCCGAACCGGAGGTTCGACGGGGGTGCGTGGGCACATCGAAGAGCGGGCGACCGGACTCGAACCGGCGACGTCCAGCTTGGGAAGCTGGCATTCTACCAACTGAATTACGCCCGCGATCCATCAAAACTCGCCCCGGCACCCGGGGCGTGTCAATCGGTTTCGCTACTTCGCGTGGTACCGCCACCCAACGATGCCGGCACCGAGGCCTTCCGCCTCGACCACCGAGGTCGCCCCCACGCCCAGCGCCGGCACCGTCCGCTCGCTGGACGCCACCACCGCCATGTCCCGGTTCAGGAACTCAAACACCAGCGTGACCGGATGCGGCGCGATCGGCTTGGTGTCGATGGTCTGCGCCGCGCGCCCCGTGGCCGTGCCGATGACCTTGCCGCCGCCGCTCTGCAGCACGAGCTGCTCGACGGTCAGCGAGAACGGCAGCGCCTCGAGCTCGGTGTACGTCTTGATGATCATCGGCTGGTTCTTCTCGAGCTGGTAGCCCTGCGCCAGCAGCTTGACGCTGCTCTCGTTCATCGGGTCGATCGCGTGCAGCGCCAGCGCGGTCTTCACCAGCTCCGGCCCGTTCTGCGAGCCGAGGTAGGAATTGGCCATGTTGAAGAGCGCGTCGCGGTTCCACGGCTCCCGCTCGACCACCCGGCCGAAGGTGGCCGCGGCCTCGGTGTAATTCTTGTCGCGGAAGAAGTTCACGCCGGCAATCATCAGGTCGTTCGTGGACACCACGGCGCCCGGGCCGCTGATGAGATCCCGCTCGATGACCGCGGCGGCGTCCGGCTGGCCGGCGCCGCGCAGCGCACGGGCGTAGCCCTTCTTCGCGTCAACGTCGTCCGGCTTCCATTGGAGGTACTGCTGCCACGCCGCCACCGCCTCGGGCCACCGGGCCTGGTTGCTGAGCAGCGCCGCGAGGTTGTACTGCGACTGGTCCCGGGTCTCGGCCGCCTTCGGGTCGGTGCCGGCCACCTCCACCGCCTTGCGGAAGTACACGATGGCGCTGTCCGGCTGCCCGGTGCTGTTGTAGAGCACGCCCAGGTTGGTGTAGGCGTTGGGTTCGCTGCGGTAGATGGTGCCGGCCTGGTGGAACAGCACGGCCGCGGAATCGTTGTTCTTGTCCTTCATGAACACGATGCCGGCGTTGACGAGGACGATCCAGGTGTTGCGCCGCAGAAGCTGGATGTCCTTGGTGCACGAGGGCGTGAGGTCCTGCGCCCGGGTCAGGGCCGTGTCGGCGCCGGTGAGGTCGCCGGTCTGCAGGTAGGCCCGGCCGAGGTAGTACCAGGCGCCGCTCGCGCCGGCCTGGCCCTTCTGGATCCCTTCCAGGAGGACACGCTCGGCGTCGCCGAACAGCTTGTTCTTCTTGACCTCGTCGCTCGCCTCCACCCCGCTCTTGAGGTAGGTCGCGCCGCTCCCGATCAGGAAGTTGCCCTTGTTCAGGCCGCAATCCGGCACTTCCCACTTGCCGGGCTGCGCACGCGCCACCCGGAGGTTGACGTCCGTCGCCGGGGCCTGGGCCGAGAGGCCCGTCGCCGTGGCGGCCCACATCAGCGTCGCCGCAAGCACCTTCCGCATCGTGACTCCTTAGTTGGCTGTCTGGGGCGGCGCGTGATCCCTCGCCACCCGGTCCGCTGCCCGCTGCTGCACTTCCCGCACGATGTCCGCGGCGGGCCGACCCGCCTGCCGCGCCGCGGCCATCACATCGTCGTATTCCGGCTTGACCCGCGCGCCACCCGGCGCGTCGAGCACCTTCACCCGCACCGCCGCGCCGTCGCGCGTCGTGATCACGATCTCGCGCCGCGGCAGGGTGTCCCGGGCCGCCGTCCAGCGCCGGACCCCGGCGGTGGTCGTGTGCCGGAAGAGCACCTCCGCCACCGCCCCGGCCGCCGCGACCTCGCTCACCACCTCGATCCGGAGCCCCGCCCGGCCCTTCTTGGCCATCGTGCCCCAGACCTGCACGTCCAGCGCCCCCGCGGCGAACAGCTCGACCCGCACGGGCTCGAGATACTCCGGGCTGAAGTCGTCGAGGTCGGTCGCCGTGACGACCACCTCGCTCGCCTCGGCCACCGCGTCGGCCAGCATCACGCGGAGGACGTTGGGATACCCGGCCGGGTTCCGGCCGCCGGCGCCCCACCCGCTGGCCGCGGCGCGCCACCCACTGGGTGGAGGCCCCTCGGTCAGCACCCGGAGGAGGACCGCGCCGGTCGGCGTGGTGGCCTCGCCCGTGACCGGTCCGTTCGGCCCGACCTCCAGGCCCTCGAGCAGGATCCCGGTGGCCGGCGCTGGCACAGCCAGCGCCCCGTGCGCGGCGCTCACCCACCCCGCCCCGACCGCCACCGGCCGGCGGTACACCTGCCGGACACCCAGCCGCTCGAACCCCTCGATGCCCCCCACGATGTCCACGAGGGCGTCCAGGGCCCCAACTTCGTGCAGGGCGACCGATTCCGCCGGGACACCGTGGACACGGCCCTCAGCCTCTCCCAGGAGCCGAAAGGCCCGGAGGGCCCGCTCCCTCACCCAGGGCGAGAGCGCCGCCCGCTCGATCATGCCGAGCAACTCGGACACGTGGCGATGGGGCGCATCCCCGTGCGCCACCCCGTGGGAGTGCGCCTGATCCGACGCGCCGTGTGCGTGGTGCACCGCCACCGCCGGCGCCTCCACCACCCCACCAGGGAGCCGGACGTCCACCTTCCAGGCCCCGATGCCGCCGCGATCGACGCGCGTGGCTTCCACCTTGACCTCGGGGCACCCGAGTCGTGCCGGCAACCCACTCAGCCATTCCTCGCCGGCACCCAGGTCGAGCAGCGCCCCGAGCAGCATGTCGCCGCTGATCCCGGACGCCGGGTCGATGATGGCAAAACGGCTGTCAGGCATAGACTTGGAAATATCGCCCCCTAGCCCTCCGCCCGCAAACCCTCCGCCGTCCTGTAGAGCCACCCCGCACCGGTGTTGAAGACCACGATCGTCTCCCCGCGGTCCACCTGTCCCCGGCCGACCAGCCACTCGAGCGCCGCGATCGCCGCGCCGCCCTCCGGGCTGACATCCACTCCCTCTTCGCGGGTGACCTGGTGCGCCGCCTCCAGCAGCGCGGCGTCGTCCACCGCCACGGCACCGCCATTGGTCTCACGCAGGGCCCGCAGCATCAGCCTGTCGCCCAGCGGGCCCGGCACCCTGAGCCCGCTCGCCTCGGTGCGCGGGTCAGGCCACGGCTCCGCGTGGTCGGCGCCCGCCGCGAACGCCTTGACGATCGGCGCGCACCCCGACGACTGCACCGAATAGAACCGCGGCAGGTCACCCTCGACCCACCCGTGCTCCTTCAACTCCAGGAAGGCCTTCCACATCCCGATCAGGCCGGTCCCGCCCCCCGTGGGGTACAGGATCACATCGGGCATCTTCCACGCCAACTGGAGCGCCAGCTCCAGACCGAGGGTCTTTTTCCCCTCGATCCGGTAGGGCTCCCGCAGGGTGGAGAGGTCCACCGCACCCGACTCCGCCGCCCAGGCACGGCTCGCCTTGCCGCAGTCCCCGATGTGTCCCCGAATGAGGACGAGTTCTCCCCCGAAGGCACGAATCTGGGAGAGGAGTGTGGGCGGCGTCACATCGGGCGCAAAGACCCTGACTTCCGCGCCGGCGCGGGCAGCGTACGCCGATGCGGCCACGCCCGCGTTTCCCGCGGTGGGCAGCGTGAAGCGTCGCGCCCCCGCCGCGCAGGCGCGCGTCATCGCGGCGCTCAGTCCTCGCGCCTTGAACGAGCCGGTCGGATTGGTGCCCTCGTCCTTGAGCAGGAGGTGCGGCACGCCGAGCCGCGTCGCCGTCCGCGACAGCTTGAGGAGCGGCGTGTCGCCCTCGCCGAGGGACACCGGTTCCTCGAAGGGCCGGATCGGGAGGAACTCGCGGAAGCGCCACATTCCGTGCCGGCGGCGCACCTCGGCGCGCTGCACGATGCCGGGGCGCCGGTCCGGATACCGGACCAGCCAAGGCTGACCGCAGGCGCAGACGGTCGGCAGGCCTTCGGCGGAACTGGTGGCCCCGCAGGCGAGGCACTCCAGGGACCAGTCCATCCCCTCGCGGGGTTTCGAGCTTCGTGGCGTCATGAGGCGGACCGGAGCGCGGCGAGAACCCGCTCGGCGAGAGTGAGTGAGAAACCCGGCACGGCGGCGATCTCCGCGGGGTTGGCGGTCTTCACCGCGGCGAGGCTGCCGAAGCGTTCGAGCAGCCGGGTGCGCTTGAGCGGGCCGATGCCCGGGATGTCGAGCAGCTCGGACGTGATGGTGCGCTGGGTGCGCCGCTTCCGGCTGTACGCCACGCCGAAGCGGTGCGCCTCGTCGCGCGCGCGCTGGAGCAGCCGGAGCGAGGGCGCTCGCCGGGGCAGCCGGAGTCCCTCCCCGCGCCCGACGAGGAATACCTCCTCCTCGCGCTTGGCGAGCGACACGATCGGCAGCGCGGCGAATCCCGCTGCATCGGCCGCGGCCCGCGCCGCGCCGAGCTGGCCCTTGCCGCCGTCGATGACCACCAGGTCGGGAAGCGGCTTGCCCTCGTCGCGCCGCCGCGTCAGGTAGCGCGTGATGACCTCGTGGATCGCGGCGAAGTCGTCCTGCTGCCCGACGCCCTGGATCTTGAACTTCCGGTACTCCGCCTTCCGGGGCCGCCCCGCCTCGAACCAGACGAGCGATCCGACCGTGTCGCGCCCCTGGTTGGTGGAGATGTCGACGCAGATGAGGCTCCGCGGCACCACGCTCAGGCCGAGGTCGCGCCCCAGCGCGTACACCGGATCCTCGGCCCGCTCGTCGGTTTCGAACGACTCGATGCGGAGGCTCTCGAGCAGGTGGCGCGCGTTCTGGTCGGCCAGTTCGAGCCATCGTGCGGCGGTGCCCCGCTGCGGCACGACCAGGTCGACGCCCGGCAGCAACGACTCGAATTCCGCCATGTCCGCCGGCGGAAAGGGCAGCACGAGCCGGTCGGCGCGACCCTCCAGCGGCAGGTAGTAGCGGACGAGCAGCGCTCCCAGCACGTCGGGATCGGGCACCTCCTCGACGTTCTCCAGCACGCGGTGCTCGCGCCCGATGACCCGGCCCTCACGGATGCCGAGCAGGACCCCGACCGCGTCGTCGCCGTCGCGGGCGTAGCCGATCACGTCGGCGTCCCCGGTGCCCGTAATCTCGACCGCCGCCGGCGTGTCGGCGCGGTCGAGCCACTTGAGCGTGTCGCGCAGTTCGCGCGCCCGCTCGTAGTCCTGGCGTTCGCTGGCGGCGGTCATCAGGTCGCGCACCTTGCCGCGCACGTCCACGGTCTTGCCGCCGAGGAAGTCGAGCACCTCGTCGATCATCGCCCGGTAGGCGGCCTGGTCCTGCCACTCCACGCAGGGCGCCTTGCAGCGGCCGATGTGGTAGTCGAGGCAGGGGCGCTCGCGCCGCTCGCGGGGCAGGTCGTCGCTGCAGCTCCGCACCGTGAACATCCGGCGGATGAGCGCCAGGGACCGCCGCATCAGGGTCACATCGGTGTAGGGCCCGAAGTACCGCGCCCCCGGCAGGTCGAGGCGTCGGGTGACTAGCACGCGCGGGAACGGTTCCTTCACGGTGACGGCGATCGACGGATAGCTCTTGTCGTCCTTGAGGCGGACGTTGAAGCGCGGCTGGTACGTCTTGATCAGGTTGTTCTCGAGCAGCACCGATTGCACCTCGTCGGGCACCACGATGGTTTCCACGTCGGCGATGTGGCGCACCAGGAGGCGGGACTTGGGGCTCTCCGCGTGGTCGCTGAGGAAATAGCTGCGCACCCGCGACCGGAGCCGCTTGGCCTTGCCGACGTAGATGACCGCGCCGGCGGCGTCCTTCCACAGGTACACGCCCGGGCCGTCGGGCAGCGTGTCGAGCTTGCGGGCCAGCGCCGGGAGGGGCACCAACGGGTCGGTCATGGGAGCCGCCTCAGCCGTCGCGATCCGCCCCGCGGCGGATGACGCGCCGGAGGAGGGCGCGCGCCTCGACGACGCCCAGCGCGTGGGCGGTGAGGAGGTAGGCCACGCCGTAGCCCCCGAGCACCACCACCGCGAGCGGCACCGGATGGAGCGCGGCGAGGGGCGGCAACAGGAGCCAGCCTGCACCCGCCGCGATGACGGCCGACGCCCAGAGCCGCGGAAGCAGCCCGGCGGGCAGCCCGGTGGGGCCGATCTGCGCACCGAGCCGCCGGCGGAGCAGCACGAACTCCACCCACCCCGCCACGCCGGCCGAGGCGGTGAGCCCGGCCGCACCCCATTCCGGCCCGATGACGAGCAGTCCGGGGAGGCGGAGCGCCGCGAACCAGCCGAACGCTCCCGTGAGCACGACCCGGAGCGTGGCGAACCGGAGCGGCGTGCGCGCGTCGCGCAGCGCGTAGAAGGCGGAGGCGTACAGCCGCCCCATCGTCGAGGCGAGGAGCCCCACCGCGGAGCCCGCCAGGATTCCCCACACGTAGTTCGAGTCGTTGCGGCCGAACTCGCCGGTCTGGTAGAGCGCGCTGACGATCACGTTTCCCAGCGCGAGGAACGCCATGGCCGACGGCACCACGAGGAACGCGACCTGCCGGAGCCCTCCCTCCAGGCGCGCGCGCAGGTAGGCCGAGACTTCGTCGGCGGTGCCGCGCGCGCCTGACATGGCCGGCAGCTCGGCGGCCGAGATGGCCATCCCGAAGAGGCTCACCGGCAGGGTGTAGATCGCCTGGGCATAGCCCATGGCCGCCACGGCGCCGGTCGGGAGCAGCGTGGCCAGCAGCGCGTCGATGAAGGCGCTGAGCTGCACCACCCCGCGGCCCACGAAGGCGGGGAGGAAGTTTCGGAGCACGGTGCGCACGTGGCCCGTGGCGGCGGCGAGGCGAAAGCGGAGCGCCGGCGCCACCCGTCTCACCGTGGGCCATTGCACGAGCACCTGCAGCAGGCTCCCGGCCACGCTGGCCCACGCCGCCGCGACCGCCAGCTCGGCCATGCCCCGACGCGGGCCGAGCACGAGCAGCGTGCCGATGATCGCGAGGTTCCACGCCACCGGCGCGGCGTAGCTGAGGAAGAACCTGCGGTGGCTGTTGAGGACGCCGAGACACCAGGCCGATAGCACCAGCAACCCGGCACCGGGAAAGAGGATGCGGACCAGTTGGATGGTGAGGTCGCGCTTGTCGCCCGCGAAGCCGGGGGCAATGATCGTGACGAGCCCGGGCGCGCCGAGAACGCCGAGCGCCACCACCCCCGCCACGACCAGCGCGAGCAGCGCCCCCACGGCGCCCGCCACCCGGTCGGCCTCTTCCCGCTCCTCGGCGGCCAGGAGGCCCGCGTACACGGGAATGAACGACGCCGAGAGGGCGCCCTCGCCGAACAGATTCTGGAGGAGGTTGGGGATCCGGAACGCCGCGGTGAACGCGTCGGCCACGCCGGAATTGCCGAGGTAGTGCGCGAAGGCGCGCTGGCGCACCAGCCCGAGGATCCGGCTGAGGAAGATCCCCGCCGCGACCATCGCCGCGGGCCGACGGGACACCTGGGCGCTCAGGGGGAGGCGCGCGGCGGGAGCGCGGGCCGCGCAGGGGCGTCCTCGATCAGCCGCTGGAGGAAGGCGTTCTCATCCTTCAGGCCTTCGACCGCGCGGGTGAGGTCGTCGATCTCGCTTTCCAGCAGCTCCACCCGCTTCGCGAGGTCCGCCACCGGCGGAGGCACGGTCTCGGGGCCCTCCACCTTGCGCGCAAGGGCACGGCCGAACGGAGAGTCGAGCACGACGCTCAGGATCGGCAGCATCAGCGCCGCCAGGAGGACCAATCCGATGAGTATGCCCATGAGACGATCTTACGGGGACCGGGGCGCGGCCTCAAGGGCTCCGCGGTACCAGGCGACCATCTCCTCGAGGAGCAGCGACAGGATGCCGTGTCCGTAGCGCGCCAGGAAGGGCGCCACGGTGAGGACCCGTTCCTGCGGGCGGCCGCCGGGAAGGACGGCGGTGCGTGCGCGCCCGATCTGGGCGGTTTCGGTGTCGAACCGCCGCTTGAGGTGCTGCACCAGCTTCTTCTCCGCCTTGTCCACGCCGCCGAGCGCGCGGCTCCGGAGCCCCTGGATCGGCCGGACGAGCGTCGGGTCGACCTCGGCGGCGATGGCTTCCAGCGCGGCATACTCGCGTGCGTTGTCGGCGCGCAGGGCGGCGATCGCGGCGAGCGCCGCGGCCGGGAGGTGCTCCCGCGCCACCCGGGCTTCCAGCCGGTCGCCGGGCGCGAGCAGTTCCTCCAGCGACGCCCCGTACTTGCCAAGCACGCGGTCCACCCGCGGCTCGACCAGCATGCCCGACCACCGGGGCACCGGCCGCTGCGGCGAGAGGCCGAGCCGCTGGTACACCGCCGCCGCCAGCGCGAGGTAGCGCAACTCGCCGGGCCCCGCCACGTAGGCCACCGTCGGCAGGACGGCGCGCTCGATGACCGGCCGCAGGAGTACATTGGCGGAAAACCGTTCCGGCGCTGCCGCCAGCAGGGCGACCAGGTCATCCAGCGAGTGCCGTTCTCCCGCGTGGCGCGTGGCGAAGCCGCCGTTCCGCAGGATGAGCCGGTCCCGGCCCTGCCCGTTCTCCAGCATCACGAGCGTGGCGCCGTCGCCCACGAGCACACCGGGATCTCGTCCGGCGGAGCGCAGCTCCCCCGCCCGGCCCACCAGGGCGGCTTCGAGGCCGGACGCGTCCTCGAGCGCGCGGCGCACGACAGGGGCCGCCTGCGCCTTGAGCACCGGGTGCGCGCCGTCGAGACAAAGCACCCCGAGGGGAGCCAGGAGCTCGGCGAGCGCCGCCCCGCTCGCCGCCGCCACGGTGGCGTCGGGACGGAAGTGCGCGCCGAGCCAGGCCACCACCGGTTCGTGATTCTCGTACGGGAGCAGGTCGGCGGTGAGCGCCGCCAGCGCGGCCGTGACCCCGGCACCGAGCGGCTCACGGGACATCGGACGGAGCGCCGCCGAGGCCGGCCGGTCGGGCAGCGTCTCGACGTGCAGCGCGCCGTCGGCGCGGAGCCAGGAGGCGTGGTTCGCCTCCGCGTAGTCGTGGTCGTCGCCGGCCACCCAGAAGAGCGGCACCACCGGGCGTTTCCACTGCTCCGAGAGGACCCGCGCGAGCGCGGCGGCGGAGAGCGCCTTGTGCACCGCGTAGAGCGGGCCGGTAAAGAGGGCGGGCTGCTGTCCCGTGGTGACCACGAGGGCGCCGGGCTCCGCGAGCCGCGCGCGGAGCGCGTCCTGCCCCGGTCCGGCGATCAGCGCAGGCAGCAGGCGGGGGTCGAATCCGCCCGGCTGCTCGGCCGGCCACGAGGGCGCTGCGGCGATCGGCGTGGGGACGATGCGCATCAACGCTCCCTGCGGGCAAGCAGGATCGTGCGGGGCGCCCCGGCGCGGAGCGGCCCTCCGTCGTAGTCGCCCAGCCGTTCGTGGACGGACAGCCCCGCGGCCACCAGCATCGTCTCCAGTTCCTCCGGCTGAAAGAGTCGGACGCGCTCGACGAACCGCCTGCCGTCCGGCACCGTGATGGTCTTGACCACCCGGCGCCCCCCCTCGACGAGCTCCCGGGTGATCTTCGCGCGTCCGGTGCCGAGGACCTGCTCCTCCTCCGGCACCAGGCTGCGCCGAACGGTGTCGGCGTTCAGGAAATCCATCGCGAACCACCCGCCGCCGACCAGGCACTCGCCGATCCCTTCCAGGACCCCGGCGTGGTCCTCGTCGCGCTCGAAATACCCGAAGCTGGTGAACAGGTTCACCGCCAGGTCCACCGACCCCGCCCGCACCGGAAGCCGGCGCATGTCCGCCCGGACCAGCGGCACCGCCGCCTCCCGCGCGCGCAGCAACAGGGCACGTGAGAGATCCAGGCCGATGGGCCGGGCGCCGGCCTCCGCCAACGCGCGGGCATGGCGGCCGGCGCCACAACCGACGTCGAGGACACGCCAGCCCGCCCGCCACGGGAGCCTGCGGGTCAGGAGCGCCACCACCCGCGCGGCCTCCTCCGCATTGCGATGCGGATAGAGCGCCAGGTAGTCCTCGTTGAACCAGTCCTCAAACCACTCGGCCAGCCCTACCTCCCCTTGTGGTACGGTTCGCCGCGCAGGATCGTCCCGGCGCGATAGAGCTGCTCCGCGACCACCACACGCGCGAGCTCGTGGGGCAGTGTCAGCGGGCCGAGGCTCCAGCGCTGCTCCGCGCCGGCCACGAACGCCGGGTCGAGGCCGGTCGAGCCCCCCAGGACGAACGCCAGCGGGCGGCCCTCGGTTTCCCAGCGGGCGAGCCGGGTGGCGAGATCAGTGCTGCTCCAGCCGGTGCCTTCGCGCGCGAGGGCCACGACCCGCGCGCGGGGCGGGAGCCGGGCGCCGAGCCGGCTGGCTTCTTCCGCCTGTTGAACGGCCCGGGTTGGAGCCCGGGCCGCTTCGCGCACCTCCACCTCGTGCACCTCCGCGCGCCGTCCCAGGCGTCGGAGGTAGTCGTCACATGCCTCGCGGTAGCAGGGCCGGAGCTTGCCGACGGCGAGCACCCAGAGCTCCACGCGAGGCGAGCCGGCTCAGGCGTACATGCCGCGGAGGCGGTGCACCGCCGCGACCCGCTCGATCGAGAGCATGTAGGCCGCGATCCGCATGTTGACCGCGTGCTTGTCCGCCATGGCCGCCACTTCCTCGAACGAGGTGACCATGATGCGCTCCAGCCGCCGGTTGACGGTCTCCTCGTCCCAGAAGTAGCCACTGCGGTCCTGGACCCACTCGAAGTAGCTCACGGTCACCCCGCCGGCGTTGGCCAGGATGTCGGGGATGACGAAGATGCCCTTCTGTTCCAGGATGGCGTCGGCCTTGGCGGTGGTCGGCCCGTTGGCGCCTTCGCAGATGATCTTGGCCTGGATGCTCGCGGCGTTCTTGCTGGTGATGACGTTTTCCATGGCGGCCGGCACGAGGACGTCGCAGGCGCAGCCGAGGAGCTGGTCGTTGGAGATTGCGTCACCCTTGGGGTAGCCCGCCAGCACCTTCTTGTCCTTCACCCAGGCCAGCAGGTCGGCGACGTCGAAGCCCTTGGCGTTGTAGAGTCCGCCCGACTTGTCGCTGACGGCCACGATGGTGGCGCCCTGCCGGGAGAGGAGGTCGGCGGCGACGGAGCCGACGTTCCCGAAGCCCTGCACCGCCACGCGCGCACCCTTGATCGGCATCCCGTGCCGCTTGAGCGCCTCGAGCGTGACGATCATGCAGCCGCGGCCGGTCGCCTCGCGCCGGCCCTGCGACCCGCCCATCTCCACCGGCTTGCCGGTGACGACGGCGGTGACGGTGTGCCGCTTGTGCATGGAGTAGGTGTCCATGATCCACGCCATCACGCGCTCGTTGGTGTTGACGTCGGGCGCGGGGACGTCGCTGTCGGGACCGAGGGTGTCGATGATCGCGGAGGTATAGCGGCGGGTGAGCCGCTCGAGCTCGCCCATGGACATGGTGCTGGGGTCGCAGATGACGCCGCCCTTGGCGCCGCCGAACGGAATGTTGACGACGGCGCACTTCCACGTCATCCAGGCGGCCAGCGCGGTCACTTCGTCGAGGCTGACGTTCATGTCGAACCGGATGCCGCCCTTGGCCGGGCCGCGGGAGGTGTTGTACAGGACGCGGTATCCGGTGTACACGTCGACGTCCCCGCCGTCGCGCTGGACGGGGATGGACACGATGATCTGCTTCTCGGGGTTCCGCAGGACCTTGTACAGGCCGGCGTCGAGGTTCAGCCGCTTGGCGGCGTAGTCGAAGCGCGACATCATCGCCTCGAACGGGTTCTCTTCGCCAAGGAAGGTGTCCTTGTCCGGACGGACGACGTCCTGGCCGGTACGCACGCTTACGCTGCTCATATTCCTCTCCGGGTGGTCCGGAACGACGGGTTGATTACGGGCGCTTCACGGGTGACACGAGGGCATCCAGCGCGGCCACGAAGGCGTCGCCCCCGGATTCGAATCGGACATTCAATATCGCTACCAACGGCTCCGGCGCGCTGGCCGGCCACCGGTCCCTCAGCTTGACGGCGTCCTTCGCCGTCAGGACGACGTGATCGGCCTTGCGGGCCGCCCGCGCCAGCCAGGCGACGTCCTCGTCGCGAAAATCGTAGTGGTCGCGCCAGGTGGCCACCTGTACCTGGGCGCCGGTGCCCTTGACCTGGGCCACGAAGGCGTCGGGGTCGGCGATGGCCGTGGCCGCCACCACCCGCTGCCCCCGCAGCGCCTCCACCGGTTGTTCGCGGCCGCTCACCATCCCCTCGAGATGGTGCAGCCCGAGGTGCACGATGGCGATCGGCACCGAGGCCTGGCGGGCGATCTCGCCGGCGAGCGCCGCCGCGGCGTCCGCACTGGCGCGCTTGCGCGTCACCACCACGAAGTCGGCCCGCTCCATGGCGCCCCACCCCTCCCGCCACGGGCCCGCCGGCAGCGGCCACCGGACCGCCAGCGTCGTTTCCGCGCTGACCACGAGGACGTTGAGATCACGCCGCACGTCGAGCCGCTGGTACGCGTCGTCCAGCACCAGCACGTCGGCGCCCTCGGCGGCCGCCAGCGCAGCCCCGGCCAGCCGGTCGGGGTTGGCCACCACCACTGCCTCGGGCACGTCGTGCCGGTGCACCAGGACTTCGTCGGCGCCGTAGCCACGGAGCAGGATGCCCGGCCGGCGGCCGCGGGCCGCATAATGCCGCGCGATCCACGCGGCGATCGGCGTCTTTCCCGACCCGCCGACGGTCAGGTTGCCCACGGCCACTGCGGGCAGCGGCAGCGCGTGGCTGGCGCGCCAGCCGCGCCGGAACGAGAGCTCGCGCAACCCCATGCCGGCCCGCCAGAGCGCTGCCGCCGGCAACAGCCCGAGCCGAGCCAGCCTGGCATCCAGCCGGCGGCTGGTCCAGAGCCAGCGGATCAGCCGGTGGGTGTCGCCGTGCCGTCGGGCCATCGTGCCATCCTCTCCACTTCGTCCATGGCGAGCCGGGCCTGCTCCAGCGCCGCCGCCAGGTGCTCCTCGCCCCGGGCGATCCGGAGCGGAGTACCGTACGCCACCCGCACCCGGGCGAACGGCTTCGGCACGCAGAATCGGTCCCACGAATGTAGCCGCCAGGCGCGGTCGACCTCCGCGAAGACGGGAATGACCGGCACCCCCGCGCGTTGCGCGGCGGCCAGCACGCCGGGCTTGAGCTCTCGCCGCGGGCCGCGGGGACCATCGGGCGTGAGGGCCACGATGGCGCCCCCGGCGAGCTCGCGGGCCGCCGCCAGCAGCGCCCCCACCGCCCCGCGTGAGCTCGACCCGCGCACCAGGCGATACCCGATCGACACGGCGAAGTCGGAGAGGTACTGCCCGTCCCGCGCGTGGCTGACCACGATCACCGCCTTCTCGGCGCGGTGCTCCCAGAGCAGCGGGAGCAGCGTCTCGTGCCAGAGCATGCAGGCGAAGCCCTGGTCGCTCGCCACCAGCTTGTCCCACGCCTGCCGGTTGACGCGCTCGACGCGCCAGGTCGAGGCCACCGCGCGGGCCAGCGGGAGGGCCAGCCACTCGACCAGCTTCGGCGGGACCTTGATCTTCACGCGCCGAGCAACTCCGCGGCGAGCGCCGCCACGCGCGCGGAGGCGCCCGGAGTGCCGAGCCGCGCGCGCACCTCGGCCAGGCCGGCCAATTGCGCCGCCCGGGCGGGATCATCCGGCGTGAGCAGCGCGGCCAGCGTGCCGGTCAGGGCGCCGACAGTCATGCGCTCCTGCAGGAACTCCGGCACCACCTCGCGCCCGGCGATCAGGTTGACGAGGCTCACCCATTCCACCGTGACGAGCCGCCGGGCCAGCGCCATCGTGAGCGGGTTCATCCGGTACGCCACCGCCATCGGCACGTCCGCGAGCGCGGCCTCGAGCGTCGTGGTGCCGGACTTGGCCAGGCAGGCGTCCGCTGCGGCCAGCACCACTCGCGGGTCGCTCGAGAGTCGGGCCGCCCCGGCGTCCGGGTAGCTCCCCGCCGGCGTCACCGCGACGACGACCTCATCACAGCGCCCCTCGGCGCGCAGCCGTTCCGCCACCGCGCGGAAGGTGGCCCAGTGGCTCTGGACCTCCTGCTCACGGCTCCCCGGAAAGAGCGCCAGCACCCGCGCGTCCACCGCCAGTCCGAGCGCCCTGCGCGCAACCTCGCGGGTCGGGGCCGGAGGGCGGTCGAGCAGCGGATGCCCCACGTAGGTGGCCTCGAGGCCGACCCCGGCAAAGAAGGCCGGCTCGAACGGGAGCACCACCGCGAGCCGGTCCACCGCGGCGGCCAGGCGCTTGGCCCGGCCGGGGCGCCACGCCCAGAGCTGCGGCGGGATGTAGTACAGCACCCTGATACCCGCGTCGCGTGCGGCGCGGGCCGTCCGCAGGTGGAACCCCGGATAGTCGATGGGCAGGTAGAGGTCCCACCTGCGCCGGCGGAAGTCCGCCGTCAGCGACCGGTACAACTCGAGGTGCGCCGGCAGGCGCCGCACGACCTCGACGACGCCCATGGCACTCAGGCGCTCCATCGGGAAGCGCAGCGCGGCCCCCGCGGCGGCCATCCGGGGCCCGCCCACGGCGTCGATCGTCGCGTCGGGCCACCGCGCGCGGAGCGCCGATACGACTTCCGCGCCGTGCAGGTCACCGGACGGTTCCCCCGCGGACACCAGGATCCGGGGGGCCGGGCCGGTCATGCCGCTCGCACCACCGCGCCCACCCGGAGGGCGAGGTCGAGGGCCGCGCGGCCCTGGTGCCCTGTCACCCCGTGACTCGGCTCGCCTCGCACCGCACGCACAAATTCCGTCAGTTCGAGCCGGAGCGCGTCGCCCTCTGGCGCCGTCAGCGTGAGTTCCTCGACCGCCTCATCGAGGCTGGTGCCGGTACCCCGCTTCCAGCCGGGACGCACGCGCAGGAAGTTGGCCGTGCCGGCGGTGAGGTCGAGCGTGAGGTAGCCGCTGTCCTGGTAGATCCGGATCCGGCGCACCCGCTGGCGGCCGATGCGCGAGGCGGTGATCGAGGCCACGGTGCCGCCCGGCAGCTCCAGCCGGGCGTTGACCAGGTCGAGATGCGACGACAGCACCGCCCCGCCGACGGCCCGGACGTCGGTCACCTCCGGCGAGCCCGTGAGCGCGAGCAGCAGGTCGAGGTCGTGGATCATGAGATCGAGCACCACCGACACGTCGGTGCCGCGCGGCGAATAGGGCGCGATCCGCTCCGCCTCGATGTAGCGGGGATTCTCGATGACGGGGAGCGCGGCGCGCACCGCGCGGTTGTAGCGCTCGATTTGCCCGACGTGCAGCACGACGCTCGCCTGCTCGGCGGCGGCCACGAGCGCATCCGCCTCGGCGAGCGTGGACGCCAGCGGCTTCTCCATGAGCACCGCCACGCCCCGCTCGAGCGCCCGGAGGCCGACTTCGGCGTGCACCGAGGTGGGCACCGCGATCGACACCGCGCGGACCAGGCCGAGCAGCGCGTCCACTTCGCCGACGACCGGCGCGCCGACCTCGGCGCCCACGCGCGCGGCGGTCTCGGGGTTCGCGTCGTACACGCCGACCAGCCGGACCCCCTCGAGCGTGGCGAGGTGCCGCGCGTGGTGACGCCCCAGCGCGCCGACCCCGATGACGCCCACCGGGAGTGGCGTGCTCACGCGGGCACGCCCCGGCCGGAGGACTCGACGAAGGCGATGAACCGCTCGATCTCGGGCAAATCGGGCAGGTCCAGGCGCGCGCGCTCCACGGCCTGGGTCAGGTTCAGGTCGGAATTGAAGAAGAGCCGGTAGGCCCGCTTCAGCCCCGCGATGGTCTCTGAGGCGAACCCGGCGCGCTGCAGGCCGATCGAATTGAGCCCGAAGAGTTCCATCGGGTTCCCGACGGCCTTCACGTACGGCGGGACATCCTGGTTGACCCGGGTACATCCGCCGACGAAGGCGTAGCTGCCGATAGTGACGAACTGGTGAATGGCGTTCAGGCCGCTGAGGTTGGCGTGGTCGTGGATCGTGACGTGCCCCGCGATCTGGGTGCCGTTGGCGATGATGACGTGGTCGTCGATCCGGCAGTCGTGCGCCACGTGCACGTACGACATGAGGAAACACCGGGCGCCGATTACGGTGCGGCCGGTGGCGGCGGTGGCCCGGTTCACCGTGGAGTACTCGCGGATGACCGTGGCTTCTCCCACCTCCACCCAGGTTTCCTCGTCCTTGAACTTGAAGTCCTGCGGCGGCCCACCGAGGACGGAGCCCTCGCCGACCGTCACCTCCGCCGCGAGTCGCACGTAGCGCTCGAGCGTGGCCCGTGGCCCGATGCGGCAGCGGTCTCCTACCACCACGTCCGGGCCCACGATGGCGAAGGGCCCGATCTCGACGCCCTCGCCGAACTGGGCGCCGGGGTCGACCAGCGCGGTCGGATGGATGCGGACGGTCACCGGTCCACCACCGCCGCCATCATCTCCGCCTCGACCGCCACCTTGCCGTCCACGTAGGCGACGCCCTTCATCTTGCAGGTCTTGCCCCGGAACTGGACCATCTCGAGCTCGAACCGCAGCTGGTCGCCGGGCAGCACCGGCCGCCGGAACTTCACGTTGTCGAGCGACATGAAGTACACCACCTTCTCCTCGGCCATCTCCACGAGGGACCCGAGCAGCAGCATGCCCCCCACCTGCGCCATCGCCTCGATGATCAGCACGCCGGGCATGATCGGGTGCCCCGGGAAGTGTCCCTGGAAGAACGGCTCGTTGATCGTGACGTTCTTGATGCCGACGATCCGCTTCTTCCCCTCGATCTCGATGATGCGGTCCACCAGCAGGAACGGATACCGGTGCGGGATGACGTCGAGGATCTTGCCGATGTCCATGGCGATCCCGCCCTCGCGCTGCCCGGTGCGGGCGATGGCGCGCGCCAGCGCGATGTTCCCCTGGTGGCTCGGGCGGGTGGCCACGATGTGGGCCTGGACCCGCCCGCCGATCAAGGCCAGGTCGCCGATGAGGTCGGCCGCCTTGTGGCGCACGAACTCGTCGGGCCAGCGGAGCGTCGTGCCGTCGGCGAGCCCGGTGTCGGTCAGGACCACCGCGTTGGCGGTGGTGGCGCCCTTGATGAGCCCCTTGGCCTTGAGCGCCTCGACCTCGTGCACGAAGCCGAAGGTGCGCGCCCCGGCCAGCTCCTTGCCGAAGACCGCCGCGTTCACCTCGTAGCTGCCGGCCTGGGAGCCGATGAGCGGGTGCGGAAAGTCGATCGTCACCGTGACCCGGCCGCTGCCGGCCGGCGACACGACGTAGCTCGACGCCCCCTCGGTCACCGTGAAGGGAGCCAGCACGCGGAAGACGACCGGGTCGCCGTCCTGCGCCTTCTCGCCGGCCTTTTCCAGCGCCTCGAGCCAGGGCTTGAAGGACCCGTCCAGCGCGGGCGGTTCCGGGCCGTCGAGGTCGATGTAGAGGTCGTCCAGCCCCAGCGCGCCGACCGCGGCGAGCACGTGCTCGACGGTGTGGATGGACTGGTCGCCCTGGCCGAGCACCGTGCGCCGGTCGGTGGCCTCCACTTCCTCCAGCCGGGCCGCGATTTCGGGGCTGCCCGCGAGGTCGGTCCGGCGGAACACGACGCGCCGGCCCGCCGGCGCCGGGCGGAAGGTGACGGTGACCTTCGCCCCGGTGTGCAGCCCCGCCCCGCTGAGGGCGACTTCCCGCTCAATGGTCCGCCTAGCCACGGTCACCTCGCTTGGACACCATGTCTTCGAGCTGGTTGATGATCTGGGCCAGCCGGTAGAGCGCCGACTGCGCCCGGAGGTAGTCCCGCTGGCGCCGCGCCGGCGATCCGCCCATGTCGGTGCGCGCCGGGACGTCCTGGCCGATGCCGGACTGCGCGCTCACCCGGACGCCGTCGCCCAGCGTGATGTGCCCGACCACGCCGACCTGCCCGGCCAGGATGACGCCATTGCCCATGCGGGCGCTGCCGGCCACGCCCACTCCGGCCATGATCAGGCACCCGCGGCCGACCCGGACGTTGTGTGCGAGGTGCACGAGGTTGTCGATCTTGGTGCCCGCGCCGATCACCGTGTCGTCGAGACTGCCCCGGTCGATGCAGGAGTTCGAGCCGACCTGCACGTCGTCCTCGAGGATGCAGCCGCCCACGTGGCGGATGAGCCGGTGACCGTCGGGACCCGACGCGAAGCCGAAGCCGTCGCCGCCGATGACCGCGCCGGCCTTGAGCCGCACGCGATGGCCCAGCCGGCTCCCGCGGTGGCACACCACGTTCGGACCGACGTCCACGTCGTCGCCGAGGGTGACGTCGTCCTCCAGCACCGCCCCGGGCCCCACCCGGCACCGCGCGCCGAGCCGTACGCCGCGGCCGAGCACGGCATTGGGGCCGATCCACACCTCACCCTGCCAGGTGGCGCCGCTGCCGATCCGCGCCGACGGATCCACCCCCCAGACGGGCGCGGGCTCGGGCAGCAGCACCGGCACCACTTGCAGCAGCGCCTGGGCCGGGTCGTCCACCACGATGCGCGTGGCCGGCCCGCCCGGCTCTCCGGCGTGCTCGGCGCGGAGCAGCACCGCGCCCGCCGTGGATGCGCGGAACATCTCGAGGTACCGCGGGGCGCTCAGCAGCGACAGGGTGGCCCCGTCGGCCCGGTCGAGCGGGCCGACCGCGGTCAGCGCCAGGGTCCCTTGGCCAAGCAGGCGGCCACCGACGAGATCGGCGACCGCCTGCGCAGTGAGCGAAGACGTGGTCACGGCCTCAGCTGCCGCCGCCGGCCTTCAACTGGTCGATGACCTTCTGGGTCAGGTCCAGCGAACGGTCGGCCGCCACGATGCCGGAGTTCTGCACGCCGACGTCGAAGATCATGGAGTAGCCGCCGGCCGCCCGGACCCCCTCGACGATCGAGGTGACCCGCTGCTGGATCGGCTCGAGGAGGTCGCGCTCGCGCTGGACCGCCTTTTCCTGCAGCTCCTGCATCCGCGCCTCGAGCCGCTGCTGCTGGGCCTCGAGGTCCTTCTGCTTGGCCGTGCGCGCCGAGGGGCTCAGCACCACCGAGCTCTGCTGGAAGGCCTGCACCGCCGAGTCGAGCGTGGCCTGCATCTTCTGCACCTCGAGCCGGTAGCCCGCGACCTCGCTGGTGTACAGCGATTCGGCCTTGGCGTAGCCCGGGGCCGCGGCGAGCACCATCCGTGAATTGATGAACGCGACCTTGCCTGCGGTCTGCTGCGCCGTTGCGGGCAGCACCGCGAGGCCGGTCGCCATGGCGGCGAGTGAAAGCGTCGAAACGATCCGTCCCATCGTGTACTCCTGCCGTAGTGTCCGTGAAGGTGGACGTGCCTGGTTTAGAAGATATTGCCGATCTTGAAGTGCAGCTTCCACGCGGGCGCCGGCTGGCCCGCGAGGTTCAGGCGGTCGATCCCGTAGGCCAGGTCGATCCCGATCGGGCCCAGGGGAGAGATCAAAGCTACCCCGACGCCCACGCCGCGGTAGAGGCGGCTCGGGTCGAACTGCGAGGGCGTCCGGTACACGTTGCCGGCGTCGAAGAACATGTTCACGTACAGCGACTGGCTCATCCGGGCGCCGACCTCCGTCGTGACGGCGGCGTAGGATTGCCCGAACGCGTTCGCGCTCGCCCGGGTGGAGCTCGAGAAGGGGTTGTAGCCGTCGGGCGTGATGGAGAACTCCTCGTAGCCCCGGAGCGGAATGCCGTACTGGACGCCGCCCATGGAGTAGAGGTCGGTGAAGAACGGCCCGGCGTTGCCGAAGATCCACCCGGCCTTGGCGGTGAGCCCCAGCACGAACTGCACGCCGCGGCCCAGCTGCTGGGTCTTGCCCAGGCCGCCCAGCGGCACGTACCACTTGCCCTCGTACTCGAGCTTCTGGAAATCGCCGTCGCCGCCCAGGATGCCGCCGGTGAACTCGAGGTTGGTCGTGACCTGGCTTCCCCCGGTGGCGAACGGCAGCCCGACCCGGGTGTCGCGGACCAGGCTGAAGCCGACCGTCGACTTGGCGCACTGGTCGCAGCTGTAGCGCTCCCGGAGGCTCACCGACCCGCCGGAGTAGCTGATGCTCATGAGGCTGTAGGAGGTGAAGAGCCGGGTGTACCGCGAGCCGAAGACCGGGAAGCCGACCTGCACCGAGCCGCCGGCCTGCTGCCGCCGGCCGAGGTCGCCGACGATGTAGCGCTGGCGGGAGTTGAAGAGCGCGATGGTCCCCGACATCCGGGAGCCCTGGATGGACGGGTCGGTGTAGGACAGGTTGAAGTCGTTGATGTTGCGGCCGAACTGCCACTGGAACTTGCCCCGCTTGCCGCGGCCGAAGAGGTTCGGCTCCTCGAGGCCGAGGAAGCCGCCGAGCCCGGTCCCCTGCCCCAGTGACGCCCCGAAATTGACGTTGCCGGTCCGCTTCTCGACCACCGTGAAGGTGATGTCGACGTCCTGGCCGTTCTCGGTGGGCGCCACGTCGGGCGGCGGCAGCGGCTGGAAGAAGCCGAGGTTGTTGATGTTCTGGTAGCTGCGGATCAGCAGCTCGCGGTTGAACACCGACCCCGGCAGCATCACGATGGCGCTGCGGATGACCGACTCGTGCGTCACGTCGTTGCCGACGATCATGATCCGGTTGACGGTGGCCGGCGCGCCCTCCTCGATCCGCCAGCGCAGGTCGATGACCGGCGTGCCCTCCGGCGTGACTCGCCGACTCTCCTCGGCGGTGACCCGCGAGTAGATGTAGCCCGAGTTGGCGTACAGGTCCTGGACCCGCGTGGTGGCCGCTTCCCATGCCGAGCGGTTGAAGGGCTGGCTCACCAGCGGGGCCGACGCCTGGACCGCCGCGGCCCCGCCGAACGGATAGAAGGCGCCGATCTCGTCGCTGGAATACCGCCGGTTGCCGATGATGTCGATCTTGCCGACGTAGTACACCCGGCCCTCTTCGACCGTGAGCGCCAGCGTCGCCTTGCCGGTGCGCTCGTCCGGGATCACGGTGTCCTGCACCACCTGGAAGTCGATCATCCCCTTGGACCCGTAGAAATTCGGCAGGTTCTGCCGCAGGTCCTCCTCGACCTTCAACTCGTCGTAGGTGCCCTTCTGGAACCACAGGAAGCCTTCCGGGCTGGTGTCCATGTGCTTGGCCACCTGCTTGTCGGTGAAGCGCTCGTTGCCGCTCACCGTGATCTGGCTGATGGCGATTCGGTTGCCCTCCAGCACCTGGAACAGCACCTGCACGCTGCCGTCGGGTTGCACCAGTTCGGAGACGGTGGCCCGGGCCTGGAAGAACCCCTTGTCGGCGTATACCGAGTCGATCCCGGCGCGGCTCCGGGCCAGCGCGGTGCGGTCGAGCGGCCGGCCCACGACGAGGGTGACGCGGTCGCGCACCGAGTGCTCGGGCAGCTGGCGCACCCCGACCAGGCTCCAGCCGGACAGGATGGGCCGTTCCTTGACGACGATGATGAGGACCAGCTTGCCGCCGTCGTCGCGCTGCTCGACGCGGACGTCGTCGAACTGGCCGGTCTGGTAGAGGGCGGTGATGGCGCGCTGGATGTCGCGATAGGTGACGGGCTGGTGCAGCACCAGGCCGGAGGTGCCCAGGACCTGCGAGGCGGTCAGGCGCACGTTGCCCTCGACCCCCAGGCTGTCCACGGGGGGCGAGCCCGCGTCCTGGCCGCGCAGGGGATGCGCCGCCAGGACCAGGAAGGCCAGCAGGGGGATGCAGCGGCGAAGCATCAGGGGAAGGACGTCCGGCCTCGCTGGGCTCAGGCCCGGGTGCTGGTCAGGGCGCGGAACGCGAGCGACTTCCCGTCCGGGGCAAGGTCCACCTCGACCTCGTCTCCCCGCGCGACTTCGCCGAGCAGGATCTTCTCGCTCAGCGGATCCTCGACGTACTTCTGGATGGCGCGCTTGAGGGGCCGGGCGCCGTACTGCTGGTCGTAGCCCTGGCCCGCCAGGAACTCGACGGCGGCCGGCGTGAGCCGCACCTCGTCGCCCAGGCGGCGCGCCACCTCGCGCAGCAGGATACCGACGATCTCGGCGATGTGCTCCCGGCTCAGCGGATGGAAGACGATGACGTCGTCCAGCCGGTTCAGGAACTCCGGGTTGAACACCTTGGCCATCTCCTCCTTGACCTTGGCGGACATGGTCTCGAACGAGGCCGAGGCGTCCTGCGTGTGGAAGCCGAGGCTCTTGGATTGCGTGATGTCCCGGGCGCCCACGTTCGACGTCATGATGACGACGGTGTTCTTGAAGTCGATGACGCGGCCGTAGTTGTCGGTCAGGTGCCCCTCGTCGAGCACCTGCAGCAGGATGTTGAACACGTCCGGGTGCGCCTTCTCGATCTCGTCGAGCAGCACGACCGAGTACGGCTTCCGGCGCACCAGCTTGGTCAGCGTGCCCGAGTCCTCGTAGCCGACGTAGCCCGGGGGCGCGCCGATGAGCCGGGACACGGAGAACTTTTCCATGTACTCCGACATGTCCACCCGGATGAGCGCCGACGGGTCGGCGAACAGGAACTTGGCCAGGGCGCGCGCCAGCTCGGTCTTCCCGACGCCGGTGGGCCCCGAGAAGATGAACGAGCCGATCGGCCGGTTCGGGTCCTTGAGCCCCGCCCGGCTGCGGCGGATGGCGCGGGACACCGCCCGGATGGCCTCGTCCTGCCCCACGACCGACGCGTGGATTTCCTCTTCCATCCGGAGCAGGCGGGAGGCCTCGGCCTCCTGGATGCGGGTGACCGGGATGCCGGTCCAGCGCGACACGATGAAGGCGATCGCCTCCTCGTCGATGGACGGGCGCCGGGTCTGCCGGTCGCGCTCCCACTCCTCCTGCCGGAGGCGGATCTGGTTCTGGAGGTCGCGTTCCCGGTCGCGGAGCGAGGCGGCGCGCTCGAAGTTCTGGTCGCGGACGGCCTCTTCCTTGTCGACGTTCACCTTGTCGAGGTCGCCCTTGAGGGCCGCCACCTCGGGCGGCGGCGCCTGCGACGCCAGGCGGGCGCGCGCGCCCGCCTCGTCGATGACGTCGATGGCCTTGTCCGGCAGGAACCGGTCGGTGATGTAGCGCTCCGAGAGGTGCGCGGCGGCCTTCAGCGTCTCGTCGGGAATGGAGACGCGG
Organism: uncultured Gemmatimonadaceae bacterium; assembly: GCA_964571795.1. Taxonomy (GTDB): domain Bacteria; phylum Gemmatimonadota; class Gemmatimonadetes; order Gemmatimonadales; family GWC2-71-9; genus SPDF01. The sequence continues at coordinate 485 of CAZNDK010000028.1, read as the reverse complement.
TGGTGGTCCTCGTACTTCTTGCGCAGCCCCTTGAGGATCTCGAAGGTCTCGTCGATGGTCGGCGGTTCCACGACGACCGTCTGGAAGCGCCGCTCCAGCGCGCCGTCCTTCTCGATGTACTTCCGGTATTCGTTGAGCGTCGAGGCCCCCACGCACTGCAGCTCGCCCCGCGCGAGGGCGGGCTTCAGCATGTTCGAGGCGTCGATGGCCCCCTCGGCCGCGCCGGCGCCGACCAGCGTGTGCAGCTCGTCGATGAACAGGACGATGTTGCGGTTCTGCGCGATCTCGTTCATGACGGCCTTGAGCCGCTCCTCGAACTGGCCGCGATACTTCGTGCCCGCGATGACCGCGGCCATGTCGAGCGACAGCACCCGGTGGTCGCGCAGCACGTCGGGGCACTGCCCGCTCGAGATCAGCAGCGCCAGGCCCTCGACGATGGCCGTCTTGCCGACGCCGGGCTCGCCGATCAGCACCGGGTTGTTCTT
>CAZNDK010000027.1:6060-36202 GCA_964571795.1 uncultured Gemmatimonadaceae bacterium | reverse complement strand
CCCTGGTTGGGCGTGTTCTCCTCGATCCAGGGGGAGGTGACCCGCACCAGCTGTCCGTCCTTCACATGCAGGTCCACCTGGCAGCCGACGCCGCAGTAGGGGCAGACCGACCGCGTGACCGTGTCAGGATTGCGGACCCCTTCAGCGCCGAAGCGCTCCCGCGGGATGACCTCGAAGATGGCGCCGGTGGGACACACCCGGACGCACTCGCCGCACCAGGTGCAGCCGGCGTGGTCCGGGTCGCCGTCGCCGCCGACGATGATCTCCGTATGCGCGCCGCGCTGGCCGACGTCGAGGACGCCCACTTCCTGGATGTCGTCGCAGGCCCGCACGCACCGGGTGCACAGGATGCAGAGCGACATGTCGTGCTGGATCATCACGTCGCCCGGCCGGGTGTCGCCGCCGCGGAGCCCCAGCGGCTGCTCCGAAGGCAGCGGCACCTGGTAGCGTTGGACGTACTGCTCGAACTCGTTGCGCGGCGGCAGCGCGTGGCCGTTACCCCGGAGGTGCTCCAGCGGATAGCGATCGAGGAGCATGCCGAGGACGCCGCGGCGATTCTCGGCGGCGGCGTCACTCTCGGTGTGCACCACCATGCCGTCGGCGGCGGGCGTGGCGCAGGCGGGGACGAGCTTGCCCTGGCCATCCACGGACACGAGACAGATCCGGCAGTTGCCGACGGTGGGAAGCTTCGGGTACCAACACAGCGTGGGGATGTCGATGCCGCTCGCGCGCGCCGCGTCGAGGATCGTGGCGCCCGGGGCGATGGGAACGGACTGGCCGTTGAGCGTCAGCGTCGGCATCGTCGGGGGCGACTCTCGGGAGGGGAGTATGCGTCGAGTTTACGGGGCTTCGGACGGCGCGGCAAGGGGGCCGCACCGCCGCCATCATCTCGCTGGTGGCGGTCGGGGCCTGGCTTGGCATAGTTTCGGGCATGGAATCCCGCCCGCTCCCGACGCGCTTCGGTCTCTACCCTCGGGTCGCCCTGGCGTTCTCCGTGCTGTCGGTGGCCGCCATCGCCTCCCTGACCCTCCGGGGCGGCGCCGGCCCGCGTCTCGCCACCTCTGCCCCGTGTTGTGCCGTCCCTGACATCGCCTTCAACGTCCTGCTGTTCATGCCGCTCGGAGCGGGGCTTGTGCTGCTGGGGTTTCGACCCCGGTTAGCCCTCGTCGCTGGTGCGGTGCTGAGCGTCGCGATTGAATTGGCGCAACGCTGGTGGGTGGTGGGTCGATTTGCATCGCTGCATGACGTCGCCTCGAATGTCGCCGGGTGTCTCCTCGGCGCGCTCGTTGTGGTGCACTGGGGGCGGCGCGCGGCTTGGTGGCCCCCGCTCGCCCCGTTCCTGGCCTTGGCCGTCGTGTTCGCGTGGCTTCTCGGGGGCTACCTGGCGCAACCCGCCATTCCGGGACCCTCGCCATGGGAGGTTCAGGCGGCGCACACCCGTTCCGGCATGTCGCCGTTCGGTGGGTCGCTGCTCAACCCAATGCTGCAGGGAGAGGTGCTGCCGGAAGGCCCGGTTAGCCGCCTGGCGACGCTCCGCGCTCGCCTCTCCGCCTCACGCAAGGTGGAGTTCACCGCAACAATCGTCACCGGCCTCGCGCCCGCGGGGCGGGCGAGGCTCTTCGAAATCGTGGTAGGGGAGGGGACGGTGCCGTTCCTCATCCTCGACCAGGAGAGGACGACCCTTCGGGCATACCAGCGGCTCGGACTGACCTGGGTGGGACTGCCCGGGCCGTGGCTCGTACTCCGTGACGCGCTGCCCGCCACCGCGGGAGACACGGTCCATCTGCGGCTGGAAGCGACCCGTCGTCACCTGCGGCTGGTGGCCGAGCGCGAAGGCGTCGAGCGCGAAGCATCCATCCGGCTCGCGCCCGAACTCTATTTCGGTGCGGTCCTATCGCGCGCAACGGACGGCGCCATCTCGTGGCATGACCTCCTTCCGTCGGTGGCCTCGTTCGTCCTGCTGGGGCTCGCGCTCGCGAATCGCCCCCGGTTCCTCATCATCGGTGGGCTCGTCTCGCTAGTTCTCAGCGCGGTTGGTGGGGGATGCGCCCTCCCAGCTTGGCCGGTGGCAGTGCTGGCGCTGGCCGGTGCGCTGGCGGGGACGGCGATCGCGATGCGGCTCCGCCTCTTCAAGGCCTGAACCGGCGGTCGGGCCTCAAATGATGGGTCGAGGAATCCCGAGAATGCCGGCGAAGCGCAGCCACCTCGCCCACCCCCGTGCATGCGCGGCCAGTCGAGTGCCGATCGACGCCCTCGCCTGCCGCGGGAACGCGTCGAGGAACGCAACCTCCACCTGCCATGGGAGTGCCGTGTTGTGCCCGGACCGTCCCGGACGGATGGCTGCCTTCCATAGCCATTGCCGCAGGCGGATCGAAGGGCAGGCGCCCAGCAGCGCGGAAGCGATGAGGGCACGCTGCAGCGCGTTAACCAGCGGCTGGGCCTGCCGGGGCCGAAGCCGCTCGAGCGCGGTCAGGGGCACCGGCGCGCGAGCCAGCGCTCGGGCCATCGACATGGTCCAGTAGACGCATGTGCCGGCGCGGGTGCGCTGGGAGAGGGCGACGAAGGAGTCCCAGTCCGGGGGGCCCGCTTCCAGGAGTGCCGCCACGTCACGCGCAGTCCGTGCAAGCCCGCTGGACAGCATGTTCGACCAGGCGAAGTGCGCGCAGAGGTGCAGCAGCTGATGCTGCGGGGAAGGGGTCCAGACCTTCGTAACGCCAATGGACACGGTCGTGGCGTCACGCCAGAGCTCGGCTTCATCGAACAGGAACGGCCCGGCGAGAGGCAAAGTGGCCCGGTGTATCTCGACCACAATGCCGAGGCCCTTCGGATCAATCAGGGCGGCCAGGTGGTGGTGACCTTCGTAGAACGCCGCCCCACCCTCAAACTCCTTCCGCCATCCAGCGTCCACGAGGAGCTGCCATGCCTGCGTCGCCTTCTCGGGCGGCACTAACACATCAAGGTCGCCCATGGGTCGTGCCGCGAACGACTTGTAGACCGTGGTGGCGAGGGCGGCGCCTTTCAGGAGCATCACTGGTATCCCTGCCGCCGACAGCCGATTCAGAACGTCTTGTAGGACCGTCTCCGCCAGAGCCAACCGGAACTCGATCACCACTGCCTGCCTGCGGATGCGCTCGGCCTCCAATTCTGGCAGGGAGGCGGCATACTTGCGCAGTCGATTCCAGAGCACTGGAAGGAGCTTTTCTCGCTCGGCCAGTGCACCGACGAACTGCCAATCCAGCGGTTGTTGCGCCAGGGCGGCCAGTTCGCGCTCGACCTCAGCCCCCGGGGCCTGTGTCGTGAGGACGAGCAATCGAGCTTCCGGAGGAAGGACTGGCAGCATCCGCGGTTGGTCTCCTAGTACTGCGCCAACGTGCCTTGCCGGCGGGCGTACCGGAAGGCCAACGACATGAGCCCAAGGCCCAGCGCCAGGAGCACGACCGTTTCCCCGGCGAGGACCAGCAGGTCGTGCGATACTGCGCCGAGAGAGGCCCCCTGCAACAGTACACGCCGGAGGGCGCGAAGGCCGTAGCTCAAGGGCAACACCGCGGAAACCGCCTGCAGCCACGAGGGAATGACATGCGTCGGGTAATACACGCCGCCCAGCAGGCTCGACGCCACCAGCACCACCCTCGAGAGCGGGCCGGCGGTCCGGAAGGCGAGGACCATCGCGCCGCCGATGAGCCCGATGGCGTAATGGGCCAGCACCAGCACGACCAGGAGCAGCAGCGCGAGGGGAAGCGTCCCCGCCGCGATGCTGACGCCGAATAGGGCCCCCGCCACCAGGAGCACCGTCGCCCGGAGCGCCGCCAAGAGGAGCGGGAATCCGGTCATGCCGGTGACGAGCGTTGGGAGGGAGGTGGGTGTGCTGAGGAGCGCCTCGAACGTGCCGCTGGCAATCCCCGAAGACAGCGCCGAGGGCACGGCGGACAGCGCGACCGTCACGATCATGATTACGCTGGTCCCTACGAGCAGGAAGCCGAAGGCGTCTCCCCCCTCGGTGCGGATCGCGTTCGCCATGACCGGTTGCAGTGCCCCCGCCACGAAATACAGCGGCACCACGGTGAAGATCAGCCCCCCAAAGGAGAGCAGGGTCTGGGTACGGTAGCTCGTCATCACTCGCCATTGCGCTGTGATGAGGGCGAGGATCTTGCTCATGCCGCCTCGCCCTGCGGCAAGAGCCGCTCGATGAGGTCCGCGAGCGGCAGCGGGACGTGTGCGAACTCCCCCACCTGAACGCCGCCGGCCACGAGCTCCTGCATCACACCTGCCGAGGCAGGGAGTCCGCCGGGGAGTTCGCCGGTCAGGCTCACCCACCCCGCTTGCTCCGCCGTGCCCGCGGGTGCGAAGGTGGCCAGGCCGGCACGGGCAAGGATCTGCCGCGCCAAACCCTCCTGACCCTTGGGCACCGCGAGCCGGCAGCGTGCTCCTCCTGCGATCCCGGCAAGTTCCCTCGCGGTCCCCTGGGCGACGAGGCGCCCGCGGTGCAGGACGGCGAGCCGATCGCACAACTCGAGCGCCTCGTCCGCGTCGTGGGTGGCGAGCAGCACGGTGCATCCCTGCCGCCCGGCAATCTCCTCCCGGAGGAAGCGCCGGAAGTCCCGCGCGCTGACCGGGTCGAGACTGCGCGTCGGTTCATCGAGCAGCAGCACGGACGGCCGCGACAGCAGCGCGCGCGCGATGAGCAGGCGCTGCTTCATTCCCGAAGAGTAGGTGCCGACCATGCGGTGGCCTGCGTCGGCGAGGCCGATCGTGTCCAGGAGGCGGGCGACGGCGGGCGCGCTGTCACCGTGTGGGACGCCGTACAGCGCCGCAAAGAGCCGCAGGTTCTCGGCGCCCGTCAGCCGCCAGTTGAGGCTGCGCTCATCGGCAATGACCGGCGTGAGTACGCGGCGCACCGCGGCGGGATCCCGCAGGGCGTCGACGCCCGCAATCTCCACCGTCCCGCCGTCGGGCTGGACCAGGGTCGCGAGAATCTTGAAGAGGGTGGTCTTGCCGGCGCCGTTGGGACCGAGGAGGCCGAAGAACTCGCCGCGGCGCACCCGAAGAGAGACGTCGCGGAGGACCTCGACCCGGTCGCCTTGCAGTGGGTGGCGCAGCGTCGCCGCCCAGGATCGGCGGACGGGAAATCGCTTGGACAGGCCCTCGACGCGGACCAGCGCCCGGTCCATCAGGGCCCACCGATAGCGGGGCGGGCGGCGTGCGGGGCGTGCCACTGCCACAGTGCCGCCGTCAACTCGGGAAGTCGCTCGAAGTCTCGTGGGACCTCGAGCCGATAGACGGGAATGCGGTCGGCCAGTTCACTTGTGGCCTGCAGGAGGTCCGCCCGCCGCTCGACGCCCAGCAAATTGGCAACTTTGGCTTGGCCCAGCAGGGCAAGCGCTCCCTCGACGCCCGAGAGGCGAATCCGCCGGATACCGGTGGCCGCATCGGGAAGCACGGGGGCGAGCAGGTACACGGCGTCGAGTGGCGCGGCGGCGTCGGCATTCTGCTGCGAGCCGCCCCAGCGCCGCTGGAGCTTGCGGCCAGTTTCGTTCCCTTGCACCGACACCGAGCCAGTGGCCACGCGGGCGGCGGAATCCTTCCAGAGCTGGACGAACGGCACGCTTGGCAGGACAACCGGGCGATTCCCCGTCGAGACCGCGACGATGTCATCGGCCAGCAACTTCGCCCCGCTCTCCACCAGGGTGGCCGCCGTGGTCGACTTCCCATGGAATTTCGGTGCGAGGAAGGCGATGGCGACGTCCGAGACTTGGACCGCGCTGCCGTGGAGCGCCACCACGCCCTGTTGGTGCAGGCAGATCGCGAGCACCCGCCCCAGGACGTCCTTCCTGACCGAGGTCAGGTCGGGGTCGGCGGGCTGTGCCCAGTCGATGTGAGTACCATCAGCCGAGATGTCGAACGATCCGGTGTCATCGTAGACGAGGCGCAGGCCGTGCGCGTGCCGGGAGAGCGAGACGCGAATGCCGGGCTCCACATCCTCGGAGCCCATGGTGACCGCGTCGCCGTACGGCGGGGCGTGCGTGGAGATCGTGAGGGACCAGCGCGGGACGTCCGTGGTTGTGGGGACCAGCTCGGGGAATTCGAGTTGGGAGCGGAGCACGGCTCCGAATATCGAGTAATCAGGCATTGCCAGGGGTGGGTTGGGGGGTCCGGGCGGCGCCATTGCGAGCCGCCGACCGGACAACCCGATCGGTCCTAAGACCGATCACAGGCACCGCCGCCAACCACCTCACAGCCGTCGGTCACGGCCCCAATGATGTACCCGAACCCCTGGATGCCTCCGTCTCCGTCGGCACCCCATCCGATCAAGGTCAGGTCTCTGAGCGAACCGAACCGCTGCAGTGCTGGCTTCTTATACATCTCCACATCACCTCCTCGCTTGCTGTTCGAGTGTCGCCGGAGTCTGCCGGCACAGTTTGCGGTCTCATGCCGCCGATGAAATCACCATGGACGCCGGGGCGGCGGACTTGGCGCGCCCCACCGGTGTGGCGCGCTCCTGGGCTCGGAGCCAGAACTCGACGCGCATCGCGTCGAAGAGCCCGATCCGGACCGAGTCGTCGCCGTCGGCGGCCCAGCGGTCCGCGGCGGCCTTGAGCGCCGCCTGGTCCACGATCCCGAGTTCGGCCAAACGAAGCGGCTGGCTGAAGAGCCGCTGACAAAGCGCTGGATATGCCTCGCGCATCCTGCGCGCCGAAAATCCGGCCGTGCTGCCCGTCCGGCGCGCGCGCGGTGCCAGCACCGCGGCGGGGAGGAGGCCCTCCATGGCGCGCCGGAGCAGAATCTTCGTCTCCCGCCAGTCGGTGCGCTCGGAAACCGGGCGCGAAAGGGCAAACGCCACCACGCGCACGTCCAAGAGGGGGGAGCGGGCCTCCACGCCCTCCTGGAGGAGCGCGCCGCGCATGTAGCCGCCTGCCCATCCCCACGCCGGCGCACTGACGTACAGCATGTTCTCGGTCTGGGCCAGGCTCGTCCCGCGGGTAGCGCGAAGGGTGGCGAGCGCTCGCTCCCGCAACTCGTGTTTGGCCACGAAATCACGGCGTACCCACGGGGCCGCACGATGCTCCATATAGTGCCGCGGCAGCCGCCGACCGGCAACTCGCTCGCAGGCGCGGACGACCGAATCGGGCAGGAGCGGGAGTATGCCGGCCCGCGCCACGTATTTCCATCCGGCGCCCCGGCGGGAGCGCGCCCGCCTCGCGAACTCGACGAGGCGGCCGGTCCGAAGGAGGTCGGCGAGGACCACGTCCGATACCTGGAAGAGATTGTCCCCGCCGCACCCGTCAAGCGCGACTCGCGCACCGACCGACCTCGCTCCGCGCGCAAGCTCCCGATTCCACAGTTCATAGAGGTGCGCCGGCGGTTCGTCGGCGACCGCCGCCCGTTCCTCCAACCCGTCGAGCAGGGGGATGACGTCGCTCTGTATCCAGTGCGGCTCGGCGCCCCAGTGAGCGCCGACCTGCCGGATGAAGTCGTCCTCGCGCCCGGGATCTCCCTCGGGATAGCTGATCGAGACGGGGCGGAGCCGGGACCGTTCCGATGCCGGCAGCGCGTTTCGCCCCGCAGCGAAGACCGCAGTCGAGTCCCAGCCTCCACTCATCCACACAGCCGTCGTGCCACAGCCCATGCGCTCGACGGTCGCCCTGCCGAGGAGATCGCGAAGCTCCATCGCTGCGTCGGCAGGATCGACCGGGTGGCGGGAGGGAGCGATGGGAGGGTGCCAGAATCGCGTGACGCCGGTCCGGCCCCCCTCCCAGGTGACGCAATGTGCCGGCGGAACGGGGTCCACACCGTCGAATGCGGTGTCGGTGCCATTGCTCCAAATCAGCCCCGCGACCTGGGCGCCCAGGCATGCGAGATTGAGCGAGCCGGCCCGGCCGGCCAGCTCTGCAAGCGCCCTCGAGGACGAGGCGAACCCGACGCCGTCGCCGAGCCGAGTGGTGTAGAGTGCACGCATGCCGAGTGGGTCTCGTGCAGCCACCAGGCGATGGAGCCGCCGGTCCCATATCACGAACGCGTAGTCACCCACCAGGTGCTCGGCCAGCGCGGGGCCCCACGCCCGGTATGCGGCCGCGATCAGGTCGCTGGGCGTGGTTCCGGTCGGTTCGACACCGGTCGCCTTGAGGGCCGCGAGCAGACTCGGGCGGTCGTAGAGCGAGGCGTCGGCCGCGACCACCAGGTCCTCCGACTCGAGGAGCAGGACCGGTCCCGAGTGGTCTCCGTCCAATTCCCAGGACTTCCGGGTCACCGCCACCAGGGCCTCTCCGTCGGCCCAGCGTTGCTCGTCGGCTCCGCCCAGGGCGGCCAGCCGCGCGAGCGCGGTCTCCAGGCGGTCCGGCGGCACCGGGCCGGTGAGGGCGAGGATCCCACTCATCGGGGGAGTGCCGAGAAGTCGTGGAGCGGCGTGAAGCGCGCCACGCGCGAGGGTTCGTCGCCGATGATGCGGCCGGCCAGTTCGATCCAGGCATGCGCCATGAAATCGTCGCTGCCTCGGAGCACGCCCACCCGCACGACCGCCGGCCCGACGCCCGCACGGACGATCATCCGTTCGAGGGCAACCGCCCGCACGAGGCAGGTCGGCGTGAACAGCCCGTAGCGTGCGGCGCGGTCGACGGCAATGACGAGACGCGCGAGGCGGTCCTCGCCTTCGGAGTCCCGGGCAGGAGACCGCTCATCCACTGGGCGGAGCAATGTGCCCTTGGGGCGTCGGCGAACCGTCCAGAGCGCCCCGACGAGGAAGACCTGCGCCACCAACAACTCGCCGAACTCGCGCGCCGGAAGGCTGAAGAGACGGCGGGAGAGATGGACGAACGTCGAATCATTCGCGGCGCGATGGCTCACGTGGCCACCACCAATTGGTTGGCTTCGAGTTCGTTCAGGAGCTCGACGACGTCGGCCCGGAGTACCTCCGGTGCGACGTCCGTGTAGGCCTCGCCCAGCCTCGCGCAAAGTTCGTTGAGGTCACGGCACGCGGGGGGAAGCAATTGCCAGATCCGTGTGCCCACATCGTTCAGGCCGAAGTAGATCTCCTCCTCGACATGCAGCAGCACGGCGCCGTCCGAGACGGTCTTGAACAGCACACCTGGGTGTGGCCGTGGCAGCATGGAGGGGCGGGCCTCTTGAGCAGTGGTGCCCGAAGACCAGGGATGCGGATGGTCACCCATGGTTCGAGCTACGGGTCTATCGGGCAAGGACCGTGCCCGGTGGCGTGCATCATTGCCGGCGCTAAGACAATGATGTTTAACGGTTTACGCTGTCGATTTTCCAACGCCGCGACGATCCGGCCCCCGACCGTGCCATCGCTGCGGCAGTACTGTTGCCCCGGTTTTGAGGGGCCGATCCTGAGCATTGGGAGGCTCGGGGCCTGGATCCTGCCGCACAAGTGATTTAACGAGTCTACCACCGGGCTGCGACACGGAGGCCGGTGATTCCCTAACGACTGCAGGCAGGCGAGAATGCACCTCCTCGGCAAGGGCATCATGCAGGTCGTTGCACGCTGGACCTCGGTGGCGATCTGCTTGGCGGGCGTCGTGGCTTGCGGCAACACACCCGATTCGACCGGTATCGCGCCCCCGCCTCCCGGCTCGCCTGATCTGGGTGTCAATGCGAGCCTGAACGGCCGCCTGCCGTTCCCGGCCGACAATGCGTGGAACCTCCCGGTCGACACCGCCTCGGTGGATCCCAACTCCGACGTGCTCATCGCCAGCATCGGACTCGGCATGAGTCTCCACCCTGACTGGGGGACCACCGAGACCAACTACGGCATTCCCTACATCGTCGTCAGCGGCAGTACGCCCAAGGTATCGGTCACCTTCGATTACGCCGACGAGAGCGACCCCGGCCCGTATCCCATCCCCGCCAACGCCCCGGTGGAAGGCGGCTCCGGCAGCAGCGGCGACCGGCACATCCTGATCATCGACCGGGACAACTGGATCCTGTACGAGTTGTACGCGGCCTATCCCCCGACCCTCGGCGGCAGCTGGACGGCCGGCTCAGGCGCCATCTTCGACCTCAACTCGAACGCACTCCGGCCCGCCGGGTGGACCTCCGCCGATGCGGCCGGACTCCCGATCTTCCCGGGCCTGGCGCGGTATGACGAGGTGGCCGACGGCCAGATTCGCCACGCGCTCCGATTCACCGTGCAGCGCACCCGCCAAGCGTACGTCCACCCTGCGCGGCACTGGGCGAGCTCCTCGACCGACCCCGCCTTGCCGCCAATGGGCATGCGGGTGCGGCTCAAGGCCGGCTTCGACACCAGCGGTTACCCGCGCGACGCGCGCGTGGTGCTCGATGCCCTGAAGACATACGGGATGATCCTGGCGGACAACGGCTCCAACTGGTACGTGTCGCGCGTGTCGGACACCCGGTGGGATCCGGCGATCTTCGACGCCTTCCGGACCGTCCACGGCAGCGACTTCGAGGTGGTGCGGATGGGCACGATCGTCACGCCCTAGTTGGGGGCGCGCTCCTGAATGCACGAAGCCCCCGGTCGCTGACCGGGGGCTTCTTCGTTCCTGCGCGTCGGGTCGGTGCGATCAGGCGGCTGCGTCACGCTCCACCGGCACCCGCTCATGCCAAGGACGGCCTTCCGTGGCTTCGTCCGACGCCCAGAGGTACGCCCAGAACCGCACGGGGCGGGTCGCGGCGCTCGGCGTCCGGATCACGATGCCGAGGGTCGTCTCGTCGAGCAACACAGGCAGGCTGGTCATTTGGCACATCCTTGCGGTGGTGAACCCGAAGTCCAAACCCTCGGGGCAACACCTTAGGTGCACCAGATATGCCTGAATTCATGACTTTGTAAGTTATTGAAGCAGCGCGACTTGGTGAGTACGTGCTGGAGTACGCGTGTCAAAGCGACACGCGAGAAGTGGTCATGCAGTGTCGTTCCGACCCGTTCCCTTCGAGAACAACAGCCCCTCGCGCCGCCCCCGCGCGCCGGGTGCCCGCTCTGCCTCCTCCTCTTCCCAGCCCGCGTATAGGGTGCGGAAGGCGTGAGGTGCCAGCCCGCGCGCCGGGAGCACGGCGTGCACGCCGCCCGGCTCCGTCAGCGCCTGGACCTGCTCGACCACCGTGCGCCTCGCGTCGGGATCCAGTGAGGTGAGCTCCGACGCGTCGACGACCACCAGGTTGACGGGGGGCACGAACGTGGCGAGCCGCCAACCCACCGTCACCACGTACGCCTGGAACTGGCTTCCGAGCGATTCGGAGGCCATCCGCGACTCGATCCGCTCGACGGTGCCGATGTTTCCGGCCACGAACGTGACCGCCACGTCGTGCGCGGCGAGCAGGTAGGTGGCCGGCTCGGCGCCGGTGCCGAGCACGAGCGCCGAGTCGCCTGGCTCGAGGCGGGGGAGGATCCGCGCGACGGGGCTCCCGGGGTCCACGCCCCAGTGCATCGGCTCCCGCTGGGCGGCGCGCAACGTCAGGTAGTGCTCTCGCCACTTCGCGTAGGACCGCAGTCGCAATCGCTTGGTGATGAGCCGGTCCACCTGGTCCACCATCATGACTTCGGTCAGCATGAACTGGCCTTCGATGGTGGCCTGCATCTCGGACACGGCCTCGTCGCCGAGGCGAAGCAGTTCCTCCCGGGACATGGAGTTCTTGAAGGCCTCGACACGCTGCATCACGAATTCCTGGTACTGCTGCTTCAGCGACGGGGGCGACCGGCGCCGGCGCTGCTGGCGGACCTGCGCGAGCGTCAGCATGGCTCGACGTGCACCTGGACGTGGTAGAGCCCCAGCGAGTCGCGAAGCCGCTGCTCGACGTCGTCGGCAATCCGGTGGGCGGCGGCCACGTTCTCCTGCCCATCCACCGCGATGGTGACCTCCGCGAAGCTGAGCGCGGCCGCGGTCCGCGAGCGGATCGCGTAGGCCGACCGCACCCCCGTGACGCCCTCGGCTTCTTTCCGGATCGCCGCCTCGTCTACCGCGGCGCCGTCCACCAGCGTTGGGAGCGAATGGCTGACGATCTCCCACCCCACGCGGATGACCAGGAAGGCGACCACGATGGCCAGGATCGGATCGGCCATCGGATAGCCGAGTTGCGTGAGCCAGAGTCCGCCCAGGACCGCGAGGGTGATGAACACGTCGACGCGGGTGTGCGCCGCGTCGGCGATGAGGATGGCGCTGTTGAGGCGGCGGCCGGCGCGGGTCTCGTACACTACGACCCAGACGTTTACGAGGAGGGTGAAGGCGAGCAGAGCCACCTGGAGCGGCGTGATGGCCAGCGCGGGGGCGCCCTCCCAGAGGCGGGCCCAGGCGCCGCGCAGCAGTTCGAACACGGAGAGGGAGAGAAAGACGACGATGAGCAGGGCGCCCAACGACTCGAACTTGGCGTGGCCGTAAGGGTGCTCGGCGTCGGGTCCCTTGGACGCGAACCGGACCACCGCCAGCCCGAAGAGGTTGTTGATGGCGTCGACGGAGGAGTGGACCGCGTCGCCCACCACCGCGAGCGACCCGATGCCGAGGCCGACTCCGAACTTGACGACCACGACCGCCAGGTTGGCGAGGAGGACGGCCAGCAGGACGCCGCGCACCTGGCGGGTGCGCTCCTCCACGGCGGGATCCGGGCGGGGCATGGGGGAAAAGTCGTACCGGACGGGGAGTGGGGCAAGGCGGGCGGGGCGGCGGACGGGGCCGGACCCGGGGGGAGCGCGCCCTCTTGACTGAGATGTTTAGATGAATATCTTATCATTATGATCGACCAGACCTTCAAGGCGCTCGCCGACCCCACCCGCCGGGCCATCCTGTCCATGCTGAGGGAGCGGGACCTCCCCGCCGGCGAGATTGCGGCGCAATTTCCGGTGGCTTGGGCCTCCGTGTCCCACCACCTCTCGGTGCTCAAGGAGGCGGGCCTCGTGCTTGCGGCCCGCGATGGCCAGTTCATCCGCTACTCGCTCAACACCACCGTGGTGCAGGACGCCCTGCAGCACCTGCTCGAGATCGCCCCGCGCCGCAAGGAGCGCCGCAATGCGTAAGATGGCCCCCGCGTTTGTCGCGACCCTGGCCGCCCTCGGCTTCTCGCTCTGGGCGCTTCCCCAACTGCCCGCGCAGGTGGCCACCCACTGGGGCTTCAGCGGCGAGCCCGACGGTTGGTCGTCGGCGGCGTTCGCGGCCTTCCTGCTGCCCGGCATGATGCTGCTGCTCTCCGCGCTCTTCTCCGCGCTCCCCACGATCGACCCCCTCAAGCGCAACTACGAATTCCACGGCTCGGTCTACTTCCTCCTGGCCAACGTGATCGTGATCTTCATGGTCGTCCTGCACCTGCTGGTCCTGGGCACGGCCCTCGGCTGGCCGGTCGACATGCGGGTCGCCATGCCGATCCTCCTCGGCGCGCTCTTCGTCTTCATCGGCAACCTGATGACTCGCATCCGGCCCAACTGGTTCATGGGGATTCGCACGCCGTGGACGCTGAGCAGTGAGCGGGTGTGGCGGAAGACACACCGTGTGGGAGGGTACTGCTTCACGATCGCGGGGCTCGTCGTGATGGTGAGCGGGTTCGTGGTGCCGGGCGCGATGGCCACGAAGGTGCTGCTCGCGGCCCTCCTGCCGGCGATCGTCTGGCCGGTGGTGTACTCGTACCTCGAGTGGCGCCGAGAACGGGACGAGGGGTCCGCCGCTGTGGGTCGCTGACCGGGTGGGTGCACGCGCCGAACAGCGTCCGGCCTCCGGGGCGGGGGTGAACGCGCGCCTGCTGCCGCTCGATGGTGTCCGCGGGCTGGCCGTCCTCATCGTCATCGTCCACAATTCCGCCTGGATCGCCGGGGAGAGCGAGCACTTCCTCCTCAAGCTGGCCAACGCGGTCTCGGCGACCGGGTGGATCGGCGTCCAGCTGTTCTTCGTGCTGTCGGGGTTCCTGATTACCGGCATCCTGCTCGACACGAAGGGCCGGGCGACCTACTTCCGCTCGTTCTACGTCCGGCGCATCCTCCGGATATTTCCGCTCTACTATGCGATGGTGGCGCTCATCATCGTGATCGCGCCGCTCCTCGCCTGGAGCCCGGCTTGGGCGGCCGCCGTCCGCGAGAGCCACCGCTGGGCCTACTGGCTCTACGTCCAGAACTGGATGACCGCCTCGCCGGGCATCGACGCCCTCTCGCATACCTGGTCCTTGGCGGTGGAGGAGCAGTTCTACCTGGTGTGGCCCCTGGTCGTCTGGTTCGTCGGGCGCCGGGGCCTCACCAACCTCTGCCTCGTCACGATCCTGGGGACGCCGTTCATCCGGCTGGGCTTGCGGCTCGCGGGCGCGGGGCCCAACCCCGCGTACGTGTTCACGATTTCCCGGTGGGATGCCCTCGCGGCCGGCGCGTTGGTGGCCCTGCTGGTGCGCGATGACGGGGGGAGGCGGTTGCTCGTGGCGTGGCGGGGTCGCGTGGCCAGCCTGGCGGGGGTCGCGCTGGTGGCGCTCGTCGTCGCCGAACGGGGATTCCATTCGTTTGAGTTGTGGGTCCAGGTGATCGGCCAGAGCCTCATCGCACTGCTCTCGGCGAGCCTGATCGCCTACGCGGTGGAGGAGGGGCCGGAGGCGCCGCGACGGCTCCAGGCGTGGCTCTCGACGGACTGGCTGCGGACTGCCGGGAAGTACAGCTACGCGATGTACCTGTTCCACCAGCCCATTCAGCAGTTCCTGACGCCTTTCTTCGAAGAGGTGGTGCGCGGATCGGACACGCCGTGGCGGCTGGCCCGGCTCTCGTTGTACATCCTCCTCGTGCTGACCCTCACGTTCGTCGCGTCCCTGGCCTCCTGGCGGCTCATCGAGAAGCCGTGCCTCGACCTCAAGGATCGCATTGCGCCTCGAGCAGCCTGACCCGGGCCGTCAGTCCGCCCGCAGGACCGCGCCCTTGAGGTAGCCGGTTTCGGGAATGGTGAGGACCTCGGGGTGGTCGATCGCCTGGCCCAGGACACGCTCCAGCGTCAGCCGGCGGCCGCTGTCCGCGGCCGCATCCGCGAGCATCTTGAGGAATTCGGCGCGGTGCAGGTGGTAGGAGCAGGACGCGCTCAACAGCACGCCGCCCGGGGCCAGGATCCGCATCGCCCGCAGGTTGACCTCGGCGTACCCGCGAAGCGCCTGCCCCAGCGCCCCCCGGTGCTTGGCGAACGCCGGCGGGTCCACAACCACCATGTCGAAGCGGCGGCCCGCGCGCTCCCAGGCCCGCAGCGCCTCGAAGGCGTCGCCCTCCACCCAATCGATATTGTCCAGCCCGTTCAACACCGCGTTCTGGGTGCCGCGCGCGAGCGCCTCCCGGCTGGCGTCGAGCGCCGCCACCCGTCCCGCGCGCGTGGCGAGGTGCAGCGCGAACGACCCGTGGTACGCAAAGCAATCCAAAGCTGTACCGCCGGGTCTGACCAGATGCGCGGCCAGCATCCGGTGCTCGCGCTGGTCGAGGAAGGCGCCAGTCTTCTGTCCCTCCCACGGCGCGGCAAGGTAACGGACCGATCCTTCGCGGACCTCGATCGCCTCGGGCACCGTGCCGTGCATCAGCACGATTTCTTCCGGCAGCCCCTCCTGCTTCCGCACCGCCACGTCATTGCGCAATAGGACGCCCTCGGGCTCCAGCAGTTCCACCAGCGCCTCGACGATGTCGTCGCGCATCGTTTCCAGCCCCGCCGAGAGGACCTGGGCCACGACCCAGCGGTCGTATCGGTCCACCACGAGGGATGGGAGTCCGTCGCCTTCCCCATGCACGAGGCGATAGGCGTTGGCGTCGATCCCCTCGCGGCGGGCGATCGCCCCGGCGAGGTGTGCGCGCCACCAGGCGCGGTCGATCGGCGCCTCGGTCCGCTCGAGCAGGCGGAGCCGGATCTCCGATCGCGGCGACGCCAATGCCTGGCCTAGGAAACGGCCCCGGGGGTCGGTCACGGGTACGACCCCTGCGGCCTCGACCTCGTCGAGCAGGTCGCTGCGAAAGATCCAGGGGTGGCCGCGGGTCCAGCGGGCCGCTCCCCGGTCGCTGACGCGCACGGGCTTCACGGGGCGTGCCTGCATCGGTAGGTTCGGTCGATCATGGCGCGCAATCTAGCGGAAGTCCTTCGACTCGTGCTGGTCACCGACGACGACCTTGTGGCGGGCCGGGACCTCGTGCCACTCTGCCTGGCGGCCGAGCGCGGGGGTGTCACTGCCGTGCAGCTCAGGCTCAAGCGCGCCAACGCGCGCGAGCTCGCGGCGGCCGCCCGGACCCTGCTCGCCGCGCTGCGGGTGCCGCTGGTGGTCAACGACCGCCTCGACGTGGCGCTGGCGGTCGGCGCGGCCGGTGCGCACCTCGGCCCGGACGACGTTCCGGTGTCGTTGGCGCGCCGGATCGTGCCAGCGGGATTCCTGCTCGGTGCCTCGGTGGGCTCGGTGGCGGAAGCGGGGCAGGGGTCCGGAGCCGACTACTGGGGCGTCGGCCCGCTCCGTGGCACGACGACCAAGGCCGACGCCGGACCGGCGATCGGGCTCGAGGGCTTCGCCGCCGTCTGCCGGCTCGCGCCCAGCGGGGTGGCGTGCGTGGCGATTGGCGGGGTGTTGCCGGAGGATGTGGCGCCCGCCTTGGCGGCGGGAGGTGCGGGGGTGGCGGTGGTGCGGGGGATCCTGTCAGGGGAAGCCGTGGAAGCCGCCGCGCGCGCGTACGCCCGGCACGCTTCCCCGGGGGCCACAGGCTAGGCGGCGCTCTGCGCCGTCTTCGACACGATGTACCGGGCGATGGAGTTGAGGGTGCCGAAATTCGCTTCCGTGATCTCGTCCTCCGCGACCTGGAAGCCGGCCAGATCCTCCACGAATCCGATCACTTCCATGACGCCCAGCGAGTCGATGACGCCCGCGCGCAACAGCGACTCGTCGGGGTCCACCCGAAAGTCGGGGCGCATGTAGAGAAAGCTCTCCGACAGGAAGGTCCACACCTTTGCCCTGATTTCCGCTTCCGTCATTGCCCACTCCCTGAGTTGACACCTGCCTCGATTCCGAACGCCGATTCCCGCAGGACGACGTCCGCGCCCCCGAGCGGCAAGGCGGCCGTGTGCCGGCGCCGTTCGATCAACTGACTATGCCACAGCTGGGTCGAGAGGATCGCCACCAGCGCCTGGTTTTCCCGGAACCCGGTGACCCGACCGGCGCGGCAACGCCGTACCAGCCCGGCGACCGCCCGGGCGTCGAACAGCCCGACCCGCGACACCTCGGCCTCGCCGAGCAACTCATCGACGTATGCCGGCTGCCCCGGATGGAAGAAGGCGGGTGCGTCCGGCGCTCGATACGGCTGCTTGGGCCGGCTCCCGACGCTCTCTGGCAAGATCGGTGCCGCCCACCGCCGAAGGACGTCCTTTTCCCGCAGCCCCCGGAGCTTGCTCCGCGTCGGGAGGGCGGCCGCGAATTCGAACAGGCGGTGATCGAGGAAGGGAAAGCGGCCTTCCACCGAGTGCGCCATGCCCATCCGCTCGCCCTGCGAGCTCAACAGATAGCCCGAAAGCAGGGTGGTCATCTCGAGGTAGGCCGCCCGGTTGAGCGCCGACCACGACGAGAACCTCGGCGGCAGGGCGTCGCGCAGTTCCGACATCACGTCGCACCCCACCAGCGCCGCCCGTGTGGCCTCGGCGTAGGCGTCCTTGATCCGGCTGGTGAGCCCGAACCGCGGGAGGTGGGAAAAGAGCGGATCGCTGATGGGCCCCGCCTCGAGGAAGAACCGGCGCCACATTTCGCCCCCGCCATGCCCTTCCTGGAGGAGATACGGGTAGAGCCGGTCAAAGAGCCTCGGGCGCGAGGTCGAGCCCGGGTGCCGGAGGCAGAACTGACGGACCGCCGTTTCCTTGAACAGGTCGTACCCCAGGAACAATTCGTCCGAACCCTCCCCCGTCAGCACGACCTTCACCCCCTGGGCCGCCGTCAGGCGGGAGAGCAGGAACATCGGCGCGGGGGCGGTCCGGACGATCGGCGTCTCGGCGTGCCAGATGACGTCGGGGAAGACCTCGCCGATTTCCGACTGCGAAATCGTCTGGACGGCATGCACGCTCTTGAGTTCGGCGGCGACGAGTCGCTGGAACGCGCTTTCATCGAACCGCGGATCGTCGAATGCCACCGAAAAGGTCCGGAGGGCGAACGGTGATCCTCCCGCTGCGAGCGCGCAGGTGATGCTCGAATCCAGGCCGCCGCTGAGGTAGCCGCCCACCGGCACGTCGGAACGCATCTGCAGGTCCACGCCGCTGCGCATCAGGGCGTCGAGTTGCGCGATGACGTCACGCGGCTCGGCCCCCTCCTCCGGGTAATTCAGCTCGTAGTAGCGGGAGACCCGCAGGGCGCCGTCCTGCCAGACGGCGAACGTGCCCGGTTCCAGCTGGCTCACGCCGCGGAATACGGTGCGCGGCGCGCGCGCGGCCCAGAAGGTGAAGACCTCGTCCAGCCCGGCGAGGTCCGGCGCCGCCTCCACCTCGCCGCCGGCGAAGAGCGCTTTCACCTCGGACGCGAACCAGAGGTCGCCGTCGCGCAGGGCGTAGAAGAGGGGACGGATGCCGAAGCGGTCGCGGGCAAGGAAGACGCTGCGGGTGCGGCCGTCGTAGATGGCGAGCGCGAACTGGCCATTCAGCCGCTCGAGGAAGCCGGCGCCCCACTGCTCGTACGCGTGGACCAGGACCTCGGTGTCGCTGCGGGTCCGGAAGGTGTGCCCGGCCGCCACCAATTCCTCGCGCAGCTCGATGTAGTTGAAGATCTCGCCGTTGAAGGTGATCGCGATGCGGCCGTCTTCATTCGTCAGCGGTTGGGCGCCGCCCGACACGTCGATGATGCTCAGCCGCGCATGGCCGAGCCCGACCTGCGGCCCGGTGAAGATCCCGTAGCCGTCGGGGCCGCGGTGCCGCACGGCCGCGATCATCCGGAGCAGGACGTCGGCCCCCACTCCCTGCGGCTCGCGCCTCGCGAGGCCGACGATGCCGCACATCAGTCGCCCAGGGGGGAGGTCGTGATTTGCGGGACGGCCTCGACGAGCAGGGGGGGCCGGTGGAGGTACCGGGTGGTCGAGCGCTTCTGCTCGATGTCCCGGAACGCGCGCCCGACCTGCTCCGCGGTGAGGCCGAACTCCGAGGCGGCGCGCTCGACCGACCACCCCGCGTTGGCCGCGTACAGCACCAGGTCCATTTGGCGGACCGGCAAGGCGAAGTAGAACTCTTCCTGGCTCTGGGGCAGGGAGTAGGTGTCGGTGGTGGGCATCCGGGCGATCACGTGAGCGGACACGCCCAGGTGTTCGGCCAGCTGGTACACCTGGGTCTTGTAGAGATGGGCGATCGGCTTCAGGTCGGCGAGCCCGTCGCCCCCCTTCACGAAGAATCCCTGGTCGTATTCCAGGCGGTTCGGCGTCCCGAGAACGGCGTAATGCAGCCGGTCGGCGTGGTAGTAGGTGAGCATCGTGCGGACCCGCTGCTTGAAGTTCGACGCCGCCACGATGTCGCGGTACTCGGCCCCCGGCAGGCGGACCGTCCGGAGCTCGCCGCCCGGCGGAAGCACCGCCAGCTGCGTCACCTGCAGCCGGTCGGCCTCGAGCGGAGTCCCCGGCATGACCAGCTTGCAGCGCCAGCCCTCGCCGAATTCCGGCACCACCTTTCGGATCGCGTCATCGCGCCGCTTGTAGCACCCGGCGGCGTCCAGGATGGGCGAGATGTCCTCGACGGCGTACGGGATCCCGAGCCGGCGCACCGTCTCCTCGAACAGCACGCGGCTCTCCGGGTCGGAATCGCGCTCCGGCAGGAAGATGCCGAACACGTGCTTCGGGCCGACCGCCCGGACCGCCAGGCCGGCGCAGACCGAGCTGTCGACCCCGCCGCTGATGGCGACCACGAAACCGCGTCGACGGAGCGTCTCGCCGAGCTGCTGGCGCATCGCGTCGGCGATGCGCTGCGTGGTGGCCGCCGCGTCGATGCGGAGCACGTCGGGGATCGGGGTGCTCATGCGCCGCTCCCGGTGGCCAGTGCCTTCGTGTCGTGCTTGCCGCTCGAGGTGCGCGGCAGGGTGGCGTGCGTCTCGATGCGCGCCGGCTGCATGTAGCGCGGGAGCTCGCTGCCGACGTAGAGCTTGAGTGCGTCCAGGGTCCCCTCCTCGGCAAGAACGACATGGGCCACGATGCGGTTGCCTCGCGCCTCGTCGGGTTCGGCGGTGATGATCGCTTCGAGGATTTGCTTCGAGGCGTAAAGGACGCTCGCCACTTCGTCGGGGCTGACGCGGTACCCCATCGTCTTGATGATCCGGTCGTGGCGACCGACGTAATACAGGTATCCCTCCGCGTCGCGCCGGACGATGTCCCCCGAGTACACGACCCGCTCCACGTCCGGCGTGCCGGCCGGGCGCAGGGGGTTCGGGCGGTACACCTTGGCCGTCGCCTCGGGATCGTTCCAGTAGCCGAGGGCGACCGTCGGGCCCCGGTGCACCAGCTCTCCCTCCTCGCCGGGCTCGGCCTCGCGCTGGTCGGCCGTCAGGACCATGATCTGCGCGCCGGGAATCGCGCGCCCGATCGAATCAGGCCGGCGATCCACCTCTTCCGGCGGGAGATAGGTGCTCCGGAACGCCTCCGTCAGGCCGTACATGAGGAACAGCCGGGCCTGTGGGTGCGCCTCGCGCAGCGCGCGCACCGCCTCGGCCGGAACCCGCCCCCCCGTGTTGGTCATGACTCGCAGGGCGGGCAGCGTAGTGCGGAAAGAGGGCGTGCCGAGCAGCTGCAGCCAGAGCGGCGGCACGCACGGCAGCACGGTGACGGCCGCTTCCCGCAGCGTCCGGGCGACCGTCGCCGCCAGCGGAGAGCGCTCGACGACGAGCGTGGCGCCGACGAGGAGCGTCGTGAGCAACTGGTTGAACCCGTAGTCGAAGCTGAAGGGGAGCAGGCTCGCGATGCGGTCGTCGGGCGTCAGCCCGGTGTACGCCGCCACCGACTGGGCGCCCGCCCAGAGATTGCCGTGCGAAATGAGCACGCCCTTGGGCAGCCCGGTCGAGCCGGACGTGTAGATGATGTTCGCCGGGTCTTGCCCCACGCGGGCCACCGGCGTGAAGGCGGCCGGCGCGAGCGGTTCGTCGAGCAGGACGGTCTGGGCGGGCGTGTCGAGGGGCCGGCCGAGCCAGCCGAGCATCTCGGCATTGGTCAGGAGCACCCGCGCCCCTGAGTGCCCCAGCACATGCTCCACCTGGCGCGCGCGCAGCGACTCGTTGACGTTGATCGCCACCGCCCCGACCGCCAGGATGCCGAAGAAGGCCGAGGCCGCCTCGGCACCGCGCTGCAGGAGAATGGCCACACGGTCTCCCGGCTCGACGCCCAGCGCCCGGAGGTGGCCCGCGACTGCCTGGGCGCCGGCACCGAGCTCGCCGTAGGTGGTGCTCCGGGAGCCGTCCTGGATGGCCGGATGCGCCGCACGCCGGGCCCGCGCGTGCCACAACAGCCACGCCGCGTTGGGCGCGAACTTCGGGTCGATGTGGACGTCCGGGGACGGGGCCAACTCGGGCATCATCGGGCTCCTAGAGGGTCGCCAGCACGGCGAGGAAGGCTTCCGCGGCGCCGCGGCGGCCGGCGGCGGTCAGGTGCCCGCCATTGTCGGTCGTTTCGCTCGCCGCCTTGTACACGGTGTCGGCACCCCGGAGGAAGAAGGCGCGCGAGCCATCCGGACGCGTGGATTCGAAGCGCGCCAGGTCGAACACCGGCTCCTTGCCGACGTACGCCTGCCGGAGCAAGGCGTTGTATCGATTTCGGATCACGTTCAACTCGTACGAGTTGGCCTGCCCCCGGATCTTGGCCATGAGCAGGTCCCGCCGCCCCTCCGTGGTCTGGGTGAGGGGCATGGTCACGTGGACGATCACCAGGTTCGGGAGCCGGGCATGCAGGGCCGACATCTCCCGCTGGTAGGCCGCAAAGAGCGAGTCAGGGTTGGTGTGGCCGTTCACGTCCACGAAGCAGAACTTGAGCATCGCCACGGACGGGTCGCCGCCTCCCACGATGCTGTCGAACGCCGCGACCTTCGAGCTCGGGTCGCCATTGTGCCCGATCCGTGCGTGGTAGAGCCCGGGCCCGCTGGCGGAGTCGAGCGTCGTCGCCTCGATGACCCGAAGCGGAATCTCCGGATGATCAGCGAGGACGGCCTTGACGCCATCGATGATGTTTCCGCCCACAGACTGGTGTCCGAAGTACATTCGCCGTCCGGCGAGTGCGCGCCACTGCTCCGGGGTCACCGCCGCGAACGAGGGCTGCGGGGCGTCGGGCGCTGCGGGAATGGGCATCCGCGAATCTCCACAGGCTGCGGCCAGGAGCAGGGCGGCGGGCAGCAGGCGATGCCGCCGGCGCGTGGGCTGTGTGCCGTGCAGGGTCATGGCAGGTGTTCCCGATTGGTGGCCGGGTGCCTCCCGGCGCGTCTCAACGTGGCGATGGTTGCGCACTAGTGCGCGCCGCCCGTGCGCGCCATCACGGCGCGGACCGTGCCGGCGTGGTCCGCCACCGTCCGGATTTCACTGTAACCGCCATGACCGGACAGCCGCTTCTCGAGCAGCCGACCCTGGCCGGCGCCCAGCTCGAAACAGAGCCAACCGCCGGCGACAAGGTACCGCGGCGCATCGGCAATCAGCCTGAAGAGAATCGAGAGCCCGAAATCTCCGCCGTCAAAGGCTGCCGTCGGCTCGAAGCCTCCCACCTCGACGGGGATGCTCCTGGCCTTGTGGGTCGGAATGTACGGCGGGTTACAGACGATCAGGTCAAACGGCGCCGGGGGCGGCGCGGTCCCATCCACGGCGCCGAACAGGTCTCCCGTGAGCAGCGTCACCCGGTCGCCCACGCCGTGGAAGGCCACGTTCCGGGCGGCGAGCGCGACGGCCTCCGCCTCCAGGTCCGAGGCCCAGACCAGCGACCGCGGCTCTTCCAGCGCCAACGACACCGCGAGGTTGCCCGAGCCGGTACAGAGGTCCAGGACCCGTACCGCGCCATGCGCGGCCGCCCACTCCCGGGCCAGGCCGGCCGCGGCACGGCCGAGCAGTTCCGTTTCGCGGCGGGGAATCAGGGCTCCCGGCGCGGTGAGGAATTCATGCCCCATGAACTCCTGGCGACCAAGCAGGTAGGCGAGCGGCTCGCCGGCGACGCGCCGATCCAAGAGGGCCTCGAACCGGTCCGACTGCGGGGGCGAGAGCTCCGGCAATCCACCGGTCGAGCGCGTCACGGCCTGGGGCGCGCCGGCCGCCGCGAGCCAGAGAGCGCGCGCGGTCGATTCAGGCGTCTCGTCCGGCTTGTCCGCCGCGAACAGGCCCGCGGCGCGCAAGCGGGCGAGTGAGCGCTCGTAGAGGGCGTTCATGCCGCGTGCGTCGCGGCGCTTGACGTGAAGGAATAAGGGTCCACATTTCCGTGCACTGACCCTTCGACACGCGTCGCGTGGACGATCACAAACACTCCAGGGAGCATGATGTGACAAGCCTCTTGCGCAGCCTCGCCCGTGATGTGACGTCCGCGGGCTGGTGGTATGCGTGGCTCGAGGCACTCGTGCGCGGCACGCCGGGTGAATTCGGCATCGCGCTCCGCAGCTGGGTCATGGGACGTCGCTTCGCGCAGCGGGGCGATGGCCTGATGATCTACACCGGGGTCCGGATCTTCGGCGCCCAGAAGCTCAAAGTCGGGCGAAACTGCCGAATCAGCTATGACTGCATCTTTCAGGCCAACGGCGGAATCGAGATGGGAGACGAGGTCATCTTCGGGCCGGGGGTCAAAGTTTGGTCCGTGAATCATGTGTTTGAGCGGACCGACGTGCCCATCTTCGACCAGGGGTACGATCACAAGCCGGTCGTCATCGGGAACGGAGTGTGGTTCGGCGCCAACACCTTCGTGATGCCAGGGGCGCGGATCGGCGATCACGTGGTGGTGTCCGCCGGGTCCGTCGTGGCTGGCAAGGACGTCGAACCCTACAGCATCCTCGCCGGCAATCCAGCGAGAAAGGTGGGGACGCGCCTTGACCGGGGGCCTCGCCCCGACGCGGGGCCCGCGGCCGAGGGCTAGTCGATCCTCGGCGCCGGCGGAATCTTCGCCCGCACCTGGCGGATGGCGGTCAGGTGCTCTCGATAGGTCCGCGAAAAGACATGGCGCCGGTCGGGGCCGGCTACGAAGAAGAGATACGGGACGCTCGCGGGGTTGAGCACCGCATCGATGCTCGCCGTCCCGGGAGAATTGATCGGCCCCGGAGGGAGCCCGGGCGCCAGGTAGGTGTTGTACGGCGACCGGAACTTGTAGTCCTTGGTGAACAACCTCGGCTTCCGCTCCCCGGTGGCGAGCTCGATCCCGTACTGCACCGTCGGGTCGGCCTGCAGCGCCATCCGGAGCCGGAGTCGGTTCAGGTAGACCCCGGCAATGACCGGCCGCTCGTCATCCACCAGCGCCTCACCCTCCACGATCGACGCGAGGGTCAGCACCTCCAGCCAGGTCATCCGCATCGAGTCGCGCCGCGCCTCGCGTTCCGGCGTCCAGAGCGCCACCGTCTGGCGCACCATCAGGTCCACCAGGTCCTCGGGCACGATGGTGAGGGGCACCAGGTACGTCTCCGGGTGCAGCCACCCCTCGTAGCTCGGCCCGTCCGCCCCTGCCGCGCGGAGCCTCGCCGTGTCGCGAGTCGCCGCCAGGAAGCTGTCGGCGGCAATCCCCAACTGCTCCTCGGCAAGGGCCGCCACCGTGCGCAGGGTCTCCCCCTCCGGCACGGTGAAGCGCACCAGTTTTCCCCGGCCCTCCGTCAGGATGCGGAGCAGGGTCGCGGCGTTCTCGCCGTGCCGGAGCTCGTAGATGCCGGCCTGCGCGCTTCGGTCGCGGCCTTGCACCCGGGCCAGCAGCCGGAACCAGCGCGGGTGCGCGAGGACCTGGTGCGCCGAGAGGGATTCGCTGATGGCGCGGAGCGTGGCGCCCGGGGGAATGGTGACCTGCTCCAGCGGGGCGTCCGGGGCGGGGCCCCCGCACGCGATCGCCGCGGTCGCGAGGACCGCGAGCAGCGCTCGCCTCATGTCGGGCGGTCCCGCCGAAAGTCGAGGTACTGCTGCAGCATGACCGTGGCGGCGAGGGCGTCCACATCGCCCTTGCGCCCACGGGTGCTGCCGCCCATCTCGCGGACCGCATCGAGCGCGATGGCGGTGGTGAACCGCTCGTCGGCGAGCTCAACGGGAAGCCCGCTGCGACGGGCCACGTCGGCGGCGAGTGCGCGTGCGGAGGAGCTGGAGGGGGTTTCCTGGCCCTGGAGCGAGATCGGGAGGCCGACGATGATGCCTACCACCGGCTCGTCGTCGAGGAGGGAGAGGAACTGCGGCATCGGGAACCGCTTGCCGGCCCGGCGCTGCAGCGTCGTCAGGGGAGACGCGAGCACCTGCGTCTCGTCAGACCGGGCCACGCCGAAGCGGATTTCGCCCCAGTCCAACGCCAGGATGCGGCCGATGCGAGGGATGGGCGTCATGCCCCCCTACTGCGCCATCGTCGCGAAGAACTCCTTGTTGGTCTTGGTCCGCTTCATCCGCTCGAGGAGGAACTCCAGCGCCTCGACCGGCGGCATGTCGGCCAGGAAATTCCGCAGCAGGTACACCCGGTTGAGCTCGTCCTTGTCCATGAGGAGCTCTTCCTTGCGGGTGGAGGTCTTCTGGATGTCGATGGCGGGGTAGATCCGGCGGTCGGCCAGGCGCCGGTCGAGGACGAGCTCCATGTTGCCGGTGCCCTTGAACTCCTCGAAGATCACTTCATCCATGCGGCTGCCGGTGTCCACCAGCGCCGTGGCGATGATGGTGAGCGAGCCGCCGCCGTCGATGTTGCGCGCCGCGCCGAAGAACCGCTTCGGCTTCTGCAGCGCGTTCGCGTCCACGCCGCCCGAGAGGATCTTGCCCGAGTGCGGCACCACCACATTGTGGGCCCGCGCCAGCCGGGTGATGGAGTCGAGCAGGATGACGACGTCGCGGCCGTGCTCCACCAGGCGCTTCGACTTCTCGATGACCATGTCGGCCACCTGCACGTGGCGGTCAGCGGGCTCGTCGAAGGTGGAGGAGATGACCTCCGCCTTGACGTTCTCCTCCATGTCGGTCACTTCCTCGGGCCGCTCGTCGATGAGCAGCACGATCAGCACCACCTCCGGGTGGTTCTCGCTGATGGCGTTGGCCAGCTTCTGCAGGAGGATGGTCTTGCCGGCCTTCGGCGGCGCCACGATCAGGCCGCGCTGGCCCTTGCCGATGGGGGAGAGCAGGTCGACGACCCGCATGGCGAGGTCGCCGGTGCTCTGCTCGAGACGGATCCGGCTGTCGGGGTAACGGGGCCGGAGGTTGTCGAACGCGATCCGGTGCTTGGTCTTTTCCGGCTCCTCGAAGTTGACGCTTTCCACCTTGAGCAGGGCGAGGTAGCGCTCCCCCTCCTTCGGGGGGCGCACCTGGCCCATCACCGTGTCGCCGGTGCGCAGGTCGAAGCGCTTGATCTGGCTCGGGGACACGTAGATGTCGTCGGGGCCGTACAGGTAGTTCCAGTCCTGGCTGCGGAGGAATCCGTAGCCCTCGGGGAGGATTTCCAGCACGCCTTCCCCGCGGATGACCGTGTCCGAGTCGAGCAGCGACTGCTCGATCCGGAAGATGAGGTCCTGCTTCCGAAGCCCGGAGTAGTTGGTGAGGTTGAGCTGCTCGGCGAGGCTGTGCAGCTCGGCGACGGACTTCTGCTTCAGTTCGGCGATATCCACGGACGTGGCTCCGGAAGGGGGCGGCCGGCCCGGTGCGGGTCGGGGGCGGAGAATGAAATGATGGACGAATCCAGAAGGGTGATCGGGCTTGGCCGTCTATGGGGAGTGCCCCGCAAGGGCGGGGTCGGCGTACTCGTGGCTCTGGGGAGTGTGCAACGGGAGCGGTAGAGGTGCTCCAACGTACGGTGCGCAGCGTGGGCCGTCAAGCCTTGGGACAGTCAGCGCATGCCCCCGTCGCCGCCTTTCCGCCCATTTCCCCTACGAAAGTACTTCTTCCCTATTGCGTAATTCCCGTCCTGCCATATCTTTAGCAAGGCACCACCTGACGGTAGGCCGCTCGCCCGCGGCTTCTGGGGAGGCTTCGACTATGCCAGCACAGACACTCCGCACCACCCTTGCGCGCGATTCCCGCGAGCCCGTCCTGCTCGACCTCCCTCCCATAACCTACGCCGGCCACCCCCTCACCGTCCGCCTCGTCCTGCGGCTGGACGACCAGCGCATCTGGCGGGGTCGGCTGCAGTTCCTGCCGGAGGGCACGGACGCCCCCCGCGAAACATTCGAGATCTTCTGCGGGGCGCGGGAGCAGGACCTCTGGGAGTCGGTGCAGTCGCTCCGCGAGCACCACTTCCGCGACCTCTATCGCTCGCTGGAATAGCATGGCCGAAACCGACTCCGTCAATCGGCTCCGGCACGACCTCGCCAATCCGCTCTCGGCCCTCCTCGCGGAGGCCCAGCTCCTCCTGCTGAACGAATCGAAACTCGACGCCGAGACCCTCACGAGCATTCGCGAAATCGAGGCGCTCGCCATCCGGATGCGGACCCTGCTCCGGGAGCGCTGAGCCATCTGCCGACGCCCCGTCACACGCCGGCCCCGCGCCGCCGTGCCGGTCCGGTTTGCCCCCCGGGCCTGGTCCACGCCGCGCTGGATCTGGCCCGGCCGCCGCCGGAGGAACGCCGCAGGCGCCTTCCCCCCTCGCTAGCGCCCGCCCCGCCGTACCGTTCCCCACGCCACGCGCCTACCTTTCCCCGGTTCCCCTGGTCCTGTCCCTCTCTCGAGAGTCTCATGCGCGCTGCCGTGTCGATCCTGACCGCGCTGGTGCTGGCTGCCCCCCTCGCCGCCCAGCTTCCCGAACGCCCCGTCCGACGCACCATCCCGATCACCCGGTCCTTCCAGCGCGGCCTCGCCGCGGGCACGCGGGACTCCACCGGTCGCCCGGGCGCGAAGTACTGGCAGCTGCGGACCGATTATTCCATCGACACCCGCCTCGACCCCACGACCGGCATCGTGTCGGGCACCGAGACGGTCCGCATCACCAATCCCAGCGGCACCGAACTCCGCGACGTCGCCATCCGGCTCGACCAGAACATCTTCGGCCCCAACACTGCGCGGTCGAGCCCGAGCGCGGCGCTCACCAACGGCGTGACCGTGACCCGGATGATGGCCAACGGCCGCGAAGTGAACGTCGACAGCCTCCGCGAACGCTGGAGCACCACCACGCTCGTGCGGGTGCGTCTCGGCACGCCGATCGCGGCGGGCGGCACCGGCTCGCTCGAGGTGAGCTGGGCGTTCAAGGTGCCGGTCATCCCCGCCGGGCAGCGCGGCGACCGGATGGGGGCGTGGGGATCCCGGCTCTTCCAGCTGGCGCAGTGGTATCCGCGCGTGGCCAATTACGACGACCTCCGCGGCTGGGACGCGGACCCCTACATGGGCGCCTCGGAGTTCTACAACAACTTCGGTTCCTTCGACGTCCGGATCGACGTGCCCGCCGGCTGGCTGGTCGGCGCCACGGGCGTCCTGGCCAATCCCGAGCAGGTCCTGACCGCCACGGCCCGCCAGCGCCTCGCCACCGCGACGGCGAGCGACAGCCAGATCGTGATCGTCGGCGCCGACGAGCGCGGCGCGGGGAAGGGCACCCTCGCGGGTGAGCGACTGGTGTGGCACTTCACCGCCGACAGCGTCGCCGACTTCGCCTGGGCCACCTCGAACGAGTTCGTGTGGGACGCGACCCGGGCCACCATTCCAGGCCGCGGCGTCATTCCTGTCTACCTCCTCTACCTTCCCGAGAACGCGAAGTACCAGCAGACCGGCGCGATGGCCCGCCACGCCCTCCAGTTCTACTCCGCGCTGTGGATGCCCTATGCCTGGCCGGTGTTCACGCAGGTGGATGGGCCCGAGGGCGGCATGGAATACCCGATGCTCACGATGAGCGGTCCCGGGTTCGGGGTGACCGACCACGAGATCGGCCACCAGTGGTGGCCGATGATGGTCGGCGTGAACGAGACCTGGTATGGCTGGATGGACGAGGGGTTCAACAGCTACATGAACATCCTCTCCGGCGCCGCCTTCCAGCTCAAGCCGGCCGAGCTGAACGGGGTCGGCCAGCGCTACGGCGGCATCTCGGGCAACGAGTCCGAGACCAACATGATGACCGACGCCAACTACGACGGTCCCATGTATGCGTTCACGACCTACGGCAAGGCGCCGATGATGCTCTCGATGCTCGGGGCCATCGTCGGCGACTCGGCGGTGACGAAGGCCATGTCCAACTACGCGAAGACCTGGCGCTTCAAGCACCCGTCGCCGTGGGACTTCATGTTCGCCATGAACCGCGAGCTTGGTCAGGACCTCGGCTGGTTCTGGTACTACTGGCTGTTTACTACCGAGTCGTCCGACGGTTCGATCGCCAGTGTGGACGCCAAGGGTGGCAAGACCCGCGTCACGGTCCGGCAGGACGGCGAAATGCCTGCGCCCGTGGTGCTCAAGGTGGAGTTCGCCGCGGACGGGCCGGCCCCGAAGCCGATGAAGAACGCCGTCATCGCAGGGAACGTGGCCACGGTGACGTGGCCGGTGGACGTCTGGTTTGCGGGCAGCCGGACCTTCGTGGCCGAGCTGGACTTCGGCAAGCGGAAGATCGAGAAGATCACGCTGGATCCGAACGGCCGCTTCCCCGACCGCAATGCGGCGGACAACGTCTGGCCCGCGGCCGCGCCGGCTCCCGCCGCGGCGGCCGCCCCGGCCTCGCCGCACTGAGCCACCGAGTGACGTCGCCGGCGCAGCATTTCGCCAGCGACAACGCCGCCGGCATCCATCCCGAGGTGCTGGCGGCCATCGCCGCCGCGAACGAGGGGCACACCCCGGCCTACGGGGTGGACCCCTGGACCGCCGCGGCGGTGTCGTTGTTCCGCGCTGAGTTCGGTGAAGGCGCCGAGGTCTTCTTCGTCTTCGGGGGCACCGGGGCGAACGTCGTCGGGCTCGACGCCCTGCTGCGGCCCTGGGAATCTGTGCTCTGCGCCGCCACCGCGCACATCAACGTGGACGAGTGCGCCGCGCCGGAGCGGTTCATCGGCTGCAAGCTGGTGCCGCTGGCCGCGCCCGACGGAAAGCTGCGTCCGGACGCCGTCCGCGCCGCGCTGGTGGGCATCGGCAGCGAGCATCACGTCCAGCCGCGTGTCATTTCCATCAGCCAGACGACGGAATACGGGACCGTGTACCG
>CAZNDK010000027.1:0-5960 GCA_964571795.1 uncultured Gemmatimonadaceae bacterium | reverse complement strand
AATGCGGCGCACGCCAACCGGATGGCGCGGCGGCTGGCGGAGCGGCTCGACGGGATGCCGGGCATCACCCTCGCACAGCCGGTGGAGGCCAACGCCGTCTTCGTGCGTGCGGCGCCCGACCGCTTCGCGACGCTCGAGGCCAGCCAGCCCGGCAACGTCTGGAACCGGGCCTGCGCGGAGCTGCGGTGGATGTGTTCGTTCGACACGACCGACGCGGACATCGACGGGCTCATCGCCGATTTGGGTGGCGCAGGCGGCTGACCGGGCGCCCGAAGCCCCGTTCCATCTCTTTTCAAGCTCCCTTCACACAATCAGGCGCACGTTGCAGGGGTCCGCCTCTCCCGAGGAGTCCCGGTGCGCGCCATCCTCACCCCGCTCGACGGCTCACGGCTCGCCGAGGAGTCGTTGCGCGCGGCCTGCACCACGGCGCGACGTACCGGCGCCGTCCTCCACATGGCCCTCGTCCATCACCCGGTCGCGCCGAGCACCGACTCGGCCGCGATGGCCACCGCCTTCGACGAGCTCGACCGCCTCGCCCGCGAGGGGGAGGAGCGGTACCTCGAGGACGTGGCCAATCGCATGCGGGCGCAGCACGGGGTCCACGTCGAGACGGCGATCCTCGACGGCCCGGTGGCCGAGACGCTCGAGGCGCACGTCGCGACGGTCGGGGCGGCGATGGTGGTGATGACCACGCACGGCCGGGGCGTGGTCAGCCGCTTTTGGCTTGGCAGCGTGGCGGACCACCTCCTGCGTCATCTGGAGGTGCCGATCCTGCTGCTTCGGCACCATGAGCCAGCCGCCGTGGACAGCCGGATGGCGTTCCGCAGGATGCTGGTGCCCCTCGACGGTTCGGAGCGGGCGGAGGCGGTGCTCGAGCCGGCACTGGCACTGTGTCCCCCGCCGACCGGAGAGTTCGCCCTGGTGCGCATCGTCGGGACGGATGCGGAGGGGACGGCGCAGAGCCGTGGGACGGCGGCCGTCTACCTCGACGAGGTGGCGGATCGATTGGAGCGGCGGGGGTGTCGCGTGAGCACGACCGTGCTGGTCTCGGCCTCACCGGCGGAGGCGATCCTGGAGCAGGCCCGGCCGGAAGCGACCGATTGCATCGCGATGGCGACCCGTGGGGCTTCAGGTGTGCGGCGGCTGGTGCTGGGGAGCGTGACGGACAAGGTGGTGCGGGGGGCGGACGTCCCGGTGCTGGCGCTTCACCCGCCCTGGGTAGACGGCTGATTCCTGCCCCTGCGCTTCCGGAGCCAGCGATGGCGGGGGCGCGGGCGCGCGGCTGGGCGGGCGCGCGGCGCCGGGGCGGCGTCCGAATCGGTGTCCGGCACCAGCCAGGGGAAATCCCGCAGGAACTCCGGGCTCAGGGGGCGGCGAGGGTGCATGGGGGGCAATCTGGGCCGGCCGCGTGAAGGGATGGTGAGCATGGCATGAAGGCCGTCTCACCGGTGCTTCACCGCCGGATTGGTCGGAGCGCCGTACATTGGGAGCGTCTTCAGCCGGGAGGTCACGATGCGGGTCAGCGAACTGATGCAGTCGAACCTGGTGACGATTCCCAGCGAGAGCTTGGTGTCCGAGGCGATCGTCGCGCTGGCGGACGCCCACGTGACTGGGTTGCCGGTCGTGGACGCGAACGGCCACCTGGTTGGGGTGCTCTCCACGAGTGACATCCTGACCGCGCTGGCGGAGCGGTCGCCAGAGGACGAACAGGGTGTGCTCTTCGAGAACACCCTGGTTCGCGATCTCATGACGCCGAAACCGATGACGATCCGGCCGCAGGCCCCCATGAAGGAGGCCGCGCAGCAGATGCTCTACGCCAACGTGCACCGGCTGTTCGTCGAAAAGGACGGGGAGCTGCTGGGGGTCATCTCCCAGAGCGACGTGGTGCGGGCGGTCGCCAACGCGCGGGTCTGATCCCGGAGCGCCGCTCCGGTGGGCAGACGCCCTGGCCCCGTCGTCCGAAAGGATGGCGGGGCCTCGGCGTTCCATGGCACAAACCGTGCGTATATTGGCCGCCTGGTTAGACTTACATCGGACATTGGGCATCTACCCGCTTCACGAGTCGATTGGGACGGACTTGCCTGCCAATGCCAGCGCCGGAGTTGGTCTCTCGAACCACCGAGCTTCCGTCGGCACCCGGGGCGAGCAGCCCCGTGCTGGGGGCTGAGGTGCGTTTCGGGACGGTGGACCAAGTCCGGGAGTGGAGCGAGGCGGAGTTCGCGGGCTCGGCAGAGGCCTGGGGGGAACTCCTCGCCCGCTCGGATGCCGATCCCCTCTTCATGGGGTGGGACTGGCAGTGGATGTGGTGGCACCACCACAAGGGCCTGTTGGGCGGCACCCTGGCGGTCCTGGGATGCTACGCAGGATCCCGACTGGTGGGTCTGGCGCCGTTCTACCTCCACTCAGCCGCCCATCGAGCAGGGATCCGGGCCACCCGGATGGAGATCATCGGGTCCAACTTCCGTGACGGCCGGGGCGTCTTTTCGGAGTACCTCGATCTCATCGTGGACCGGGAATACCGCGGCGGCGTCGCGGCCGCGGTGGCACGGCATCTCGGCGGGGACCGACGGTGGGCGGACCTGGTCATCGGGAATTCGCCCGCGGCGGGCGTCGGAGCCGAGCTCGCGCGCCAGCACCTGGCCGAGCGCTGCATTGTGCGCCGGACGGATCACCTCCAGGCACACCGCGCCACGCTCCCCGCCGACTTCCAGGCCTACCTTCGTTCGCTGGACGGTGGCACGCGGCGCAAGGTGTGGAATCACCGATCGAAACTCGACGCGCCGAAACTGGTCGTGGCGGATGCCGATCACGCGGTGGAGGTCTTCGACCGCATCGACGCGTTCCATCGTGAGCGCTGGAATGCGCCGCAGTATGTCGGGGTTGCGCGGGACTTTCACTTCGCGCTGGCGCCCCGGCTGGCGGCGCGCGGCGCCCTGCGGATGAGCACCCTCGTCTCGGACGGGAAGCCTCTGGCCGTCATGTACAACGTCCGCCTGGGCGAGACGGAGTACAACATACAGTCCGGCTTCGACGCCAGCCGGGCCGCGGGGATCTCTCCCGGATACCTGCACTTCGGTTACTCGCTCGAGGAGGCCTGCCGCGACGGCATCCGCACCTTCGATTTTCTCGCGGGAGAAGGGCGGAACCGGCAGTACAAGCAGGACTTCGTCACGACCGAGTTCCCGCTGGAGACGATTCACGCCATCCGCGCCCGACACTTGCGATGGCTGTATCAAGCCCACCAGCTCATCTCTGGGCGCGTGCGATGACGGCACCGTCCAGGGACGCCGCGCCGCTGGTGAGCGTCGCGATGCCGGTCTACAACGGGGCGGCGACGGTCGCCGAGGCCCTGCGGAGCCTGCTGGCCCAGACCTACGCGCCCATCGAGATCATCGTGGTGGACGACGGGTCGACCGATGGCACCTGGGAAGTCCTCCAGTCCTTCGGCGCCTCGATCCGCCCGATTCGACAGGCGAACGGCGGAATTGCGGCGGCGCGGAACGCCGGGCTGCGCGCCGCCCGGGGTGAGTTCATCGCCCTCATGGACCACGACGACGTCGCGGCGCCGGAACGCATCGCGGCCCAGGTGAAGTTCCTGCGGGAGCGGCCCGAGCTGGTGCTCTGCTGCACCGACTTCAGCGCCTTCAACGCCACGGGCGTCGTCTCCCCCAGCTACAGCTCGACCTACTACCACCACGTTTCCGCCGCCGAAGGCGGGATCGCGGCGCGGTACCCGCACCGAGGCGAGCTCGACATCGCCGACTGCCTCGCGACTGTCCCCTCACGGCCGCTCCTCGTGCCGACCTCGTATGGCCCCGTCTATGAGGAGATCGCCCTCGGCAATTTCGTGCATCCCCCCACGATCCTGTTTCGCCGAGCGATCCTGCCCGATACCGGGTATTTCGACGTGCACGTCAAGATCATGTGTGAGTGGGACTGGTTGGTGCGGGTGGCGCGCGTCGGCCCCATCGGCTTTCTCGACCGCCCCCTCCTCCAGTACCGGCTGTCGTCCTCGCAGGTATCGTTCAGCGAGGATGCCGCGCTGGATTCCGTCGTCGTGGCCCAGCGGATTTGTGAGCGGGATCCCGGGCTCCAGGCGCGGCACGCGGAGGAGTTCCGGAAGCTGTTCGGCGAACTGTACGCGGACGCGGCGGATTCCCGGGCAGACAAGCATCCGCTCGAGGCACTGAGGCTGTTGGCCACCAGCGTCCTTCGCTACCATACCATCACTCGCCAAACCCCACGGACGTTCCTGAAGGTGCTGGTCCCGGCGCCGTTGCTGGAGTTCGCCCGTGTGCTCATCGAGGCCGCGCCGCCCTTGCTGTAGTGCGTGGGCTGGTGGCCAGCCGCCAGGTGGCGGCCGCAGGATCTGACAACAGGAGATTTCAGGCATGGCGGTGGACGCATCCGAGGGCGTGGGTCGGTCAGGGCGGGAACCCGGTCCCGTCGTTCCGCGGCGGGTGTCGATCGTCATCCCGGCGTACAATTGCGCCGCGACGATCGCCGCGGCCGTGGAGAGTTGCCTTGCCCAGGCGTACGAGGATCTGGAAATCGTCGTCGTCAACGACGGGTCGACCGACAGCACGGGCGAGGTGCTGGCCGGGTTCGGCGAGAGAATCCGGGTGCTCACGCAGCGAAACGGCGGCCTGGCGGCCGCGCGGAACGCCGGGCAGCTGGCGGCGACCGGGGAGTTCGTGGCGTGGATGGACGCGGACGACCTGATGGTGCCGGGCCGCATTCGCGCCCAGGCGGCGGTGCTGACGTCCCATCCAGCGATCGGCCTGGTGTCATCGGACTTCAGCGCCTTCACGGACGCTGGGGCGGACTTTGCGGCGTCGCATATCGCCTCGTATTACCACGCCATCCCGCGACTGGGGGGCGTGGAGGCGGTCTACCCCACGGTGCTCGCGCCAATCGCGGGACTCGAGGAGACCCGGGTGCTCTCGGGGAACGCCTACGACTCGCTCGTCTGGGGCAACTTCGTGCATCCGCCTACGGTCATGGCGCGGCGCAGCGTGCTGGAGGCGGCGGGGCTGGCCGACGAGTCATTGCGGTACAGCAGCGACTACGACCTGATCCTCCGGATTGCCCGCCGGGCCCCTCTCGCCTTCGTGGACGCGCCGCTGCTGCGGTACCGGCTGAGCAGCGGGCAGATGTCGAACGCGGGCGGGAGCGAGAAGATGCAGCTGGAGACGGTGCGCATTCTCCGGAAGCTGCAGCGCGAGGATCCTGACGCGCACGCTCGGCTGGCCCCCTTGATCCGGCTCCGGCTCGCCGAGTCGCACGTGGTGGCCGCGGGGTCCCTCGGGGCCTCCGACCGGGCGCGGGCGCTGGGGCTGCTGGTGCACGGCATGCGGCACAAGGTGCTGATGGGTCCGGCGATGCTCGCGCTCGGCCGGATCGTCGCGTCGCCCGCCCTGATCCAGTCCGTGAAGCAGGGGCTGCGCGCCGTCGGAATCCGGTGGGCGGTGCTGGGTTGGGCGGTGTTCGGCCCGGACAGCCTCGAGGCGCTGTTGCTGGGTGTCGATCTGCTCTGATTGAGTTGCCAGGGCCCTCTCGGCACGCACAAGCCCCGCCGTCCACTCGGACGGCGGGGCTTCGTGTACGCTCGACATGGGCCCGGCGCGACTCGAACGCGCGACCTCTTGCTCCGGAGGCAAGCGCTCTATCCAACTGAGCTACGGACCCGGGACTTCAAAAATCGGGGCGGCCGGATTTGAACCGGCGACCTCCTGCTCCCGAAGCAGGCGCGCTACCAGGCTACGCTACGCCCCGTCCCTCACCTTCTCCCTCTACCGAAACCGGCGAGGCGTCCGACTTGCAGTGCGCCCAAAGGGACTCGAACCCCTAACCTTCTGATCCGTAGTCAGATGCTCTATCCAATTGAGCTATGGGCGCGGACTGCATGGGCGGTACAAGGCTCGAACTTGTGACCTCCACGATGTCAACGTGGCGCTCTA
>CAZNDK010000026.1:0-40703 GCA_964571795.1 uncultured Gemmatimonadaceae bacterium | reverse complement strand
GCGGTCGTCTCGACCGAGTTCCGAAACGCTTCCCGATCGCCGGATCCGCCGACCACGATCCACAACACGATGGGGACGAGGCGTGGCGGGGGGGGCGGAGCGGCGAAGCGGACCGTGTCGGATACCGGCGTCCAGTGGGCGGGGAGCATCGCCACGGCATGGGCCGCGTCCATGATTACGGTGCCCCACGCGCTGCCCTCGCCTTCGCAGTCCTTCACGAGTTGGCCAATCAGGGCAGTCCCGACGAACGCGTCGAGGGCAATGTCACACGCGCCCTCGCGGACTCCCTTCGTGACGACCACTGAAGGACTGAGGCCGCCACCGGAAGCCTCCACGACGTCCTGGGTCGACTCGACGACGGGGGTGAGGCGGCTGCTTGCGCTCCAGGTCCCCGCCGTGACCGTCACGACCGCCTCGGTCGCAAGGCTCGTCTGCGGCGTGATCTGCAGGGTGACCTCGTTGCCGTCCTGCCGCAGGATGGAGAGCCAGGGGCTTCCCGCGCTCACGGTCCAGACGAGGGGTGGAACCGAGGAGGTGGAGAAGCTGAGGCGCGAGGAAACCGGCCCGCTCCACACTCGGGCGGTGAGTTTCAGAGTCGCGGGCCGTGTCGCGTCCACCATCACCTTGGGCGGAAGGACCTCGATGCCGGAGATGATCGGGTCGGGACCCGCCCCGACCGTCGCCGCGGCCAGGAACACGACCAGAACCGCCGCGGCGAGCCAGGTTCTCGGCTCGCCGCGGCCAGTCCATGCATCCGACCTCAGGCCATGGCCCAATGCCCGGGCGCCCGTGCTCGGGTCAGCTCGGCGGGTACTTCGGTGGCGGCTTGAGGTCGGGCGGGGAGCCGGGGCAGATCCGCAGGGCCGGGTCGAGTCCCGCCGGGTTCTTCATTTCCAGTTGGCAGGTGGCATTCGCCGACAGCAGCAGCCAGGGATACAGCTCGGCCAGGTACCCGTCGATCATGGTGGCCTTCGCCTGGGCCGCGTCCGCCGTCGCCTGCGCGGCCGCGGCGGCATCCCGAGCCACCTGATCCTTGCAGCCCGTGGCCAGTCCGACGACCCCGGTCACACCGAGTACAACGAGCCAGCGTCCGCGTCTCATGGTGCCTCCCCTGAGGGTGAAGGTGAGCTGTCTTCTGATTGACGCCTCGCGCCGAGCGCCGCGAGCCGAGCCTCGTAGCGTCGAGCCTCGACCGCGCCGTCCAGTGCGATCGCCGCCCGGCTCCGGAGTGCCAGGCTCGCCGGCAGGTACGGCAGGAACACGATCGGTGCCTGGTGATCGAAAACCGCGGCGACGGCGATCGCCTCCCGCGGCTGCCCGCGCGCGCTCAGCAGCGACGCGAGGAGCAGTCGGTCGGGCGCGAGGGGCTCGGCGACGCCCCAGTCCAATTCGTTCCGTCTCCCCGTGCCCAATACGGTGCGCAGCCGGCCGATCGCGGCAGTGGTATCGCCGCGAAGCAATACCAGCCTGGCGTCCAGTGCCTCCGCGAGACGAGCAATCCATGGGTCTCGGCTGCTCGCGGCCCGCGCCGCGAGCGCCCCACGAAGCTCTTCCGTGCCGGACTGGTCGCCGGCCTGTGCGTGCCATTCCCCCGCAAGCCACAATGCGAAGCTCGGCGCCGTTCCCCTTCGGTCGCCTCGGGTTCGCGCGGCGACGCTCGCGGCTTCGGGTCCGACTCCGACGCCTGCCAGCGCATCGAGCACGTACAATTGGTCCGCCAAGCCAAGTCCACCCGCGACGGCGGTGTCGACGAGGGCCTTGAGGTCGGAGGTCCGCCCCTCCGCAGCCAGAATGCCCTGCAACCCCAGGAACGCACCCCAGCGATCCCCCAGGGACGCCGTCGGATGGTTGAACACGGCGCGGAATCCGTCCTCCGCGCATCCTGGGTAGGCGCCGCCGCCTGCGAGGATGCTCGCCGCCCGCAGGACCTCGAGCGGTGCGCTTCCGGCGAACCTAGCCCATTCCACCCCGTGTCGCCCGCCACGGACACAGCTGAGCATCAGGACCAGGTCAGTCCGCTGTTCGTTGCTGGCCTCATTCTGCGCCACGCGCAGGAAGTCCTGCACGGCCTCCTTCGCGCGAATCGTGTCCCCGCTCCGGATCGCGATTTCGGCCAGGTGAAATCGCGCCGGAGAAAAGCCCGAATCCACCGCTGCAGCTGTGAATTCTGAGGCCGCCAGTGAATCCAGCCGCCCGGCGGTCGCGGGGAGGAGGTGGTAGTACACCTCTCCCAGGGACATATGGGCCTCGGTCCACCGTGGGCTCGTCTGAATGGCCAGCGTCAGCCAATGTACGGCGGAATCGGCCTGTCCGCTCACGTAGGCGTACAGGCCCCGAGCGAACGGCTCCATGCGTCCCGGCAACAAGGACATATTCCGGACGGCGACGTCCGCGAGAACCCCCGCCTGCTCCATGTCGTTCAGCCAGCTGGCCGCCTGCGCGCCGCGGATGGCGGCAACCGCGAGCGACGAGTCTTCCCCAACGGCCGCCTGCTGGAAGCGCAGCGCGCCCGGGAAATTGAATGCCCGGTACTCCCGCTCGCCCTGCAGCCACATGGCCACGGCGCCTGGGCGACGATTGGCGAGGGCCGAGAGGTCGGCCATCCGCTGCCCGGGCGCCAACAGTCGCGGGAGCAACTGGATGACAGCTTCCAGGCCGGCCTGCGCTGCCTCGGGTGCAATGCGGGTCGCGCTGGCGCGCCCGAGGGCGGAGTCTCCCTGGGCGTCGTTCAGCCGCAGCACCACCGTCGCCGAATCCCCTTGCCGCACCACCGTGCCGTCCAGGTACCAGCGTGCGCCGGCCGATTGCGTGATCCGGCGTGCCTCGGCCGCGGTCAGGGTCGCGGCATCGCCGCGCTGGCGGGCGTCGAGCCGGGGCAGGCCGTCGATCCACTCGAGCGGTTCGGTGTACTCCAGCGCCGTCCCGATCATCAGGGCGACGACGACACCGGTTCCCTCCTGCGTGGCCCCGGACGGAGTCTCACCCAGCGGAAAGACCACGACCTTGTTCGGATTCAGGTGCCGGCGATGTGGCAGGAACACGAGGGCGGCCCCGGCGAGGACCACAACTCCGAGGGCAGTGGGGCCCAACCATCGCCGGCGGCGACGTCCCCCCGCTGTCGCCTCCCTCCCCTCCGCCTCCAGCCGCGCCGGATCGGACAACACGCGGGCAAATTCCTCGGCGCTCTGGT
Source organism: uncultured Gemmatimonadaceae bacterium (assembly GCA_964571795.1). Classification (GTDB taxonomy): domain Bacteria; phylum Gemmatimonadota; class Gemmatimonadetes; order Gemmatimonadales; family GWC2-71-9; genus SPDF01. The sequence goes on along the minus strand of CAZNDK010000026.1, from coordinate 37,513 downwards.
ATCGATCCGCCGGCGTTTTCTGCAGCGTTCGGATCACGACCTGCTCGACCGGCGCGGGAATGGTGCTGCGGAGCGTCCGAAGCGAGGGAGCGTGGTCCATCCGGTGCCGGGCCAGGACCGCCTGCACCGTCGATCCGGTAAACGGCGGCTCGCCGCCGAGCATCTCGTAGAGGACGCAGCCGAGGGAGTACACATCGCTCCGGCCGTCGAGGGTGACCTCCCCCCCGGCCTGTTCCGGCGACATGTAGGCCGGCGTCCCGACCACCAGCCCCGCGCTGGTGAGCGCGTCGGGGTCCACCGCCTCCTGGATGGCCCGCGCGATGCCGAAGTCTGCCACGACGGCGTGTCCGCCTGTCAGCAGGATGTTTTCGGGCTTGATATCGCGATGAATGACGCCGTGCGTGTGCGCATACCCCAGGGCCGCGGCCACGTCGCGCGCGATCGCGAGCGCATCGTCGACCGGCAGCTGCTTCTCCCGGAGCAGGCGGGCCCGCAGCGACTCCCCTTCCACGAAGGGCATCGTGTAGAACGGCAGGGCGGGGAAGTCTGCGGTCGGTGGGACGGCGCCGGAGTCCAGCAGCGGCAGGATGTTCGGGTGGCTGAATTCGGAGGAGATCCGGATCTCACGCAGGAACCGTTCGCGGGCCAGGACGCCGACCAGCTCCGGGCGCAGGACCTTGATGGCCACCCGTCGCGGGTGCTTCACCTCCCGGGCCAGGTAGACCGTGGCCATCCCGCCGCGTCCCAGCTCGCGCTCGAGCAGGTATCGGTCGGCCAACGCGGTCTGCAGGGACCGGAACAGGTCGGACATCGGTGGGAACCTCCGTGGCGGCATACCATACCGTCCGCCGGAGGGTGGGGCAAGGAGAACAGGGGGACTCCGCGCACTTCCGGAGCCTACCGAAGATTTCCCGAAAGCACTATATTTGACCGATGCCCACCACGCTGTTCAAGGTCGAGGCGCCGTTCGAGCCCGCGGGCGACCAGCCCCGCGCCATCGAGCAGCTCACCGCCGGCCTCCGCCGCGGCGACCGGTACCAGACGCTGCTCGGCGTCACCGGCTCCGGCAAGACGATGACGCTCGCCAACGTCATCGCCAACTATGGCCGGCCCACGCTCGTGCTCTCTCACAACAAGACGCTCGCCGCCCAGCTCTACGGCGAACTCCGGCAATTCCTGCCCACAAACGCCGTCGAGTACTTCGTCTCGTACTACGACTATTACCAGCCCGAGGCGTACGTCCCGAGCACCGATGTCTACATCGAGAAGGACGCGTCGATCAACGAGGACATCGAGCGGCTCCGGCTGCGCGCCACCTCGAGCCTGATCGAGCGCGAGGACGTGGTCATCGTGGCCACCGTGAGCGCCATCTACGGCCTCGGCGACCCGGTCGAGTACCGCGCCCAGATGGTCACGGTGGAGCAGGGGAGCGAACGGGGGCGAGATTCGATCCTCGAGGACCTGGTGGCCATCCAGTACTCCCGGAATGACGTGAGCTTCGAGCCGGGCACGTTTCGGGTGCGCGGGGACACCGTCGAGATCTTCCCGGCGTACGAGGAGCGCGCGGTCCGGGTCGAGCTCTGGGGCGACACCGTCGAGCGGATCACCAAGATCAACCCGCTCACCGGCGAGGCGCTGCAGGTCATGCCGCGCTGCGCCATCTACCCCGCCAAGCACTTCGTCACCCAGCGAGCCAAGGTGGAGCGCGCCGTGCGCGCCATCCGCGCTGAACTGGCCGACCGCCTGAAGGTGCTGCGGGAGGCGGGCAAGCTGCTGGAGGCCCAGCGCCTCGAGTCGCGCACGCACTTCGACATCGACATGCTGCTCGAGGTCGGCATCTGCGCCGGCATCGAGAACTACTCGCGGCACCTGAGCGGCCGCGCGGAGGGCGAACGCCCCGCCTGCCTATTCGACTACTTCCCGCCCGAGTTCCTGGTGGTGGTGGACGAATCGCACGTCTCGCTGCCGCAAATCGGCGGCATGTCAAACGGCGACCGCGCCCGGAAGGAAACCCTCGTCGAGTACGGCTTCCGGCTCCCGTCGGCGCTCGATAACCGCCCGCTCCGGTTCGACGAGTTCCTCGCCCTGGCACCGCAGATGATCAACGTCTCCGCCACTCCGGGAGACCTCGAACTGCGCCTGTCGGGCGGGGAGGTGGTCGAGCAGATCATCCGGCCCACCGGGCTCATCGACCCGCTCGTGGAGGTCAGGCCGGTCAAGGGCCAGGTGGACGACCTGCTCCACGAGATCCGCGAGCGTGCGCGCCGGAAGGAACGAGTCCTCGTCACCACGCTGACCAAGCGGATGTCCGAGGACCTGACCGACTACCTGCAGCAGGCGGGCGTGCGGGTCCGGTACCTCCATTCGGACATCGACGCCATCGAGCGGATCGAAATCCTCCGCGGGCTCCGCCTGGGCGACTTCGACGTGCTGGTCGGGATCAACCTCCTGCGCGAGGGGCTCGACCTGCCGGAGGTGTCGCTGGTGGCCATCCTCGACGCCGACCAGGAAGGGTTCCTCCGCTCCGACCGGTCGCTCATCCAGACGGTGGGGCGGGCGGCGCGGCACGTCGGGGGCCTGGGCATCCTGTACGCCGACCGCATCACCGGCTCGATGGAGCGCGCGCTCCGCGAAATGGACCGGCGCCGCGCCATCCAGGTGGCGTTCAACCTGGAGCACCACATCACGCCGAAGTCCATCATCAAGTCGTTCGACCAGGTCCGGCTCTCCACCTACGTGGCCGACGCCCGCACCGAGAAGCCGGCGCCCGTCGAGGCGGGCTCCCTCGTGCAGGCCGACCTCCACGATCCGGCCACCCGCGCAAAGGCCATCGCCGCGCTCGAGCAGCAGATGAAGGAGGCGGCCGCCAACCTCGAGTTCGAGCTGGCGGCGCTGCTGCGCGACCAGGTCAACGACCTCAAGGCCCTCGGCGCGCCGGATGTCCGCCGCGACGGTGGCCGGCGCCGGAGGTTCGCCTGACCCGCGCGCTCACCGAGGCGGAACTGGTCGCGGAGGGGGAGGAACTCGGCCGCACGCTCCCGCCGGGAGCCGTCCTCGCGTTCGAGGGCGAGCTCGGCGCCGGCAAGACCACCTTCATCCGCGCCATCGCCCGCGGGCTCGGCGTCGCCACGCCCGCCACCAGCCCGACCTACGCGCTCGTCCATCGGTACGCCGGGCCCCGCGGCCCGGTGTTCCATCTCGACTGCTACCGGCTCCGGAACGAGGAGGAGGCGGCCGACCTCGACTGGGAATCCCTCCTGTCCGAGGGCGACGCCGTGCTGATCGAGTGGCCGGAGCGCGCCGGCGCCTGGGTCCCGGAGCCCACCATGCGCTTCCGCCTGAGCCACCTCGACGACCCCGGCCGCCGCGCGCTGGAGGTGTTCTGATGTGGCTGGCGCTCGAGACATCCGCCGACCGCGCCTCGGTGGCGGTCGGCCGGCCGGGCCAGGTCTTGGCGGAGGAAGGCCTCGACGGCGCGCGCCGCCATGCGGGGGCCCTGCCCGAGCTGATCGCGCGGGTGCTGGCGGATGCAAGTGTCCGCCTCTCCGAAGTGCAGGCCGTGGTCGTGGGCGACGGCCCGGGCAGCTTCACCGGGCTTCGCGTCGGGGCGTCCGTGGCCAAGGCGCTGGTGCGCTCTCGCGGGGTGTCGCTCCACGCGGCACCCGCCCTGGCCGCGGTGGCGTGGGCGGCACGGCCGGCCCCGACCGAGCGGGTGTTGGCGGTGGCCAACGCGCTGCGAGGCGAGGTGTACGCCGCCGAGTTCCGGTTTCCGGAGGGTGGGGTGGAGGTGCTCCAGCAACCCACGGTGTGGCTGCCGGAGCAACTGCTCTCGAACTGCCCGGTGCCCGATGTCGTCGCGGGTGTGTTGCCGGAAGGGCTGGCCGAGCGACTGGCGGAGTGGCAGGGCGGGCATCACCCACGCCGCGTGCCGGCAATGGCGTCGGCCGGCGCCCTGCTCGAGCTGGCCGCCCGGACGGGGCTCGTGGTCTCGATCCCGGACGTCGCGGAATGGCAACCGGTGTACGGCCGACCGGCCGAAGCGCAGGCCAAGTGGGAGCGGGAGCATGGACACGCACTTCCCGATTCGCCCGGCCACTTTCGCTGACGCGGCGGCCATGGCCGCCATCGAGCGTCGGAGCTTTTCGGATCCGTGGCCCCTCGAGGGGTTTCGCGAGGTGTTCGGGATGCCCGGCACTGTGGCGCTCGTCATGACCGACCGCGACGAGCCGATCGCCTACTTCCTGGCCCGCGAAATCCTCGGCACCGCCGAGGTCCTGAACCTCGCCGTCGTGCCCGAGTACCGGGGCCGTGGCCTCGGTGGGGGGCTGCTCGACGCCGGCCTCGCCGCGGTGCGCGCGCGCGGAGGCTCGGAGGTGTTTCTCGAGGTGCGGGCATCGAACACCCCGGCGCAGGCGCTCTACGCCGCGCGGGGGTTTCGGACCGAGGGCCGCCGCCGGGGCTACTACCGCCGCCCCGACGAGGACGCCCTCGTCCTCCGCCTCCTGCTCGAGCCGGGGCGTCCGAATGATGGTGACGGCGGGACATTGATGTAGATTTGCACCGTGGGACGCGGTAGCGTGTGGCTGTCCGCGGTCCCGAACCCTGTTGATGCGTGGGAGGTCATCGTGAGTCGGAGTCTGAACAAGGTCCAGCTGATCGGCAATCTGGGGCAGGATCCGGAGGTGCGGAGCACCACGAACGGCTCCCGCGTGGCCACCCTCTCCGTCGCCACCAGCCGTCAGTGGACCGGCAAGGGCGGCGACAAGCAGGAAAAGACCGAGTGGCACCGCGTCATCCTGTGGAACACCAACTTCAGCAAGTTGGCCGACATCGCCGAGAAGTACTGCAAGAAGGGCGACAAGGTCTACGTCGAGGGCTCCATCGAGTACCGCAGCTGGCAGGACCGCGAGGGCCAGACCCGCTACACCACCGAGATCAACGGCCGCGAGCTGATCCTCCTCGGCGGCCGGAGCGGCGGGTCCGACGAGTCGTTCAGCGCGCCGCCGAAGGTCGGGGCGGCTGCACCGGCGCCCAAGAAGGACGAGTCGTTCGACGACTTCCCCGAGGCGCTCGACGGCGAGGACGACGACCTCCCCTTCTAGCCCGCAGGGGCCTCCCATGGGTCAGCCGGCGGCGGGGAATTTCCCTGCCGCCGGCTTGGCATTAAGGGGGGAGGGCACAGCTCTTGCTTTTTCGTGGGGGCAGTCAATTCCGCCGCTCAGGAAGTGGAGCAGGTCCGGACCTCTTAGCTTTTATCCCACAACATGTTACATTGTTGGGGAAGCGGGGCGGCCGACCGCCGGCGGTCCGTTGCAAATCACCGCAACCCTTTCCGGAAACCGAAGCGCCTCAACACCACAAGGACACCCATGGCTATGCGTAATGCGTCGACCGGGCAGTTCTTCGCGAGGGCTCTGTTCCTGGCTGCCGGCCTGGTCGCCGGCGCGCCGGTCATCGCCTTGGCCCAGGGCGCTACCGTGCCGGAGACCCATACGGTCAAGAAGGGCGACACCCTGTGGGATCTCGCCAAGACGTACTTTGGCGACCCGCTCACCTGGCCCCAGATCTACAAGATGAACACCTCGGTCATCGAGGATCCGCACTGGATCTACCCGGGCGAGGTGCTGCAGCTCTCCGGCACCGGCGCCGGGGTCATCCCCGCCGCGGAACCGGTGGTTCCGGCTCCCGTGGCAGTTGCCCCTCCGGCCGCCGCAGAACCTGCGCCTGGCGCCGTGGCGGTGGCACCGGCGCCCGAGGCCGCCCCGCCGGCGGCGGTGGAGCCCGAAGTCTTCGCCGAGGCGCCCGCGCAGGGCCCCGGCGGCGGCGCGCGCGGCCCCGGCCCGATCCCCGGCGACCCGACCCTGCTCTTCGGCAAGAGCAACGAGCAGATGCGTTCCGAGCAGATGCTGGTGGCGTACGCCGAGAAGTCGTACCGCCCGCTCCGGGCCGGCGAGTTCTATTCCGCCGGTTTCCTGACCGAAAACCAGAAGCTGCCGTTCGGCGAGGTGCTCGGCAACGTGACGCCGCCGGACATCCCCACCGTCCAGTCGCCCACGACGGCCCAGCAATTCCACCGCATCGGCATCACGCCGCCGAAGGGCGCGGCGTACCAGGTGGGCGACTCGCTGCTCATCGCGCAGCAGGTCACCAGCTACGCGGGCTACGGCAACATGGTCGTCCCCACCGGGGTGGCGCAGGTCGTGGAAGTGAGCCCGAAGCAGGCCACCGCCGTCGTCCTGGCGCAGTACAAGCAGATCCGGATCGGGCAGGTATCCCTGCCGCTCGAGCGGTTCGTGCCCGGCGGGAGCGCGCGCGCGGTCCCGGTGTCCGACGGCATTGAGGCCGAGGTCATCCAGGCGCGCAATGACGACGTCCTCACGGAGCAGCAGACCATCCTGTTCCTGGACAAGGGCCGGGCCGATGGCGTGGCCCCGGGCGACGTCTTCGAGCTCTGGAGCACGCCGACGCAGCGCTACGACGCTGCGTCCACGGTGGCGGAGCCGCTGGCCCGTCTCCAGGTGGTCCGGGTGGGCGAGCACACGTCGTCCGCGCTGATCGTCCGGCTGATGTCCGGTCGCATCGTGCCCGGAACGCACGCGCGGCAGGTCGCCAAGCTGCCGAACTGAACCTGGTGCCGTTACCGTACCCCGAGCACGCGGGGCCACCCACCCAGACCGGGTCGGCCCCGCGTGCTCCGTTTTACCCTCACCCCTGAGGCAGGACATGGCTCGACGCGTGCTCGTGACCGGCGGCGCCGGTTTCATCGGCTCCCACATTGCTGAGGCGTACCTGGCCGCCGGCTGGGACGTGACCGTCCTCGACGACCTCTCGCGGGGCAAGGCGTCGCAGGTCCCCAAGGGAGTGCCCCTCATCACCGCCGACATCCGCTCCGACCTGGCGCGGGCCACCGTGGCCACCGGCGGCTTCGAGGTGGTGAACCACCACGCCGCGCAGATCGACGTCCGCTTCTCGGTCGACAAGCCCTCCGCCGACGCCGACATCAACATCGCCGGGTTCGTGAACATCCTCGACGGGGCGGGCCGCGGGGGCGTGCGGCGCGTGGTCTTCGCCAGCAGCGGCGGCGTCGTGTACGGCGACCCCGATGTCATCCCGACGCCCGAGTCGGCGCCCAAGCGGCCGGTCTCGCCCTACGGGGTGAGCAAGCTGGCGGGGGAGCATTACCTGCGGGCGCTGGGCGCCCTCCACGGCTTCGAGGGCGTGGCACTCCGGTACGCGAACGTCTGCGGCCCGCGGCAGGACCCCAAGTCCGAGGCGGGGGTGGTGTCGATCTTCGTGTCTCGGCTCCTGGCGGGGCAGCCGCTCTCCGTCTTTGGCGACGGAACCCAGACGCGTGATTATGTTTCCGTGCGGGATGTCGCCCGCGCGAACGTCCTGGCCAGCGACGCCCCGCTCCGCAGCGGGGACGACCACGACACCCGGGCCTTCAACATCGCCACCGGCACCGAGCGCAGCGTGCTCGAGCTGGCCGAGGCCGTCGGCCGCGTCGTCGGTCGCACGCCGGACCTCCGGATGGAAGCCGCCCGTCCCGGCGAAATCCTCCGCAGCGCGCTCAACGTGCAGAAGGCCGCCGACGAGCTCGGCTGGCGGCCCGAAGTGTCGTTCGACGACGGCCTCGCCATGCTCATGAACTGGTTCCGAACGGAGGGGTAATGCTCCTGCAGGTCGGTGGCGCGGTCCCGCGCTCGTCGCTCGAGCTCCTGCAACAGGCCAGCGGCGAGACGAAGCTGGTGCTCGCCATCACACTCCTCTTCTCCCTCGTCTCCTGGTTCATCATCGGGCTCAAGTGGTGGCAGTTCCGCCGCATCCGGCGTCAGGCCGACCGCTTCTTCACGGAACTCGAGCGCACCACGCGGCTGCAGGAGGCCTACACCATCCTGATGAAGCAGCCGCCCTCGCCGTACAACCGGCTCTTCCGCGAGGGAATGAACTTCTACAACGAGCTGCGTCCCGGCGTGCTGCGTGAAGACCCCAGCGCCGTCCGGACCTCCTTGAGCATGACACAGCTCGAGGCCCTCAAGATGGTGCTCGGCAAGGAGGTCTCCGCCGAGCGCGAGATTGCCACGCATCTTGTCCCCTGGCTGGCCACCGTCGGCGCCGTCGGGCCGCTGCTGGGCCTCCTCGGCACCGTGCTGGGCATCATGGACGCCTTTATCGGCATCGCCGCCAAGGGCTCGGGGAACATCGCGGCCGTCGCCCCGGGCGTTGCCGAGGCGCTCATCACCACCGTCGCTGGCCTGGCGACCGCCATTCCCGCCATGATGGCCTACAACTACTACGTCCACCGGGTGCGCGTGTTCGCCGGGGAGCTCGAGGGCTTCGCCAACGAGCTCATCGGCAGCATGGCGCGCGAGGGCCTGATCTAGATGGCCCGGCTCGGGAGTCTCGGCGGCGGCGACGATGGTGACCTGAGTCCCAGCGCGGACATCAACGTCACCTCGCTGGTGGACGTCGCCTTCGTGCTGCTGATCATCTTCATGATCGCGGCGCCGATGATGACCGGCGGCGTGGACGTGCAGCTGCCGCGGGCCGAGGCGCGCCCGCTGCCCTCGAGCGAGGGCATGGTGGTCTCGGTGGACCGCCAGGGCCGGATCTTCATCGACCAGACCCGCGTCAGTTACAACGACTTCCGCGTCACCTTCCGGGCGCTGGTGGAGAGCCGGAAGCCGTCCGGCGTGTACCTCCGCGCCGACCAACGCGTCCCGTACGGCGAGGTGGTCCGTGTCCTCGCCGTCATCCGCAACTCGGGAATCAAGGACGTCGGGCTGGTGGCCGAGGAGGAGGAGCAGGCGCGGTGAGCCGGCCGATCGCGGCACGGCGTCGGGCGCCCGACGTGGTGGTGGGAGCGGCCGGCACCGCGCTCATCCACGCGTCGCTGCTGGTGCTCGTCGTTGCCGGGGTCAAGACGCCGGCGCCCATGGCCCCGGTCTACGCGGTGGAACTGGTGGCGGCGCCGCTACCATCGCCGACCTCCCGGCCCGCTCCCGAGGCGGTCTCCCGCCCGGCGGAACAGCCCGATCCCGGCCCGCCGGCACCGAAGCCGTCGAAGACCAGCGCGGTCCCGGTGCCCACGAAGACTCCGCCCAGGCCGAAGCCGACCGGGCCCAAGTCGGCGCCCGATCCGGTGAAGCGGGAGCCGGCGCCGCGCTCGCAGTCGCAGGTGGCGCCGGCGCCGGGCGAAACACCGAGCACCGGCACTGACGCGGTAAACATCAAGACACCCGGGCTGCAATTCGCCTATCCGGAGTATCTCCGGAACATCGTCGCCCAGGTCTATCGCCGCTGGGATCGTCCCGGCGGGAACCAGAGCCTGCGGGCCGAGGTCAGCTTCTTCATCATGCGGGACGGCAGCGTGCGAGACATCCGGTTCGTCACCCCCTCCGGCAACTTCAGCTTCGACCTCAGCGCGCAGGGCGCCATCGAGGCCGCGGGCAACGCGCGGGCCTTCGGCCCCCTGCCGGATGGCTACGAGGCGGACGTCCTGCCGGTGAGCTTCTTCTTCACGCCGAGGGCGGGCTCGTGAGGGTCCTGGTCTCGCTGGGCCTGCTGGCCTTGGCCGCCGCTCCCCTCGCGGCGCAGGATCCCGTCGACCGCGGCGTGCGCGTCGGCATCACCTACACGGCGGGCACGCGTCCCCGCCTCGTGGTGTTGCCCGGCCCGGGACTCGACTCGGTGCGGGCCATCATCCAGCGCGATCTCGATTACAGCGACCGATTCGAGGTGCTCGTGCTGGCGCCGGGCGAAGGGGGCGGTGGCGCGAGCGCAATCAACTACGACCTCTACCGGACGCTGGGCGCCGAGTACGGCGTCGAGTTGCGGGCGGACGGCGCGCGGCTGAACGTGCGGTTGCATGCGATCGGCGCAGGGACGGTGCGTCAGCAGCAGGCGTTCGTGGTCCCGGCGCTGGCCGCGCCCGAATTCCGCATGGCGGTCCACCAGGTGTCGGACGAGCTGGTCCGGTGGGTGACCGGCACGCCTGGAGTGGCCGCCACCCGGATGCTCGTGCTGCTCGGCAAGCGGGCCTACCGGGTGGACAGCGATGGTGCGGATGTGACCCCCGTCACACCGGCCTCTGAAACGGTGCTTTCGCCGACGTGGGCTCCGGACGGGCAGTCGATCGCCTACACGAAGTTCCTCGACGGGACGGGCCCCATCGTCGTCGAGCGGCTGGCCACGGGCGCGGCGCGCACGGTGACCGGGACGGAGTCCCAGTTGAACTTCACCCCCGCGTATTCCCCGGACGGCGGCACCCTGGCGTTCGCCCGGACCGACCAGCAGGGCGGGACCGACCTCTATGCGGTCAACGTGGCCGACCAGTGTTGTCTCCGCCGGTTGACCGTGGGGCGCTTCGCAGATAACCTTTCGCCCACGTACGCGCCGGACGGGCGGCGGATCGCCTTCGTCTCCACGCGTGCGGGGTCGCCGCAGATCTACGTCATGTCCTCCGACGGCACCGACCAGGAACTGCTGGCGCCCTACGATTACGGCGCGACCGGCTCCTCGAACGCGCCGGAGTGGTCGCCGGACGGCGCATCGGTCGCGTTTCACCGCGACATCGACCGCGCGCCGCAGGTGTTCATCCTCGACGTCGGCAGCCGGCGCATCAAGCAGTTGACGTCCAGCGGACGCAACTCCGATCCGACCTGGGCGCCCGACGGCCGGCACCTGGCCTTCGTGTCCGACCGCAGCGGCCGGCGGCAGGTGTGGATCATCGATACCGAGACCGGACGGATCCGGCAGCTCGCCCTCTCGGGCGACGTCCGCCTCCCTCACTGGTCCCGCCGCCTCGGCGGGGCCGCACCCTAGGAACTCACCCCCTGACCGGAGTAGTCCCCATGAAGTCCCGCTCCCTGATGCTCTTCGCCCTCGTGGCGGCTGCCGCGTGCGGCGGCAAGAAGCCCCCGGAGGCCCCGGCGCCCGCCCCCGCTCCCGCGCCGACCGTCGACAGCACCGCGATCAAGGCCCGGATGCGCCAGGATTCCATCAACGCCGCCGAGGCGCGCGCCCGCGCGGCCGCGGAAGCCGCCGCCCGCGCCGCCGCCCAGCTCCAAAGCCAGCTCACGGCCGAGCTGACCGCGAACATCCACTTCGACTACGACAAGGCCGACATCAAGCCGGAAGACCAGGCCGGTCTCGACCGGAAGGCGGCCATCCTGATGGCCAACCCCGGGCTCAAGATCCTGATCGCCGGCAACTGCGACAATCGCGGCTCGGTGGAGTACAACCTGGCGCTTGGCAATCGTCGCGCGGCCGCGGCACAGCGTTACCTGGCCAACAAGGGCGTCGCGGCGTCGCAAATGAGCATCGTGTCGTACGGCGAGGAGCGCCCGGTCAATCCGGCGGACAACGAGGCCGCGTGGGCCGAGAACCGGAACGACCAGTTCACGCCGACGGCCGGCGGCAACAACCTGGTGGCGCCGAAGTGATCCGTCGCCCCACCCTGGGACTCGTCCTGGCGACCGTCGCCCTGGGGGGCTGTGCCCTCCGGAGCGATGTGCGCCGGCTCGAGGAACAGCTCACCACCATGCAGGACGACCAGGAGCGGCGCGATTCCCTCCGCGCCGCCCAGTTGTCGCAGGTCATCGCCATGCAGCAGCAGGCCAACGACTCGCTGGCGGCCATCGAAGCGGGGTTGCAGGCCTTCCGGGGCGAAACGCTGGGGCAGCTCTACGACGTGCAGAAGCAGCTGCTGCAGGTCCAGGAGCTGACCGGGCAGAGCACCCGGCGGCTGAGCGAGCTCCGCGGTGAGCTCGACGCCCGCGGCCAGCAACTGCCGGGCACCCCCGAGGCCGCGGCCGGGGCCGGGAATCCCACCGCGGTCCAGATGTACGAGGCCTCGTTGCAGCAGCTTCGGCGGGGCAGCAACGCGACCGCGCGGGCCGGATTCCGGCAGTTCCTCCAGCAGTACCCGACGGCGGCCGAGGCACCCGACGCGCTGTATTTCATCGGCGAGAGTTTTTCCACCGAGTCGCCCGACTCGGCGGCGGCCTACTACGCCCAGGTGGCCGATCGATACCCGGCGTCGCCGCGCTCCGCGAGCGCGTTGTACCGGCTGGGCGCCATGGCCGAGACTGCCCGGGACACCGCGGCGGCGCGCGGGTACTACCAGCGGCTGATCGCGAAGTATCCGACGTCCAACGAGGCCGCGCTCGCCCGCGACCGCCTGAAGGCGCTCGGGCAGTAGCCCGACGCCGACCGGACCGATGGCCGCCTCCCACGGCGAGATGCCCTTCCTCGATCACCTCGAGGAACTGCGCTCGCGGATCCTGAAGGGGCTGGCGGCCGTCATCGCCGGGTTCGCCGCCGGATTCTGGGTCGTCCAGCGGTTCGAAATCGTCACCCTCATCAAGGCGCCCATCGCGCCGTACCTGCCCGACGGCCGGCTCACCGTCCTCAGCCCGACCGAGCCGGTGATGATCGTGCTGAAACTCTCCCTCCTCGTCGGGTTGTTGCTCGCCTCCCCGTTCCTGCTCTACCAGCTCTGGGGGTTCCTGTCCCCGGCGCTCTACGAGAAGGAGAGGCGCGCCTTCGTGCCAGCGCTGCTGGTCGGCACCCTGCTGTTCATCATCGGCGCTGTCATCGGCTACGTCTACGTGGTGCCGCCGGCGCTCCGAGTGCTCTTCAGCTTCCAGAGCACGGCGCTGCAGCCGATGATCACCTACGACGCGTACTTCAGCTTCGTACTCCAGATCCTCATCGGCCTGGGCCTCTCGTTCGAAATTCCCCTGGTCATCACCATCCTGGCGGGGTTCGGGCTGGTCACGCCGGCGGCGCTCAACCGATTCCGGCGCTTCGAGGTCGTGCTCGCTTTTGGCGCGGGCGCGCTGCTGAGTCCGGGGGCGGACGTGCTCTCGATGTTCATGATGACCATCCCGATCCTCATCCTGTACGAGGTGGGGTTCGCCGGGGCGGTCCTGATGCATCGCCGCCGGCTTCGGCGCGCGGCTGCGGCCCTGGTCGTCGCCCTGGTCTTCTGGGGCGCGCCGGCCGAGGCCCAGGTGCCCACCGTGCGCCCGAAGACGCCGAAACAACTCCGGGATTCGGTGGCGGGGGCACCGACGCTCACCGACTCGGCGGCCCGGGCGCGGGTCCAGAGCGGCGAGGCCATCGATTCGGCTACCGCCCGGCGCCTCGGGCTCCCGACTGCCCCGGTCTTTTCGTTTCCCGAACCCGATTCGACAATGCGGCTGCTGTTGCAGCGACCGGGATTCACGGTCACTCGGTATCGGGCCGATTCGGTGACCCTGTTCGCGGAGCAGAAGCGAATCCTCCTGGTCGGCGATGCCCGCACCGAACGGGAGGGTTCGACCCTGGAGGCGCAGGAAATCGATTACCTCGATGCGGGAGGCATGCTGGAGGCGCGCGGCTCGCCCATGTTGTTCAGCGAGGGCAACGTGCTGGTGGGGCAGGACATCCGGTATTACACCACGGACAAGCGGGGCGTCGTCACCGGCGCCCTGACGAGTTTTGACCAGGGAGGCACCGAGTGGTTCCTCCGCGGCAGCATCGCCGAGGACTCGAGCTCCCGGCGGATCTACGCCCACTCCAGTGAAATCACCAGCTGCGACCTGCCCGATCCGCACTACCACTTCTCCGCTGGGGAGGTGAAGTGGATTCACGGCCAGGTGATGGTAGCCCGGCCGACCGTCCTCTACGTGCGCGACGTCCCGGTGCTCTGGCTGCCGTTCGTCTTCCAGGACGGCCGGCCGGACCGGCATTCGGGCATCCTCATCCCGCGCATCGGCATCAGCGACGTGGTGCGGCCGACGCCGTCCTTCAAGCGCCAGATCTCCAACATCGGCTACTACTGGGCCGCGAGCGACTACTTCGACCTCACCGCGCGCTTCGACTGGCTCGACCAGCGCTACACCACCCTCGGCCTCTACGGGCAGTATCGGTGGCTGGACCGGTTCACGACCGGCTCCATCGGGCTCAGCCGGCAGTGGGCCTCGGGGGGCGGCCGCTCCACCGGGGTGCTCTGGGACCACCACCAGATCTTCTCCCTGAACACCTCGCTCAACCTGTCACTGAACTATGTGACCAACAGCAGTGTGGTCACCCAGAACGCGGTCGATCCGCTGATCACCACGCAGCAGATCACAAGCGCCCTCAACTACACCCATCGCTACACCTGGGGCACGCTGACCCTCGGCGGCAACCTCCGGCAGAACCTCTCGGATAACAGCGCCACCATCCAGCTCCCCGCGGTGACGCTCAGCCCCAAGCCGGTGGACATCGGGGAAAACGTGACCTGGACGCCCGGGCTCTCGTTCACGACGGAGTGGGGCAGCAACGTGCCGCTCGCGGACCGGATCGTCGCCCTGCCCGGCGGCGGGGTGGACACCCTGTCGGTGACCTCGGACTCGCGCTCGACGACCTTCAACCTCGAGACGCCGTTCCGGTTCTGGAGCTTCAACTGGCGGAACGCCATCCGGGTGACCGACTTCAAGGACGACGTCCTCTTCGCGGATTCCACCTGGGTGCCCGATCCCGGCAATCCCGGCGATTCCGTCCTGGTGGCCACCACGTACGATGGGCGGTACGAGACCGGCCTGGACTGGGACACCGGCATCAACCTCCCGCTGCTGTTCCGCGGGTCCTGGAAGCTGCAGCCCTCGGTCGGTGTCACGAACGTGGTGGCGGGTGAGCCGTTCCTGATCCGGAACCAGCGCACCGACGGGGCCTACGTGGCGCAGGCCAAGCGATTCACGGTCAACCTGACGTCCAGCCCGACGTTCTTCGGGTTCTATCCCGGCTTTGCCGGGATGCAGAGGATCCGGCACAGCTTCTCGCCGGTCATCGCCTACTCCGTGGCGCCGTCGGCCGACATCCCGGCAGATTTCGCGGCCGCCACGTCGCTCCTCATCGGTCCGTACGGCCTCACCAGCCCGCGGGTCGAGCGGCTCTCGATCGGGCTCGGGCAAAACATCGAGGGGAAGCGGGCGAACCCCCAGGCCGACACGTCGGTCGTCGATCCCGGCAAGAAGGTCCGGGTGCTGAGCATCGTGACGAGCCCCGTGTCGTACGACTTCGAGCAGGCGAAGCAACCGGGGCGCACCGGCTGGGTCACGTCCACCCTCACCAACTCGTTCCAGAGCGACCTGCTGCCGGGGTTCAACCTGGCGATCACCCACGGGCTCTGGGACGGCCCCGTGGGGTACCAGGGCACCTCGTTCGACTTCGCACTGCAACAGGTCAACCTGAGCTTCGCGATGTCGGCCGCCACGTTCTCGCCGATCCTCCGGCTCTTCGGCATGTCGGCCAGTGGCGCCAGTACCGTCCCGCAGGAGGAGCTCCAGGGGTATGTGGCCGACACCTATCGTCCGGTCCGCCCGGGCCCCGAGGCCATCTACGGATACAGCCCCAGCAGTACGCCGCTCGGGCGCGCCTTCCGGGCGAATGTGAGCTACACCCTGGTGAAGGACCAGAATTCGGGCCCCGACCAGTCGAACATCGGGTTCAGCACCACGTTCTCTCCGACTCCGCTGTGGGGGGTGTCGTGGTCCACCCAATACAACGTCACCGACGGCACCTTCGAGTCTCAGATCATCCGTCTGGAGCGCGAGCTCCACGAATGGCGCGCGGCGTTCAACTTCGTGCGCAATCCGAACGGCAACGTGTCGCTCTATTTCTCGATTGCGCTGACCGACCTTCCCGCGATGAAGCTGGACTACAACCAGTAGGTCGCCCGACAGCGTCCCCCCCAGCGGACGCTTCCAAGCGGCAGGAAAACGTTAAACCATTGCGATATAATGCGTTACACTATGATACCTGATGGCATGGACCGTGCGTTTCTCGGGGCGTCCCCATTTCGAGGAATCCCGATGCGCTTGACCTGGGCCGCCGCAGCCGTGCTGACGCTCGCCGCCTGCGACACCTACAACACCGTCGGCGGCCCTCCGGATGGCATCCTGCCGCCGGCCGCGCTGTACTACACCGTCGAGCCGATCGGCACCGGCACCGCGCCGTCCGGGCTCCTGCTGGACTGGCCCGATGACGGCAATCCCAACCTCGCCGTCTGGCACGTGTACTCCCGCGGGTCGACCGCCGACGCCTTCGGGCTCCGCGGGTCGACCACGTCGAACACCTTCCACGACAATGGGCCGCCCGACCTGCAGTACTATGTCACCGCCGAAGACCTGAACGGCTATGAAAGCGCGCCCAGCCCGACGATCACGATCGACGAGCGGCTGACGCTGCCCGCGCCGGCGTCGCTGCTGAGCGTCAGCCTCGACGGCGCCATCGCGCTGGCCTGGACCGACAACGCCGCCGCGGCCGCGCCGGCCCGGTTCTCGGACTATCGCATCTACAGCGCCGCCTACGACCTCGACCAGGACCTCTGCGACGTCGACTGGTTCCTCGAGGGGACCACCGTCGCCCCGGAATTCGTGGCCGGCGCGCTGCCGAACGGACAGCCCCGCTGCTTCGCCGTCACGGCGGTGAGCGTCGAGGGCTACGAAAGCCTCTGGTCGCCGATCCGCGCCGACACTCCGCGCCCCGACGCACGCAACGTCGTCCTCTATGCCGCCGAGTTTTCGCTGGCCCAGAGCGGCTTCCGCTTCTGGAAGGACCTCAACGGCAACATGCAGGTCTCGGCTAACGAACTCGGCCTGGTCGGGCCGGGCAACGCCCCCGACATCGACTTCGTGGTCGAGCGGAATGGGGTGGGTGGCCTTCGGCTCCGCCCGGTGCGCGCCGGCACGGGCGTCGAGTTCTACGGCACCGCGCCGGTCGGCGACCTGACCGACATCGACTGGGCGCCGAACCAGTTCTACAGCCCCGCGCCGATCGACGCCCGGGTCGGCTGGGGGTACGTCTTCGAGATGAGCGGCGGCGACGCCTTCGCCCGGTATGGGTCGCTGCGGGTGACCCACGTCGGGCAGGATTTCCTGATCATGGACTGGGCGTACCAGACCGATCCAGGCAATCCCGAGCTCATCGTGGGTGGAGGGGTGCGCACGGCCCGTCCCGCGGGGATCACCGTGCGGAAGTAGTCCGGCCTTGTGCCGGCAGGGGCGTGCGGGCAATTTCGGCTGATGCCCACCGACTCCCTGCTGCTTGACGGCCACTCGCTCAGCATCGCCGACGTAGTCCGCGCGGCACGCAACCCTGCGTGCCGCGTTGGCGTTCGGCCCGCCGCATTCGCCGCCCTCGACGCGAGCCGCGCCCGCGTCGAGCGCGCGCTGGCCTCGGGCCAGACCATCTACGGCATCAACACCGGCTTCGGGAAGCTGGCCAACGTACGGATCGCGCCGTCCGACCTCGACCGCCTGCAGGTGAACCTGGTGCGCAGCCACGCCGCAGGCGTCGGCGCGCCGTTGCCCCCCGAAATCGTGCGGGGCCTGATGCTGCTCCGGGCCAACGTGCTGCTCCGGCCCACGAGCGGCGTGCGCCCGGCGCTGGTGGAGTCGCTGCTTGGCGTTCTGAACGCGGGGCTGGTGCCGGTCGTGCCGGAGCAGGGAAGCGTGGGCGCCAGCGGCGACCTGGCCCCATTGAGCCATGTGGCCCTCGTGCTCATGGGCGAGGGCGAGGTGCTCGTGGAGGGGCGTCGCACACCGGCCGGGCCCGCGCTGGCGGCCGCCGGGCTCACGCCCTACCGGTTTGCGCCGAAGGAGGGCCTCGCCTTCATCAACGGCACCCAGGCCCAGACCGCGATCCTCGCGCTCCTGGTGCACGACGCCGAGGTGCTCTGGCGGAGCGCCGTGGCCGCGGCCGCCATGAGCCTGGAGGCGCTGCGCGGCACGCCCACGCCGCTCGACGAGCGCATCCACGCCGCCCGCCCCCACGCCGGCCAGATCGAGACCGCGCGCCTCATGCGCTCCCTGCTCGACGGCAGCGCCATCCGCGAATCTCACCGCCACGATGATCCGCGCGTGCAGGACGCCTACAGCCTCCGGTGCACGCCCCAGGTGCTGGGGGCGGTCTGGGACGCGATCGCCTTCGCGGCGAACACCGCTGCGATCGAGCTCAACGCCTCGACCGACAACCCACTGGTCTTCGACAACGGCGACGTGCTGTCGGGAGGCAATTTCCACGGGCAGCCGGTCGCGCAGGCCCTCGACTTCCTCGCCGTGGCCCTCACCACGCTGCAGGCCATTTCCGAGCGGCGGGTCGAGCGCCTGGTCAACCCCGACCTCTCGCAAGGGCTGCCGGCGTTCCTCACCGCGGATCCGGGGCTGTCGTCGGGCTACATGATGGTCCAGATCACGGCGGCCGCACTGGTGGCGGAATCGCGGACCCTGGCCCATCCCGCCAGCGTGGGATCCATTCCCACCGATGCCAACCAGGAGGACTTCGTGCCGATGGGGATGGGCGCCGCCTTCAAGGCGCGCCGCATCCTCGACAACGCGGTGCACGTCGTGGCGACCGAGCTCCTGTGCGCCGGACAGGGCCTTGAGCTCCTCCTGCCGCTCACCCCGGGCCGCGGCATACGGCGGCTGCACGAGCGCCTTCGGGACCTCAGGCCCGGTGTGCCGCCCCTGGCCGAGGATCGGCCGCCGGCTCCCGACCTGGAACGCCTTGCCCGGGCCATCCGCGAGGGAGTGTTCGACCCCGCCACCATCGGCTAGCTTGCTCCCCCCCTCCGGGGTCCATATCTTTCCAAAACCCTTGGACCATAAGTCCAAGTCCTGTCGCCGTTTTCCTCCTGCGCTGGCCGAGCCCGAATGAACCTCGAAAAGCTCAAAGACACCGCCAGGAAGCACGAGCAGAAAGAGGAATGGCGGAAGGCCATCGAGGTCTACCAGCGAGTCCTTGAGGCGTTCGAGTCGGGCGAGGAGGCCGCGCCCGACCTTGCGCTCTACAACAAGGTGGGCGACCTGCACCTCAAGGTCGGCGACATCCCCGCCGCCGTCCGCTCCTACGAGCGGGCCGTCGACCTGTACAGCGAGCAGGGTTTCTCGAACAACGCGATTGCCGTCTGCGGCAAGATTCTCCGCTACGACCCCCACCGTACCCGCACCTACATCCAGCTCGCCCGCCTGCACGCCCGGAAGAACATGGCCGGCGAGACCAAGAAGAACCTGATCGAGTATCTCGATCGGATGAACCGCGACAACCTGCGGGACACGGCATTCCGCGACGTGATGGAGTTCGCCGACCAGTACGCCAGCAGCGAGGAAATCCGCGTCATGCTCGCGGAGCTGCTCCGCGTGGCGTCTCGCGGGGCCGAGGCGCGCGAGCAACTGGAGAAGCTGGCGACCGAACTGGAGGGGCGGGGCGACCGGGCCGGGGCCCAGCGGACGCGGGAACGGCTGAACGAGCTCGAGGCGAAGGCGCCGGCCCCCGTCGAGGAGCCGCGTCGCAAGGGTGATCTCGTCTTCCTCGACATCGGCCTGGACACCCCGTTCGGCGCGCAGCCACCCGGCCTCGGCACGCCGAGCCGCCCCACCCCCGTGGTGGACGAGCCGGTTGAAACCCCGACTGTCGACGTCACCGTGTCCGTTACGGACATGATGCAGGCGGATCTCGACGAGGCGGTCGGCGCCTTCGAGGTGATGCCGCTGGAGGGGCTCGAGCGGGTCAACGGCGCGAACCTCGACGATCTCGAGCTCCTGCCCGCCGACCCGGACCTGGTCGTGGACCAGACCCGGCTCGATGTCGCCGACGCGCCGCCTCCGGTTGCGGGGTTCGAGGCCGGCGTCGCGGACGACACGGGAACGGTGCCGCTCGAGGCGTCCGACGTGACCGGCCTGGTCTCGGACCTCACCATCGACCTGACGACCTCCTCCATCGAGGAGCCCTCTCCCGACCGCATCGTCGAGGAGCCCCTGTTGGGCGACATGACGGTCTCCGTCGGCCCCGAGGCGGAGGCCGAGGTGTATTCGACCGACGCGCCGCCGGTCTGGGCGGCCGACGATCCTGCGCTTCAGCTCGTGGGAGACGACCCGACGCGGCCGGGCGCCGCCCCGCCGGTGGAGGAGGAGTCCGCCGAGGCGCGGCTCACGGCCCTCGAAGACCGGGTGCTGGACGATCCTGACAATCCGGAGGTCCATCGGGCCCTCGGCGAGGCGCTGCTGGCCACGGGCCAGCACGACCGCGGCGTCGAGGAGCTCGACATCGCGCTTGCTCGCTTCGAGGAACTCGAGGACTGGGACCGCGCCGACGACGTGGCGCAGGAGTTGGCGCGCCTCGAGCCCTCCGGCATCCGCTACTTCCAGAAGATGGTCGAACTCGCCTACCGCGGGGGGCACCGGGGCCGCGTGATTGACGCGTACCTCGAGCTCGGCGACGCCCTGGTGCGCGTCGGTTCGGTGGAGAAGGCACTGGCGGTCTACGGACGGGTGGCGGAGAACGAGCCGGACAACCCGCGCGCGCGCGCGGCGATCGATGCCCTCGCGCCGCCGCCCCCGCCGGCGCCCGCGCCCGTCGTGGCCACACCGCCGCCGGCCGCCGTCTCCCCCGGGTTCGTGGACCTGGGCGCCATGCTGCTCGACGGCGACGGCGGCGGGAAGACGAAGGACACCCGGATGCGGGTGCACGACGAGGAGCCCACCGGCGACGAGGAGCACGACTTCTCGGAAATGCTCAAGCAGTTCAAGCGCGGGCTCGACGAAAACCTCGACGCCGACGACTACCAGTCCCACTACGACCTCGGCATCGCCTTCAAGGAGATGGGACTGCTCGACGAGGCCATCGCCGAGTTCCAGAAGGCGCTCCGGTCGCCCGACGCGCGGCTCCGCACCTCCGAAGCGCTGGGGTCCTCCTTCTTCGACAAGGGGCAGTTCGCCGTGGCGGAGGCGATCCTCCGCCGGGCGGTGGACGGCCTGAGCGGCCAGGACGACGAGAAGATCGGCCTGCTCTACTGGCTGGGGCGCGCGCTCGAGGCCGAGGGACGCGCCGCGGAAGCGCAGCCCTACTATCGCCGGGCCCTGGCGGTGGACATCCACTTCATGGACCTGGCCGACCGGCTCCGCGCCATCTCGCAGGGGCGGACCCCGTGACGCAGGCAGCGCCGGCCACGCTCGCGGATATCCAGGCGCCCGTCCGCGCCCGGCTGGAGCTGGTCCGGCACGAGCTCCAGCGGATCGTGGAGGCCGACTTCGGCCTCATCGCCGAGGTGAACGCGCACCTGCTCCAGATGCAGGGCAAGATGCTGCGCCCGACGCTCCTCCTCTTGGCCGACGAAGCCACGGGCGCGCCCGATCCTCGAGCCCCCACGCTGGGGGCGGTGGTCGAGCTGATCCACCTCGCCACCCTGGTGCACGACGATTCGGTCGACCACTCGGTGCGGCGGCGGGGCATGCCCACGATCAACGCCCTGTTCAGCCACCAGGTGTCGGTCATCATGGGCGACTACCTCTACTCGCGCGCCGTCATCGAGCTGGTCCGCCTCGGCGACCTGGAGCCCCTGCGGATCCTCGGGCGGGTCACGAACGAGATGACGGTCGGGGAGATGCGGCAGCTGCTGGCCCACGACCGCCTGGCGTTTTCCGAGGAGCAGTACGACCTGCTGATCATGGCGAAGACCGCCTCGCTCCTGTCCGGGGCGTGCGAAACCGGCGCCATCCGCGCCCCCGCCGCGCAGCGGCAGGCGCTCCGCGAATTCGGGCTCCGCCTCGGGATGGCGTTCCAGATCGTGGACGACCTTCTGGACTACACCGGCGACGCCTCGGTGACCGGCAAGCCGGTGGGCGCCGACCTGCGCGAGCACAAGGTCACCCTGCCGCTCATCTACGCCCTGCCCAGGCTGTCGCGCGACCAGCGGCGCGAGGTGTCGGAGCTGATGGAGACCGAGACGCCGACCGACGCCCAGATCGCGGCGGTGGTCGAGGCGGTGACCGACGCCGGCGGGCTGGACTATGCGCGCGAGCGGGCCCTGGCCCTCTCGACCGGGGCGGAGGCCGCGCTCGACGTCCTGGCCCCCAGCCCGGCTCGCGACGCCCTGCGGGCGAGCATCCCCTACGTGCTGGATCGGAGGAGCTGATGGCCGGTGGACCGCGTCGACCCGGGTTCTATCTCGGCGTCCTGACCAGCGGGTTCCTGGCGGGCGGCTTCCTGACGGCGCTGCTGCGGCGGTTCCTGCCCGAGAGCGCCGCACGGGACTTCTTCACCACCGCCGTCAACCCGACGCTCGGGCCTGTGTCGGTGGACCTGCTGGTGGTTAACTTCACGCTGGGGCCGATCGGGCTCGATGTGACGCTGCTCAGCCTTGTGGGCGTCCTCGTGGCCTATTTCATCGCGCGGTCCCTCTTCTAAAGGCGGTCCGTATGCTCGGCAATATCGGCTTCTCCGAACTGATGATCATCCTGCTGGTGGTGTTGCTGGTCTTCGGCGCCAAGCGGCTGCCCGAGATCGGCTCCTCCATCGGCAAGGGGATCCGCGAGTTCAAGCGCAGCATCAGCGACGCGGGCGATGCCATCAACAGCGCCCCCGACGATCGCACCCAGCTGCCCCGTTCCATGGACGCCCCGCCCTCCAGCACGACGCCCGGGCAGTCCGGCGAGCCCAAGCGGCTCTCGCAGTAGCCCCGGGCGCCGCCGGGCGGCGGAACGCACGTGGGGCCGGACCGGGCAAGCGCCCGGTCCGGCCCCTCGTCGCACATTGGGCGGCGCGTCGCTAGTTCTTGCGACCGCTCGGCACGCTGCCACCCTGCCCGAGCTGGGCCGACGTCGCCGACGCCTCGGCCTGGGCGGAGGTCGGGAACAGTCCCGCGCGCCGGTCCACGATCTTGGCCTGCGCCTGCAGCGCCTCGAGGTAGTTCCGCGCGCGGTCCTGCCGGGCCCGACGGATGGCGTCGGTGCGGTACGCGTCGAGGCCCTTGAGGAAGGCCGCGGAGTCCGCGGGCGTCCGTTCGAGCACCTTGACCACGTAGATGCCGTCGTCAGTGTCGAGGACATCGCTCACCTTGCCGACGGGCAGGCTGAAGATGGCGCCGGTCAGGACCGGGTTGGGCACCGGGGTCTGGATCCGCGTGAAGGGGCCCAGTTCGCGGTAGGGCAGGTTGAGCGCGGTGGCCGCCTGCTCCATCGTGCTCCCCTCCCTCACGCGCTTCAGGTAGTCCTGCGCGAGGGCCTGGGCGAGGGCCGTCTTGCGCTCTTGGATGGCGGCGATGGTCACGGCATCCCTGATCGCGTCGAACGGCGGCACGCCCTCCGGGGCGATGCTGTCGAGCCGGAACAGGTAGTACCCGAGCGAGGTCTCGATGATCGGGCTGATCTCGCCGACCTTGGCCTGGAACGCCCAGGCGCCGGCGTCCGGAATGACGGCCGCACCGAGTTGCAGCTGGGTGCCCTTCTGGACCGGCGTGGCCGGAACAAGCGGCAGCTGGAGCGCGCGGGCCACCGTGTCGAGCGCCGCCGGATCCAGCCGGCTCGCCCCCAGGGATTCGAGGGAGTCGGCCTGGGCGTCGACCTGGTCGCGGTGGGCGCCCGCCAGCACGATCGGGATGAGGATATGGCGGCCGGTCGCGGTGTTGCTCTTCCGGCTGGTGATCTCGATGATGTGGTATCCGAACTCCGACAGCACCGGCTGGGAGATCGTGTTGAGCGGGATGCTGAACGCCACCTGGTCGAACGCTGCGACCATCGAGCCCTTCGTGAATTCGCCCAGGTCGCCGCCCTTGGACGCGGAGAGGCTGTCCGACGACTCGCGCGCCGCGATCTCGGCGAACGGGGCCCCGTCGACGATTTCCTTCCGCACCGCGAGCGCATGGTCGTAGGCCGCGGCGGTGTCGCTGGCGTTCGTGAAGCGCGGCAGCGCCACGAAGCTCATGTAGGCGGTGGCCGGCCGGGTGAACTGGTCGGGGTGCGCCTTGTAGAAGGCCTGGATTTCCTCGTCGGTCACCCCGACGGCCGAGTCGGGGATGGCGCGGCGAGGCAGGATGGCGGTGAGCCCTACCTTCGCGGTCTCGTTCTGGTCGCGGTAGGACTGCCAGAGGGCCGGGTCGGACAGGTACACATCGGCGGTCACCACGCGGAGCAGCTTGCTCTGCATGATCTCCTCGCGGTATTGCGCCTCGAGGAGCGGGATGTACTGCTGCCCGACGCCCGACGAGAGCCAGCGCTGGTACTTGCCGAGGTCGAACTGGTTGTCGGTCTGGAACTGGGGCGCCGACTGCAGCTGCGGCGGGGGGAAGTTCTTGATGGCGTCGGCGATTTCCTCGGGCGTCGCCACGAGCCCGCGCCGCTTGTACTCCCGCTGGAGCACGGTGGACTGGACGATCTGCTGCCAGACCTCGTTCCGGACCTGGATCACGTCGTCCAGGGTCATGGGCGTCTGGGAATTGCGCTGGCGCTCCTCCACCGCCTGCTGGACCATGGTGGTGTAGTAACGCGCTTCGATGGTCTGGCCGTCGACCTTGCCCGCGCTGGTCTGCGAGAGGAGGCCGGTGCCGCCGGACAGGCCGCTCAGGTCGAGCACCAGCCACACGAAAAACGAGGCGGTGACGATGTAGATGAGGGGTTTTGCACTGTTCCGAAAGACTTGCATCGTCATCGCTGGGTTCCCGGCTCCGGACGAGGTGGAAAAAGAGGCATAAGTCTAAGCGGGGCAACGGCCAATCTCAAGTCGGCCAGTGGCCGGGGCGGTTGACAGCGCCGCCTTTTCACCTTACTCTGAAGCCAATCCCCGCAACAACTTACGAGTCCAGGGACCGGAATGGCCTACTCTCGCGAGATTGAAAAACTCGAACGTCAATTCGCGGAGAACCCGCGGCGTTTTGCCGCCCCGTTTGCCGATGCCCTGCGAAAGAGCGATGAAGTGGAGCGCGCCCTGGAGGTCATCCGGGTCGGGCTCGAGTTGAACCCCGATTACATCCCCGGCAGTGTCATTCTTGGCCGGTGCCATCTCGACCTCGGCGACGACAACAGCGCGGAGGCCGCCTTTTCGCGCGTCCTCGACCTCGACAACGAGAACGTGATCGCGCTGAAGTCGCTGGCCGACATCATGGAGCGCCAGGGTCGGAATGACGAGGCGGTGCGGTTCCTCACCTACCTGCTCGACGTCGATCGGAGCAACGACGAGGCGCGGGACCAGCTGGCGCGCATTCAGGCCGCCCCGATCGTCGCAGGTGCGCCCGGTACCGTGCCGCCGCCGGCCGCCGCTCCGGCACCGGAGCCGCCGGTCGCCGCCAGCGCGCCCGATCCGTTCTTTGGCGCTCCTCCCGGCGATACGCCGCCGGCCCCCGCCGCCGCGGCCGAGGAATTCCTGGAGCCGACCGCACTCTGGGAGCCCCCGGTGGAGGCGGCCGAAGCGGTCATTTCGCCCTGGGTCGAGCCGACGTCGGCCGAGCCGGCCAGCCCGCCGGACTTCGGGGAGTCGCTCGTCAGTGAACCCTCCGCCGGCGAGTTTGCGCCGGTCGAAGGGCTGGAGCCGTCGGAGTTCCGCGCGCCCGACGGCCCGCCGTCCTACGAAGAGTTCGTGCTGGAACGCGAAGAGGAGATCATCCTCACCTCGCACTCCGGGGCGGAGTACCAGGTCGCGAACGACTCGGAGAGCTTCCTCGACCGCGAGGCCGCCGCGGCTCCGGCCGAGGAGCCGCCCGTTGAGCCCGCGCCCGTGGAGCCACCGCCCCCCGCTTCCGTCATCGCGGAAGAACTCCGGGCACCGGTCGCGGACGCGACGCCCGCCGAGGTGGACGCCGTGGAGGAGGAAGCGCCGATCGAGTGGGCCATGCACGTCGGGGAGGGGAGCGGGTTCGTGCCGGCGGAGGGGAGTCACACCCACGCCCACGCGAAGGACAGCTACGACGCGGCCATCGAGGGCATCGCGCCGGTGGACGAGGATGCCCCCGCCGACGAAGCCGACGACGAAGAGGAGGACGCGGCGGAACCCGGGGCCCCCGTACTCGTCGTCACCGAGAGCATGGCCGAGTTGTACGCGGCCCAGGGACACCCGGGCGAGGCGCTCGGCGTCTACCGGATCCTGTACGACCGCAACCCCGACAACGACCGGCTCCGCCACCGCATCCAGGAGCTCGAGGCGGCGCTCGCCGCGCAGGTCGCGGCCGATGCGGCGCCGTCCTACGCGGCCTCCGTCACCGGCGGCCGGGCGGTGGCGGAGTTCCTCGGCGGGATGCTCAAGGCCCGGCCCGCGCCGGTCGACCTGCCCGAGCCGCCGCCGGCGCCTGAAATCGTCTCCACCGCCGGCCTTCCCGATACCGCCGGCGACGAGGCCGTCGCCTCCGGCGCGCCGACCCGGCCCGCCATCGACCGGCTCTCGCTGGGCGCCATCTTCGGGGAGGATCCCTCCCCGGTTCCGCCGGCCGAGGCCGCGGCGGCGGGCTCCAAGACCGAGAATTCCAGCGGATTCTCGTTCGACGACTTCTTCGGGGGCGGGGGCGACGCCACCCCGACCGCGCGTCCCTCCGGCGGGTCGGTCCGTGCCACGCGCGCGGCCGACGACGAGGACGACCTCGACCAGTTCCACAGCTGGCTGCAGAGCCTGAAGCGCTGATGCGGGTCGCCGTCCTGAACGGCCCCAATCTCAATCTCCTTGGCGCCCGCGAGCCCGACCTCTACGGGCGGCAGACGCTCGGGGACATCGAGGCGATGGTGCGCGCCGAGGCGGCCGCACTCGACGTGGAGCTGGAGTGGTTCCAGTCCAACCACGAGGGCGCGCTGGTGGACGCGGTGCAGGGGCTGCGCGGGCGGGTGGACGGCGCGCTCGTGAATCCCGCCGCGTTCGGACACACCAGCCTGGCGCTCCGCGACGCCTTCCTCGCGGTCCGCGTGCCGTTCGTCGAAGTCCATCTCTCGAACATCTTCGGGCGGGAACCGGAGCGGCGCCACACGGTGCTCGCCGATCTCGCGGTGGCCGTCATCGCGGGGCTGGGCGCCCGGGGCTACCCGGTCGGGTTGCGGGCGCTGGTGGAGCGCCTGCGTGGCGGCTGACCTCCGGCTGGAGCGCCAGGCTGGCGTGCGGGCGCTCCTGGCCGCGGAGGGGCTGGAGGCGCTGCTGGTGTCGCACCTGCCGAACATCCGGTACCTGACCGGGTTCACGGGCTCCGCGGCGCTGCTGTTGCTCCGCCCCGACGAGGCGATCCTCTTCACCGACTTCCGGTATGCCACGCAGGCGCCGGACGAGGTGGGCGGCGTCGCCGACATCGAGATTGACTCGGCGAGTGTCTGGGACCGCCTGAAGGCCGCCTGCGCGGACCGCCCGGGGCAGACCATCGGCTTCGAGGCCCACGCGCTCACGGTTCGCGACGCCGGGCGGCTCAAGGAGTGCGCCCGGCGCACGGCCCCTGTGGGCGAGCTGGTGGAGGCGCTGCGGGTCGTGAAGGCGCCGGTGGAAGTCGAGGCGATCGCCTCGGCGGCTGCGCTGGCGAGCGAAGCCCTGGCCGAGGTCCTGCCCACCGTGCGGGCCGGTCAGTCGGAACTCCTGGTGGGGAGCCGGCTCGAGGCGGCGCTGCGGCGCCGTGGGAGCGAGTGGCATCCGTTCCAGACCATCGTCGCGTCGGGACCGCGTGCCGCGCTCCCCCATGCCCATACCAGCGCGCGCGAGATCGCCGCCGGCGAGCTGTTGCTGATCGATTTTGGCGCCCAGGTGGACGGGTACTGCGCGGACCTGACGCGCACCGTGGTGGTGGGCGCGCGGGCCGACGAGCGGCAGCGGACGGTGTACGAGGCGGTGCGCGCGGCGCAGGTCCGGGCCCGGCGGGACATCCGGGCGGGCATGAGCGGCCGCGAGGCGGACGCGCTCGCCCGGGAGCTGCTGTCGGCCCGCGGGTTCGTCGAGGCCTTCGGGCATTCGCTCGGGCATGGCCTGGGGTTGGAGGTGCACGAGGCGCCGCGTCTGAGCGCCACCGCCGAGGCCACGCTGCCCGTGGGTGCGGTGGTCACGATTGAGCCGGGCATCTATCTTCCCGGCTGGGGCGGGGTGCGCCTGGAGGACGATATCGTCCTGGCCGCGGACGGACCGCGGGGGCTGTCGGACGGACTGACCGAGCTGGTCGAGCTGGTCTAACCGCGGGCAGGGGCCCGCGCCGGAGGAGGAACGCGCGTGAACGCCGACGAAATGAAGCAGCTGGCCCAGTTGCTCCAGAAGATGCCGGGCATCAAGTCGATCGAGCTCAAGGACGTCAAGAAGCTCGCCGAGCTCCTGCGCGACTCGCCGGAGCTGGGCGCCATCGAGGTCAAGGGCTTCTTCGGCACCGGCGTGGTCATCACGCGCACCCACCACGGCGCTCCCGCCGCCTTCCCGACGATGCCGATGATGGCGCCGCCGCCGATGATGGCCCCCCCGCCGGCCGCCGCCCAGCCGGCTCCCGCGGGTGGGGGCGCCCCCCCGGCCGCCCCGGCCGCCTCCGCCACGCTCAAGGATATCAAGTCGCCGATGGTCGGGACGTTTTACAAGGCGCCCGAGCCGGGCGCCGAGGCGTACGTCAAGGTGGGCGGCCGTGTCACCGCCGGCCAGACGGTGTGCATCATCGAGGCGATGAAGATCATGAACGAAATCGAGGCCGAGGTGTCGGGCGTGGTCCGGGAAATCCTGGTGGAAGACACGCAGCCGGTCGAGTTCGGCCAGGTGCTCTTCCGGGTGGACCCCAATGGCTGACGCACCGGCGACGGCCCCGTTCAACTTCAAGCAGGCCATCGCGGAGATGGTCCGCCGGAACGGGTCGGACCTGCTCCTCAAGGTCGGCCGCCCGCCCACGGTGCGCGTCAACGGCGACCTCTCGGGCCTCGACGTGCCGCCGCTGCGCCCGGAGGACCTCAAGGCGCTCGCCGAGCAGATCATGACGCCGCGCCAGGTCAAGGAGTTCGCCGAGAAGAAGGAGGCGGACTTCGCCATCGGCGTTCCCGGCGTGGGGCGCTTCCGGACAAACATCTACCAGCAGCGCGGCACCCTGGCGTTCGCCTTCCGGGCCATCCCCTACGAGGTGAAGACCATCCGCGAGCTGCACCTGCCGGTGGTGCTCGAGGAAATCGCCTCCCGGCCCCGCGGCCTGGTGCTCGTCACCGGCATCACCGGCTCGGGCAAGTCGACCGCGCTGGCCGCGATGATCAACCACGTGAACCAGCACCGCCGCGTGAACGTGATCACGATCGAGGACCCGATCGAGTTCCTGCACCGCGACCAGATGGCCAACATTTCGCAGCGCGAGGTCGGCAGCGACACGCTGACCTTCGGCGCCGCCCTGCGCCACGTCCTGCGGCAGGACCCCGACGTCATCCTCATCGGCGAGATCCGCGACAGCGACACGCTCGACACGGCCCTCAAGGCGGCCGACACCGGCCACCTCGTTTTCTCCACGCTGCACACCACCGACGCCACGCAGACGATCAACCGGGTCATTTCGTTCTACCCGCCGCACCAGCACCAGGAAATCCGGTCGCTGCTCTCCACCGCGCTCCAGGCGGTGGTCTGCCTGCGGCTGGTGCCCAAGAAGGACGGCAGCGGCCGGGTGCCCGCGGCAGAGGTGCTCATCAACACCGCGGCGGTGGCCGACAACATCCGCGACATCGAGAAGGCGCTCAACATCCCCGACCTGATCGCCGAGGGCACCATTTCCTACGGGATGCAGTCGTTCGACCAGTCGCTGATGAAGTGGTATCGCGAGGGCGTCGTGTCCTACGAGAGCGCGCTGTTCTATTCCAGCAACCCGAGCGAGTTCGCGCTGCGGGTGTCGGGGGTCAGCTCGGCCTCCGACCGCACCTTCGGCGACGACGAGAAGGGCGCCAAGGGCGGGATCTCGCAGGGATTCGTGCCGTGACCCTGTCGAAGGTGCTCGTCGCGAACCGCGGCGAGATCGCCCTCCGGGTCATCCGCGCCTGCCGGGAGCTCGGCATCGCCACCGTGGCGGTGTACAGCGAGGCCGACCGCGAATCGCTGCACGTGCGCTTCGCCGACGACGACGTCTGCATCGGCCCGCCGCCCAGCCGCCTGTCGTACCTCCGGATCCCCAACCTCATCGCCGCCGCGGAAATCACCGGGGCCGACGCCATCCATCCCGGCTACGGGTTCCTCGCGGAGAACGCCGAGTTCGCCGACGTCTGTCGCGCGTCCAACCTGGTGTTCATCGGCCCGACCGGCGACCAGATCCGCCAGATGGGCGACAAGGCCACCGCGCGCCGCCTGGCCAAGGAAGCCGGGGTGCCGACGGTGCCCGGGTCGCCCGGGACCATCGAGGACGCCGACGAGGCGCTGGCGGCGGCCGAGGCCATCGGGTTTCCCGTCATCATCAAGGCGACCGCGGGCGGGGGCGGGAAGGGGATGCGCATCGCGCTCGACGCCGAGCAGTTCGCGCAGTCGTTCTCGCTGGCGCAGAACGAGGCGCTCTCGGCGTTCGGAAACGGCGCGGTGTACGTCGAGAAGTACCTGAGCCGGCCCCGGCACGTCGAAATCCAGGTCATGGGCGACAGCCACGGGACCGTGGTGCACCTCGGCGAGCGCGACTGCTCGGTGCAGCGCCGCCACCAGAAGCTGATCGAGGAGAGCCCCAGCCCCGCGCTCACGGAAGACCTGCGGGGCCGGATGGGCGAGTCCGCCGTCCGGCTGGCCTCGGCCATCGGTTATGTGGGCGCCGGCACCATCGAGTTCCTGCTCGATGAGGACGGCAGCTTCTACTTCATGGAGATGAACACCCGCATCCAGGTGGAGCACCCGGTCACGGAGATGGTGACGAGCTTCGACCTGGTGAAGGAGCAGCTCCGGGTGGCCGCCGGCGAGCGAATCAGCTTCAAGGGCGACGGCCGGTACCTCCGCGGGCACGCCATCGAGTGCCGGATCAACGCCGAGGACCCGTACCGGAACTTCCAGCCGAGCCCCGGGCTGATCACGGCGTACCATCCACCGGGCGGCCCCGGGGTGCGGGTGGACACGCACGTCTACGCCGGGTACACGGTGCCGCCCTATTACGACTCGCTGCTGGCCAAGGTCATCGTGCACGGCAACACCCGGCAGGAGGCGCTCAACCGGATGGGCCAGGCCCTGGACAGCTTCATTCTCGAGGGGGTCACCACCACGATTCCCTTCCTCGCCCGCGTCATCCGGCATCCCGACTTCGTGGCGGGCACGGTGGACACCAAGTTCCTCGAGCGCGAGCCGCAGCTGCTGAAATCCGAGGTATGAAGCTCGACGTCGTCTTCTCGCCGCTGGGCCTGGTGCCCGGGCAGACGACGGGCCGGACGATCTTCGTCATCGACATCCTCCGCGCCACGACCGTCGTCTGCGCCGCGCTCCACCACGGGGCGCGGGCCGTCCTGCCGGCCTCCTCGACCGAGGAGGCGCTCCGCCTGGCGCAGACCATCGGCGGCACCGATGTCGTGCTCTGCGGCGAGCGCGGCGGCCGGCCCATCGCCGGGTTCGGCCTCGGCAACAGCCCCCTCGAAATGACTCCCGATGCCGTGCGCGGCCGGACGCTCGTCATGACCACCACCAACGGCACGCCGGCGCTGCTCGCCACGCAGGGCGCCGCGGCCGTGTACCTGGCCGCCGCCGCCAACCTCTCGGTGGCTGCGGCGGTGGCGCGCGACGTCGTGGACAGCCGCGGGGAGCTGCTGGTGCTCTGCGCCGGCCGCGAGCGCGCCTTTGCCCTCGACGACGCCTATGCCGCCGGCCGGCTCCTGGTGGCGGCGCTCGGCGCCAACCGTGTGCGCAAGGGCATGAACGACGCCGCGCTCGCCAGCCTCGACCTGGTGCGCCGCTATGGCACCGCGTGGGAGCGTCCCCTCCGCGCAAGCACCGGCGGCGCCGACCTGCTGGCCCTCGGATTCGACGCGGACGTGGTGGACGCGGCGCGTGAGGACGCGTATCCCGTCCTGCCGATGTATCACGAGCGGCGGGTGACCGCCGCCCCCAGCGCCGCGAGCCTGCTGTGACCGACGACGCCCGCCGCCGGCTCGGCGCCGTCACCGCCCTGGTGCTCGGCCTCTTCGCGGGGCTGACCCTCCTGCCTGTTCCCCTGACCGGACCGCTCGGCACCGCCCTCGGCGGGTTCCTCTGGCAGTGGCTCGGCGTCGGCGCGCTCGGTGTGCCGCTCCTCGGGCTGGGCCTGGCGCTCGCCGGGTTCGACCGCCTGCCGGGCCTCGACATGAAGCGCGCGGCGATCCTCGCCGCCGGGCTCAGCGTCGTGGTGCCCTACGTGGTGGGCGTGCTGAGCCGGGTGACCCCCGACGACCTGGTGCCCGACGTGGCGGGCCGCGCCCTGGGTGCCCGCCTCACCGGCCTCGCCCCGGGCTTCCTGGCCTCAGGGGCGTACGACATCGTGGGCTTCGCCGGAGCGCTCCTGCTCGGCTTCCTGGCGCTCTCCGCGCTCACCCTGCTCACCGTGGCCTGGCATCCGCTGCAGCGGCTCGAGCGGCAGGCGGAGGCCGCCGCGCCCGACGCGCCGCCCGCGACCCGGCGGGTCGCCCCGCTGCCGGCCGTGACCGCCGCGGAGGAGGATGACGCCCCGCCCCCGATGGCCGGCGGACGGAAGCCCCGCGAGGCGAAGCCCGCGAAGTCGAAATCCTCCGGTCCGGCGCCGGAACCGGACATGGAGTCGGAGCTGCCGCCGATCGAGCTGCTGCAGGAGCCTCCGGCGCGGGACGTCGACGCCGGCGAGGCGCAGCTCGACCGCCTCGGGCAGGTGTTGCTGGACACGCTGCGGACCTTCAAGGTGGACGGCACCATTGCCGGCCGGACCACGGGGCCGGTGGTGACCCAGTTCGAGATCGTCCCGGCCCCCGGGGTGAAGGTAGGGCGCATCGCGGCGCTCGCGGACGACCTGGCGCTGGCGATGCACGCGCCGTCGATCCGCATCGTGGCGCCCATCCCGGGCAAGGGCGCCGTCGGCATCGAGGTGCCGAACCCGACGGCGCGCATGGTGTCGATCCGGGAATTGATCGCCGCGCCGGAATGGGAGCGCGCCCGCGCGACCCTGCCGGTGGCGCTGGGCCGCGACCTCGAGGGCCGGCCGGTCATCGCCGACCTCGGCAAGATGCCGCACCTGCTCATCGCCGGCGCCACCGGCTCCGGCAAGTCGGTCGCGATCAACACCATCATCACCAGCCTGGTCTACCGCTACACTCCGCGGGAACTCCGGATGCTGATGATCGACCCCAAGATGGTCGAGCTCTCGATGTACAACTCGCTGCCGCACCTGCGCCACCGGGTGGTGACGAACAACAACGAGGCGGCGACGGCGCTCAAGTGGGCGGTGTGGGAAATGGGCCGGCGCTATGAACTGCTCCACGCCAACGGCGCGCGGAACCTCGCCGACTTCAACCGGAAGGTCGAGGAGGGCAAGCCGCTCAAGAATCCGGCGCGCCCCAAGCTCACCCTCACGACGGTCAACGAGGAGCCCGCCGACACGCCGCCACCGGCACCGGAACAGGAGGCGTACACCGAGGGCCACCTCCCGTTCATCGTGCTCTTCGTGGACGAGCTGGCGGACCTGATGATGACGGTGCAGGGCGAGGTGGAGACGCCGCTCGCCATGCTGGCCCAGAAGGCGCGCGCCATCGGGATCCACCTGATCCTGGCCACGCAGCGGCCCTCGGTGAACGTCATCACCGGGCTCATCAAGGCCAACTTCCCGAGCCGGATCGCGTTCCGCGTGGCCTCCAAGGTGGACAGCCGCACCATCCTCGACCAGAACGGGGCTGAGGCGCTGCTGGGCAACGGCGACATGCTGTTCCTCCCGCCAGGGAAGAGCGAGCCGCTCCGGCTCCAGGGCGCCTTCATCAGCACCGAGGAGTCGGAGCGGGTCATGGAGTGGTACGTGAAGCGGCGCGAGGCCCGGCGGGCGGCAGCCAAGGAGTCCGAGGCGACGGAGAGCGACATCCTCGAGACGGTGCGCGCCCTCGAGGCGGCGGCCGAAGGGGGCGGGCCGGGCGACGACGGGGCCGGCGGCGAGCGCGACAGCCTCTTCCGCGAGGCGGCCGAGGCCTGCATCCAGAATCAGGGCGGCTCGACTTCGCTCCTGCAGCGCCGGCTCCGGATCGGGTACGGCCGGGCGGCGCGGATCATCGACCAGCTGCAGATGGCGGGGGTCCTCGGCCCGCCGGACGGATCCAAGCCCCGCGAGGTGCTGATCGGCATTTCCCAGCTGGACGAGTATTCCTCCTAGCAAGGTGGCTCCCCGCCGCCCGGGCACCGCTATGCGCGCACTCCTGCTGTCCCTGACCCTCGCGGGCGCTGCGCCCCTCCAGGCGCAGGATTCCGTGGCGGTGACGCCCGCCGCCGACACCGCCGTGCTCACGGTGGGCAACCGCACGGTCTACGTGTTTCGCGCCCGGGTGGGGAGGTTCAGCCCGAGGGACCGGGCCGACTTGGCGCTCGATCGGATCAAGCGGGCGCAGCGCCCGGGCCCGGACTCACTGCGGATCGTGAAGGACTCGCTCGGCTTCATCGTGATGCTGAACGACTCGCCGGTCTTCGTGGTCGGCCAGCCCGACATGCCCCGGGACTCCTCGACCACTCCGGAGGCGTCGGCGGGGGCTGCGGTCACCGCGCTCCGCGACGGGCTCGGTGCAGCAGAGGAGGCGACCAGCGTCCGGGCGCTGGCCATTGGAGCCGCCTCCGTGGCGGCGGCCACGCTCGCGCTCATCTTCCTGCTCCGGCTCCTGGTGCGGGGCCGGCTGTGGGTGGTGGAGCGGCTCTCGCGGAAGATTCCGGACCTCCGGATCGGCGGGGTCGAGCTCCTCTCGACCGTGAGCCTGCGCCGGGTACTCCTGGCCGTGCTCGGGATTCTCGCGTGGGTCGTGGGGCTCCTGCTCACGTACGGATGGGTCACCTTCTCGCTGACGCGCTTCGCCTATACCCGTCCCTGGGGCATGGTCTTCGGCGGGTTCCTGGCGGCCACGGCGGCCGAGATCGGGCTCGCCATCCTCCACGCGATTCCCAACCTGATCACGGTGACGCTGATCCTGCTCGCCGCGCGCGGCGTGCAGGCCCTTCTCCGGACGCTTTTCGACGCGGTCGAGCGGCAGCGCCTCGAGATCCTGGGGATTCATCCCGACACGGTGCCCGCCACTCGCCGGATCGCGAACGCGGTGTTGTGGATGTTCGCCATCGCGTCGGCCTATCCCTTCCTGCCGGGGGCGGGTTCGGCCTCCTTCCAGGGGATCTCCGTGCTGGCGGGCGTGCTGGTGACCTTCGGCTCCGCCGGGCTCGTCGGCCAGGCGATGAGCGGGCTCCTGCTCATGTATGCGCGCGGGTTCAAGGCGGGCGACTTCATCCGGGTCGGGACGGTGGAGGGGACGGTCGTCGAGCTCGGGCTGCTCTCGACCAGGATCCGGACCGTGGCGAACGAGTTCATCCTGGTGCCGAACAGCACCATGGTGAGCGGGTCGATCACCGACTACAGCGCAGCGGGCAGGGAAGGGCAGTCGTTGTTCGTGACCGCGTCCGTCACCATCGGGTACGACGCGCCCTGGAAGCGGATCCACGAGTTGCTGCTCGCCGCGGGCGCCAAGCTGCCCGGAGTGGCCCGGAGCCCGGCGCCATACGTGCTGCAACGGGCCCTGAGCGATTTCTACGTGTCGTACGAGGTCTTCGTGCCGATCGACGCCGCCCAGGCGACGAAGCTGCCCCAGATCCGGAGCGAGTTGAACGCGCTCATTCAGGACACCTTCTGGGCGGCGGGGCAGGAGATCACCTCGCCGCACTTCTACGCCCTGCGGGACGGCAACGCGGTCACCATTCCGCCGGAGTCCCAGCCACCGGCGTCCGGCCGGGCCTTCCAGGTGTCCATCGAACCGAAGTAAGGCGGCTCGAACGGCAGGTGGGTGGACGGGGCGCTCCGATCCGGGGTGCCCCGTTTTCGTGTGCCTCGTCGAGTCGTGCCGAGTATCACGGTCGGGAGATCAGGAGCAATTGCTAGGGCCATGAAACGAGGGAGGAGCGGAGGCGAGGGAGCTTCGGAACGATCGACGTGGCTTTCGGCTGAAGAGGAGGCGGCCACAGGAAGGATCATCGCCGCCGCCATCACCGTACACAGGGAGCTGGGACCTGGTTTCATTGAGTCGGTGTACCATCGGGCTCTGGCGCATGAGCTGGACAGGCGGGGAATCGCCTTCACCAGCGAGGTCGACATTTCAGTGCGGTATGATGGGGTGCTGGTCGGGCGGCACAGGTTGGACATCGTGGCCGACGAAGGGATTGTACTCGAACTCAAAGCGGTGCACGCGCTGGACGCGGTCCATTTCGCGCAATTGCGCTCGTATTTGAAAGCGTCTGGCTGGCCGATCGGCCTCCTTCTGAATTTCGCCGCATCGCGCCTTGTCATCAAACGTGTGATCGTCCGACGCCCTGCATTCGCAGTTGGTTCCGGTCTTCCCTTCCTTCCGAATTTCCCGCGTGATTCGGACCGACCCGCAGAATCCAGCCCGATCTCTGCGTGAAGTGGATGACGCTCCGCCGGAAGCGCGGCGTACTGTGTCTGCATGACTCCCCGCCGCTTCATCCCGACCCGCGAATGGGAAGACGCCCGGCAGGTCCGTGGGCTGGCCGGCGAGCACGCGGCGCTCGCGTTCCTGACCTCGTGCGGGTGGTCCGTCGAGGCGCACCGGTTCAAGCTGGGCCGTCACGATCTCGACCTCGTGGTCCGGCGGGGGTCGGTGGTGGCCTTCGTGGAGGTGAAGACCCGCCGCTCTGCGGTCTTCGGGCTGGCGGCGGAGGCGGTCGGGTGGCGAAAGCAGCGCACCCTGGCCAAGGTCGCCGAGCTCTGGCGGCTTCGCTACGGCCGCCCCGACGACACCTACCGATTCGACCTGGTGTCGGTCGCCGATGGCGGCAACGGTCGGCTGGACGTGGAGCACCTGGAGGACGCGTGGCGGTTGGAGCGCCGTTAGCCTTGGAGCTACTGATGTGACTCAAAATCGGCCACATTTCGCCTATTGCTTCGGCTCTTGTTCGGTATTATCGTTGTTCGTGCATGAGTGACTCAAAATCATCCATTTCCATATCGGGAGAGGGCGCCACATGGCCACCGAAGACCAGAAGCAGGAAAAGCACGACGTCGAACGCCGGAAGGCGCTCAACCTCGCCATCTCCCAGATCGAAAAGCAGCTCGGCAAGGGCTCGATCATGCGGATGGGATCGGAGTCCCCGCGGGTCAAGATCGCGGCCATCCCGACGGGTGCCATCAACCTCGACGCGGCCACCGGCGTGGGCGGCATTCCCCGCGGCCGCATCACCGAGATCTACGGACCGGAGTCGTCCGGCAAGACCACACTCTGTCTGCACCTGGCGGCCAACGTCCAGAAGGGCGGCGGTGTCGCGGCCTACGTGGACGCCGAGCACGCGCTGGACGTCGAATACGCGCGGAAGCTGGGCGTGGACATCGACAACCTGCTGGTGTCCCAGCCGGACACCGGCGAGCAGGCCCTCGAAATCGTGGAAATCCTCGTCCGCTCGGGTGCCGTGGACCTGATCATCATCGACTCGGTGGCGGCGCTGGTGCCCAAGGCCGAAATCGAGGGCGAAATGGGCGACAGCCACGTCGGCCTCCAGGCCCGGCTCATGAGCCAGGCCCTCCGGAAGCTCGCCGGCGCCATCAACCGCTCGAGCTGCTCGGTGGTGTTCATCAACCAGCTGCGCGAAAAGATCGGCGTCATGTTCGGCAATC
>CAZNDK010000025.1:7293-41905 GCA_964571795.1 uncultured Gemmatimonadaceae bacterium | reverse complement strand
GGTTGGGGCCGGCGCCGGCCACCAGCCGGTCCACGACCACGAGCAGCTCGGGCACGGCGGTCAGGTCCGCTCCCGCGGCCAGCTCCTCGAGGTGGAGCGGTTCGCCGCCGGCGAGGAGCCGGAGGAAGCCCAGCGCGCGAAGGTTCTCCACGATGGCGTCGTGGCTGTGCCGGGCGGAGGCCGGAAGGGGAAAGCAGACCTGGAGCCGCCCGGCGCCCAGGGCCTCGACCACCCCGGCGGCCGACTGGGGCGTGTCCTGGCGGACCGCTCCGCCGCAGGCGCGGCAGTAGGTCGTGCCCGCCCGGGCCCAGAGCAGGCGGAGGTAGTCGTACACCTCGGTGGCGGTGCCGACGGTGGAGCGGCTCGACACCGCGGGGTTGTGCTGCCGGATGGCGACGGCCGGCGGGATGCCCTCCAGCCGGTCCACCAGCGGCTTCGGCATCCGGTCGAGGAACTGCTTCGCGTAGGTGGACAGCGACTCCACGAACCGCCGCTGT
This sequence comes from uncultured Gemmatimonadaceae bacterium, assembly GCA_964571795.1. Taxonomy (GTDB): domain Bacteria; phylum Gemmatimonadota; class Gemmatimonadetes; order Gemmatimonadales; family GWC2-71-9; genus SPDF01. The sequence continues at coordinate 41,408 of CAZNDK010000025.1, read as the reverse complement.
CCCTCGGCGTACACGGTGTCGAACGCGAGCGAACTCTTGCCGGAGCCGGAGGGCCCGGTCACGACGATCAGCGCCCGGCGGGGCAGGTCGACGGTCACACCCTTCAGGTTGTGCTGGCGGGCGTTCACGATCCGGATGACGTCCTGCGGCATGGTCAAAAGATAGTTGACCCCGCCTCCGGCGACCCGTACGTTTCGGCCCTCATGGCCAATCCTCTTTCCCCCAAGCTCCTCCTGCGCGGATTCGAGATCTTCGTCGGCATTTCCCTGGTCGGGTATGCCGCCGTGCTGTTCTACGGGGACAACCTCCCGGCGTTCCTCCACGGGCTCACCCAGCTCCGGTGGCAGTGGGTGCTGGTGGGCCTGGCGCTGGCCTCGATGGACTGGATTGGCGGGGGGCTCCGGATCTGGGTCGTGGCGCGGGAGCTCCACCCGAATCCGCCGCTCAAGGGGATGCTCCTGGCGGGTGGGATGAGCGCCTGGGCCGCCTACCTGACGCCGCTGCAATCGGGCGCCGCCCCGATGATGATCTACACCATGCGGCGCTACGGGGTGAGCGTGCCCGTCGGGATGACCACGGCGCTCATCACCTTCATCGCGACCATCATCTTCTTCGGCATCACCGGCCCGCTCGCCATCCTGCTCGGGGCGGGGAAGTCGCTCGGCAGCAAGGGCGACCTGATGGGGCTGTCGCTCTACGACCTTTTCCTGGGCAGCCTCGGCGTCTTCGCCACGCTCGGGGTCCTGCTGATCGTGGTCATCGTCTTCCCGCGGCTGGCGCGCAACTTCATCCACCGGCTGGCGGTGTGGGCGGGGCGGCGGAGCAAGCGGATCGAGGCGCGGCTCGAGAAGCTGACGGCCGGCATCGACGACGCGCACGCCAGCGTGGCCAAGTTCAACACGCCGCGCGGCTGGCTCTCCCTCTTCTGGGCCACGCTGCTCTCCGGCCCGTCGCACGCCAACAAGCTCCTGGCGGGCTACGTGGCGCTACGCGTCATCGGCGTCGAGGCGCACTTCGTGGATGTGCTCCTGGTCCAGACCCTGGTGACCTTCCTGCTCTACTTTGCCCCCACGCCGGGCGCCAGCGGGATCGCGGAGGTGCTCTCGGCCATCGTCATGACCGCGTACGTGCCCGCCGCGCTGACCCCGCTCTACACCCTCGTCTGGCGCACCATCCTGAGCTACTTCACGATCGCGTTCGGCTTCCTGGTCTTTTCCCACTGGGTGCGCCAGGGCATCAAGGGCCTCGATGACCTCGACTCCGGCGCCGCGCTCGAGGCGGCCGGCCAGGGGCAGCGGGGATGAACGTCCAGGAGGATGCGCTCGGCCGGTCCTACGACGCCGGCTTGATGCGCCGGATGCTGCAGTACCTGAGGCCCCGCCGGGGCCTCGTCGCCATCGCGGTGTCGCTGCTCATCGTCAACGCGCTCCTCGCCCTCGTCGGGCCAGTGCTCACCCGGCAGGTGCTCGACGTGGCCGTGCCGCACCGCGACCTCGGGCTCCTCGGCACGCTCACCGCGGCCTACCTCGCGGCGCTGGCACTGGAATTCGCGACCGAATACGCCCAGGGCCTCCTCACGACCCACATCGGCCAGGGCGTGATGCACGACCTGCGGATGGAGATCTTCGGCCGGCTGCAGCGCCTCAGCATCCCGTATTTCGACCGTCACCCCGTCGGGCGGCTCATGACGCGGGTCACCTCGGACGTCGAGACGCTGAACGAGCTGTTCTCTTCCGGCGTGGTCGCCATTTTCGGCGACCTCTTTACCCTCTTGGCCATCATGGCGCTGATGCTGGCCACCGACTGGCGGCTGGCCCTCGTGGCCTTCGCCGTCATCCCCCTGGTCTGGCTCACCGCCTTCCTGTTCCGCCGGCAGGTGCGCGAGGCCTTCCGCGACATCCGGGTGCGACTTGCCCGCCTGAACAGCTTCCTCCAGGAGCACCTGTCGGGGATGCGCGTCGTGCAGCTCTTCGGGCGGGAGCGTGCCGCCGCCGAGGAGTTCGGCGCCGTCAACCGCTCGCACCTCGAGGCGCACCTGCGGTCGATCACCGTCTACGCGGTGTTCTTCCCGATCATCGAGATCCTCGGCTCGGTGGCGGTGGCGCTGCTGCTCTGGTACGGCGGCGTGCGGTTCGCCAGCGCCACCCTGACGGTGGGCACCCTGGCCGCGTTCATCCAGCTCACGCGGCGCTTCTTCCAGCCGCTGCAGGACCTCTCGGAGAAGTTCAACATATTGCAGAGCGCCATGGCCTCGTCGGAGCGGATCTTCGGCCTGCTCGACGCGCCGGTCACCGTCCCGGAGCCGGTCACCCCGGCGGTGCTGCCACGCCCGGTCCGGGGCGAGGTGCGCTTCGAGGGGGTCTGGTTCCGCTACCGGCCCGAAGGGGCGTGGGTGCTCCGTGACGTGTCGTTCACCGCATCCCCTGGGCAGACGATGGCGCTCGTGGGCCAGACCGGGGCGGGGAAGACGACGGTCATCAGCCTGCTGCTCCGGTTCTACGACCCGGAGCGCGGACGAATCACGCTCGATGGCGTGGACATCCGCGACCTTCCGACGTCCGAACTGCGGCGGTGCATCGGGTTCGTGCAGCAGGACCTCTTCCTGTTCTCCGGCGATGTCCTGCACAACCTCCGGCTCGACGCACCGGTGCCGGAAGAGGCGGCCCGGACCGCGGCCGGGCGCGTTGGGGCGGACCGGTTCATCCAGCGGCTGCCCGCAGGATATGCGCACGTGCTGGGCGAGCGGGGAAGATCGCTCAGCGTGGGCGAGCGGCAGCTGCTCAGCTTTGCCCGGGCGCTTACCCTCGACCCGCGGATCCTGGTGCTCGACGAGGCCACCAGCTCGGTCGACACCGAGGCGGAGGCCCAGATCCAGCAGGCGATCGCCGAATTGATGGTGGGGCGCACCAGCATCGTCGTGGCGCACCGGCTCAGCACCATCCTCCACGCCGACGAGATCCTCGTGTTCCATCACGGCGAAATCCGGGAGCGGGGCAGCCACAGGGAGCTGCTGGAGCGCCGCGGGCACTACGAGCGGCTCTATCGGCTCCAGCTGGCCGGCCAGGACGCCGGCGAGCGCGAGGGCTCCGCGGCATGACGGGGCGCTGCAGGGCCGTGCTTCCTTGCGTCCCCGCCCCGCGGCGGGGTAGGTTTTCGGTCCCCCGTGCCTGTACCGATCGAGGCAGATGATCCAGCTCGAATTTGGCGGCCATCGCTGGCCCCTTGCCGCAGGTGAAACCGTCATCGGGTCGTCGCCCGCGGCGGCGGTGCGCCTGGAGCAGGACGGGGTCCTGGCGCAGCACGCCCTGGTGCGCGCCACGGGGGCGGGCGCGGCCATCCAGCCGGCCGGGTCCGATGCCGTCGTGACGGTCAACGGGGTGCGGCTGGGCACCGATCCGGTGCCCTTGTTGCACGGCGACAAGGTGCAGGTGGGCGAGGTCGAATTGGTCGTCGTGGACGACCGTCGCGCGGGCACCACCCAGCTGGCCGACGCCGCCGCCCTGCGGGCCGCGACGGCGACCGCCACTCCACCGAAGGCGGCTGGGCCGTCCGCGGGCGGGCGCCTGGTCAGCCTGGGCGACGGTCGGGAGTATCAGGTGGGGGCCGGGCCGCTGGTCTTCGGCCGCGATGCCACTTGCGACGTGGTGATCGAGTCCACGGATGTATCGCGCCGTCACGCCTTCATCACTCCGGCGCCCGAGGGATATGTCCTCGAGGATACGAGCGCCAACGGCGTGCTGGTCAATGGCGAGCGGATTGCGGGGCGGCGTGCGCTGACCCGGGGCGATGTGCTTCGCTTCGGCACCGCCGAGTTCCGGTTCTATGCCGACGCGGCGCCGGAGGCGCCGCCGCCCGGCGCGGCACATCGCCTCTTCGACACGGTCCACGGCATCCCCGCCATGGTGCCCGCCTTTCCGTCGCGGCCGACCGCGCCGCCGCCGCTCGCCACGGTGCTGGTGCGGAGCGGGGCGCTCCGGGGCCAGCGGCTGCCGATCCGCACGCCTGTCGTCAACATCGGGCGCGCCGACTACAACGATCTCGTGTTCGGCGAGGAGAGCGTGAGCGCCTCGCACGCCAAGCTGCAGCGGCGCGAGGAAGTCTGGATGCTCACCGACCTGGACTCGACCAACGGGACCTTTGTCGACGGCGACCAGGTCCGGGGCGAGGTGCCCCTCATGCCCGGCTCCACCGTGCGCTTCGGCGACGTGACGGTGCTCTTCGACCCGACCGACGCGCGCGGGCCGGCCCCGCAAGGGGGCGGCACGCGCGTGGTCGGGGCCATCGAGATTCCCGACACGCCGCGGATGCTCACCCGGCCGGCCGCATCCCCGCCCGCACGCGCCGAACGACGCCGGGTGCCGCGCCCCGCCCGGAAGCCCGGGCTGCCGGCGTGGGCGCTGGCGCTCGCCGTGGGCCTCGCCGCAATCGCGGCGGTGGCCGCCTTCTTTTACTTCGGTCGCTGACGAGGCCCCTTGCACTTCACCTGCGCCGCCCGCACCGACGTCGGCATCGTCCGCACCGGCAACGAGGACAACTACCTCATGCTGGCGGAGCGTGGCGTGTTCATCGTCGCCGACGGCATGGGGGGGCACGCCGCCGGCGAAGTCGCCAGCGAAATGGCCGTGCGGATCATCTCGCGCGAAATCGGCTCCCTCCGCGGGGTGCCCGATGAGGAGGCCTCCGAGCGGATCGCCCGCGCCATGGTCACCGCCAACGAGGCGATCTTCGAGCGGACCCTTTCCGAGCACGACAAGCGGGGCATGGGTACCACCGTCACCGCCCTGGTGCTGCTGCCCGGGCGGTATTTCATCGGCCAGGTCGGCGACAGCCGCGCGTACCTCCTGCGCGACGGCGAGTTCCTGCAGGTCACCCGCGACCACTCCTACGTCCAGGAGCAGGTGGACGCCGGCCTGCTGACGCCGGAACAGGCGCGGGTCCATCCCTACAGCAACGTGATCACGCGCTGTGTCGGCGCCGGCAGCGACGTGGTGCCCGACGTCTACTTCGGCGACCTCCGCGCCGGAGATGTCCTCCTGCTGGCCTCCGACGGCCTCACCGGCATGCTGGAGGACGAGCAACTGGTCCGGATCCTGGCCGACCCGCAGGGCCCGCAGGCCTGGGTGGACCGGATGATCACCGAAGCCAACCGCCGGGGCGGCCTCGACAACATCACGACCATCGTCGTCAAGATCGAATCGCTCGACTGACCCCTTCGCTCCAATTTGAAACAGGCCGCCCATTCCCCGCGTAGGGGCCGGCCATGATTGCCTCTCTCGCCATCGCGCTCGGTACTCTCCGGGCCAACCCCCTCCGCACGGTCCTCTCGACCCTCGGCATCGTGATCGGCGCCGCGGCCCTCGTGGCCGTCCTGACCCTCGGCGACGGGATGGAGCGCTTCGGGCGCCAGCAGATCGCCAGCACCACCGACCTGCAGTCCGTCGTGCTGGAGCCCCGCACCGCCGAGATCATCGATAACCAGGCGTATCCCATCGTGGATTACCTGGTGCTGACCCGCGGCGACGCCGACAGCATCCTCGGGCGAATCCCCCAGGCCAGCGCGGCGCTCCTGTCGCTGACCGGCTCCGCTCCGCTGGACGGCGTCGGTGCGGTGGATTCCGTGCAGGTCCAGGCCACACTGCCCACCCAGGCGGAAGTGCTCAAGCGGCCGCTCGCCGCCGGGCGGTACTTCAGCTCCGCCGAGGCCTCCGACGACGCCTCGGTGGTCGTCCTCTCCGCGAGCCTCGGCGCTTCGGTGGGCGGCGGCGACACGGCGGCGGCCGTGGGCCGCACCGTGCGGCTCCGCGGACTGGAGTTTCAGGTGGTCGGAGTGATGGCACCCACCGGCCCCGAGCGTGTCCCGACGGTGTACGTGCCGCTGGAGGCGGCGGTCCGGGTGCTTGCGCCGACGCCGCGCCCCCGCGCCCCGACGCTGGTCCTGCAGGCGGGACGCGTCGAGGACGTGCGTGCGGTGCGCACCGGGGTCGAGGGATGGCTCACCGCGCGATACGGCGCCGACTGGGAGCGGAAGGCCCGGGTCCACACCAACCTGCAGCGGGTCAACCAGGCCGAGCGGGCCATCCTCGTCTTCAAGCTGTTCCTGGGCGCCATCACCGGCATCTCGCTGCTGGTGGGGGGCATCGGGATCATGAACGTGCTGCTCGCCTCAGTCACCGAACGCACCCGGGAAATCGGCGTGCGCAAGGCGGTGGGCGCGCGGCGGCGCGACCTGCTCGCGCAGTTCCTGCTGGAGTCCATCACGATTTCCGGGGCGGGATCGCTGCTGGGGACGCTGCTGGGCTTTGCCGGGGCGTTCGGGGTGACGGCACTGATCCGAAAGCAGGTGGACGCGCCGGTCTACGCCGCGTTCAGCTGGGGGACGCTCGTCGTGTCGGCGGGTGCCGCCATCGTGGTGGGGGTGGCGTTCGGGATCTACCCGGCGCTTCGGGCCGCCCGGCTTTCGCCGGTCGAAGCCATCCGGCACGAGTGATTAGCGGAGCAGCGGCGCCTTCTCGGCGAGCCGACGCTTCACCTCGGCGGCCGGCAAGACCACCAGCCCCATCAATCCGTCCAGCCGTGCCGACGCGCGCCCTTCGGTGAACACCCGGAGCCGGCGCGCGCTCTCGTAGAGCGCGTCCGCCACGCGGGGGAGTCCGAGCTGCCCAGCCCGGCCGGCGTCGGTGAGGCGGTCCACGCCACCTGAGCGGGTGCGCAGCGGCAGGTCCACGGCCAGCATCGAGGTGCGGGCGGGAAAGTCGAGCAGGAGCTGGCCGGGCGGCAGGCCGGATTCCACGGCGAGAGCGTCTTCCACCCGTTCGAGCAGGTCGGGGTCGTCCGACAACCAGGCCTGGGCGTCGGCGGGGACATCACTGGCGGGCAGGTCCAGCGCCCGCTTGAAGAGCCGCCGCTCCTGCACCCGTGCCGCCAGGCCGGTGGGTTCGGCGGCGAGGAGCGCCGTCATCAGGCTTCCATCGGTGGCCTCGGCGATGGCCGCAGGCTGGAGGCCCCCGGCTTCGACCGTCTTGCGGACCGCGCGCTTGAACATGCAGGTCGCGCTGCGCACGGCGTGGTGCCAGTACACGTTGCGGTACATCTGGTACTTCGCGAAGAGCAGCGACTCGAGCGCGCTGATCCCCTTCTCGTGCACGCCGATTTCCCACCGGCCCGGCCCGCTCTCCACCAGCGTCAATGAACTCAGCAGCCGGTCGACGTCCACGGCGCCGTAGGGCACCCCGCACATCCGGGCGTCGCGGCTTAGGTATTCGATCTTGTCGAGGTCGAGCGATCCGCTGATGAGCCCGCCGAGGGGGCTGGCGCTCCGCCCGCGGATGAGGTCGCCGATACGGACGGCGAGCCCCGGCCCCCCGATGGATACCAGCACGTCGCCGAGTTCGCCGCGGGTGAGCTTGGCGACGCCCAGCTCTTCGTGGTGGAGGAATCCCGCCTCCTCGAGCGCATGCGAGTAGGGGTAGTGTCCGATGTCGTGCAGGAGGGCGGCCAGCCGGGCGGCGAGGCGGTCCTCCTCGCGCGCCGCATCGAGCTCGCCGCGCTCGGCGAGCGCCGTCAGCGCCGACTTGGTGAGGTGGTAGGCGCCGAGGGCGTGCTCGAAGCGGGAATGGGTGGCGCCGGGGTAGACCAGGAAGGCGTGGCCCAACTGGCGGACGTAGCGGAGCCGCTGGACGGCCGGCGTGTCGAGCACGCGCAAGGCCGCACCGTCCAGCCGGATGTTGTCCCAGAGCGGGTCGCGAACGACCTCGAACCGGTCAGCCAGCGGCCGGCCCGGCCGCGGCCACGGCGGGGTCCACTCCCGCCGCGAACGTCGCGAAGTTGTCGCGGAACATGCGGGCCAGCTTGGCAGCCTGCGCGTCGTACGCCGCCGCATCCTTCCAGGTGCTCCGCGGGTCGAGGATGCCGGTCGGCACGTCGGGCACGGCGGTGGGCACCTCGAACCCGAAGACCGGATCCTTCCGAAACTTGGCGCCGTCGAGCGCGCCCGCGAGCGCGGCGCGCACCATGGTGCGGGTGTGGGCCAGCTTCATGCGAGAGCCGGTGCCATAGGCGCCACCGGTCCAGCCGGTGTTGACCAGCCACACCTTGGCGCCGTGCTTCGCGATCTTCTCGCCGAGCATCTTGGCGTAGACGCCCGGGTGCCGCGGCAGGAAGGGCGCGCCGAAGCAGGCGGAGAAGGTGGCGCTGGGCTCCGTCACCCCGCGCTCGGTGCCCGCCACCTTGGCCGTGTACCCGGACAGGAAGTGGTACATCGCCTGGCCCGGGGTGAGCCGCGCGATGGGCGGGAGCACGCCGAAGGCGTCCGCCGTCAGGAAGATGACGGTGCCGGGGTGGCCCCCGGTGCCGCCGGGCTCGTGGTTCGGGATGTAGTCGATCGGGTAGCTCGCGCGGGTGTTCTCGGTGAGCGTGTCGGCGTCGAATGCGGGCGACCGGTAGACCGGGTCGAGCACCACGTTTTCGAGCACGGTGCCGAACATCTGGGTGGCGGCGTGGATTTCCGGCTCGCCGTCGGGGCTCAGCCGGATGACCTTGGCGTAGCAGCCGCCCTCGAAGTTGAACACGCCGCGGTCGCTCCAGCCGTGCTCGTCGTCGCCGATGAGGCGCCGGGTCGGGTCGGCGGAGAGCGTCGTCTTGCCGGTGCCGGAAAGCCCGAAGAAGACCGCCGCGTCGCCATTGGCGCCGATGTTGGCCGAGCAGTGCATCGGGAAGACGTTCTGCTCGGGCAGGAGCCAGTTGAGCACCGTGAAAATCGACTTCTTGAGCTCGCCGGCGTAGCGCGTGCCGCCGATGAGGATGGTGCGCTTCGAGAAGTTGAGCACGATGAAGGTGCTCGACGCGGTGCCGTGGCGCGCCGGGTCGGCCTGGAACTCCGGCGCGTGCAGCACGGTGAAGCCCGGGGTGAACCCGGCCAGCTCGGCCACCGACGGCCGGATGAACATGTTCCGGACGAAGAGTATGTGCCACGCGTTGGGGCTCAGGAAGCGGACCGGGAGCCGGTAGGCGGCGTCGGCGCCCGCGAAGAGGTCCTGCTGGAACAGCTCCTGGCCGTCGAGATGGGCCTGCACGTCGCGCTGCAGCGCGTCGAAGTGCGCGGGCGACATCTTCGCGTTCTTCTCCCACCAGACGGCGCCCGCGGTGGCGGCGTCCTCCACCACGAACTTGTCCTTCGGCGACCGGCCGGTGTGGGGAATCGTGACCGCGGTGAACGCGCCGCGGTCGGTGAGGTGCCCCTCGCCCCGGGTGATGGCGTGCTCGACGAGGCTCGCCGGGCCGAGGTTGGCGTGGATGCGGGTCGCGACGGGAGAAGTCGTGGTCATGGCGTGTGCGGGCGCCCGGGGCGCCCCTCCTTGGGGTATCGAGTCAGGATGCCGTCGGCGCCGGGGCGGCGCGCCGGCGGACGCGAGCCCGCTCTTGCGCGTCGACGGCGGCGATGACGGCCAGGTTGACGATGGCGTCGACGTCGGAACCGCGTTGCAGCACGTGCACCGGGGCGGCCATCCCGACCAGGATGGGGCCGATGGCCTGCGCGCCGCCCAGCTGGCTCAGCAGCTTGTAGCAACTGTTGGCGCCGCTCAGCTCAGGGAAGATCAGGACGTTGGCCTTCCCGGGGAGCCGGCTCCCGGGATAGTACCGCTTCAGCGTGGCTTCCACGAGGGCGGTGTCGGCCTGCATCTCGCCGTCCACCGCCAGCTGGGGGTACTGCGCGTGGAGCATCGCCACCGCCTCCCACACCTTGCGCGAGGCGGGGTGCTTGACCGACCCGAAGTTCGAGAACGACAGCATGGCGATCCGCGGCTCGATGCCGAGGTTGCGGACGAAGGTGCCGGTGGCGAGGGCGATCTCCTTGAGCCGGTTGCTGTCGGGGTCGATGTTCACCGTGCAGTCCGCCAGGAAGATCGTCTCGCCCTGGAAGACCATCATGTAGATCCCTGCCACCGCCTTGCCCGCCTCGGCGCCGATGACCCGCATGGCGGGCTTGATGGCGTCGGGGTAGTGCTGGTTCTCTCCCACCACGAGCGCGTCGGCGTCACCGGCGGCGACCATGGCGGCGCCGAAGTAGGCGGGCAGGCGCATCCGCCGGTTGGCCTCGCCCTCGGTGATGCCGCGGCGTCGGCGCCGCTCCCAGAGCCGCGCGGCATAGCCGGCGCGCCGCGCCGAGCTGGCCGGGTCCACCACCTCCATCCCCTCGAGCGACATCCCCAGTGCGGCGGCGCCTGCGGTGATCTCGGCGGCATCGCCAATGAGGAGCGGGACGGCCGAACCGTCGTCGCGCAGGATGCGCGCGGCGCGCAGGACCCGTGGATCCTCGGCGTCGGTGAGCGCCACGCGCTGCGGCTCCGCCGAGGCGCGGTTGCTCAGCCCCCGCATGACGGCCCGGCCGCGGCTCTGGCGGCTTTCCAGCTTCTGGCGGTACTCGTCGAGGTCGAGCGCATGCGCGGCCACCCCGCTCGCGATGGCGGCCCACGCCACCGCCGGCGCCACCCAGAGGAGCACCCGCGGGTCGAACGGCTTGGGGATCAGGTAGTCCCGGCCGAAATGGAGCTGGTCCACCCCGTAGGCGCGCAGAACCACCTCGGGCACGTCCTCGCGCGCCAGCGCGGCCAGCGCGCGCGTGGCCGCCATTTTCATCTCCTCGTTGATGGCGCGCGCGCGGACGTCAAGCGCGCCCCGGAAAATGAAGGGGAAGCCCAGGACGTTGTTCACCTGGTTCGGGTAGTCGGTGCGCCCCGTGGCGATGATCGCGTCGGGCCGGACCGCCCGGATCTCCTCGGGGGTCACCTCGGGATCGGGATTGGCCAGCGCGAAGACGAGCGGGTCGCGCGCCATCGCGGCCAGTTCCGCGGCGGGCAGGGCGTGCGCGGCGCTGAGCCCGACGAACACGTCGGCCCCGGCGAGCGCCTCCGCGCGGGTGCGGAACGAGGGCGCCCGCGCGAAGCGCTGCTTGTACGGGTCGAGGTCCTTGCGACCAGTGTCCACCACGCCGTGGATGTCCACCAGCGTGATGTGCTCGCGGCGCACGCCGAGCCGCACGTAGTGCTCCGCCGTGGCGATCGCCGCCGCTCCCGCGCCAAGGAAGACGCACCGGACCTCGCCGGGCTGCTTCCCCACGACCTCGAGGCCGTTGAGCAGGGCGGCGCCGCTGATGATGGCCGTGCCGTGCTGGTCGTCGTGGAACACCGGGATGGCCATCGTGGCCCTGAGCCGCTCCTCGATGTGGAAGCAGTCGGGGCTCTTGATGTCCTCGAGGTTTATGCCGCCCACCGTGGGCTCGAGGGCCTGGCAGAAGCGGATCACGTCGTCGGGCGTGGGAGCGTTGATCTCGAGGTCGAACACGTCGATGTCGGCGAAGGTCTTGAAGAGGACCCCTTTCCCCTCCATGACCGGCTTGCCGGCCAGGGGGCCGATGTCACCCAGCCCGAGCACGGCGGTGCCGTTCGACACGACGGCCACCAGGTTGCCGCGCGCAGTGTACTTGTAGGCCTCTTCGGGCCGCTCCGCGATGGCCAGGCAGGGCTCCGCCACCCCTGGCGTGTAGGCCAGGGAGAGGTCGCGCTGGTTTTCGGTCGGCTTGGTGGGGACGACCTGGATCTTGCCGGGACGGCCCTCCTCGTGGTAGCGGAGGGCGTCCTGCTTTCGATCGCTCATCGCGTGGGCGTCAGGTTGGACGGCCAGTGGGCGAGGTACTGCGCGGTGTTGACGTCTCGCGCGCTGAGCCCTTGCGCCACCGGATCGCTGAACATGATGTCGAGTGAGTCCCCGGTGTGCTGGAAGATGCCCAGCGAGTGCCCGAGCTCGTGTCGGGCTATGATCCGGAAGCACTCCGTCAGGTCCACCAGTTCCGGGTCGTATCTTGGCGCGATGTACATGCGGACGGGCAGATGCAGCTCGGCAGGGGTGGCGGCCGTGTCGATGTCGAATTCGGTAACAGCCTCGCAACCCGGGACCATTGCGTGGAACCGACCGACGGCGCCTGGCGCCTTGGGCGGGATGTCCGCCACCCGCACGATCACGTCGGCGTTGGTCGAGTCGCTCACGACCTCCGCGTCGTACTCTCCGTAGAGATACGCGCCGCGCCAGGCGGCAATCCCTTCGCTGATGCGGGCCGGCATGTCCAGGGAGTCCTCCACCCAGATCCGCACCGGCAGCATGTTCTCTGGCCAGTGGAAGCTGAAGGTGTCGGCGGTGAGGGGGCCGGTGTCGACCACGAGGCGCCACTCATACACCGGCGCATGGCCGGGTGCGGTGGCCTCGGAGCAGGACAGGGAGAGGGCGAACAGCGCGGCGAAGAGCAGCGAGCGACGGCGGGTCATGGGAGGTCCCAGGCGGCGCCGACGGCCAGGCCGAACCGTGACACCTGCTGTGAGCCGGAAAAGCCGGCGGCTTCGAGCGCAGGAGTGGAAAACAGGTGAAGATCGTAGCGTGCGCCGATGACTGCGGCCCACTGGTCCGACAGCGGCTGGCGCCAGTCGAGGCCGGCGCCGAAGAGCGCGGCAGCCGGGATGCCCTCGCTGAAGGCGCCTACCTCCTCCGAGGGGAAGTACTTCAGCACGCCGAGGCTCAGCCGCCAGGCCAGGCGCGACACCAACGGCCCGGTCAGCGCGGCCGAGGCCGTGAAGGCGCCGAGGGTGCCGAGGTCGCCCACGGTGGTGCCGTCCTCCTCGACGTCGGCCGAGCTGCTGCTGTAGCCGAGGTCGAGGCTGGCGCGGAGTTTCGTGGCGACCGGGAGCGAGGCGCTGAGGAGGAGAGTCGGCGCGAGCGCCGGTTTGACTTCGATGGTCTGGACGATCTCGTCCGTCACCAGGGCCGAGGTCGTCGTCATGCCGACCAGGCCGGTGAGCCGGACCTGGGCGCCGGCCGGCGACGCGAACGCGAGGGCAAGGGCCGCCGCCGGGGGGAGCAATGTGAACATCCGCATCCCCTAAAAATGACCCCCCGGAGGGGGCTGAGTCAACGAACGGGCTTGGTGCCCCCCCTGGCATAGGCCCGGAGCCGTCGCAGCATCCGGCGGTCGTTGGTCACCATGTCGTCCCCCTTCGGGGTTTCGAGTACCTTGATGACGTCACGGAACCGTTCGTCCCGCATCAGGCGGCGGAACGGTTCGGCGCCGAGCGAGCCCTCCGCGATCAGTTCGTGCCGGTCGCGATGGGAATCGAAGGGCGTCTTCGAATCGTTGAGGTGGATGCACCGCAGGTGCGCGAGACCGATGAGGCGCTCCCACTCCTCCCAGACGGCATCGTAGCGCGTCACCAGGTCGTAGCCGGCGGAGTAGAGATGGCAGGTGTCGGCGCAGAAGCCGATGCGGTGCCGGAGCGACGCGGGGATGCGCGCGCGGAGCTCGGCGAGTTCCTCGAAGCGACTGCCGAGCGCCGTGCCGGTGCCCGCGGTCGTCTCGAGGAGCACCATGACCTCCCCCGGGGCGGCGCGGAGCGCCTCGGCGTAGGCGCCTGCATTCCGTTGCAGCCCCGCCTCCCGGTCGTCAAGATAGTTGCCCGGGTGCGACACCAGCGCGGGGATGCCGAGCAGGTGGCAACGGGTCAGTTCGGCGGCGAAAGAGGCGATGGAGCGCGCGCTTAGGGCCGGGTCCGGGGAGGCGAGGTTGATGAGGTACGAATCGTGCGACACGACGCCCTGCAATCCGCTCTCTTCGTACGCCCGCCGGAACGCCGACACCGTAGATTCCTCGAGCACGGGTTCGCGCCACTGGTTGGGCGTCTTGGTAAAGACTTGAATCGCCGTGGCGCCGATGTCGACGCCCCGGGCGGGGGCCGTGTGCACCCCGCCCTGGGTCGAGACGTGGGCGCCGAGGCGTTCGTGTGTCCTGGTGGATTTTCCTCGCGCGGCGACGGAACGGGACGGTTTCATGGGTGGATCAGCTCTCCGTGACTGAACGCGCCTTGGGTGACGTCTTCGCGCACCCGCGAGTCCTGCTGCTCGGCGACCCGACGCTCAGGCCCGACGGCCTGGAGCGCGCCCTGGTGCGCGCCGGCTTCCAGGTGCTCGAGGCCGATCTCGTGCCCGACGACCCCCCCGCGGGCACCCTTCCCGACCTGGTCCTGCTCACGGTGCCCGACGCGGGCCCGGTCCTGACGGCCGAGCTCGAGCGGCTGGGCGTCGGCGCCTGGGCGGAGGTGCCAGTCTTCGCACTCCTCGCCGCGGAGCATCCCGACGGGGCGCTCTCCGCGCTCCGCCTCGGTGCCGCGGAGGCGATGTCGGCGCCGGTGCACCTCGCCGAACTCTGCGTGCGGGTCGAGGCGCGGCTCCGGGGGCGCGCGAGTCTCGATGCCCACCGCCGTGAGCGCCGCGTCAACGGGCTGATGTTCGACATCTTCGCAGAGGTGTCCACCGCCATCCGCCCCGACGAAATCCTGCAGACGCTGGTGCGCCGGGTCGGCGCCGCGCTCGACCTGGCCCACTGTTCGTTCCTGCTTACTCCGCCCGGCGAGGCGACCGGTCGCGTCGTGGCGGTCTATGAGAGCGCGGGGATCCGCGACTTGACGGTGGACCTGGCGCGCTATCCCGAAGTCCAGGAGGCGGTCCGCACCGAGCGCCCGGTGTACGTGGCCGATGTCCACACCCATCCGTTGTTCACCGAGGCCCGCGCCCGGTGGGCGGAGCAGCAACTCCGGGTGCAGGTCCGGAGCGTCCTGGCCATCCCCGTGGCGCTCCAGGGCCGCATTTCCGGTGTCTTCCTGCTCCGCACGCGGCGCTCCGACCCCGCGCTCACCCCGGAACAGGTGGCCTTCGCGGAGACGATCACGACGGCGGCTGCGCGCGTGCTCGAAACGGAGGAACGCCGGTCCACGATGTATCGCCGACTGGCCGGAGTCCCGGCCCACGACCCGCTCACCGGGTGCGGGACCCTCGACGCGCTCGACCGGCGCATCCGGGAGGAATTCGAGCGGGCCCGCCGGTACGCCCTGAGCTTCAGCCTGATCCTGCTCGACGTGGACCAGCTCCGGACCCTCAACGAGCGACTCGGCACGGAGGGCGGCGACCGCGTGCTCGCCGAACTGGGCCGCCTGCTGCAGCGCGAGCTGCGGGCGCCGGACTTCGTGTCGCGCTACGGCGGCGACGAATTCGCCCTGATCCTGCCGGAGACCGACCTCGCGGGCGCGCGGCGCTCCGTCACCCGGGTGCGGGAGCGGATCCTCGCGGCGCCGTTCGCCGACCTCGCGGCCGAGGACCGCCCGCGGCTCAGCGCCGGCATCGTCACCTTTCCGCATCCATCGGCGGTCCAGACCGAGGACCTGTTCGCGCTGGTCGAGGCGGCGCTGCTTCGCGGCAAGGCCCAGACCGACGAGCGAATCGGGACTGCGGACTCCGTCGCGGCCTGACGGCGCCTACCGGCGGCGCCGGAGCCAGTCCGCCGGGTCGAGGGCAATCGAGTTTTCCCCGCGGATCTCGAAGTGAAGATGCGGACCCTGCTCGGAGTTCGCGCCGCCCACGGTGCCGATGGTCTGCCCCCGCGTCACGTCCTGCCCCACCGCCACGCTCGCGTTCTGCAGCTGCATGTAGAGTGAGCGGTAGCCGTTTCCGTGCTGCACCACCACCGTGAGGCCGTAGGTCCCCAGCCGCTGCACCAGCTCCACCCGACCATTCTCCACCGCCGTGACCGGCGTACCCTCCGCCGCGGCAATCCCGATCCCGTTCCAGCGCACGACCCCGCCGCTCGGCAACGTGGTGCGCCCGAAGTTGTACACCACCCGGCCGTTCACCGGCCAGTCGAGCTTGCCGATGTCCTCGGTGGTGAGCCCGCCCGGAACGGCCGCCCCCGCGCCCGCGGTGGCCGCGCTGCGCCGGGCGCGCTCGAGCGCGGCCAGCAGGTCGTTGAGTCTGGCTTCGTCCCGTTCCAGCTCGCTGAGCCGCTCGCCGGTCTGCCGTCCCGAGCGTTGGAGCTGCGCCAGCCGCCTGGCGCGGGCGTCGGCGAGGTCGGCGTAGCGCCGGAGCTCCTGTTCCCGGTCGGCGCGGGTGCTCCCGAGGGTGGTCCGGATGCCGAGCAGGTCGTTGCGCTGGCGCCGGACCCGGGCGCTCAGGGCCTCGACGTCGTGCATCAGGGCGCGGTCCTGCCGGCTGGTGAGATAGAGGTACTTGTAGCGGGCGAGCAGGTCGCCGAAGGACTCGGCGGCGAGCAGCGCCTGGAAGGTGTACATCGTGCCGCGCTTGTAGATCTCGATCAGCCGGCGCTCGAGCACCGCCCGCTTCTCGTCGAGGTTGTCCTCGGCGAGCGCGAGCTCGGCGCTCACCCGGCCAAGCTCGGTGTTGAGCCCGGCGATCTGGGTCTCGATCTCGTTGACGATGCGGTTGGTGGTTTCGCGCTGCCGTTCGATGTTGCGCAGCTCGGCGTTGACGTCCTTGACCTGGCCCTCGAGCCGCTGCTGCTGCTCCTGGAGGCGCTGCCGCTCGACGCGGATGGAATCGAGCCGCTTGCGGCTCCGCTCCATCTCGTCGGCCGTCCGGTCTTGCGCGTGGAGGGTGCCCGCAACGACTGACAGGAGGGTGAGCGCGAGCCAGCCGGTCCTACACATTCCTGAGATGCCGCCCGACGCTCACGAGGCTGCCCCCGAGCCCGATCGCCACGCCGAACACGACGCCGAGCAGGAGGTGCCGGGGCTCGAAGAAGACGAGGGTATGGAGGGCGGTGGTGCTGTTCCGGCGGAAGAGCTCGAATGCGGCGCGGCTCAGGACGACCGCCAGGAGCCCGCCGAGCAGCCCCTTCAGGGCGCCGTCGAGCAGGAAGGGGCCGCGGATGAAGGCGTCGGTGGCGCCGACCAGGCGCATGATCGAGATCTCGCGGGCCCGCTGGAGCACCGTCATGCGGATCGTCACGCCGATGATCACCACGGCCACCGCCGCGAAGGCGAGCCCGATCACCAGCCCCACGAAGCCCGCCAGGTTGCGGAGCCGGTCCAGCTTCTCGATCCACTCCCGCCCGAAGCGCACGTCGTCGACGAAGGCGAACCCCTCGATCCGCTTGGCCACCGCCGCGGCGCTCTCGGCGTCGCGGAAGTCCTCCTTGAGGCTGACTTCGAGTGAGGCCGGCAGCGGGTTCACCTGCAGGTCGCGGTAGGCGTCCCGGAACTCCACCAGCTCCTGCTGGGCGCGCTGCAGCGCGCGGTCCTCGTCGATGTACT
This sequence comes from uncultured Gemmatimonadaceae bacterium, assembly GCA_964571795.1. Classification (GTDB taxonomy): domain Bacteria; phylum Gemmatimonadota; class Gemmatimonadetes; order Gemmatimonadales; family GWC2-71-9; genus SPDF01. The sequence goes on along the minus strand of CAZNDK010000025.1, from coordinate 24,270 downwards.
CGACCTTGTCCACCTCCGGGAAGGCGGCGATGTCCTGGGCGGCCAGGGTGATCGTCTCCGGCGGCGTCCCGCGCAGCAGGAAGGCCTCGAGCTCCACCCGCGTGCTGAGCCCTCGCAGGGCCTCCTGCATGTTCACCGCCACCAGGCCGAAGAGCCCCACGGTGAACAGCGAGAACGCGATGGTCGTGATCGAGAGCGCCGAGAGCATCGGCGCGCGGCGGAAAGAGCGGAGCGTCTCGCGGGTGAGGAGCCTCATGACACGCCCTCGGTGGCGATCCGCTCCTCGGCGCTGTCGAACACCAGCGCGCCCTCGCGGAGCTCCAGCACCCGGTACTGCGTCTGGCGCACCAGGGCGAGCTCGTGAGTGGCCATCACGACGCAGGTGCCACCGGCGTTGATGTCACGCAGGAGCTGGAACACCCCGCGCGAGGAACGCTCGTCGAGGTTGCCGGTCGGCTCGTCGGCCAGGAGGATCGGCGGGTCGTTGACCAGCGCCCGCGCGATGCCCACCCGCTGCTGCTCGCCGCCCGAAAGCTCCGTGGGGTAGGCCCGCGCCCGCGACGCCAGCCCCACTTGCGTGAGCACCCGGTGCACGCGCGTGGGGATCGTATCGGGGCGCGCGCCCGTGACCTCGAGCGCGAAGGCCACGTTCTCCTCCGCGGTCCGGTCCTGCAGCAGCCGGAAATCCTGGAAGACGATGCCGAGCCGGCGCCGGAGCTTGGGCACCTCGCGGGGGGTCAGGTCGCCGATGGAGAAGCCGGACACCCGCAATTCCCCGTGCGTGGGGCGCAGGTCGGCCGAGATGAGCTTGAGGATGGTGGACTTGCCGGCGCCGGAATGGCCGGTCAGAAAGGCGAACTCTCCCTTCGCAATGCGGAAGGAGAGATCCTTTACGGCCATTCCGCCTCGCGGGTAGGCCATCGAGACCTGCGTAAATCGAATCACGGCTGGAAGATAACTACCTCCCCAGTGCCTGCTCCAGATCTCCGATGATGTCGGCCGCGTCCTCGATCCCGCAGCTGAGCCGGAGGAACCCGTCGGGGATGCCGAACCGGGCCCGCTCCTCCGCCGTGAGCCCCTTGTGCGAGGTCAGCCGCGGCTCGGAAATCAGGCTCTCCACGCCGGCGAGGCTCGGCGCGTGCGCAATGAGCTTGAGCTTCTTCAGGAAGCGCTCCGCGGTCCGCACACCGCCCTTGAGCTGCAGCCCGACCATGCCCCCGAAGCCCTGCAACGCCTCGCGGGCATAGGCGTGGTCGGGATGGGAGGGCAGACCGGGGTAGTGGACCGCCGCAAACTCCGGCTGCGCCGCTGCCCACGCGGACACCGCCACCCCGTTGGCGTTGTGGCGCTCCATCCGCACGGCGAGGGTGCGCATGCCGCGCTCGACCAGCCAGGCCGCGTGCGGATCGATCGACTGCCCCCATAGGCGCATGAGCCGGGTGACTTCCTCGATGAACGACGCCGAGCCCGCCACGGCCCCCGCGATCACGTCGCTGTGGCCGTTCAGGTACTTGGTGGCGCTGGTGATGACCACGTCCGCCCCGTGCTCGATCGGCCGGAGGTTGATGGGGCTTGCGAACGTCGCGTCCACCAGGAGGGCCACCCCGAATTCCTTGGTGACCTGCGCGATCGGCCCGAGGTCCAGCACGCGCAGCGTGGGGTTGGTCGGCGTCTCCACGAAGATGGCCCGGGTGGACTTGCGGACCGACTTCCGCCACAGGCGATGCTGGGTCGGGTCCACGTACGACACCTCGATGCCGAACCGCCCGAGCTCGTCGTCGAAGAGCCGGCGGGTACCGCCGTAGATCCACTCGCTGGCCAGCAGGTGGTCGCCGGGCCGGAGCACCGCCAGGTGCGCCAGCGCCGTGGCGCCCATGCCGCTCGACAGGAACACCGCCGCCTCGGTCCCCTCGAGCAGCGCGTACTTGAGGGCAATGTCCACCTGGTTCGGGTTGTTGCCGTACCGGGTGTAAAGCACCTCCTCCGCCGAGCCGACCGGGTTCACGAAGGTGGTGCTCTGCATGATCGGGCTCACCACGGGGGTCCAGTCGGCCCGGCGGTGCGGGATACCGTGGACCGAGAGCGTCGAGGGGCCGGGGCGGCGTGTGGTCATCGGGGGAGGGGTTGGAAGGTGCCGGCCTCCGCGCGGAGCAGGCGCAGGAGCGCGAGGGTGAGCAGGGCGTCCGCCGCCCGCTCGAGGGTCCAGCCGAGGGTTTCCGCGATGCTCCCCGCGTCGCCGGGCCCGAGCCGGAACACGCAGCGGAACACCCGCTCAAGTTCCGGGGTCACCCGTCCGAGGAGCCGCGGCGGCTCGCCGGGCTCCGTCACCACCGCGATGGCGAGCGCGTGATGGTTGAGGACATGGTCGATGGCCTCGGTGTGGTCTTCCCGGGTGCCGAGCAGCATGACGTAGTGGTCGGAGCCGGGGTCGGTATCGAGCAGCAGCTTCGCCACGATCTCGTCGGCGCAGCTGAAGTCGAGGAGCCCCACCTCCGTGAAGTCGAGGAGGGTCGTGGGCGCGGCGGACCCGGCGATGGCCTTCTGGATCCAGCCCCGCACGGCCGCCCCGGTGGGCCGGGTGACGAGGTCGCGGTACGGCGTGGCCACCGTCTCCTGGAGGACGCGGCCGAGCGGAATCGTCTGGATCACCGGGCGCCTCCTTCCTGGGCCGGGATGACCACCTGGACCTGCGCGCCGGGGAAGAACGGCAGGTGTTCCGCGAGCGGGAGGTCGTCGTCCCATTTCGGCACGATCGACAGCCGCGCCGTTCCGCTTCGGATCGAGATCTTGCCGTCCCACCGGCTGAGATAGCGCTTGATGCCCGCGAGGCCCTGGCCCCGGCCCGGGTCGCGGAACCGGCTCACGCCCTGGATCAACGCCGCCTCGAGGGCCGAGGCGTCACCCCAGCGGTCGCCGAAGCGCTTGGCCTGGGTGGCCTCGAGGGAGCGGCGGAACCCGAGGCCCGCGTCGCTCACCGCAATGACCACGACCCTTCGCCCGAGGCGCTTCCGCCAGTTGTAGACGTGGACCGCGACCCACCCGGAGGTGCCCGCGTGTTCCACAATATTCTGACAAGCCTCGGAAAGCGCCATTGCGAATCCCATGGTCGCCTTTGCCTCGAGGCCGAGTTCGTGACTCAGCATCCGGGCGGCCCGCTCCTGGATCCGCCCCACGACCTGGTGCACGTCTTCGGAGGCGCCGACGGGCGTGATGTCGAGCAGCTGGTCGCTGTCGTCGCTGGTCCGGACCCTCGGCACCTTGCCGTGGATCTCGAACAGGTCGGCGGCGTGACGGAAGAAGCCGGTCCGCGCCCAGTAGCTCCGCACTTCCTCGTTGGCCGGCACGGTGAAGAGCGGCTTTTCCCGGTGCGCCTCCCGGAGCGCCTGCCCGGCGGTGAGGATTCCCACGAGCCCGTAGGGCGAGGCCCACTTCGCCGCGCGGGCGTCGAACAGCATCCGCTCCTCGGGCGGCCAGGCCCCGAACGCCTGCGCGAACTGGTCGAATGTCCGGTCGTCGAAGGAGGCCGGCACCTCGGCGATCCGGGTCACGGCGCCACCAGCTCACCGCGGAGGTGGCGCACCAGGCCGCCTGCGCCGCGATAGGCCGCGTTCCGTGCGGCCAGGGCGTTGGCATCGCGGATGGCGCGCTCGACGTCGGCCCCCGCGATCAGCCTGGCGCAGCAGGCGGCCCCGAACACGTCGCCGCAGCCGGTGGGGTCGAGCGCGTCCACCGCGGGCGGGGCCACGAGCGCGGTGCGAACCGACGCCCCCGGCGCCGCGGGCTGGCCCGGCGCCCACCGGGCGAAGCCGGGCGCCGCCACGTACGCGGTGCCGCGGGCGCCGAGGGTGACAAGCAGGAGGGAAACGCCGGCGCCGAGGGCCGCGGCGGACAGCCCCATCGGGTCCGGCGAAAGCTGGTGCATCTCGTCCTCGTTGAGCTGGATGGCGTCGAAGCAGCCGAACCAAGACGGGGCATCGGGCAGCGGCTGGAGCACGCGCATGCCGTCCCGCTGCATGCCGAGAAAGAGACTGTGCAGGTCCGCATAGATGGGGCCCCGGAAGCCGTGGCGCAACGCCTGCGCGGTGCCGAGGCACATCTCGAAGCCGGAAATGAAGTTCACGTACAGGGCGTCGAGGTCGGCGACCAAAGGGCCGAGCTCGGGCCAGGTCCAGCCGGGCACGCCGCCTTCCATCCGCTCGCAGCGCCGCTCCGCCGATTGATAGCGCAGCACCACGCGGTTGTTGGGCGCCGGCACCTCGATGCAGCGCGCGCCGGGCGCCAGGTGGCTCAGGTCGCGCAGGAAGTCGGCGGCCCGCGGGGCCAGGTCGCGCCCTACGCGGATGAGGGGCACGATTTCCCAGTCGTCGTCCAGGGCGGCGTCCATGCCGGCCAGCGCGTAGGCGATGCCGCCCCATTCCTCGACCGGCGGTCCGACCGGATCGCGGCCGTGGATGATGTCCCACACCATCGTGCCGACGACGCCGACCCTGCGCTTCACTCAGGCGCTCCGGCTGTCGAGAAACCCGCGCACGGCGCCATACACGCCGGCCGAGCCGGTCAGCCCCCCCGGGACGATCCGGCACACGTCCACCGCCGGCTTGAACGCGCGGCGGCTCACCTCGCGGCGGAGCGGCACGAAGAGGCTGTCCCCCGCCTGGGTCACGCCGCCGCACACCACCACCACCTCGGGATTGAACACGTTCACGAGGTTGGCGATGCCCGCGCCGAGAAACCGCGCCGTGTCCTGTACGACTTCGCGCGCCAGCGCGTCCCCGGCGTTGGCGGCCTCGTACACCACCTGGGCCGTCACCGCGGCCGGATCCCGGCGCATGACCTCGCGCAGCGAGCTCTCGCCGCCGCTCTCGACGGCCTCCATGGCCCGCCGCGCGATGGCCGGGCCCGAGGCATAGGCCTCGAGGCAGCCGTAGTTCCCGCAGGCGCAGCGCCGGCCGTTCATCTCGATCGTGGTGTGGCCGATTTCCCCGGCGCAGTCGGAGGCGCCGTGGTGCAGGTGGCCGTCCAGGATGAGCCCGCCGCCGATGCCGGTGCCGATGGTGATGCCGAGGGCCTGGCGGGCACCCTGTGCGGCGCCGCGCCAGTGCTCGCCGAGCACCGCACAGTTCGCGTCGTTGTCGAGGAAGGTGGGGAGCCCGAGGCCGTCCGACACCCGGTCGCGGAGCGGGAAGTTGACCCAGCCGAGGTTGGGCGTGAGGAGCACGATGCCGCGGTGGGTGTCGAGCGGGCCCGGCGCCCCGACGCCCACGCCGCGGACCGCGGCACCCGGCACCGCGGCGGCGAGCGCCGCCATCGAGCGCCGCGCGAGCGCGAGCATCCGGCCGACGACGCCGTCGGCGCCTTCCTCGGGTCGCGTGGGCTCGCTGAAGAACCCCTCGAGGCGCCGGCCGTCGGCGTCGACGCACCCCGCCACGAGGTTGGTTCCGCCGACGTCGATGCCGAGGACGAACTCCACGTCAGCGGCCCGCGGTGGCGGCGGTCGGGAGGAGCGCGGTCGCGGCCTCGAGGACCCGCTCCACGCCGATGCCCTGCATGCAGGCGTGGTGCCCGAACGGGCACTGCTGGGGCCCGTGCGGGGAGCAGGGCCGGCACCAGAGTCCCGACTCTTGGACCACCCGGGTCCGGTCGCCGAGGGGGCCGAACCCCTGCGAGGGCGTGGTCGGCCCGAACACCGCGACGACCGGCGTCCCGACGCCGGTGGCGAGGTGCAGGGGAGCGGAATCGTTGGTCACGAGCAGGGCGGCGCGCTCGATGATGGCGGCCGATTCGCGGAGCGAAAGCGCGCCCGCGGCCGAGTGGGCGCGGCCCGACGCCGCGGCGGCCACTTCCGCGGCAAGCGGCGCGTCGGCCTCGCTGCCGAGGACCACGACCGGCCGGCCGAGCCGGGCCACCAGCTCGCCGTACCGCGGCCAGCGCTTGGTGCCCCAGATGGATCCCGGCGCCACGGCCACGAAGCCGGAGCCAATCCCGCGCTGGGCGAGCCAGGCGGCGGCCGCCGCGCGGTCGGCATCGGTCAGCACGAGTTCCACGCGGGGCGTGCCTTCCTGCCGGCGCGAATGACCGGCCAGCGCCAAGAGCCGCGCGCCCTCGTGCACACCCTTCGGGCGGGTCACGCGCTCCGTGTAGAGGAACGAGGCGGGGCTGTCGCCGAAGCCGATCCGCTCGGGGATGTGCGCGGAGAACGCGAGCGCGGCGGACCGCCAGGAGCGGTGCGGCAGGTACACGCGGGGATACCGCGACTCCGCGAGCCGGTCGGCCAGGCGCCGGAAGCCGCCGAAGCCCCGGTCGGCGCCGCGCTTGTCATAGCGAATGGCCCGGCGCACCGCGGGGTGCGACTCGATCAGGTCGGCGGCGGCCGGTGTGGTGACGACGTCCACCGGGCCGAACCACGCGGCCAGCCGCGCCAGGAGCGGGGTGGTGAGCACGACGTCGCCGAGAAAGGCGGTCTGGATGACGAGCACGGGGCTGCGGCGCATGGGAGTCGGGGGTGAGAGGGCTAGTCGACCTTCAGCACGGCCAGGAACGCCTCCTGGGGGATTTCCACCGCGCCGATCTGCTTCATCCGCTTTTTCCCTTCCTTCTGCTTCTCGAGCAGCTTCCGCTTCCGGGTGATGTCGCCGCCGTAGCACTTGGCGAGCACGTCCTTCCGGAACGCGCTGATCGACTCCCGCGCAATGATCTTCTGCCCGATGGCGGCCTGGATGGCCACCGCGTACAGCTGGCGGGGAATCAGCTCCTTCAGCTTCTCGGCCACCTTCCGCCCGTACTCGTAGGCCTTGTCGCGGTGGATGATGACGCTGAAGGCGTCAATCTGGTCGCCGTTGAGCAGCATGTCGAGCTTCACGAGGTCGGACTCGCGGAAGTCGGACATCTCGTAGTCCAGCGAGGCGTAGCCGCGGCTCACCGACTTCAGGCGATCGTAAAAATCGAGCACGATCTCGCCCAGCGGAAACTCGAAGTCGAACTCCACCCGGCTGGTGTCGAGGTAGTGCATGCCGTTGTAGATGCCGCGACGCTCCTGGCCGAGGCGCATGATGGCGCCGATGTAGTCGGCCGGGGCCATGATCCGGGCCTTCACGTACGGCTCCTCGATCCGCGCGATGGACGCCGGGTCGGGGAGGTTGGTCGGGTTCGACAGGACCATCATCTCGCCGTCGGTGCGGTACACGTGGTACTCCACGGTCGGCACGGTGGTGATGAGGTCGAGGTTGAACTCCCGCTGCAGTCGCTCCTGGACGATCTCGAGGTGGAGGAGCCCCAGGAACCCGCAGCGGAACCCGAAGCCGAGCGCGGTGGACGCCTCCGGCTCGTAGTTCAGCGAGGCGTCGTTGAGCCGGAGCTTCTCGAGCGCGTCCCGCAGGTTCTCGTACTGGTCCGAGTCGGTCGGGTAGACGCCGGCAAAGACCATCGACTTGACGATCCGGTAGCCTGGCAGGAGCTCCGCGGCGCGCTCATCGGCGTCGAGGATGGTGTCGCCGACCCGCGCGTCGCGCACGTCGCGCAGGCTGGCCACCAGGTAGCCGACCTCGCCCGCCTCGAGCCGCTCGGCCGGGCGCTGCCCCAGCTGCAGGTAGCCGACCTCCTCCACCTTGTACACGTCCGACGGGTGAGAGCCGAAGGCGATCTCCATCCCGGGCCGGACGGTACCGTCCACCACCCGGACGCTGGGCACGGCGCCCCGATACCGGTCGTAGTAGGAATCGAAGATCAGCGCGCGGAGGGGGGCCACCTCGCGGCCCCGTGGCGACGGGACCCGGGCCACGATCTCCTCGAGCAGCGCCGGAATTCCGGTGCCTTCCTTGGCCGAGACCGCGAGGATCTCCTCTCGCTTGGCGCCGATGAGGTCGATGATCTCCTGCGCCCGGCGCTCCGGTTCCGCTCCCGGCAGGTCGATCTTGTTGAGGACCGGGATGATCTCCAGGCCGGCGTCGAGCGCCAGGAAGAGATTGCTGAGGGTCTGGGCCTGGATGCCCTGGGACGCGTCCACCACCAGGATGGCGCCCTCGCAGGCCGCCAGGGACCGCGACACCTCGTAGGTGAAGTCCACGTGGCCGGGGGTGTCGATGAGGTTGAGCTCGTACTCCACGCCGTCGGCCCCGGTGTAGAGCATCCGCACGGCGTTGAGCTTGATCGTGATGCCGCGTTCGCGCTCCAGGTCCATCGTGTCGAGCAGCTGCTCGCGCATCTGGCGCTTCTGCACGGTCCCGGTCGCCTCGATCAGCCGGTCGGCCAGGGTGGACTTGCCGTGGTCGATGTGGGCGACGATGCAGAAGTTGCGGATGCGGGCTTGGGACATGGGCGCAAATATAACGGACCCAGGGTCAGGCCGAGCCGGCGAGTTCCTCCAGCCGCGCCATGGCGCGTCGCAGGTGCGGGATCACGATGCTGCCGCCCACGATCAGCGCCACGCTGAAGACCTCGAGGAACTCCTCCTGGGTCACGCCCTCCTCGCGGCAGCGCACGATGTGGTAGGTGATGCAGTCGTCGCAGCGGAGCACCATGCTGGACACGAGCCCCAGCATCTCCTTCGTCTTGACCCCCAGCGCGCCGGCCTCGTACGCCCGGCCGTCGAGGGCAAAGAAGCGGTTGATGGTCAGGTTGCCCGCGTTCAGGATCGACGCATTCATTTGCTCGCGGAAGGCGCGGAATTCGGCGAGCGAACCGGGGCCGGCATCGGACATGGGCGGGTTCCAGGTGTGACAGGGTGACGGTCGGGTGGGGGAACTGGGAACGCATCGGGGGGCCCCTCGCGGAGCCCCCCGAATGGTAACCGTCCCCGGCGATGCGGGAGGGCTACTGCGCCTGACGGACCTGGTCGAGCGCGCCGGGGTTCCAGGTCGGCTTGCCCTGGGCGTTCCCGACCTGCTGCCCCAGCCAGAAGATGAGCTGCAGGAGCCGGGCTTCCTTCTCGGTCCCGATCTTCTCCGGCGAATCGCTCGGCTCGTGGTAGTCCGGGTGCAGGCCGCTGGTGAAGAAGAGGATCGGCACCCCCGCCTTGGCGAAGTTGTAGTGGTCGGACCGGAAGAAGATCCGCTCCTCGGGCCACTGGTCGCCGATCGGCGTCATGTTGAGCGCCTTGTGGGCCGCCGCCACCGAATCGAGCGTCGGGCCGAGGCTGGAGTACTCCCGGCCGATGACCGCGATGGTGTCGGGCCAGTTCCGCCCGATCATGTCCATGTTGAGGTCGGCCACCACGTTGGAGAGCGCCACCGGCGGGTGCGAGGCGAAGTACGCGCTGCCCCACAGGCCCTTCTCCTCGCCGCTCACGGTAAGGAAGATCAGCGACCGCTTGGTGGCCGCCTTCTTCCGGCTGAACGCCTCGGCGAGCTCCAGCACGCCGACGGTGCCCGAGCCGTCGTCGTCGGCGCCGTTGTTGATGCTGTCGGGCTTGCCGGCGCTGATCCCGATGTGGTCCATGTGGGCGGAGAACACGATGTACTCGTTCTTGAGGACCGGGTCCGTCCCCTCGAGGATGCCCACGACGTTCGGGGCCGTCGTGGCCCCCAGCACCGTGTCGGCCGCCATGACGGTGGCTTCCCAGTCCGGCATCGGGATGACCATCATCTCGGTGGAGTGATTCAGCTGGTCGAACGTGCCCTGGGCGCCCGGGAACTGCGCGGTGACGGCGGCCTGTGCCACCTCGACCACCAGCGGAATGCCGCCGGCGGGCTCGTCACCGCCGCGGGAGACCTGCACCCGGGTGGCCTGCGCGGCCTCCTTCGCAATGTCCAGCGTGTCCCGGTTGCTGATGACGATGATGCCGGCCATGCCGGCGGTCATCGCCTTGACGATCATCGCGTTGGCGAACTTCGGCACCGAGGCCCAGTCCGCCACCCAGACCAGGAACTTGCCCTTGACCAGGCTGTCGGCCGGCAGCTTGGCGGGATCCGGCGGCCCGCCCACCAGCACGATGCCCTGGGTGATCGGCGTGCCCTTCGTTTCGCCGACCCACTGCCGGACCGAGGTGGTGTACGGCAGCACGATGCTGCCCTGGCCGCTCTGGTCGGCAAATTCCACGAACGAGCGCTGCGCCTGCAGCTGGCGGAGCACCAGTGGGTAGCGCTGCAGGTAGCCGCCGCTGTCGCCTCCGGGCCGGAGCCCGAACGCCTTGAACTGCGAGGCGATGTACGCCGCGGTCGACTCGAGCCCGTGACTCGGCGTGTCGCGCCCCATCATCGAGTCGTCGGCGATGATGTTGATCCGCCGGGTGACGTCCGCCTGGGTGATGGTGGCGGCCGCCTTCGAGACGTCCCGCGACTGGGCGGCGAGCGGTGCGCCCGCCGCCGAGACGAGGAGCGCGGCCCACGCCGCGCGGGTCAAGCCGCTCACGAGGCCGGCTTCGGCGGCTGGACGATCTTCGCGTAGCTGTCCGGATTCCACTGCGGGCGCTGCGGATTGTTCGCCACGGCCTGGCCGAGGTAGAACAGCAGCTGCAGGATCCGCGATTCCTTGTCGCCGTTGATCTTGTCCGGGGAATCCGACACCTGGTGATAGTCGGCGTGGACGCCGTTGAAGAAGAACAGGATCGGGACGCCGTTCTTCGCGAAGTTGTAGTGGTCCGAGCGGAAGTAGAAATTCTCCTCCGGCCAGCGGTCGTCGATGGCCGTCATGCCGAGCTCGGGGTGCGCCGCGTTCACCGCGGCCAGCGTCTGGCCGAGGTCGGAGTGCTCACGGCCGATGGCCACGATCGTGTCGGGCCAATTGCGGCCGATCATGTCGAGGTTGAGGTCGGCCACGATGTCCTTGAGGGGCACCGTCGGGTTCTTGACGAAGAAGTCGCTGCCCCAGAGGCCCTTCTCCTCGCCGCTCACCGTGATGAAGAGGACGGAGCGCTTGGGCCGCGCGCCGGGCCGGCTGAAGGCCTCGGCCAGCTCCACCACGCCCACGGTGCCCGAGGCGTCGTCGTCGGCGCCGTTGTTGATGCTGTCGGGCTTGCCGGAGGAAATGCCGACGTGGTCCATGTGGCCCGAGTACACCAGGTACTCGTGCTTGAGTTTCGGGTCGCTGCCCTCGAGGATGCCGATGGTGTTCGGCGCGCTGGTCCGCTGCAGCACCTGCTCCTTGAGGTCCAGCATGATCTTGAGGTCGTCCACCGTGCGCACCACCATCGTGGTGTCGGCCCGGACCTGCGCCAGGTTCACGCCGCCCGCCGACAACACGCCCTCGACCGGGGCGCCGTTCACCTCGACCAGCGGCGGGCGGCCTCCCTCGCCGGCGCGTGTGACCCGCGGGCGGTAGGCGGGCTTGAGGCGCTGGGCCCAGGCGGCGGAGTCGCGGTTCGAAACGACCACGACGGCCTTGGGCTCGAGCTCGAAGAGCGCTCCGATGACCTGGCCGTAGGTCGGCGGCAGGGCGCCCTTGCTGTAGTCGGCCACGACCAGGACAACCTTGCCCTTCGCATCCACGCCGGTGAGCCCCTTCGGGTCGAGCCGTCCGCCGATGAGCAGGGCCGGCCCGCCGATCTCGCCGTCCGGAATCGTGCCGAACTGCAGGCGCGCGCCGGTGGTGAAGTCGGCGTGGACGTGCTGTCCGCCCGCCATGAAGCCGACGTGCGACGCCGCCGGGTCGAACTTGGACTGGACGATGTCATAGCGCTGGAACCAGGTGCCCTTCTCCCCGCCGGGCTTGAGCCCGAACGACTTGAACTGGTCGGCCACATACTGCGCGGTCATTTCCAGGCCCGGGCTCGGCGTGTCGCGCCCCATCATCGAGTCGTCCGCAATGATGTTCACGCGGCGCGAGACGTCGGCCGCCGTGATGCTGGCCGCGGCCTTCTTGACGGCCGTGGACGGCGGGGCGATCGGAGCCGGAGCCTGGGCGGAAAGGGAAGTGGCGGCGAGGAAGGAAAGCGTCAGCAGGTATCGCATGCGTGGTCTCGGCTGAGTGAGTCAGGGATACGGGACGGCCCGGCAGGCAATCTGTGCGAGCCGGGCCCCGTGTCGCTACGGCGGAAGTTGGAGTGGAGTTTCAGGTTCCGCGGCGCTTCAACCGCGGTTCGCCGGTGGCGCGCGGCACCCCGCCGGAATTGCCGCGGGGCGGTTGCGCACGGGCGGCCCCGCCGCCCGGGGGGGCCTGCGTCCGTCCCGCGCCGCTGGGCTTCGGCTGTGGCGCCTGCTTCGGGCTCTCTTTGGGGGCTGGCTTGGCCTTGGAGGGCTCCTGCACCGCCTGGACTGCCGCCGGCTCCGCCGGGGTGCCCTGAGTCGGGCCCGACATTGTCAGCGAGGTGACCAGGAGCAACGGGAAGAGCACGAAACCTCCGGATGGACATGCACGTCGAGAGCTTGGACAGGTAGCAGAGGGCGTGCCACCCCTAGACCAACGCATAATATCATCGTGGACAAGCGTTTGCGATACTCTGACAACCCCTTCCAGCCCGCTCCCCTGTCACCCCTCGGGTACACACTGGACACGCGTTGACTTCCCCTGTCTCTCCCCGGTACGTTGCCGCCCGCATGGCCACCACCCACGGCGCCGCCCGGCTCGACCTGCTCGATCCCTTCGAGGTATCCCAGCTCGGAGGCCTGGAGGTCGTGACCGAAGGGCTCGTCGAAGGGTTCCTGGCGGGGCTGCATCGCTCGCCGCGGCGCGGATTCTCGGTCGAGTTCGCGGAGCACCGGATGTACCAGCCGGGCGACGAACTCCGGTACATCGACTGGAAGCTGCTGGGCCGCAAGGACCGGCTGTACGTCAAGCAGTTCGAGGAAGAGACCAACCTCCGCGCCATGGTGGTGCTCGACTCCAGCCGCTCGATGGCCTGGTCCGGCGCGCCCGAGTCCCGCCTCACGAAATTCGAGTACGCGCGCCGCCTCGCCGCCGCGCTTGCGCTGGTGCTGGTGCGGCAGCGGGACGCCACGGGCCTCGTCGTCTTCGATGAGGCCATCCGCGCCGTGCTGCCTCCCAAGGCGAGCCGCGCGCACTGGCTGCGCCTCGTGGCGACGCTCGCGGCCACGGCGCCCGGCCACCTGACCGCGGCGGCGCCCGCCCTCCAGGGCGTGGTCGAAAAACTCCGTCGGCGCGGGCTGGTCGTCTTCATTTCGGACCTTCTCCTCGACCAGGCCCCGGCACTCCACGCGCTCAAGTTCCTCCGGCACCGCGGGCACGCCGTGCTGGTGCTCCACCTGCTCGACCCGGCAGAGCTCGAGCTGGATGGACCGGCGGAGGTGCGGTACGAAGATCCTGAATCCGCTGCCGCGGTGGTGTTGCGGCCGCGAGACTGGGCCGAGGTGTACAGCCGGACGGTGAAGGACGTCGTGTCGGGATGGCGGCACGCACTGCGTCGGGAGGGGATCCAGTACCACCCGATCCGGACGGACCTGCCCTTCGGCCGGGCGCTGCGCGAGGCCCTCGTGCGCCCCGGCGGCGTCGCGTGATCGGTTTTCTCAATCCGGCCTGGCTCTGGGCCCTCCCCGCCGCCGCGCTGCCGCTCATCCTGCACCTGGTTGCCCGGCGGCAGCCGCCGACCGTGCCGTTCCCCGCGGTCCGCTACCTCCAGCAGGTCACCCGCGACCATCAGCGCCGGCTCAAGCTGCAGCACTGGCTCCTGCTCCTCGTCCGCACGCTGCTGGTGCTGGCGCTGGTGCTGGCCGCCGCGGGCCCGACCGTGGCGCGCGACGGGCTGGCTGGGCACGCCCCGGCGTCGCTGGTGCTGATCCTCGACAATTCGCCGAGCAGCGGTGCGGTCACCGGGGGGACGCCCGCGCTGGAGCGGCTGCGCGCGGCGGCGCGGGAGGTGCTGGACAAGGCGACCGCGGAGGACGCGATCTGGCTGCTCACCGCGGATGGCGTGGCGCGCCGGGCGCCGATCGAGCGGCTCCGCACGACCGTCGACTCCCTCGTGCCCTCCGAAATCCGGCTCGACCTTGGGGCCGCACTCGCAGAGGCCCGCGACATCCTGGTCAACGAGGCGCCGCCCGCGGAGATCGTGGTGCTGTCCGACCTCCAGGCCACCGCGCTCTCGCCGGCGGACCTGTCGCTCCCCGTCGTGGTCGGCGTGCCTGATCTGGTGCCCCCGGCCAACCTCGGGATCGCCGCACTCGACCCCGGTCCGCAACCGTGGTCGCCCGGGGTCAACCGGGCTCGTGTGCAACTCCTGGGAGACAGCGGGCGCAGCTCGCCGATGGTCCTGCAGATTGGCAACCGGGCAAGCCGCCCCCAGCTCGGCGCCGTCGGGGCGGTCGTCGAGGGGCGGCTCGACGCCCCGACACCCGGGTGGTGGCCGGTCACGGCGGAAATCGACGCCGACGAATTCCGGGCGGACGACCGTCGCAGCACCCTCGTGCGCGTGGTGCCGGTGGCCCGGGCGCAGTGGGACCCCGATGATCATTACCTCGACGCGGCCGCGGCGACGCTGCGCGCCGGAGGGCGGATCGTCGACGGGACCGAGGTGACGCTCGGATGGCTGGGCCCCGGCGCGTCCGTCGTGCCTCCCCCGGCCGACTTGGCGGCGGTGGGCTCGCTCAATCGGGCGCTGGAGCGTCGCGGGGTCCCGTGGCGCTTCGGCGGCCCGGTGGTCCAGCCGCAACGCACGGACAGCGGCCCGTTGCTCGGGGCGATCGCCGTCACCCGCCGCTTTCGCCTGGTGCACATGGGCGGGGCGGCGCGCGGGGTCGAAGCCACCGTGGCCGGCGATCCGTGGATCGTCCGCTCCGGCAACGTGGTGCTCGTTGGCAGCCGGTTCGAGCCGACCTGGTCGGCGCTCCCCACCTCGGCCGGCTTCGTGCCGCTCATCGACGCATTGGCCAACCGCCTGGTCCGAGGGGAACAGGCGCTGCTGACCGGCGCGCCCGGCCAGCCGCTCCTCCTTCCGGATGCGGTGGACCAGGTGCTGGGCGGCTCGCGCACCTGGTCTGTCGAGGGCGGCGCCGCGTGGCGGCCGCCCGCCAGCGGCGTGTATTACCTCCGCTCGGGCGCGGATACCGTCGGTGCGCTGGCGGTGAACCTGGACCTGCGGGAATCCGACCTCGCGCCGGCCACGCGGAGCGAGGTCCGGGCGCTCTGGCCCGGCGCGCGGATCGTCGCCCTCGCCGACATCCGCGGGGCCGCCTTCGCCGCCGGCGCGCGCGGGCACCTCCGTGGTCCTCTCCTGTTGCTCGCCCTCCTGCTCGGGCTGGCGGAGGTGGCGCTCGCCAGCCTCCGGAGGAAGAGCGCGTGACGCTGTCCCTCCTCCTCGATGTGCTCGACCGCACGCCCTCCGCCCTCGACCTGGCCGAGCGGCTCCCGCTCCGCGGGGGGCGGCTCTCGCTGGGCGGGCTTCCGGGCTCCAGCGGCGCGGCGCTCGTGGCCTGGCTCGCCCGCCGGTCGCCGCAGCGCCTCTTCGCCGTCATGGCCACCACGCCCGCCGAGGCGGAGCGGTGGCTGAGCGACCTGCAGCGACTGTCGGACGCACCGATGGCGCTCTATCCGCAGCGCGAGGGCCTCGGGGAGGAGGAGCCGCACCACGAGATCGCGGGCGAGCGGGTCGAGACGCTGCAGGCGCTGGTCGAAGGGCGGATCCGGATCCTCGTGACGACGGCGCGCGCCTCCGCGGAGCGCACCGGGGTGCCGGCGTGGCTCCGCGCGGCCACCCTTCGCCTGGCGCCGGGACGCACCGATGCGCCGGGACTCACGGCCGTGGTCGCCTCGCTCGAGGCGATGGGATACCGGCGCGTGCCCACGGTCACGGAGGTCGCCGAGTTCAGCGTCCGGGGCGGCATCGTGGACGTGTACGGCTTCGGGATGACGACGGCGGCCCGCTGCGAGTGGTGGGGCGACGTCCTGGCCTCGCTCCGCGGATTCGACCTCACCACCCAGCGCTCCCTCGGCGACCTCGATGAGGTGACCATCCTGCCCGTGGCGGGCGCGCCGCGGAGCGGAAGTGTCGACGGCGGCGGCCCGCCGACCCGGAGTTCGCTGCTGCAGCTGCTGGCGGCCGATACGCTGCTCGTGGAGGAGGCGGAGGGCCCCGACGCGGACGAGGTGGACCGTGCGTGGACCGAGGCGGCCCATCACCTCGAGCTCTCGCGCCGCATGGGGGAGGAGGTGCCTGGGCGGGGCGACCTGTACGAGTCGCCCGAGCGGTGGCGGGAACTGCGTTCGGGCTTTGCCCGGGTGCTGCTCCGCGGCGAGCCGGTGGACCTCCAGATGGGCTTCCTGCCCCCCGAGCGGATCGACCGGGACATCCCCCGGCTCCGCGCGCTGCTCGGCGGCGGGCAGCCCACGCTCCTGCTCTGCGACAACGAGGGCCAGCTCGAGCGGCTCGAGGAGCTGCTGAGCGAGGGGCACCGGGGGCCGCACGCCTCGATGGCGGTGGGCGCGCTCGACGGTGGCTTCGTGCTGCCGGCGCTCCGGGTCCTGACCGACCACGAGATCTTCCGCCGCGCGCGCCGGCTCCGCCGCCCGCGCCGGTACCGCCAGGCCGCGCCCACGGCCGCCACCGGCGCGCTCGCCGCGGGCGATTACGTGGTCCACCTCGACCACGGAATCGGGATCTACCGCGGGATCGACACCATCACGGTGGGCGGCGGCCTGCTCGAGGTGGCGGTCGTGGAGTACGAGGGCGGCGACCGGCTCAACGTGCCGCTCTACCGCCTCGACCAGCTCGAGCGCTACCGCTCGGCGGGCGAGGACGGAGACCGGCCGCCGCCGAAGCTCCACCGGCTGGGCGGCCCGGCCTGGAAGCGCACCCGCGAGAAGACCCGCCAGGCCATCCGTCAGATGGCGGCGGAGCTGCTCGATCTCTACGCCCGCCGCACGGTGCACGCGGGCTATGCTTTTCCGCCGGACACGAAGTGGCAGCGGGAACTGGAAGCGAGCTTCCTCTACGAGGACACGCCCGACCAGCGGAAGGCCATCGACGAGGTGCGCCGCGACATGGAGCGGCCCATCCCGATGGACCGGCTCCTGGTGGGAGACGTCGGCTACGGGAAGACCGAGGTGGCGGTCCGCGCGGCGTTCAAGGCGGTGCAGGGGGGGAAGCAGGTCGCG
>CAZNDK010000025.1:0-7193 GCA_964571795.1 uncultured Gemmatimonadaceae bacterium | reverse complement strand
CGAGGTGGCGGTCCGCGCGGCGTTCAAGGCGGTGCAGGGGGGGAAGCAGGTCGCGGTGCTGGTGCCCACGACGATCCTGGCGGAACAGCACGGGCGCACCTTCGCGGAGCGGCTGGCGGACTTCCCGGTGCGGGTCGAGGTGCTGTCGCGCTTCCGGAGCGCCAAGGAGCAGAAGGTGGCGCTGGCGAAGTTGGCGTCGGGCGAGACCGACGTGGTCATCGGCACCCACCGGCTGCTCTCTCCCGACGTGACCTTCAAGGACATCGGCCTCCTGGTGGTGGACGAGGAGCATCGCTTCGGCGTCAAGCACAAGGAACGCATCAAGGCGCTCCGGCTGGCGGTGGACGTGCTGACGATGACGGCGACCCCGATCCCCCGGACGCTCCACCTCTCGCTCTCCGGCATGCGCGACCTGACGCTCATCGAGACGCCGCCGCGGGACCGGTCGCCGATCCTCACCTTCGTCGAGCCGTGGGACGACGCGCTCCTCGAGGAGGCGTTCGCGCGCGAGCTCGACCGTGGCGGGCAGGCCTTCCTGGTGCACAACCGGATCGAGACCATCGACACCTACGCCGCGCGGGTGCGGGCGCTGGCGCCCCGGGCGCGGGTGGGCGTGGCCCACGGCCAGATGCCGGCGGAGGAGCTCGAGGGTGTCATGCAGCGGTTCGTGGCCGGGGAGCTCGACATCCTCGTGTCCACCATGATCGTCGAGTCGGGGCTCGACGTGCCGAACGCGAACACGATGGTGGTCCACGACGCGCACCGATTCGGCCTCGCCCAGCTCTACCAGCTCCGCGGCCGGGTGGGGCGGAGCCACCGGCGGGCGTACTGCTACCTCCTCGCGCCCGACGAAGTCGACCTCCTGGCGGAGGAGCGGCTCAAGGTGCTGGAACACCACAGCGACCTCGGGGCCGGGTACCGGATCGCCCTCAAGGACATGGAGTTGCGGGGGGCGGGCAACCTGCTGGGGGCCGAGCAGTCCGGGCACGCCCACGCCGTCGGGTTCGACCTCTACATGCGGTGGCTCGAGGAGACGGTTCGGGCCCTGCGCGGCCAGGGAGCCGGCGAGGAACCGGCGCCGCCGGACGTGGTTCTGGACCGCCCGGCCCGGCTTCCGGACACCTACGTGGCCGATGATGAGTCGAAGCTCGATCTCTACCGCCGACTGGCGCGGGCGGCGTCATCTGGCGACATTCAACAGCTTGGCGTGGAATTGCGGGAGCGCTTCGGACCGCTGCCACCCGAGGCGGAAACGCTGCTGCACCTCAGTCGGCTGCGCGTGGTCGGCGCCCGCCTCGGCTTGCAGCACGTCGTGGTGCGCGGCGACGAGGCGCGCCTCACCTTCCGCGCCGGCACGGCGCCGCGGATGGCCGGCCTGGCCGCGGCGCTCGACGACGTCCAGCTCGCGGCCGACGTGCGGCGCACCGTTCCGCTCTCGCTGCGCCTGACGCGCCTCGGCGGCGAGGCCCTGTTGCCCGCGCTGGTGCGCGCCCTCGAAATGGTACGGGCCTAGCGGCCCCTGATGACCTTCCAAACTGGAGATTTCATGCGCAGGATCGTGTTGGCAGCCAGCGTGCTGGTCGCGGCCGGTTGCTCGAGTCTTGGCGACCTCTTCTCGGCGCACGCCGACGTCGCCGCCACCGCCGCCGGCCAGGACCTGACTGCCGAAGCCCTGGCGGCCATGATGGGCAAGGCAAAGGGCGCCCAGATGAACGCCGAGACGGCGGAATTCATTGCCACCGTCTGGAGCGACTACACCCTCTTCGCGCAGACCGTCGCCATGAACAAGCTGCGCACCGACTCGGCCACGGTGGCCTCGGTGCTCTGGCCCCAGGTGGCGGAGGCCAAGGGCGCCATCTGGTACGACACCCTCGCGGCGCGACGCGGTTCGGCGCCGGCCGGCGCGGCGGACAGCGCGTTCCTGGCCGACACGGTGCGCGTGCTGCAGCACATCCTCTTCGGCGTGCAGGCCACCGCGTCGCCCGCGGACCGCGGCGCCGCGCGGAAGAAGGCCCAGCTCGCCCTGGCGCAATTGCAGCAGGGCGCCAACTTCGCGCTCCTCGCCTCGCAGCTCTCCGACGATCCGGGGAGCAAGCAGGACGGCGGCTGGCTGCCCCCGAAGCCGAAGGGCGCCTACGTCACCGCGTTCGATTCCGCCGCCTGGCGCCTCGCGCCCGGCCAGATGACCGGCCTCGTGGAAACGCCGTTCGGCTACCACATCATCCGCCGCCCCACGATGGATGAGTCCCGCGAGCGCATCCTGGCCTTCCTGACCCAGGACGCGACGCGGCGCCTCGACAGCATCTACATGGACAGCCTGGCGGTGAACTACGACCTCGTGGTGAGCGAGAACGCCCCGGCGCTCATGCGCTCCAGCCTCGAGGACAAGTCGGGCATGCGCAAGTCGAAGAAGTCGATCGCCAAGTACAAGGGCGGCAACCTCACCGTCGCCGAGTACCTGCGCTGGCTCAGCGCCCTGCCGCCGCAGTTCGGGGCCCAGGTCAAGGACGCGAGCGATGAGCAGCTGAACCAGTTCGCCCGTGCGCTCGCCACCAACCAGCTCCTGCTCCACCAGGCGGATTCCGCCGGGATCACCCTGCCGGCCGATCAGTGGGCGGCGATGACGGCCAGCTACAAGGGCGTCGTGGACACCCTCAAGATGGCCATCGGGCTCGGGTCCGAAGTGACCGACTCGAACGTCGCGCTCGTGGAGCGCCAGAAGGTGGCGCAGCTCCGGGTGGATGACTTCTTCAACGCGGTCTTCGCCCAGACGACGCGGCTCCGCCCGCTGCCCGGCGCGCTGGGGCAGGTGCTCCGCGACCAGGAAGGGGCCAAGATCAGCCCGGCCGGCATCGCCCGCGCCGTGGAGATCGCGGCCGCCGCACAGCTCATGAACGCCGCCGGCGCCGATTCGGCCGGCGCACTCCGTCCGAGCGCGGGCCCGCCGCCAGTGAGCGCGCCGCCCGCCAGCCAGCCGTAATGCGACTCCGGTCCCTCGTGGTGGCGCTCACCCTTGGGGCGGCGGCCCGGGCAGGTGCCCAGGCCGCTCCCCCCGGGCCGTCCATCGTGGTGGACCGGGTCGTGGGGATCGTCGGCAACAAGCCGATCCTCGCCTCGCAGGTGGACGAGGATCTCTTTTCGCGCCAGGCCCAGGGGGTCAAGCTTCCGGAGGGCGACAGCGCGGCCATGGCGGTACTCCGCCTGCAGGTGCTGAACGACCTGATCAACCAGGAGCTGCTGGTGCAGGAAGCGCTCCGCGACACCACCATCAAGGTCACCGACCAGGAGGTCGTGGCCCGGGTGGAGCAGCAGATCAAGCGGGTGCGCGCGGGCTTCACGAGCGAGTTGGACTACCGGAACGAGCTCAAGAAGGCGGGCTTCGGCACACCGGAGGAATACCGCCGCTGGCTGATGGAGCAGCAGCGGCGCGCGGCGCTGCAGGAGGCGCTCATGGCCTCCCTCCGCGACCAGCAGAAGCTCAAGCCGGTGGCGCCGACCGAAGCCCAGATGCGTGAGTTCTACGAAACGCGGAAGGCCGCGCTCGGCAAGCGCCCCGCCACCATTTCGTTCCGCCAGATCGTGGTGGCCCCGCGGGCGGATTCCGCCGCCAAGGCGCGTGCGCTGCTCCTGGCCGACTCCATCGCGTCGGCGCTGCGGCAGGGGGCGGACTTCGCGACGGCGGCCCGCCGGTTCAGCATGGACCCCGGCTCGCGGGAACAGGGCGGGTCGCTGGGCTGGCTGCGGCGCGGCCCGCCGCTGGCCCCGGAGTTCGAGAAGGCGGCCTTCGGCATGAAGGTCGGCGTCATCTCCAATCCCGTCGAGACGCCGTTCGGGTATCACATCATCCAGGTGCAGCGGGCGCAGCCCGCCGAAATCGACGTCAGGCACATCCTGATCATGCCGACGGTCACCGACGCGGACGCCGCGGCGGCGCGTGAGCGAGCGGACGCGGTGGCCACGGCCCTCCGCAACGGCGCCTCCGTCGACTCCCTCCAGCGGGCCGACCACGACTACGCGGAAGAGCGCGAGGCCAACCAGGTGGTGCTCACCCAGCTGCCGCCCGCCTACCAGGCCGCCCTCGCCAACGCCGACTCCGGCACCGTCACGCCGGTCTTCGTGCTCGAGGCGCCCAACAACCGCAGCAAGTACGCGGTGGCCTACGTGACCGCGCGTACCGTCGAGGGCGAAGTGGCCTACGACGACGTGCGCGACCAGATCCGCGCAGCGCTCGCCAAGCAGCTCGCCGAGCAGCGCTACGTGCAGCAGCTCCGCAAGTCGGCGTACGTCGAGGTGCGCGGACCGTGAGGCCCCGGATCGCCGTGACGCTCGGCGATCCACGCGGGATCGGGCCGGAGGTCGTTGCCCGGGCGCTCGACGCGCCCCTCGACGCCGACATCACCGTCATCGGCGCCGACGACCAGATCGAAGCGGTGCGGGCGGACCAACGTATCGCAGTCGGCACATGGGGCCTGGGGTCCGGGGAGCACCTTCCCGCGGCGCCGGGCCCTTCGCGCGTCATCCAGGCGGGCCGGCTCGCGGGCCACGCCATCGAGCGGGCGGCGGCGCTCGCACACGCGGGGGCGGTGGACGCGATCGTCACCGCCCCGATCCACAAGCACGCCCTGCACCAGGCCGGATTCCGCAGGCCGGGGCACACCGAGTGGCTGGCCGAGCTGGCGGGCGGCGCCGACGTGGCCATGATGCTGGCCTCGGACCGGCTCCGGGTGGTCCTGGTCACCACCCACGTGGCCCTGCGCGATGTGCCCGCCCTGGTCACCCAGGACCGCGTGGTCCGCGCCGGCCGGGTCACGCAGGCGGGGCTCCAGGACTGGTTCGGCGTTGCCCGGCCGAGGCTGGCGGTCTGCGCCCTCAACCCGCACGGGGGCGAGGGCGGCCTCTTCGGCGACGAGGACGAGCGGGTGCTGCGCCCGGCCGCGGAAGCGCTGGGGGCGTCGGGGCCGTTGCCGGCCGATACCGTGTTCGTGCGGGCCATGCGGGGGGAGTTCGACGCCGTGCTGGCGCCGTACCACGATGTGGGGATGACCGCGATCAAGGTCGCGTCATTCGGGCATGCGGTGAACGTGACGCTGGGGCTGCCCTACCCGCGGACCAGCCCGGACCACGGAACGGCGTTCGATATTGCCGGAAGGGGAAAGGCGGACCCGTCGAGCATGCGGGCGGCGCTGGAGATGGCAGCGAAACTCGGAGGAAAGAGGAAGGGGACTTAGGGACTTGGAGGGGCGCACTTCCTCCCCTCCAAGTCCTCAAGTCCCTTTCTCTTTCCTCTCTTCTGTGATAACCCGCACCTCCTTCACCCTCCGCCCGTCCATCGACACGATCTCGAACGTCCTCGGCCCCACCACCACCCGGTCGCCCACCCGCGGCAGCCGCCCCAGCTCCCCGAACAGGAACCCTCCCAGCGTCGTGTAGTCCCGGTCGTCGAGCTCGGCGTCCGTGGCGGCGTTGAACTCCGAGAGCGTCATCGATCCGTCTAGGCTGGGCGTACCCACGCTGGGCGACGGTGTGGCTTCCGGCCGGTCGTGTTCGTCATAGATCGGGCCGACGATTTCCTCGAGCAGGTCCTCCATCGTCACCAGGCCCGCGGTGCCCCCGTACTCGTCGAGCACCACCGCGAGGTGGGTCTTGAGCCGCTTCATGTCCGTCAGCACGTCCTCCACCTCTCGGGTGCCGGGCACGAAGAGCGGCTCCCGGCGGATGCTGCCGACGGTGGTGGCGGGGTCGGTGCGGAGCGCCTTCAGGACGTCCTTGGCCAGCGCCACGCCGACGATTTCGTCGAGCCCGGACACGTACACCGGGTAGCGGGAGCGGCCGGCGCCGGCGATCACGTCGGCGGCCGCGGTCACCGGGAGGTCGGCGGCCAGCGCGACGATCTGGGTCCGGGGGGTCATCACCTCTTCGGCGGTCTTCTCGCTGAACTCGAAGACGCCCTCGAGGAGGCGGGCGTCCTGGTCGCCCATCGAGCCGCCTTCCTGGCTCTGCTCGACCAGCATCCGGATCTCTTCCGGCGAGTGCAGGCGCTCGTGGTCGCCCCTGGGGCGGACCTTCACCAGGCGGAGGAGGCCGTTGGCGGTGCCGTTGAGGAGGGAAATGGGGCCGGCCATCAGCCATCCGAAGCCGATCAGGGGGCCGGCCACCCAGCGGCTGATGTCCTCGGGGTAGAGCAGGGCGAGGGACTTGGGCACCAGCTCGCCCAAGACGATATGGAGCGCCGTGATGATCGCGAAGGCGGTGGCGGCGGAGACGGCGTGGGTGGTCCAGGAGGCCGCCTCCGCGGGCAGGAAGGCGAACAGGCCGTCCAGCAGGCCGGCGAGGGCGGGCTTGCCGATCCAGCCGAGGCCGAGCGAGGCGAGGGTGATGCCGAGCTGGGTGGCAGAGATGTAGCGGTCGAGCGACTTCACCGCCCGGCGGGCCAGGACCGCCTTGCCGTCGCCAGCCTGGGCCATCTCGTCGAGCCGGGTGCGGCGGGCCCCGACCAGGGCGAATTCGGCGGCAACGAAGAAGGCGTTGGCGAGGACCAGGAGCACCACGGCCAGGAGGCCGGGGCCGATGGCGGGGACGGCGGTCGGATCCATGGGGGCAAGGTAGTGGGGCCGGGGGCTCGGGACCATTGCTCCCACCCCGGGACTCCACTATATATGCCGCCAGTTGGGGGGGGGGCGGAGGCCGGGTGGGCAGTCTCGCACGAAGTGCAGGGGCCAATGGCTGGTACTGAGCAGATTCGCAACATCGCAATCATCGCGCACGTCGACCACGGCAAGACGACCCTGGTGGACCAGATGCTCCGCCAGGCGGGGGCCTTCCGGGCCAACCAGCAGGTGGACGAGCGCGTCATGGATTCCAACCCGCTCGAGCGCGAGCGGGGCATCACCATCCTGGCCAAGAACACGGCGGTCCGCTGGAAGGGCGTCAAGATCAACATCGTCGACACGCCCGGGCACGCCGACTTCGGGGGCGAGGTCGAGCGCATCCTGCGGATGGTGGACGGGGTGCTCATCCTGGTGGACGCCGCCGAGGGGCCGATGCCCCAGACGCGGTTCGTCACCCGCAAGGCGTTGGCGCTGGGCCTCCGGCCGATCGTGGCCATCAACAAGATCGACCGGCCGGATGCGGAGCCGCTCCGTGTGCACGACGAGGTGCTGGGGCTGTTCATCGATCTCGAGGCCAGCCACGAG
>CAZNDK010000024.1:0-42225 GCA_964571795.1 uncultured Gemmatimonadaceae bacterium | reverse complement strand
CGCCCGCGGCGCGCGGCACTGCTATGAGATTGCTCCCCATCGGGGTCCGGACGCGGTCGGTGCGGAGGAAGCGGGCGTCCTGCGCGGGGATAAGCGTCCCCGGGTGCCGGAAGTCCGTGACCCAGGCCGAGTGGACCTGTTCGGGGCCGACCGGCCCGCTCACCGCGAAGGTGGCGAGGCACCCGGCGTCGTCGAACGCGAAGACCTTCCCGGTGCGGGTCACCAGCTCCGCGGCGAAGCGCGGGTCGGCGATCGTCATGTGGCAGTGCGCGCAGTCCTGGGCGCCGAGCGTGATCGGGACGGGACCGGGGGTGCCGCATGCGAGCGCGGCCGCCCCCGACAGCGCGGCCGCGAGGAGCCGGACGGAGGCGAGCCTCACGCCCTGGCGCCCCTGGCCCGCTGCCGCTCCCACAGCGCCAGCATCGACACGAGGGTCACGGCCACGATGAGGACCCAGCCACCGGCGGCCGGCCAGCTCGTCGCGTGGAAGTTCAGGATCTGCTTGCTGCCGATGAGCGGCGGCTGGTAGGACATGCCGGGCACCTTGATGGCGGCGTGCGGGTCGAGGTTGTGCCCGTAATCGTACGACCACTTGTAGAAGTCCGCGAGCCCCGCCAGCGAGAAGAGCACGAGCGCCGCGGCGTAGCCCAGGAGGAGCTGGCGCTTCCCGAGCGCCGCCACGAGGACGCCGGACGCGATCAGGGCCGCGATGATCTTCGGCATGAAGCGCAGCTCGGGAATGTCGTCCGGCTCGATCGCCTTCATGCCGATGTAGTGATTGAGGCCGTTGATGCTGTTGAGGTCCTGGGGCTTTTCGCCGACGATCTTGTTGACGGCGATGTAGAGCCCGATCCCCTCGGGGTACTGCGGTGCCTGGAGCCCGATGTGCCACAGCGGCAGGAAATAGACCACCGCCATCGAGAGGGCCGCGAGGGCGACGAGGAGACGGCTGGCGCGGGACATGGGCAAAGACCTCGGTGGGCGGCACGGGAGGGGGACTGCCCCCCTCCCGCCCGCCGGTTGCCTAGTGAGTGGCCGGCTTGTTGGCCACCAGCGCCACGCTGCTGCCGCGGGGCGATACCCGCACCCAGCCCTGCATCTCCTGGTGGAGCGCCGAGCAGAAGTCGGTGCAGTAGAACGGGAACACCCCGACCTTGCTCGGCACCCAGACGATCGTGCGGGTTTCGCCCGGCATGATCAGGAGTTCCGAGTTGTTGAGGCCGGTGATCGCGAAGCCGTGCGGCACATCCCAGTCCTGCTCGAGGTTGGTGATGTGGAAGAACACTGAGTCGCCCACCTGCACGCCCTCGATGTTGTCGGGCATGAAGTGGCTCCGGATGCTCGTCATCTTGACGTGCACCGTCCGGCCCTGCCGGGTGATGCCGGTGGCGCCCTCGTTCAGCGCCGCGTACGGATCGCCGTTGGTGGCCAGGTCGAAGGTCCGGACCTGGTTCTTCGTGACCAGGGCGGCCGGGATGGCCTGCGCGTAGTGCGGCTCGCCGATGGTCGGGAAGTCGAGCAACATCTGCATCTTCGGGCCCGAGATGTCGATGAGCTGCGCCGACTGGGTCAGCTCGGGGCCGGTCGGCAGGTAGCGGTCCTTGGTGATCTTGTTGAGCGCGATCACGTACTTGCCGAACGGGTGCTTGGTGTCGCCGCCCGGGATGGAGAGGTGCCCGATCGAGTAATAGGTCGGGATCCGGTCCAGCACCGTGAAGTCCTTGAGCGACCACTTCACGATTTCCGAGGAGAGGAACATCGACGTGTAGGCGTTGCCCTGCCCGTCGAACTCGGTGTGGAGCGGGCCGAGGCCGGGTTCCTTGACCTCGCCGGCGATGACGGCGTCGTACTTGAGGATCGGCACGCCGTTGACTTCGCCGTCGAACGCCTTGTCCTCGATCGCCTTGATCATGCGGCTGAACGAGTGCACTGGGATTACGCTGGCCAGCTTGCCGCCGGCCGCAATCAATTCACCCGACGGGTCCACGTCCACGCCGTGCGGTGACTTGGGCGTCGGCAGGTAGTACACCACGCCGGGGCAGTCCCTCGCGTCGAGGAAGGTGGTGCTCGTCAGCATCGTGGTGGTGGCCACGTGGGTCTTCGGGTCCATCACATTGTGCGCATACCGGGCGGGCACCTGCTTCGCTTTGCCCTGCGCCACGCACTGCTCGGCCACCGTCCAGTGCACCGCCGCGATGTAGTCCTTGTCCTTCTGCGAGGCGTTGACCTCGAGGAGCGTGCTGGCTTCCTCGGAGTTGTAGGAGGTGAAGAATGACCACTCGCGCGAGGGGCCCTTGCCGGAGTGCGACAGATCGTAGTTGAAGCCCGGCATCAGGATCTGGAAGGCAATGGACATGTGCCCGGTGGTGCTGTCCACCTTGATGAAGGTCAGGAGGCCGCGGAAGTTCTCCTTGTAGGACGCGATCGGCACGTCGGCCTGCGGCGTCGGCACGCTGAAGCGCGTGGCCGCCACCGAGTACTCGGTGTTCTCGGTCACGAAGGGCGACGCGTGGTTTCCCGCCGAATGCGGGATCTCGAGGATCTCGGCGGTGGTAAAATCCACCAGATCGAGCCGGGCCACGCGCGGTGTGTTGTTGCCGTTGATAAAGAGCCAGCGGCCGTCCGGCACGCCGTTCGTCATCGAGAGCTCGGGATGGTGCGAGTCGTCCCACGGAATGAACCCGTAGGAGGTGTTCAGCATCGCCTTGGTTTCCTCGCTGTAGCCGTAGGCGTTCTCGGCGTTCTGCGAGAACACGGGCAGCACCTTCAGGAGCCGCCCCGAGGGGAGACCGTACACCCCCACCTGCCCGCTGAACCCGCCCGAGGTGAAGAAGTAGAACTCGTCGTACTGCCCCGGGGCCACGTACACCCGCTGGGCCGCGTCCGACGCCGTCGCGACCGGTTCCCCGCCCTTGCCGCAACCGGCCAGCGCCAGCACCGCGAGCGCGGCGCCCAGCATGGGGTGGGACCGGACTGCCAGACTGCTCGACATGGTCGTTCCTCCTGGTACGGTGATGCCCCCGGTGGGGGCTGTATTACTGCGCAGGGGCCGGCGGCGGGGTGGTCCGCAGGTACTCGACCACCTCGCGGGCCTGCTCCTGCGTCAGGCCCAAGTTCGGCATCTGGGTCATGTACTCACCGAGCAGCTTCTTCACCGCCGGATGCCGGGTGTACATCTCCTGCGGGTTGAGGATCATGTTCATCGCGAACTCGGGGGTCACCTTCTCGGTGATGCCGCCGAGCGGCGGCCCCACGTAGCGCTCGCCGAGCTTGTGGCAGGCGGAGCACTTGGCCTCGAAGAGCTTCTTTCCCTCCTCGACCTCATGCGCGTCGACCGGGCCGAGCGCGAGCGGTTCGGTGACGGGGCCGATGCCGTTCGTCAGCTGCCAGGGGGTCAGGTCGCTGCCGGCGGCCGCGGGGGTGGACGCCGCGGGCGGCGCGGCCGCCTTGTCGCCACCGCCGCAGGCCAGCAGGCCGACCAGTGAAGTCACGGACATCAGGTACGTCATGCGCAGAGCAGCCATGTGGTTCCTCGACGGGTAAATCACTCTTCACGGCGGAACGGGTTGTCGCGTTAAGGACAGTGGTTAAATTATCATAGCGATGTGATAATTACTAATATTCTTTCTGAAGCCGCCTTCATACTTCCGAACAGGATCCCGATGCTCTCCCAAACCGCCGAGTACGCCCTCCGGACAGTGCTCTATCTTGCGGCGGAGAAACAGGATACGCTGTTTCGCGTGAGCGAGATCGCGGAGGACCTCGACGTCCCCCGGAACTACCTGTCGAAGACCCTCCACCAGCTGGCCAAGGCCGGAATCCTGACCTCGAGCCGAGGAAAGCACGGGGGATTCCGGCTGACCAAGGCACCGTCGAGGATCACTCTCGCCGAGGTGGTCGCGCCGTTCAACGGACCAACGGGCGCGCGGATCTGCCTGCTCGGCCGCACGGCGTGCAGTGACAGCGATCCCTGCCCGGCACATGGCAAGTGGAAGCGTGTTTCCGGCGAGGTCTCGACGTTCTTCAGGGAGACCACGGTGGGCGACCTGCTGGAGGGTCCGGCGGCGCGGGTGCCGCGGAAACGCGCCGGCGCCCGCTAGATTTCCGCCATGCCCGATCCCGCCGAACGAATCCGCAGCGCCTGGAGCACCCTCGCGGGTGTGCCCGGTGGCACCTGGCTCTTCAGCCGACTTCTCGGCTGGATGGTGCCCTATACCGGCACCGCC
Source organism: uncultured Gemmatimonadaceae bacterium (assembly GCA_964571795.1). Classification (GTDB taxonomy): domain Bacteria; phylum Gemmatimonadota; class Gemmatimonadetes; order Gemmatimonadales; family GWC2-71-9; genus SPDF01. The sequence goes on along the minus strand of CAZNDK010000024.1, from coordinate 37,999 downwards.
GGCGCACACGTGCGCGAACTGCGAGCTGGCTACGCCCGCGTCACCCTCCGCGATCGCCGGCGCGTCCGGAATCACCTTCGCTCCATCCACGCCGTCGCCCTCGTCAACCTCGGCGAGGTGACCAGCGGGCTCGCGATGATCACCGGCCTCCCCGCCGGCATCCGGAGCATCGTGACCCACCTCGAGATCGACTACCTCAAGAAGGCCCGCGGCACCCTGACCGCCGAGGCCACGGTGACGATTCCCGAAGTGCGGACCACGATCGACTACCTGGTGCACGCCGACATCCGGGACGAGGCCGGCGACACGGTGGCGCGGATCGCCGTGACCTGGCGGCTCAGCCCGCCCCAGGCGGCCGCGTGACCAGCACCGCCTTCACCCGGCAGGCCGGCGTCGAGGTACCGCTCATCTGCGGCGCCATGTATCCCTGCAGCAACCCCGAGCTCGTCGCCGCGGTGTCGGAGGCAGGCGGTCTGGGCATCGTCCAGCCGATTTCGCTCACCTACGTCCACGGCCACGACTTCCGCGAGGGGCTCCGCCTCATCAAGCGGCTCACGAGCAGGCCGATCGGGATGAACGCGCTCATCGAGGCGTCGTCCAGGACGTATCACGAGCGCATGGTGCGGTGGGTGGACGTGGCGCTCGAGGAAGGAGTGCGCTTCTTCGTGACCTCCCTCGGCAACCCGAAGTGGGTGGTGGAAAAGGCGCACGCGGTGGGCGGCGTGGTGTACCACGACGTGACCGAGCGGAAATGGGCAGACAAGGGGCTCGCCGCCGGCGTGGACGGGCTCATTGCGGTCAACCGCCGGGCCGGCGGACACGCCGGCCCCAAGGACGTCGAGGAACTCTGGAACGAACTCGGCGGGCTCGGCGTGCCGCTCATCTGCGCCGGCGGCGTGGGCGACGAGTCCCACTTCGTCGAGGCGCTGCGCATCGGCTACGCCGGCGTGCAGATGGGCACCCGGTTCATCGCCACCACGGAATGCCGGGCCAGCGAGGTGTACAAGCAGGCCATCGTGAACGCCCACGCCGCCGACATCGTGCTGAGCGAGCGGATCACCGGCGTGCCGGTGGCGGTCATCAACACGCCATACATCCAGCGGATGGGGCTCCACGCGGGGCCGATTGCCCGCTGGATGCTGCGGGGCCGGCGCCGGAAGCGCTGGATGCGAAGCATCTACGCGCTCAAGTCGCTCTTCCAGCTGAAGCACGCGTCGCTCGACGAATCGGGCCAGAAGGACTTCTGGCAGGCGGGCAAGAGCGTGGACGGCATCCACTCCATCGAGCCCGCCGGCGCCATCGTGCGGCGCTTCGCAGCGGCGGCCGATGCGGCCGGCCTCACCTCACCCCCTGTCCCCCTCTCCGTATGACGGAGAGGGGGGACGGGGAATCATCGAAACCCCGATGAACATCCTGGTCGACCCGGCAGCTCATCCCCTCATCGCGCACCGGGGCGCCTCGGCGGAAGCCCCCGAAAACACCCTCCCCGCATTCCAGCGGGCCGCCGACTTCCGCGTGGACGCCTTCGAGTTCGACGTCCGCCTCACCGCCGACGGCGCCGTCGTGGTCCACCACGACCCGACGCTCGAACGCACCACCGACCTGGCCGGCCCCCTCCACGCGCGCACCCTAGCAGAGCTCCGGACCGCCGACGCTGGCTTCCGCTTCACCCCCGATGACGGCGCCTCGTATCCCTTCCGCAGCCGGCGCGTGACTATCCCCACGCTGGACGAGGTGCTCGACGCCTTTCCCGCCATGCCGGTCCTCATCGAGCTCAAGGAAGTGGAGGGACAGGAGCGGGTGCGGGAGGTCATCGTGCGGCACGGCGCCGAGGCCCGGTGCGTGGTGGCTTCCGAGCACCACGACGCGCTGGCCTGCTTCCGAAACGGAAGCTTCCTGGTCGGCGCCAGCCGCAACGACATCCTCCGCCTGGTCGTCGGCTCCGCCATCGGGCTCCCGCCGCGGATGGTCGCCTATCGTGCCCTGTCAGTTCCCGAGCGGCACCACATCATCCCCGTCGCCACCCGGCGGTTCATGGCCGATGCCCACGCCCTCGGCTGTCCGGTCCATATATGGACGGTGGACGACCCTGCCCAGGCCGCCGCGCTCCGGGCCCGTGGCGCCAACGGGATCCTGACCAACGATCCGGCCCGCCTGGCGGTGTTCGGGACGAGGGGTTGACGGCACCGGTCAGCTGGACTATCTTATTATCCGGCTGAAAGGATATAACTATCGTGCCTGCCGTGCTCGACCGCCTCACTGCGCTTGCCGACCTCACCCGGAGCCGACTGCTCTTGGTGCTGGAGCGGGACGCCCTGACCGTGGGCGAGCTCTGCCAGGTGCTCCGGCTGCCGCAGTCCACGGTGAGCCGCCACCTCAAGCTCCTCGCCGACGAGGGGTGGGTCGCGGTCCGCGCCGAGGGGGCCAGCAACCGCTACCGCGGGGCGCTCCGGGAACTGGACCCGGCGGCACGGCAGCTCTGGCAGCTGGTCAGCGCGGACATCGCCAAGGCGCCCGCCGCCCGGCAGGACGCGGTGCGGCTCCGCGCGGTGCTCGCCGAGCGGAGCACCAAGTCGCGCGAGTTCTTCGCAACCTCCGCCGGCCAGTGGGACCGGCTGCGCAGCGAGCTCTTCGGCGCCCGGGCGGAACTGGCGGCGCTCCCCGCCCTGCTCGATGACCAGTGGACCGTGGGCGACCTCGCCTGCGGCACCGGGCAGGTGACGGCCTCGCTGGCACCGTTCGTTCGCCGGGTGGTGGCGGTGGACGCCTCGGCGCCGATGCTCGCCGCCGCCGAGTCGCGGCTGGCGCCGTTCGGCAACGTGGAGCTCCACCACGGCGAGCTCGAGGCGTTGCCCATAGCCGACGGGGCCCTCGACGCCGCCGTACTCTCGCTGGCGCTGCACCTGGCGCCGGAGCCGGCGCGGGTGCTCGCCGAGGCGGCGCGGGTGCTGCGCGCCGGCGCGAAGCTCCTGATCGTGGACATGATGCCGCACGAGCGGACCGACCTGTCGGAGTCGATGGGCCATCTCTGGCCCGGCTTCGACGCCGATGCCATCGAGAGTTGGGGACGCGCGGCCGGATTTGCCGCCTCGACGTACCACCCCCTGCCCGCCGACCCGGCGGCCAAGGGCCCGACATTGTTCGCCGCGGTGCTCCGCCGCGGCGCTGATCCTTCGACCCGTTGACCCTGAGGCCTGACATGACCGCCGTCGCACCGAGCCGCCATCCCTTCGCCGCCGCCCGCGCCCTGGGCCGCGAGCCGTACAAGGTCGCCGACATCTCCCTCGCCGAATGGGGACGCAACGAGATCCGCCTGGCCGAGCACGAGATGCCGGGCCTCATGGCGCTCCGCGCCGAGTACAAGGGGAAGAAGCCGCTGGCCGGCGCCCGGATCATGGGCTCGCTCCACATGACCGTGCAGACGGCCGTGCTGATCGAGACGCTCGCGGAGCTCGGCGCCGACGTGCGCTGGGTGAGCTGCAACATCTTCTCGACCCAGGATCACGCGGCGGCCGCGGTGGTGGCGGGCCGCGACGGCAGCGCCACCGACCCGCGGGGCGTGCCGGTGTTCGCGTGGAAGGGGGAAACGCTGGAGGAATACTGGTGGTGCACCGAGCAGGCGCTCGAGTGGCCCGACGGCGCCGGCCCCACGCTCCTCCTGGACGACGGCGGCGACGCCACCCTGCTGGTGCACCGGGGCGCCGACTATGAGCTGGCGGGCGCGGTGCCCGCGTTCGACGAGGCCGCCGACTCCGAGGAGTGGGGCGTCATCCTCGAGCTCCTGCGCCGGACCCTCAAGACCAGCCCCGGCAAGTGGACCAAGCTCGCCGCCGGCATCCGCGGCGTGTCCGAGGAGACCACCACGGGCGTGCACCGGCTCTACGAGATGATGCAGGCCGGCACGCTCCGCTTCCCGGCCATCAACGTGAACGACGCCGTCACCAAGTCGAAGTTCGACAACCTCTACGGCTGCCGGCACTCGCTCACCGACGGCATCCTGCGCGCCAGCGACGTCATGCTGGCCGGCAAGGTGGCGGTGGTGCTGGGCTATGGCGACGTGGGCAAGGGCTGCTGCCAGGCGCTCAAGGGCCAGGGCGCCCGCGTGGTCGTGGCCGAGATCGACCCGATCTGCGCGCTGCAGGCGGCGATGGAGGGCTACCAGGTCACCACGCTGGACGACGTCGTGGCCACGGCCGACATCTTCATCACCGCCACTGGCAACAAGCAGGTCATCAGCGCCCAGCAGATGGCGCGGATGAAGGACAAGGCCATCGTCGGCAACATCGGGCACTTCGACAACGAGATCGACATGGCCGGGCTCAAGAAGCTCCCCGGCGTCACGCGGGTGAACATCAAGCCGCAATTCGACGAGTGGGTGTTCCCCGACGGGCACAGCGTGCTGGTGCTGGCGGAGGGGCGGCTCCTCAACCTCGGCTGCGCCACCGGACACCCGAGCTTCGTCATGTCGGCGAGCTTCACCAACCAGGTGATGGCGCAGATCGAGCTGCACACCAGCGCTGACAAGTACAAGAAGGCGGTCTACACGCTGCCGAAGCACCTCGACGAGAAGGTGGCGCGGCTGCACCTCGGCAAGCTCGGCGTGAAGCTCACCGCCCTCACCCCGGAACAGGCCGGCTACCTCGGCATCAAGCCCGAGGGGCCGTACAAGCCGGATCACTACCGGTACTAGCCTGCGCGCGGCGATGACGAACGAACGGGGGGAGGGCGGTGCGCCCTCCCCCCGTTCTTTCGTCCCCGTCGGTGAGCGCGGGTTACCGGGCCCAAATCCGCGGGGTATTATTCCCGGACTGACCCACTCTCTCCCCCGGGGACCCATGCGCCGCTCGCTCCTGCCACTCGCCGCCCTCGCACTCGCCGCCTGCGGCGGCGCCACGATCACCGTCACACAGGACCCCGGCATCCCGATGCCCGGCGCCGCCACCTACGTGTGGGGCCCGCCGCCCCAGCACGTGCCCAACCAGCAGGGCGTGGTGGAGCAGAGCCCGATCATCCACCAGCGCATCAAGTCCGCCATCGACGCGGAGCTGCTCGACAAGGGCTACCGGCTGACCGACTCCGCCCACGCCGAGTTCGTGGTCCGGTTTGCGGTCGGCTCGAAGTTCACCCAGACCCAGGTCAACGCCACCTACGCGACCGGGAGCGGCGTGGCGAGTTCGAACGTGTGCGGCGGGGCGTCCTGCTGGGGCGGGTGGGATTACGGCTACTACGGGTCGCAGACGACCGACGTGCAGTCCCGCCAGTCGGGAGTGGTGGTGGACCTGGTGGACCTGAAGTCCGGCACGCTGGCCTGGCGCGGGATCTACAAGCACGAGGCCACCGGCAAGGTGCCGACGCAGGAGGCGGTGCAGAAGGCGGTGGACAAGCTGTTCGCCAAGCTGCCGGCGGTCGGCAAGTAATTCCGCGGCCGGCCGTGCACCCCGGCCGGCGGAATGCCAGCGAAGGAACCGTCAGGGCGTGGAGTCGGCGGGCTCCGCGCCCGGCGGATAGAGGGTGATCACCAGGGCGCCCGTGCCCTTGACGATGACGCGGGCCACCAGCGCGTCGGGGGCCGCCCACACCCCGGCGGGCACCGCGCTCGTGAGGGTCGTCCGGATCCCCAGGCCCGGCGCCAACTCCCGGTTCATGTTCTTCTCCGCCAGCACCCGCGCCTTCTCGATCGTGGGCGCCAGGTTCACCCGTATGGCGTCCCGGAGCATCTGCGTGATGGCATCGCTGGACGCGAGCCACGCCAGCGCCCCGGTGAGCGCGTCGGTCGAGCCGGCGTCGATCGTGAGATCGGGCATGGTGAGCACGCCCGCGGAATCGATCTGCGGATGGCCGACGGCGTACAGCGTACCGTTCGCAGCCCCCGAGAGGGTCAGCGCGACCGACACGCGCCCGTCGCCCAAGGGAGCCGGCTTCAGGTGCTCGATCTTGATGGTGCGCCGGCCCACCTTGATCTTGGTCTTCTTGAGCGCCTTGGACAGGATGTCCTCGGCCACGTCATAGGGCAGGCGCCCCTCGCTCAGGATGAGCAGCTCCGGGGGAGGAGGCTCGCTCCGGTCCGGCGGAAGCAGCGGATTGGTCGAGGCGGGTGGCTTTGCCCCGCCGACGATCCGTGGATTGGCCTCCAGGCCGGCCTGCCAGTGGAGCGTGTCCCGCAGCGTCGTGAACGGGAGAAAGCGCACCGACACCGGATTGATGAGGAGCCAGAGGCTGTCGGTGAGCCGGAGCGGGCTCTGCATCGTGGCCCAGACGCCCTCGACCTCCGCGCGCAGCGGATATGCGCGCAGATTGCGGTCAACCTTTGTCAGCTCCTTCTGCAGCGCCCCCTCCGCGGCGCCCAGCACCTTGCTGGTCACGTCAATATGCGCCGCGGTGACCTCGCACTGGTCGCGCTCGGTGTCGGTCAGCGGGACCGCCTCGACGGTGGACTTGGTCCGCAAGGTCCAGGTCGAGTCGATCCGCCCTGTCACGCGAAGGGTCAGCCGCGCGCGCGGGCGCACGTCGCCGGTGCCGCAGGAGCCGCTCATCTCGGGCAGCACCGGCGGGTTGTACCACCCGCGGCCCTGATAGTGCAGCACCGACGAGATCGTGATGGTCCGCGGGGCGAAACTGACCTGGAACGGCTCGCGCGTGATGGCGAAGGCGATCTTCGTGCGGTCGTTGACACGGATCTGCTTGTCCATGCTGCCGATGCTGCCCGGCACCTCCGTCTCGAGCCAGGCCAGCGCGGGTGCCAGGTCGTAGGCAACCGGGAGCTCGAGCCGGGAGGGCGGCACGGGGGGCAGGGACTCCACCACGACGCCCGTCACCATCGCCGGCGGCGGGGCCTCGAAGGACTCACCACCGCACGCGGCCACAACCGCACCCGCGAACAGCGCGAGGGAAGACGAGGTCACAGGTCGCAGGTTCGTCACGCCGTGTAACCTATGCTCGGGATGACACCCGGCTAGGGGTCGGCTAGGTTCCCTGTTCCCCCCTCCACCGTGAAGAGGCGTTTATGGTGATCGCGGCCCGCCGCTCGCACACGTTGTCACTGCTGGCCGTCCTCGGTGCCTGCCTGGTCGCCGCCTGCGCGCCGTCCACCCCGTCGGCCGCGCCGACGCCCGTGCAATCGGTCACCACCGATTCGGTCACACGTCCGCGGCCCTATCCGGTGGACGAGTCCCCCGGGTTCCGGCGCGCCGTCACCAACGGCACCCGCACCCGCACCGGGCAGCCAGGCCCGAAGTACTGGCAGCAGTGGGCCCGCTACAACCTGGCCGCCACCTACGCTCCCGCCACCGGGCTCCTCACCGGCACCGGCACCATCCGCTACTACAACCGCTCGCCGCGCCAGCTGACCACGGTGTACGTGCACCTGCGCGACAACCTCTTCGGGCCGGGCGCGGTCCGGAACGAGACCGTGCCGCTGACCGGCGGGGTCACCGTGTCGCGCGTTGCGGCGCGCGGGGTGACGATCGCGGAGGCCACCGGCAAGGCGCGCGGGTACAAGATCAACAGCACCGTGATGTCGATTCCGCTCACGCCGGCGCTCGCCGCAGGCGACAGCGTGGACCTCGAGTTCGCCTGGAGCCTCACCGTGCCGCCGGAGGGTGCGCCGCGCGGTGGGCGGACCGACGACCTGGCCTTCATCAGCTACTGGTATCCCCAGATGGCGGTGTACGACGACGTGGTCGGCTGGCAGCTCGATCCGTACATGAGCACCGCCGAGTTCTACATGGGGTACGGGAGCTACGACGTGGCGATCACGGTGCCCGCCGGCTTCCTCATCGGCGCCACCGGGGGCCTGGTGAATCCGGGCGAGGTGCTCACGCCCCAGACCATGCAGCGGGTCGGGATGGCGCTCGCCTCGGACACGGTGGTGCACGTGGTGGCCGAGGCCGACCGCGGCGCGGGCAAGGCGACGCTCGCCGGCCCGTCCCTCACCTGGCGGTTCCACGCCGACACCGTGCGGGACTTCGCCTGGGGCGTGTCGGACAAGTACGTGATGGACGCGGCCCGCGCCAAGGTCGGCGACCGCGACGGCAACGGCACGCCGGACTACGCCCTGATCCACACCTTCTGGCTTCCGGGGAACGCGGCCTCGAAGTGGGCTCAGGACGCCCGGTATGCGCGGCACTCGATCGAGTTCCTGTCCGGCTACCTCTGGCCCTATCCCTGGCCGGTGGCGACCGCCATGCAGGGCCCCGAGTCATGCGGCGGCATGGAATACCCGATGATCACCTGCATCGGGGGCTTCCAGCCCGACACCTTCGGCCTCTACGGCGTGACGGTGCACGAGCTGGCGCACATGTGGTTCCCGATGCAGGTGGGTTCGGACGAGACGCGGCACGCCTGGATGGACGAGGGCCTCACCGAGTTCAACGGGCTGCAGGGCGAAAACGCCTACTTCGCCGGGCGCGATGCCGAGGAGCAGGACCGCAACGTGTACGGCCAGGTGGCGACCATGGGCATGGAGGAACCGCTCATGCGCCATGGCGACCGCTACGACACCGGCACCGGCTACGGCATCGCGAGCTACATGAAGCCGGCCACCATCCTGATGACCCTCCGCAGCATGTTTGGCCCGGAGCTCTTCCAGAAGGCCTACCGCACCTACGGCCTCCGGTGGCAATACAAGCATCCGACGCCCTGGGACTTCTTCTACAGCTTCGAGGACGTGACCGGCCAGGACATGGGATGGTTCTGGCGCACCTGGTTCTGGGAGACGTGGACCGTGGACCAGACCGTGGCGAGCGTGACGCCCGGCCCCGGCGGCACCACGATCGTCATCGTGGACAAGGGCCTCGCACCGATGCCCGGCGAGGTGAGGGTGACGCGGAGCGACAGCTCGGCGGTGCTCGAGAAGATCCCGGTCAAGTACTGGCTCGATGGACATACCAGCTACACGTTCACCGTGCCCGGCGCCGCCGTGGTCCGGGTCGAGGTGGATCCGGAACAGAAGCTTCCCGACGTGAATCGGAAGAACAACAGCTGGAGTCCGTGAGTCGCGCCACGCTGCTGGGTTCTCTGGGATGCGTGGTCCTGCTCGCCGCGCCGGCCGCGGCCCAGCAGGCGGATTCGGTGGCCGCCGTCATCCGCGCGCGCGCCGAGACACTCCGGGCCGAGGGAAGCGTCGTCGTCCAGGGGGTCCGGCTGCTCGCCCGCGATGCCCTGCCATCCTTCTACGCCCAGCGTGAGTACCGGCCCGCGTGGACCGACCCCGCCCGGCTCGCGGCGCTGCAGCAGGCCGTCCGCGCCTCGGCGGAGGACGGCCTTAACCCCTCGGACTACCTGCTCGAACCGCTCGCGCGACTGACCTCTCGTGCCGCCTCACCGCACGCCTCCGCGGCCCTCCGCGCCGATGTCGACCTCTTGGCCACCGAGGCGCTCACTCGCCTCGCCTTTTCCCTCCGCTACGGCAAGGTGAACCCCGCCAACATCGGCGCCGCCTGGGGCGTCCAGCCCGCCACGCCCACGGGGCCGCCGCCGATACTCGAACAGCTGGTGAGTTCCGATACGCTGGCGGGAGCCGTTGCGGCGCTCGCGCCCCGGCATCCGCTCTACCTCCGAATGCGCGCCGAACTCGCGCGCTACCGCGCGGCCCAGGCAGCCGGCGGCTGGCCCGCGATCGACCCCGGGCCTGACCTCAAGGTCGGGATGACCGACCCCCGGGTACCGGCGGTGCGGCGCCGCCTCGCGGCGACCGACGACCTCCCCGCGACGGCGGCCGACAGCGGTGACAACCGCTACGACCGGGTACTGTCGCAGGGCGTTGCACGATTCCAGGCCCGGCTCGGATTGGTGCCGGACGGGGTCCTCGGGCCGAGGACCCGCGCGGAACTCAACGCGCCTCCCATGCTGCGGATCAAGACCCTCCGGGTGAACCTCGAGCGGGCCCGCTGGGTGCTGCCGGGCCTGGGACGGACGTTCGTGGCCGTCAACATCCCTGCCTACCGGGCCTACTTCGTCCGCGACGACAGCCTCGTGTGGTCGGGACGGGCGGTCGTGGGCGAGCCCTACCTGCAGACCCCGGAGTTCCAGTCCCGGATCACGACGCTCGTCCTCAATCCCACCTGGACGGTGCCCCCGCAGATCCTCACGAACGAGGTGCTGCCCGACATCCTGCGCGACTCCACCTACCTGGCGCGGAACGGCATGCAGGTGCTCGACGGCGCCGGCGCGGTCGTCAATCCGGCGGACGTCGACTGGGGCCGGTACGACGGCCGGACCCTCCCGTACCGCATCGTGCAGGTGCCAGGCAGCCAGAACCCCCTGGGCCGGATCAAGTTTCTCTTTCCCAACGCGTACGCGGTCTATCTCCACGACACGCCGGCGCGCGCCCTCTTTCAGCAATCCCGCCGGACGTTCAGCCACGGCTGCATCCGCGTCCAGTACCCGATGGAGCTGGCCCTGGCGCTGCTCAACGACTCCACCTGGACCGAGGCGGCCCTCGACAGCGTGGTGGCCCGGGAAACGGAGACGGCCATCGCCCTGCCCGTCCCAGTGCCGGTCCTAATCCTCTACTGGACGGCGTGGCCGGCAGAAGACGGCGCCCTCAACTTCCGTCCGGATGTCTACGGGCGCGACGGCACCGTCCTCGCCGCGCTCAACGCTCCCTTCTCCTTCCCCGCGGCGGCGCCATGACTGCTTCCGTTCACGCCCTGCTCCTCACCGCGCTCCTCGGCTGTGCCGGCGCGCCCCCTGCCCTCACCGCGCCGCCGGCGCCCCCGAAGCCCGACGCCGAGCTCCAGGCGCGGCTCACCACGGCGGTGCAGGGATTTCACGGCGACGTCGGCGTCTACGTGCGCAACCTCCGGACCGGGCAGACCGCGGCGATCCGCGCGGACGAGCTCTTCCCGACGGCGAGCATGATCAAGCTGCCCATCCTCCTCACCACCTTCCAGGCCATGGAAGACGGGCGGCTGGCGTTCCTGCAGAAGCTGCTCTACACCGACTCGCTCGCGTACTCCGACGAGGACGACCTGCTGGCCCACGCCAAGGACAGCACCTCGGTCGAGCTCGCCAAGGTGGCGATGCTCATGATCACCACCAGCGACAACACCGCCGCGCTCTGGCTCCAGGCGCTGGCCGGTACCGGCGATTCGATCAATCAGTGGCTGTCGCGGCACGGCTTTGACTCGACGCGGATGAACTCTCGCACGCCGGGCCGGCAGGACAACTGGAAGCAGTACGGCTGGGGGCAGACGACGCCGCGGGAAATGGCGGAATTGCTGGTGCTGGTGCGGGAGCAGAAGGCGGTGAGCCCGGCGGCGGACCAGCAGATGTACCGGATGCTCACCCGCATCTACTGGAACGGGGAGGCGCTGAGCCAGATCCCGCCGTGGGTGCAGGCGGCCTCGAAGCAGGGGGCGGTCAACCGCTCACGTTCGGAGGTGGTGCTGGTGAACGCGCCGGCCGGTGACTACGTCTTTTGCGTGATCACCAAGAACCAGCAGGACGAGAGTTGGGAACCATCCAACGAGGGCTACGTGCTCCTGCGGACCATCTCGGCGCTGCTGTGGGCCTACTTCGAGCCGAAGACGCCCTGGACACCGGCCCCCGGCGCCGCGCGCTTCACTCCCTGAGCGCGACGCCGGGCACGGCGGTCCCTACTGCGCGACCGCCAGCGCGAAGTTGCTGCTGGTGATCGTCACCGTGACCCCCTTGGCTTCGGCGGTCAGCACCTTCTTGATGGGGAAACTGACCCCCGTGCTGGCCAGGGTGGTGAAGCTGACGTCGAGCGACACGGCGGCACTCGGGTCGTTCAGCCAGGTGGCCACCTTGAGCCCCGCCAGGTGGTTGTCCTCCTGGTGCACCACGACGGCCACGGCGTCGCCCTGCTGGATGTAGTTGCTGACCGTGACCTTGAAGGTGCCGTTGGACGGATTCGGCGCCACCGCCACATCTCCCCGCTGCTGCGCCTTCTGGATCAGCGCCTGTTCCGGCGGCACGTACTTGGCCACCAGCGTCTTGACGCTGTCCATGTAGGCCTTGAGATCGGCGATCTTCTGCTTGGCGATCTTCTTGCGCAGGGGGCCCCGCATCTTCTTCGGCTGCGGCGGCGTGCCGATCTGCGTGCACTGCGGCTTCCCGGAACCGGCGACGAACCGGCACGACATGGAGTTCGTTTCCTTCACCTCGCCGTTGAGCGCGATCTCCGTCGTCTCGATCCATGTGTACCCGCGCTCCGCGGCGGCGTTCTCCGCCAGGGTCCGCTTGAGCGCCGCCACCCGGTCCTCCGTCGCGCCTTGCGCGCGGGCGCTGGTCGCCAGCGCCGCGAGCATCGCCGCCGAAACGGCCAGCGCGCGGGTGGCTCCGCGAGTCGGGCCCATCATTGGGCCACCGCCTGCGCGAAGTTGGCGTCGGTGATCGTGACGACGATGCCCTTGGCCGTGGCCGTGAGGACCTTCTGCGACGCAAACGTGACCCCGTTCGGCAGGGTCATGAAGTTCACCGCCAGCGTCACCGTGGCCTTGGGGTCGTTGAGCCAGGTGTTGACCGCGACGTTGGTGAGCGCGTTGGTCGTCGGGAGGAAGGAGATCGCGACGTTGTCACCCTGCTGCAGGTAGTTGCTGATCGTCGCCTTGACGGCGCCGCCCGGCTGGTTCGGCGCCACCGCCACCCCACCCTTCCCCTCTGCCTGCGCGATCAATTCCTGCTGCGGGGGCACGTACTGCCCGATCAGCGTCTTCACGCTATCCATGTAGTCCTTGTATTCGTCGGTCTTCTTCTCGACAATCGCTCCCCGCACCCCACGCTTCTTGTCTTCGGGTGCCGGCGCGCTCGTCGGCGTACAGACGGGCTTGTTCTGGCCCATGACGTACTGGCAAGAGGCGGTGGTGGTGGACTTCACCTCGCCGTTCAGGGCGAGCGAGGTCGTCTGGAGCCAGGTGTAATTCCGCTGGGCGGCGGCATTCTGGGCCAGCGCCGACTTGAGCGCGGCCACCTGCGGGTTCTGGGCGTGGGCAGGAGTAGCGAACGCGACCAGCGCGGCGGACAGGGCCGCCAGGCCAGCCAGGGAGAGGTGCCGGGGCATGTGATGAAGACTCCTTCAGGGGGTGAGGAGCGGCTGCGGTGTATGGGCGCCATCGCGCCAGTCCCGGAGCATATCCTTGCGCCCCGGGAAGCTCAAGGCGCAGCAGCCGCTCCGAGGTGCTCCACGGCCGCGTCGAGTTGCGCATCGGAGAGGTAGGGCGCCGGGCCGAGCCGCAGCGTGTTCCGGCGCGTGTCGGTGAGCACGCCGCGTGCACGGAGGGCACGACTCAGCTCGCCGGCGCGCGGCGTCGTGAGCGCAAGGAAGCCGCCGACCCGGTCGAGCGGGGTCGCGCGGTCCCGGGCGACCACCGCGGGGTCGAGGTCGAGCGCGTCGAACCGCTCGGCGAGGTGCCCGACCTGGTGCTGGCTCACCTCGCGCAGGAACGCCGGGGTGAGTCCCTCGCGCTCGAAGAAGTCGAAGACCGCCGCGGCCCGGTAGTGGCTGGTCGGGTCATAGGTCGAGCCCGCGAAGCGATCCGGGCCGGGGCCATACGCCACCGCGTTCGGGCGGTCGTCGGCCAGGGCGCTGAATTCACTGAACCATCCCGTCACCACCGGACGGAACTCCCGGCCCGGCGGAATCCGCAGGAAGCAGTTGCCCTCGCCGAGCTGCAGGTACTTATACCCCCCGCCCGTCACGAACGCCTCCTCGAGTCCTTCCGCCGCGAGGGAGAAGGGAACGACGCCGAGGGCGTGGTAGGCGTCCACCAGGAGCTCGGCGCCACGGCGCCTGCAGGCGTGGGCCAGAGCGCCCACTGCCGGGACCCGGTGCGCGTTCTGGAAGAACACCGCCGAGACGATTGCGGCCGCCGTCCGGTCGTCCACCGCGGCGGCGAGCCGTTCCGCCACCGTCGATGCCGGGTCGGACGCCACCTTGACCACCGCGACGCCCTCCTCGCCGAGCCGGTCGAGCTGGCGGCGCACGGTGTGGAACTCCCCGTCGGTCGTGACGAGTCGCGGCCGGGCGCGGAGCGGGAGCGCCGACAGGAAGCGCAGCAGGAGGTCGTGGGTGCTCGGCGCGAGTACGTAGTCGCCCGCGGCATCGTCCAGCAGCGCCCGGAACCCGCGCCGCACCCGTTCGGCCACGGCGAAGGCACGCTCCCACTTCTCGTCCACCAGGAGCGCCGCGTCGTCCCACGCCCGGAGCTGTCCGTCACGGGCGCAGTCCGGCCAAGCCTGGTGCGAGTGTCCGGTCAGCAGGAGACGCTCCGCCACCCGAAAGGCGCCGTACGCCGGCGCGAGGCGATTCGGGCTCCGGTAGAGCTCGTCAGCCCGCACGAGGGCCACCCTTGACAGCCCAATAGCATAATGATATCATATACATATCACCCTATCCTGTGAGGACATCGTGATCCGCGAAATCCAGCACCGGGCCACCAACGGGCTCCTGGCCCTCCTGCTGCTCCTGGCGCTCGGCGGGTTCGGCTTCGTCACGGTGCTGCGAGGCGCCGCCACGTCGAACGTGCCGCTGGCCATCGGCGGCGTGCTCATATTCGGCGTCGCCGCCCTCTGCCTCGGCGGCCTCTTCGTTGTCAACCCGAACGAAGGGCGCGTCCTGACGCTGTTCGGCAAGTACGTCGGCACCGCCAAGGTACCCGGCCTCTGGTGGGTCAACCCCTTCATGGCCAAGAAGAAGGTGTCCCTCCGCATCCGGAACTTCGAGACCGGCAAGCTGAAGGTCAATGACGCCAACAGCAACCCGATCGAGATCGCGGCGGTGGTGGTCTGGAAGGTGGTGGACACCGCCGAGGCGATGTTCGAGGTGGACGACTACGAGCACTACGTGAAGGTGCAGAGCGAGGCGGCGGTGCGCACCCTGGCCTCCGCCTACCCGTACGACGCCCACACCCACGGCGAGGAGGCCCTCAGCACCCACACCGCCGAGGTGTCGAAGCGGCTGCTGGCGGAGGTGCAGGAGCGACTCGGCAAGGCGGGCGTGCTGGTCACGGAGGCCCGGATCAGCCACCTGGCCTACGCACCGGAGATCGCCTCGGCGATGTTGCAGCGCCAGCAGGCCAGCGCCATCATCGCGGCGCGGCAGAAGATCGTCGAGGGCGCCGTCGGAATGGTCGAGATGGCGCTCGACATGCTGTCGTCGAAGAAGATCCTGGAGCTCGACGCCGAGCGGAAGGCGAGCATGGTGAGCAACCTGCTCGTGGTCCTGTGCTCCGAGCGCGGCACGCAGCCCGTCGTGAACACCGGCACCCTCTACCAGTAGCGTCGTGGCCGAGCGCAAGGCGTTCCTGCTCCGGCTCGACCCGGCCGTCCACGCGGCGGTGCAGCGCTGGGCGGAAGCCGACCTGCGCAGCCTGAACGGGCAGATCGAGTTTCTGTTGCGGGAGGCGCTGGTGAGGGCGGGGAGGCTGCCTAAAGCTCCGCGCGAATAGCCCACAAGTCGGGAAAGACCGGGTGATTCAGCGTGCGCAGCAGGTACTCCGCGCCGTCGGAGCCGCCCGTGCCCCGCTTCGTGCCGATGGTCCGCTGCACCATCTTCACGTGGCGGTAGCGCCACTCCTGCACGCCCTCGTCGAGGTCCACCAGCCGTTCGCACACCTGCGCCGCCATCCCGCCGGTCCGGTACACCCCCACCAGCGCCGCCTGCACCCCCGCCGATGGCTCGATCGGCCGGGTGACGTCGCGCGCGCGTGCGTCGGCGGGAAGCTTGGCGCCGTCCCGCGCAAGGTAGGCCAGGAAGCCGTCCCACAGGGTCGGCGCCGCCAGGCGCCGCTCCAGCCGGGCCCGGTGATCGGAACCGGCAGGGTAGCGCTCGAGTGCGGAGGGCTGCTTGTGCCCGAGCGCAAACTCGAATTCCCGGAACTGGAACGACTGGAAGCCGCTGCCGGACTCGAGGCGATCGCGGAAGGAGAGGAACTCGAGCGGGGTCATCGTCTCCAGCACGTCGATCTGGGAGACGAGCACCTTGAGGATGGTGAGGATGCGCTTCAGGGCGCCGAGCGCCGCCAGGCCGTTGCCGCCCTCGAGCAGGCGCTGGAGGCGGTCCACCTCGTGGAGCATCTGCTTGAACCAGAGCTCGTACACCTGGTGGATGACGATGAAGAGCATTTCGTCGTGTTCGGGGCCGGCGCTGAGCGGCTCTTGCAGGGCCAGCAGCTCGTCCACCTTGAGGTAGGTGGCGTAGGTGAGCGGGACGGACGGCTTCGTCACATGTCGGGCCTTCCGCTGGGCACGCCGATCGGAGTCACCGGCCGGAACATCGTGTCGACCAGCACCCGGGGCGCCACGCCCTGGCCGGGGAGCACCGACTGGCCCGGCTTGCAGGGCTTCGCATTGCGCACCGTCCATCCGCTTGCGACGCCCGCGGAATCGAAGCGCACGTCGCCGTACTGCTTGAGCGGAACGCGCCGGATGCCGATCGGCGTGTTCACCTCCACCCGGCCGTTCAGTTCATAGGTGGCGGTCACGTAGTCGTCGCCCTTCGCGTGCACCCTCGGCTCGTCGGCCCGCGGGATTTCCACCGGCACGAGGACGTCCACCGAGTCGCGCATCTTGAGCGTGAAGGGCTGCGCGGTCCAGAGGCTGCCCACCGGGGCGCCGTCCACCATGAGGCGGCCCTCGATGGTCAGGCCGTCCACATTGAAATCGTTCAGGTTGCAGCCGGTGAGGACGAGCTGGAGGGTGTCGGCGGGGGAGCCGCGAAACCTCGTGCTGACCCCGCTCAGCGCGAAGGTGGGATCGGAGTAGAGCCAGCCGCCGAGCGGCGTGCACGCGAGCAGGCCGAGGCCGACGGACGCGAGTCCGGCGATGACCGTGGTAGGCGAGAGGCTCCAGCGAACCCGCATGTGCGTCGGCGTCTCCTCAGGTGGCTCACGGTGCGTCTCCTCGCGCCTCGCGCGCGAGCAGGGCCCGCTTCCGGTCCACGCCCCACTTGTATTCCCCGCCCGACCCGTCGGCACGCACTACCCGGTGACAGGGAATGACGATCGCCACCGGGTTGGCCGCACAGGCACTGCCCACGGCGCGGGCGGCTCCCGGCCGTCCAACCGCTGCCGCCACCTCGGCGTAGGTGCGTGTGTCCCCGTACGGAATCGACCGCAGGGTGTTCCACACAGCCCGTGCAAACGGGGTTCCGCCGACGTCGAGCGGAACCTGGGACAACGGAGCCCCCTCGGCGAGGTGCCGCCGGATGGCCTCCGCCATCGGAGCCAGTCCGCGATCATCCCGTCGAAGGGTGGCGCCCGGGTACTCCCTGGCGAGCGCCCGGCCGAGCCGTGCCTCGTCGTTGCCGAACCAGGCGGCGCACAATCCCCGTTCGGTGGCCGCGAGAAGCAGCGGACCTGCCGGCGTGGGGACCACGGTATGCCGCAGCGTCAGGCCCTCGCCACCCGCGCGATACGAGGCCGGCGCCATGCCCAGCGCATCCGCGCCCTGTTCATACAACTGACGGCTGGACCCGTAGCCGGCGTCCCACCCTGCCCGGCTGACCGAATCCCCCCGCCGCAGCGCCGACTTCAGCCGCTCACGGCGAAGCGCCTGGGCAAACGCCCTCGGGCTCACCCCGACCAACCGCGAAAAGCTGCGCTGGAGGTGCGCCGGACTCAGACCGGATACGGCGGCGAGCTCGGCCAGGGGAGGGACCGCCCCGGGGCGGTCCTGAATATACGCCAGGGTCCGTTGGACCGCTTGGGCCCCGGCCTCCGCCCTGGGGCCGGAAAACGCCTGATCGGGCTGGCAGCGCCGACAGGGCCTGTACCCCCCGGCCATCGCGGCGGCCGGAGTGAGGTAATAGGTCACGTTTTCCCGCCGGGGCCGTCGGGAGGCGCAGGAGGGGCGGCAATAGACCCGGGTGGTCCGGACGGCGTACACGAAGCGGCCGTCGGCCCGGGGGTCGCGCGCCGCCACGGCACCCCAACGAAGGGCGTCGTCCGGCAGCGGCTCGAGGAGAGGGATCGTTTGCATGGGAACAAGCTAGGCCGGGGGACCGGGCGGGGCTATCCGGTTCGTGCGAGGCAATTCGGGAAGACGAGGAAGCGGGAAAGCGGGAAAGCGGGAAAGCGGGGAGGTGGGGTGGACTTCCCCGCTTCCCCGCTTCCCCGCCAGCAGCCTCACTTCAAGAACAGGAGCTCTCGATAGGTCGGCATCGGCCAGAACTCGTCGGCCACGTGCAGCTGCAGCTCGTCGGCCAGGCCACGCAGCTCCTGCATGGCCGGGATGACCTTCGACTTGATGTGCTGCGCGTGCTTCATCGGGTCGTCCGCGTGCGCCGCGCTGGCGCGCTCGAGGACCGCCGTGACCTTCCGGAGCTTCGACACCAGCGCCACGAACTCCCTGAGCGCCGCCACGGTGTCCGCGTCCTTCACCCCCGCCGCCTCGGTGGAGGCCACGGCCTCCGCCATGAGCGTCTGGTGCGCGAAGGCGGCCGGCAAGATCATGGTCCGCGACATGCTGACCATCGTCTCGGCCTCGATGGTGAGCTGCTTCACGTACTTCTCGACCGCGATGTGGGTCCGCGACTCCAGTTCGGCCTTGGTGAGCACGCCGTACTTCTTGAACAGGTCGGCGTTCTTCCGGCTCGACAGCACGCCGAACGACTCGACCGAATCCTTCAGCATCGGCAGCCCGCGCTTGGCGGCCTCCGCGTGCCATTCCTCGGTGTAGTTGTCACCGTCGAAGATGACCCGCTTGTGCTCCTTGAGGAGCTTCTTGAGGAGCGCCAGGGCCGCGCCTTCGAGCTTGGCCGGCGCCGGCTTGCCGTTCATGGCCTTTTCGAGCTCGGTAGCCACGAAGTCCAGCGATTCCGCCACGATGGTGTTGAGCACCGTGTTGGGCCAGGCGATGCTCTGGCTCGAGCCGACGGCGCGGAACTCGAACTTGTTGCCGGTGAAGGCGAAGGGGCTGGTGCGGTTCCGGTCGCCCGAGTGCCGCGGGAGTTGCGGCAGCGAGCGCGCGCCGAGATCGATGACCCCGCCCTTCAGCGTCCGCTTGGGCAGGCCCTTCTCCACCTGGTCGAGGATGTCGGAGAGCATGTCGCCCAGGAAGATCGAGATGATGGCCGGCGGCGCCTCGTTGGCGCCGAGCCGGTGGTCGTTGGCGGCGCTGGCGATGCAGGCGCGCAGCAGGTCGGCGTGCAGGTCCACCGCCCGGATGACCGCCACCAGGAAGACCACGAACTGCATGTTGGTGTGGGTCTCGTCCTGCGGGTCGAGCAGGTTGACCCCGGTGTCGGACGCCATCGACCAGTTGTTGTGCTTGCCGCTGCCGTTGATCCCGGCGAACGGCTTCTCGTGCATCAGGGCGGCGAGCCCGTGCCGCTGCGCCACCCGTTTCAGCGTTTCCATCAGCAGCATCTGGTGGTCGCTGGCGATGTGGCTCACCTCGAAGAGCGGCGCAATCTCGTACTGACCCGGGGCCACCTCGTTGTGCCGCGTCTTGACCGGCACGCCCAGCCGGTAGAGCTCGAGCTCGGCGTCGGACATGAACTTGAGCACGCGCGGTGGGATGGTGCCGAAGTAGTGGTCCTCGAGCTGCTGGCCCTTGGGCGGCCGGGCGCCGAAGAGGGTCCGGTCGCAGGTCATGAGGTCGGGGCGCTGGAAGAACAGCTCCCGGTCCACCAGGAAGTACTCCTGCTCGGGGCCCACGGTCGTGAAGACGCGCGACACCCCCGCGTCGGTGCCGAAGAGCTTGAGGATGCGGAGCGCCTGCTTGGAGAGCGCCTCCATCGAGCGGAGGAGGGGGATCTTGGTGTCGAGCGCCTCGCCGGTCCACGACACGAAGGCCGTCGGGATGCAGAGGGTGACGTTGTTCTCGCCGCGGACCAGGAAGGCCGGGCTGGTTGGGTCCCACGCGGTGTAGCCGCGGGCCTCGAACGTGGCGCGCAGCCCGCCCGACGGGAAACTCGACGCGTCCGGCTCGCCCTGCACCAGTTCGGCGCCCGAGAAGTTGAAGATGACGCCGCCGGCCCCGTCGGGGCTCACCAGCGAGTCGTGCTTTTCCGCGGTGAGGCCGGTGAGCGGCTGGAACCAGTGGGTGAAGTGCGTGGCGCCATTCTCGATGGCCCAGTCCTTCATCGTGGCGGCCACGACGTCAGCCACCTGCGCGTCGAGCGGCTCGCCCCGGTCGATGGTCCGGATCAGGCTCTTGAAGATTTCCTTGGGGAGGCGCTGGCGCATCACGCGCCGGGAGAAGACGTCCTGGCCATACACCTGGTCAATGCGGTCGATCGGGGCGGTCACGGGCTACCTCGCGCAGGCGGTTCAGGAGGGACTGGTGGCGGACGGCGCAGGATAGCGCAGGGCCCGGGCCGGGGCTAGGTTTCTCCCTAGATGGTCTAGGGAAGCCAAAGGAGAAACGGACTTGGGACTGGGAGGGGCGGAAGGAGAAAAGGGGAAGGAGATGTTCTCGTGACCTTGTTACCCGGTACCCTCGACCTGCTCGTGCTGCGCGCGCTGGCGTGGGAGCCGACCCACGGCACCGGGGTCGGCGACTGGATCCGGCTGGTGACGGGCGGAACGCTGGTTATCGAGGAGGGATCGCTCTATCCGGCGCTCTACCGGCTGGAGCGGAAGGGCTGGATTTCGGCGGACTGGGGCCGGTCGGACCGGAACCGCCGCGCGCGGTACTACCAGCTCACCACCGCCGGTCGCCAGGAACTCCGGCGGCTGGTGGCCGAGTGGTCGCGGTACGCCGACGCCATGGGGAAGGTGCTGGCGCACGGCACGCCCCGGCCGTGGGCGTAGGAGTGAGGGCCACGGACAACACTTCGTGCCGAGGGCGCTACACGAAATCCTTCGGGGCGAGCGGGCGGATGCCCAGGTCGAAGGCGAGGAAGAGCGTCTTGCTGAAGGGGAAGAGGATGAACGGGGCAATCAGCGCCTCGAGCGGCGCCGTCCACGCCAGCGTGTCCCATGGCGGGGTCGGCCAGCTCCGCACGATCACCGTAAAGATCACCGCCATCGACAGCGACTCGGCGAGCAGCAGGTTGATCCAGATGGCGCCGAGGTAGTAGCCCGGCTCCCCGCGGTCGAACCGGAGTCCGCACGTCGGGCAATGCGGCAACATCCTGAGCCAGTGATGAAACACCGGCCGGCCGCCGCAATGCGGACAGTGCCGGCGGACCGCCCGCGCAAACCGCGTCGATCCGCTCGGCACCGTGTGGTTGTGTTCAATTGTCATGGTACAACAAAATAGCTGCCCCATTGCCCCCCTGCCCCGCCGGCGAGCTAGCTCGCCCTGGCCCACACCTTCAGGAACGGAATCCGTGTCGGGGCGGGCGCCGCCACCGGGACGGTGGCCGCCGCCGGCGTCGGGAGCTCCGCGAGTTCGCCCTCGGCCATCGAGGCGAGCGCCTGCTGGTACACCATCTGGGCCTGGTGCGCGGGAAGGTCCATGGTGCGGATGTAGTGGCGCACCCCCTCGTCCGGCGAGCCGGCGCGGAGCCGCGCAATGTCGATCGCGTTCTCGCGGTGGGTCGCGGCGAGGCCCTCCAGCGCCCGGGCGGTGGCGAGCACCGCGCGACGCCGGGCTTCCTGCGTGGCGAGCGCCATGCGCTTCGTCATCCCGAAGAGCGTGGCAGGATGCAGCAGCGCCCACCCCTGGGGCGTGCCCCCGGCGCGGGTCGAATCCAGCGCGGTGAAGTCGAGGCGGAGGAAGGCGCCGGTCCGGACGGCGTCACGCATGCCGAGGGGCACGGGCACTTCGCGGAAGTAGGCGTCGAGCGCCTCGTCCACCGACACCAGCGGGGCGAGGGCTTCGACGAACGCGGCCGCTTCGGCGCGGTGGGTCTCGACCAGCGCCTCCCAGGCGCGGGCGTAGGCCACCTGCACGCGGCGATCGGCCGCCATGGCATCGGGGGAGAGGCCGGAAATATTCGGGAACGACATGGTGCATTGCTCCGAAGAAAGGGTGCTTCGTCCCCTCTCAAGAGCAGGAGCGATGCCAGTATCTGGCTGTCAATGTAAATCTATGTACTGCATTGCTTTGTACCATACTCCCGCAAGCACTTGCAGTGCCGGAAATCGGCGCCGTCCTGCCGCGTCGGAGGGCCGGGTGAGGAGTCGGTGCGACACCGGTCAGCCGGGTCGAGACGTGTCAAGCACCGACGTCGTCCGCCGCCTCGGCTTGTTCCCACGTCGTTCGCGGTGCACACTCAGCCCATGCGACTCCTGACCAGCTGCCTCGCCGTGTCCTGCCTCGCCGCTCCGCTCTCGGCCCAGGCCATCAGTTACGAGAGCAAGGACTCCGCGGAGGGCCAGCCGAAGAAGACTGCGTTCGTCGGCCTTACCGTCTGGTTCAACGGGTACGTTGACTTCTACGGGATGCAGGGGAACCCCACCTTCAGCCCGATCGCGATTCCGACCGACGGGACGAGTGACGATGGTGCGCGAGTAGGCGCGGACCTGCGGCAGACTCGTATCAGCGTAGGCGGCACGAGCAACGCGACGCCGATCGGCCCGGTCACGGCGCTGCTCGAAGCGGACTTCTGGGGGCCTGACGGCACCACGGTGCTGCGGCTCCGCAAGGCGTACGTGACCGCCCGCCGCTTTCTCATCGGACAGACGTGGAGCAGCTTCAGCGATATCTCCAACTTTCCGCCGGTGGCGGACTTCGATGGGCCGCCGACCGGCGCCAACGTCCGGGTGGCGATGATCCAGTACCGCTCCCCGCTCCCCACCGGGCGCGGCTGGAGCACACAAGTGTCGCTCGAGAATCCCTCGGTGGACCTCCGCTACGCCGGCGCCTCGACCGACACCACCATTCTGCCCGTCTTCCAGCGGTTCCCCAACGTGGCCGCGAACGTCCGCGTGCAGGAGAAGTGGGGACACCTGCAACTCTCCGGTGTCTTGCTCGAACTCCGCTATCGCCAGGACAGCACCAACCTGTCGGAAGTCGGATATGGCTTCGCGCTCTCGGGGGTCTTCAACGTCGGCACACGGGATCAGGCCTACCTTCAAGCGCTCGCCGGCAAGGGCATCAGTCGCTACGTGACTGGGCTCGGCAACGCCAATGCGGACGCCATCGTGTACAACGGTGCCCTCAGCATGCTCCCTGTGGCCGGCGGATACCTGGCCTACCAGCACTTCTGGACGCCCTCGCTCTACAGCACGGGCGTGCTGGGCGGCATCCTAGTCCAGAACGACATCGACCCCGCGCTGGAGGATCTCCATCGCGGGGCCTATGGCTCTCTGAACCTCTTCGTGATCCCCGCCCCCCGGCTCAACCTCGGTGCCGAATTGATCTACGGGTGGAACAAGGACGCCTTCGGCCTCAAGGGGGACGCGCTCCGGCTCTACCTGATCACCTCGTACACCCTCTAGCGCTCCCGGAAGCCAGAACGGGACCGGCCGCCATGGCCGGTCCCGTCTGGTGTGTCGAGCTCCGGGCCGCGCCCTGCGCGCTAGTTCTTCTTGCCGGGCATCGGCGGGTAGTTCTTGAACATCTTGTTGGCGGCCTTCTGCATGTTCTGCTGGTTCTTCTGGGCGTTCGAGCTCGGATTGAGCGTCTTGGTGGCGGTGCTCTGCCAGACCAGCTGCTTCATGCTGGGATCGTACAGGTCGACCGCCAGCGTGCCCTCGGTCAGGTTTTGGACCGTCGTGGTGCTCATGCCGCCGCCCATGCCGCCCCAGCCGCCGCCGTAGCCCCACGCCCCCCCGCCGGTGCCGAAGGTGTTGAGCTGCTTGGTCTGCTGCGTGGTAAGCTGGTACCCGACATAGAGGCTGACGTCACCGCTGTCCTGGCGCACGAGGCCCTTCATCTTGAGCGTCGAGTCGATGGCGTTGCGGATCATGAGGTCGGTCAGCTGGTTCGGATAGGTGGCGCCCTGGATATCCACCCAGTGGTAGGTCTTGTACTTCGAGAAATCGACGCTGGTGTCGTAGTTCGTCGCGACGTCCTGGGCCGCGGCCACGCCCGCGCTCGCGAGCAGGGCGCCAAGCACCAGGGCGAGCCTGGATGCGATGATACGGGTCGTCTTCATCAGGGGGACTCCTCAAGAATGGTAGACACTGCAGGCTCGACTCCGGTGCGGATCGGTTCCGACTGGGCCAAGAGGAAATACTAACTCGCAAACTTGGCCGCCGGAAGCACCCCCCACCCGCGGGAAACGACACCGTGGCGGCCCCACGGCGTCCCCCCTCCCAACTATTTGTCACCATTCAACTTCGGGGCTTGCGAACCGCGTCGGGCATGGAGGCCGATCCGGAGCCCTCCGGTCGTCGTCTCGAGCGCCCGCTCCAGCGCCAGGCCGGTCGCCGCGGCGAGCGCCGGGTCCGACGTCACGAAACCGAGTTTCCAGGCCGACAACGGCCCGCGCATCAGGTTGCCCAACGAGCCGTAGAGGTCTCGGAGGCGGTCTCCCTCCCCCACACGGACTCCGAAGGGGGGGTTCGTCAACACAAGCCCGGGTGGCAGGGCGGACAAGCCGGGATCGGCCAGCGTGGTCGAGAGGGCCGCGCACCTCACCGTCAGGTCCGCCGATACACCCGCCCGCTCCGCGTTCGCTGCCGCGCTTTCGACGGCGCCGGCATCCCGGTCGGCGGCCAGGATGGGGCCGGGAGCCCGCTCGAGGACATCGCGTCCAGCCTCGCCCCGCACGTACTCCCAGACAGACGGCTTGAAATCCGGCCAGGATTCAAAGGCGAAGCGCCGGCGCCAGCCGGGCGGAACCCGCCGCGCCAGCAACGCGCCCTCGATGGGGATGGTCCCCGAGCCGCAGAGCGGATCCACCAGCGGCGTCGAGCCGTTCCACTCCATGGCGAGCAGGAGGGCCGCGGCGAGCGTTTCTCGGAGGGGCGCCTTGCCGGAGGCCAACCGGTACCCGCGCCGGTGAAGCAGCGCCCCGCTGCTGTCCACGCTGAGCACCAGCTGGTCGTCCGCGATGCGGACGAGGAAGCGCTGCACGACGGGGAGCGCCGTGACGTCGTCGTCGAGCGCGTCGGCGTCCGACGGCGCCCGCACCGGGCGGACCCCGGGAAGGGCCTGGCGCACCGCCCGCTCCAGCCGCTCCGCGACGGCGTCCTGGTGGTAGAGCCGGGACTTGTGACTCGTGACGCGGAAGTGGACGGCACCCTCTGGCGCCAACCAGCGGTGCCACGGGACCCGCCGGGCATGCTGCTCCAGCTCGGCGAAGCTCGCCGCGTGGAACTGCCCGACGCGCACGACGATGCGGCTCGCGGTGCGGATCCGCAGATTGGCGGCGTAGACGATACCGGGCGCCGCTTCGAAGGTCACGCCGCCGGGCTCCACGGCGCCGATCGAGGCGCCCACCGCCGCGAGTTCGACGGCGGTTAGGCGCTCCAGTCCGGGGGCGACGATGGCATAGCAGGCGTGCATCGGGCGAATGGTAGCGGTCCGACGAATCGTTTAGTATTGGGAAGCGTTCAACTCGATCCTGACCCCCCGCGAGGTTGAGCCCCATGTTCTCCACCCCCTCGCGCCTTCTGGCGCCCGTCCTCGCGCTTGCCCTGCTCGGTGTGGGGACCCTGTCCGCGCAGGCCCCGTCCACCCCCGCCGACCCCGGCTGGCCTCGCCAGTTCTACTACTCCGGCGACAGCATCACGATCTATCAGCCCCAGGTGGATTCCTGGCAGGACAACCTGATCCGCGCGCACGCCGCCGTGGCGGTCAAGGGACCCGGCATGGCGGAACCGACCTACGGCGTCATCAGCATCCAGGGCGTCACGGCCGTCAACAAGGACACGCGGCTCGTCGACCTGACCGACATCGCGGTGACCAACGCCAGGTTTCCGGCGGCGGGCAGCCAGGCGTCGGCCTTTGCGGCGGCGCTGACGCTCGTGGTGCCCATCAGCTACTCCAATGTGTCGCTCGACCGGCTCGAGCTGAGCCTGGCAGCCAACCAGGACAAAGCCACCACGAGTAGCGTCCCGATCAAGAACGACCCGCCCAACATCATCTTCTCGGCGCAGCCCAGCATCCTCATCACGATTGATGGCGCACCGAAGTACGTCCAGGTGACCGGGCAGCCGGTGATGCGGGTCGTGAACACGACCGCGTTCCTGGCGCGGGACAACGCCGACGCCTACTGGCTTCATGTATACGACGGGTTCATGACCGCCACCGCGCTGGCGGGGCCGTGGACCGTCGGGAAGAAGGTGCCCTCCGCGGTTCAGTCGGCCGCCCAGGCCGCCGCCAAGGCCGGGCAGGTCGACATGCTGAGCGGAACCGCCTCCGATTCCACCCAGAAGCCGACGCTCAAGAACACCACCCCGCCAGCCATCTTCGTGGCCACCTCGCCGACGGAGTTGATCGTCACGGACGGGCCGGCGAACTACGTGGCCATTCCCGGCACCAGCCTGCTCTACGTATCGAACACGAACATGTATGTGTTCGAGGAGGTCAACACCCAGACGGCCTACGTGCTCCTCGCCGGGCGGTGGTTCAGCGCGCCTTCGACCAAGGGCCCCTGGACCTTCGTCCCCGCGGACAGCCTGCCGGGCGAATTCGCGCAGATCCCGTACGACAGCCCCATGGAGAACGTCCTCGCCTCGATCCCGGGCACGCCGCAGGCGCAGGAGGCGGTGATCGAGAACCAGGTGCCGCAGACGGCCACCGTGTACCGCGACTCGGCGCATCTCGACCAGCCGGTCTACGACGGAGGCACCCCACAGCTCCAGGCCATCGCCGGCACGCCGCTGCAGTACGTGGTCAACACCGGTACCGCCGTCATCATGGTGAGTGGAACCTCGTGGTACGCGTTGCAGAGCGGGGTCTGGTTCACCGCGCCGTCCGCGAACGGCTCCTGGACGGTGGCGACGTCCGTTCCCGCGAGCATCTACTCGATCCCGCCGAGCTCGCCCCTCTACTACGTGACCTACGTGAAGGTGTACGGCGCCACCAGCACCGTCGTGTACGTCGGGTACACGCCGGGTTATTACGGGGCGTACGTCACGCCGTACGGCACGGTGGTCTATGGCACCGGGTACGCGTACCCCGCCTACGTGGGCACGGTGTACTACCCACCGCCGACCACCTACGGCTACGGGGCGACGATGACCTACTCGCCCTACGCCGGGTGGGCGTTCGCCTTTGCCATGGGATATGCCGCCGGCTCCTCCTACTACCACTACGGCTACGCGCCGATGCCGTACTACGGGGCGTACGCGCCGTACCACGGGTACGCCTACGGCCCCTACGGCGGGGCGGCGTACTACGGCCCCGGCGGCGCGGCCGGCACCACGGGCAACGTGTACCACCAGTACGGGGCCACCAGCGCCGTGAGCCGGACCTCGGGGGGCTACAACGCGTATACCGGCAACGCCTATGCGCACCAAGCGGAGCAGTCGTACAACTCGATGACCGGCACTTCGACCGCGGCCGCGCGCAACACCTATGCGAACGCCTACACCGGCAACTACGCCTCGCAGAGCGCGGGCGCGGCCTACAACAACCAGACCGGGGCGGCCGCCGCAGGCGTGCACACGACCCAGGGCAACGCGTATACGGGACAGCAGGTCTCGGCCACCAAGGGCGTCGCGTACAACCCGAACACCGGGCAGGCGGAGTCCTTCGGCGCCATGGGGTCCGACGGCAATTACGTGGCGCACGCCGACAACAACGTCTACGCGGAAGACAACGGCAACGTCTACAAGAGCACGCCGAGCGGCTGGCAGCAGCCGTCCTCGAGCGGCGGCTGGCAGGATGCCAACATGAGCGACTCCCAGAAGCAGCAGGCCAACAACTGGTCCAACGCGACGGGCGCCGGCGACACGCGCGCGGCGAGCAGCGGGAACTACAACCGGGGCTATGGCGGTGGCGGCGGCGGCGGTGGGTTCGGCGGCGGCGGCGGCGGGTTCCGCGGCGGCGGGCGCCGGTAAGGCATGGACATGCGGCGTCACTCGATCATCACCGAACCAGGAGCAGTCTCGATGCGTATCCGGTTGTTGTCCTCGCTGGCCCTTGCCGCCGGCGTGATCACGACGAGTCTCTCGGCCCAGACGCCCGCCGAGCAGGCGACATCGGCCAACGCCCCCTCACTGGCCCGTCAGCTCGGGCTCTACGTGTTCCCCGCCAAGGGCCAGAGCACCACCCAGCAGGCGAACGACGAAGCCGCCTGCTACAACTGGGCGGTAGCGCAGACCGGCATCAATCCGATGGGGCCCGGACCGAACGCCGACTCGGCGGCCAAGGTGTACATGGCACGCATGGACTCCGCCACGAAGGGAGCCGCGGTGGTGGGCGGCGCCAAGGGCGCGGTGGCCGGCACCGCCATCGGCGCCATCGCCGGCAACACGGGGGAGGGCGCCGCGATCGGTGCCACCGTCGGCGTCCTGGCCGGCCACCGCGCGCGGAAGGAGGCCGAGCAGGAAGCGGCGATCTACGGCGCGCAGGCCGCCAAGCAGAAGCAACAGCAGCAGGACGCGGCCTTTGCGAAGGCGATGACCGCGTGCCTGACGGGCAAGGGGTACACCGTCAACTGATTGACGCTGATTGGTGGATGCGCAACGGGCCCTCGAGGAATCGAGGGCCCGTTGCGTTCGGCTATTGGACGCCGAGCCGCTGGAGTGCCTGCTGCGACGGCGGAAAGCCGGGTTCGATCTTGAGCGCCTGGCGATAGGCGGCGATGCCGGCCTCGCGCTGACCCGTGGTGAGGAGCGCCTCGCCGAGGCTGTCGAAGGCGTTGGCGGAGCGCGGATACACCTGGGTGTTGATGTGGAAGACGGTCACCGCCTGTGCGGCGGCTCCACTTCCGAGGAGCCGGTAGCCAAGCGCGTTGATCTCGGCCTCGAGGCTCCGGTACCGGTTGACCGGCTGTTGCTGCGCCGAGCGCAGCAGCCGTTCGGCGCCGACGGAATCGCCGGCGGCGACCAGGGCCGCGACGCTTTCCGCCACCGCCGGCCCGGCCTTCCACGACAGGGCCGCAGCCAGGGCGGGGTCCTGCCCGCTTCGGTACGCCTCGGAGGTGAGCGGCACGTAGGCGTCGGGGGGAATGAATTCGCGTCGGTCGAACTCGTCCGGGGCCTGATGGAACACGGTGGAGATCATCACGGTCAGGTGGCTGTTGGGCAGCTCCAGCGGCCGGTGGTCGCCGTACTGGCTCGGCCGCTGGCCGGTGGGCTCGCCCACGAAGGTGGCTTGGGTCCACGCCTCGAGGAGGTTGGCGAACTGCTGGCCGGCGGAGAAGGTGCGCCGGCCGATGATGACGAACAGCCGGTCGGGGCGATCGAGCCATGGGCGCCGCACGATCTGCTGTACCGGATACCGGTTGAGGCCGCCGTTGCCGCCGAGGTTGTCGCGGATGTCGAGCACCAGGCGGGCGGGCTGCAGCGAGTCGGCCAGCGCAAAGACCTGGTTCCACTGGCTGCGGTTGGTGGCGGAGTTGGGGGCCGGCACGACGGCGCGAAGTGACACGTAGAGCGTGCGGGAGTCCGGCAGCCAGGTCCACCAGTACGGGTTGCCGGGCTGTTGTTCCGAGAGCGGGGCGGAGGCGGCGCGCATGGACACCCAATGGCTCATGTCCACCGCGCCACCCTCGCCGTGGGCCATCGCGCCGGCGGAGGCGAGTGTGACAGTCTCCTGCTTGCCGTTCCGCTCCACGACCAGCGTGAGCCGGTTCGGGTCGGTCGCGAAGCCGAGGCCGTGCACCATTTCCGAGGTTGTGAGCCAGAACGGCCCCCAGGCGCGCACCCACCAGTCGT
This sequence comes from uncultured Gemmatimonadaceae bacterium, assembly GCA_964571795.1. Lineage (GTDB taxonomy): Bacteria > Gemmatimonadota > Gemmatimonadetes > Gemmatimonadales > GWC2-71-9 > SPDF01. The sequence continues at coordinate 8,369 of CAZNDK010000024.1, read as the reverse complement.
TCTCGTGCGGGATGATGGTCGCCACGCGGGCCATCGCCTCGTCGGCGCTCGCGTTTCCAAACCGTACCACCCGCGCCCCCACGAGGGAGGCGTGCGCCGAGTCGGCGCGGCGGACGAAGAGGCCGTCCTCGAAGGCGTAGAGCTCGATCGGGTAGAAGTGGAGCGGCCGCGCCGGGTTGGGCTGGACCGTCGTGTGCGCGTCGCCGGGCAGGGCGACGAGCTGGAAGAACGCGACGAGGGTCTGGTCCTGGTTGAGCGTCGGGAGCCGGCGGTTGGTGCTCGCGACGGCGGAATCCCACTGGGCCCTGGTGATGTTCAGGAAGGGCGCCGGGTGGCGGGCCGGGAGTTCTTTCGCCAGCAACTGGAGGTCCGCCCGCCACCCCGCCACGGTGGGCGGGGCGTTCGACTGGGCGGCCAGCACCGAACTGCCTGCCACCAGGCACACGACCAGTTGACGAATCACGGGTGTGACTCCGAGAGGGACATCCGGCCTGACGACGACGGCGTGGGGCGGGTTTCACCGCCCGCGTCCGCTGGCGCCTGTCACCAGCGACCCGTAGGTTTGACCGACCTTCACCCCGCGAGCCAATGAGCGACACCCTCGCCCGCCTGACCGCCGCCCTCGCCGACCGCTACCGCATCGAGCGGGAGGTCGGCGCCGGCGGCATGGCCACGGTGTACGTGGCCGAAGACCTCAGACACGGGCGCATGGTGGCGCTCAAGGTGCTGCGGCCGGAATTGGCCGCCACCCTCGGCAGCGAGCGGTTCTTCCGGGAAATCCAGGTGGCCGCCCGCCTGCAGCATCCCCACATCCTGCCGCTCCACGACTCCGGCGAGGCCGGCGGCTTCCTCTACTTCGTCATGCCGTATGTCGAGGGCGAATCTCTCCGCGAGCGCCTGGCGCGCGTGGGAGAGCTCCCGGTGCACGACGCGGTCAAGATTCTCGTCGAAGTGGTGGACGCCCTGGCCTACGCCCACGGCCAGGGCGTGGTACACCGCGACATCAAGCCCGACAACGTGATGCTCTCCGGTCGGCACGCGCTGGTGACCGACTTCGGCGTGGCCAAGGCGGTCAGCGAGGCCACCGGCCGCCAGCAGCTCACCACGGCCGGCGTGGCGCTCGGTACCCCCTCCTACATGGCACCGGAGCAGGCGGCCGCCGACCCGAACCTCGACCACCGCGTCGACATTTACGCCGTGGGCGCCATGGCGTACGAGCTCCTCACCGGCCGGCCGCCGTTCACCGGCATGACGTCGCAGCAGATTCTTGCGGCGCACGTGACGCAGGCGCCGGATCCGGTGTCGCGCCACCGGCCCACCTGCCCGCCCGGCCTGGAAGCGGTGATCATGCGGTGCCTTGCCAAGCGCGCCGCCGACCGCTTCCAGACCGCCGAGGAACTGCTGCAGAACCTCGAGCCGCTGGCCACGCCGAGCGGCGGAATGACGCCGACCCAGACGCGGCCGGTGACGGGGTGGCAGCCGGAGGTGAAGCGCCGCGCCTGGATGCCGGCACTCGCTGGCATCGCACTGGTGGTCGTCGCGGGGCTCGGCTGGATTGCGCTCCGCGGGCGGGCGGGCCCGCCCGCCGTGCAGCTCGAGCGGGTCCAACTCACGTTCACCGGGAACGCAAGCACCCCGGCGCTCTCGCCGGACGGCCGCCGGATGGCCTACACGACCCGGCAGTGTGACACCGCCGGACTCTGCACGGAGGACGTCGTCGTCCAGGATATTGGCGGTGCGGGGTCCGCCACGGTGCTGCGCGGCGCCACCGCCGTCTGGCGGATCGAATGGTCCGCGGACGCCCGCTACCTTCTGCTCAACGCGTCATACGGGTCGGGGAGCTGGGGCGTATTCAGCATCCCCTCCCTGGGTGGCGAGCCACGCTTCCTCGGTTGCTGCGAGGGTGAGGTGGCGGCAGGCAGCGACACCGCACTCGTCGCCAGGGGGCCGAACGTCGGCGATTCGATCGGGTGGGTGCGGTGGGTGATGATCGGCGACGGCATAGCGCACGACAGCCTGCCGATCCGGGCGCCCGGCGGGGCCCAGCTCCGCGCGGAATTGTTCCCGGACGGCACGCGTCTCCTGCTCAGGAAGCAGCACCCCGGGTCGGAGGACATGTTTGTCCTCGACCGAACAGGGGCCGTGCTCGACTCGCTGGTGTTTTCGCGTCCGCAGGTACCGGAAGAAGCCTGGCTCTCTCCGGATGGCCGTGGGCTCCTGGTGCTCCTGCCGCGACTCCGGAGCACGGCTGAAGTCGACCTCCTCCGCTATCGGATCGACGGGAGCGGTCGCTTCGACACGACGCCGGAAACTCTGGCCCGGCAGTTGGGGGTCAACGCCGGCGCCTCCATCGGACGAACCGGTGCCTTGGCCTACGGTTATGGACCCACGGAGTACTCGGTCTGGGCGCTTCGGCGCCGCACACCTACCAGCATGGACTTCACGCAGCGGCGCCTCGCCACGTCGACCGCCCTGCTCACCGCCAGCCTCTCCCCACCGGGAGACCAGGTCCTGCTGTGGCGCCCGGTGCCGACGGGTGACGGGCGCCAGCAGTTGTCGGTCATGCCGTTCGACAGCGGACCGGAGACACCGGTCGGCCCCCCGGTGGATAATCGGGATTTCGACTGGACCCAGGACGGCGCCGCGGTCGTGATGGCCACCCGGCGTGGCGCGGACAGCCTCGCCATTTCCAGGGTCGAAGTCCCGAGCGGCCGCACCACTCCGCTCGCGACGGTTCCGAGTCTCGATTACCTGCTCCTCGAAACGGTGGATGGTGGCGGGTTCATCATGCTCCCCACCGGTCAATCCTTCCGACGCGTCGGCTTGCCAGGCCTCCCGGACAGCACCATCCGCCTGCCAGACGCCATCGGCACGTTGCAGTCCATCGACCCGTCGCCCGATGGCCGCGCCTTCGTGTCGATCAGTTGGGACCCGGCCTTCGATTCCATCCTGGTGCACCGGGTATCGGCGGTGGACGGCAGCATGACGCGGCTCGCCAGCTTCGGCGCGGAGGGGAGCCAACCACCTCGCTGGCTGGATGATGGGTCCATCATCGTCTCGATCTTTGAGACCTCGTGGACTATGGCCTGGTACCGCGTGCCCGCCGCCGGTGGCCGCCCCGAGCGGGTGGGCACCCCGCCGCGATATCCCGCGTCCTACCGCTTTTCTGGCGATGGCCTCCGGGTCATGGCCCGGTCGCAGGACCGGCGGACCGACATCTACCTGGTGCCGAACTTCGGGGAGGTGTTGAAGGAGTAGGGCAGGAAGGCGTCCCCGGCGGTATATTTGAAGTCGGCCCAACCCCGGGCCCCATGAGGACTTCGATGACCGATACGCCGCCTGTGGCCTCCCCCGAGGCCGAGACGACCGGGAACACGATTGACTGGAATGCGATGCTCGCCCCCTACCGCCAGCCGGTGGGGTGGAAGAGCGTCTTCCAGCTCGTCAGCACAGCCTTGCTCCTCACCGCCTTCTGGTTCGCCGCCCTCTGGAGCCTCGAGGTGGGCTACTGGCTCACCCTGATCCTGGCCGTGCCGGCCGCCATGATGGTCGTGCGCTTGTTCATGCTGCAGCACGACTGCGGCCACGGCGCCTTCTTCCGCTCCCAGAAGGCCAACAACCTGATCGGCGGCGTGCTCGGCGTCGTGACGCTGGTGCCCTACGCCTACTGGCGGCGCACCCACGCCATCCACCACGCCACCAGCGGCAACCTCGACGTCCGCGGCCTGGGCGACATCGACACGCTTACCGTCAAGGAGTACCTGAGCCGCTCCAAGGCGAAGCGCCTGATGTACCGGCTCTATCGCCACCCGGCCGTCCTGCTCCTCGTCGGCCCCACCTGGCAGTTCGTCCTCAAGCACCGGCTCCCGCTCGACATCCCCAAGGGCTGGAAGCGCGAAGCCATCGGCGTGCAGGTCACCAACCTGGCACTCTTCAGCCTCGTGGCCTTCATGATCTGGACGCTCGGGCTCGACCGGTTCCTGATGGTGCAGCTCCCCATCACGCTCATCGCGGGCTCGATCGGGGTGTACCTCTTCTATGTGCAGCACCAGTACGAGGACACCTACTGGCGCTACCGCGAGGCCTGGAACTACTTCGCCGCCGGCCTCGAAGGGGCCTCGCACCTCACGATGCCGAAGGTGCTGCAGTGGTGTACCGCGAACATCGGGCTCCACCATATCCATCACATCGCCAGCCGGATCCCGAACTACCAGCTTCAGAAGGCCTACGACAACCACCCCGAGCTCCAGCAGGTGACGAAGCTCTCCCTCTGGCAGAGCATCACCACGCTCCGGCTCACCCTGTGGGACGAAGACGCGAAGCAGCTGGTCGGCTTCCGCGAACTCCGCAGCATCCGGAACAGAATCGCCGCCCAGCTCGAGGCCGGCTCGGCCATCCTCGCCACCAAGCCCGAGGCGGTACCGGTCTCGTGGCGGTGAGGACGTCGCGCGGCCTCCGCGCCGCGCCGCTGGTCGCCCTGCTCCTCCTCGCCGCCCGCCCCGCCGCAGCGCAGGAGCTCCGGTACGAGGTGGCGTTTCCCAACGCCGTCCATCACGAAGCTGAGATTACCCTGACCGTGGCCGGCCTCCCGCGCCGGCCGGTCCAGTTCCAGATGAGCCGGTCGTCTCCCGGCCGGTACGCCCTCCACGAATTCGCCAAGAACGTCTACGCGGTGCGCGCCGAGGACGGCCAGGGCAAGGCGCTCACCATCACGCGGCCCGACCCGTACTCCTGGCTGGTGGCGGGGCACGCAGGCACCATCAAGTTCACCTACACGCTCTACGCCGACCGCGCAGACGGCACCTACAGCCAGGTAGACGACACCCACGCCCACCTCGACATGCCGGCCACGTTTGTCTGGATTCGCGGCCTGGAAACATGGCCAATGGCAGTCGCGTTCCAGGTGCCGGCGGACTCACGCTGGAAGGCCGCCACCCAGCTCTATCCGACCACCGATCCGCTCCGATTCACGGCACCCAACCTGCAGTACTTCATGGACAGCCCGGTGGAGCTGAGCGACTTCGCGCTCCGCCAGTGGACGGTCAGCACGCTCGCCGGCAACTTCCCCGTGCGCCTAGCCCTGCACCACCAGGGCACCGACGCCGAGCTCGACGCCTACGTCGAGATGCTGAAGAAGGTGGTCCAGCAGGAAATCGCCGTGTTCGGCGTGACGCCGCGCTACGACGTGGGGAGCTACACCTTCATCGCCGACTACCTGCCGTGGGCGTCGGGCGACGGGATGGAGCACCGCAACTCCACCATCATCACCTCGAGCCGCCCGCTCAGCACCAGCGCCACGGCCCTGCTCGGCACCGCGTCGCACGAGTATTTCCACTCGTGGAACGTCGAGCGCATCCGGCCGAAGGGACTGGAGCCCTTCGACTTCACGCGGGCCAACATGTCGGGGGAACTCTGGTTCGCGGAGGGGTTCACCAGCTACTACGGCCCGCTCTTCCTGCGGCGCGCCGGGATCACCACGCCGGCGGACTACGCGCACAACCTGTCCGGCAGCATCAACGCCGTCATCAACGACCCGGGCCGCCAGTTCGCGAGCCCGGTGGAAATGAGCCAGCAGGCGCCCTTCGTGGACGCGGCCACCTCGATCGACCCGACCAACGAAGACAACACCTTCATCTCGTATTACACCTGGGGCTCGGTGCTCGGGCTGGCGCTCGACCTGTCGCTGCGGAAGGAATTCGGGAAGCCGCTCGACGGCTACATGCGGATGATGTGGACCAAGTACGGCCAGTCCGAGGTGCCGTACACCCTGCAGGACCTGCAGACGACGCTCGTGGAGTATTCCGGCAGCAAGACGTTCGCGGATTCGTTCTTCACCCGGTACATCCTGGGCCGCGAGGTGCCCGACATGGCGGCGCTGCTCGCGCAGGCGGGCCTGCTCCTCCGGCCCCGCAATCCCGACGCGGCCTGGCTCGGCCCGGTGCGGCTCGACATCGACTCGGCGGGCGGGCGGATCGACGGCCCGACCCTCGTCGGCTCACCGCTCTACGCGGCGGGCCTCGACCGGGGCGACGTGATCCTCACCCTCGACGGAACGCCCCTCACTTCCGACAGCGCCTGGCAGGCGGTCAAGGCGGCCCACAAGCCGGGCGACGTCATCCCGGTGACCTACCAGGGCCGCGCACGGAAGAGCATGGTGCATGCGACGTTCGCGGCGGACACGCGCCTCGAGGTGGTCACCTACGAGGAAGCGGGCCGCCCCGTCACCGACGACATGCACAAGTTCCGGCAAAGCTGGGTCGGCGCCAGGAATTGACCTTCTATCGGCCGCTCCCGCGCGCCTTCGCGGCGGCCTTCATCACCGCCTGGATCTCCGCGATTTCCCTCGGCGCCTTCGAGAGCCACTCCACGCCGCCGGGAGTGACCAGGTAGTCGTCCTCGATCCTGATCCCAATGTGGTTGTAGCGCTCCACCATCGGGCGCACCTTCGCGATGAACGCGCGGTTCTTCGGCGTGTCGGCCAGCATGTCGAGGAGCCCGGTGCTGATGTACACCCCCGGCTCGATCGTGAACACCTCGTTCAGCTGAAAGCTGCCCGTCGGCGAGTACGAGTACCCGCCGGCATCGTGCACCTCGAGGCCGATGCCGTGCCCCGGCCCGTGCGCCATGTAGAGGAACGCCTGGGTGCACACCACCGGCACCCGCTCGCAGCGCGCGGCGTCGGCCCAGGGCGGGTCGAAGGTGGCCCCGGGCCCTTCGGTCAGGCCGAGCCTGGCGAGCTCACGGTCCATGACCGCGCGGATGGCCGCCTCGCCGGCCCGCACCGGGGCACCCGGCTTCGCCTCGCGCTCCGCCGCCAGCTGCGCCGAGCGGACGATGTTGTACACCGCGGCCTGATCCGCCGTGAAGATGCCGTTCACCGGCACGGTGCGCGTCACGTCGCCGGCGTAGCCGTCGTAGAGCGCGCCCATGTCCATCACGACCACCTCGCCCGCCTGCATGACGCGGTCGTTGGCGCGGTAGTGATAGCTGGTGGAGTTGGGGCCGGAGCCGATGATGGCGCGGAAGGACGCAGCGGACGCGCCGTTCATGCGGAAGGTGTAGTCGGTGAGGGCGTGGACCTTGCCCTCGTTGACGCCGGGGTGGACAGCCTTCATGGCGGCCAACTGGCCCAGCACCGAGATGTCCACCGCCTTCCGGAGGAGCGCGATTTCCGCCGGGCTCTTCACGACGACCAGTGAGTCGAGGAGGGCGTCGGCGCTCCGGACGGTCACGCTGGGGTGCGCGGCCCAGAAGTCCTGGACGAATCGGCGGCCGGCGCTCAGGGTGTCGCTGGTGCGGTAGTCCCGGCTGTGCACGTCGGTCACCACCCAGAGGGTGCCCCGCCCCGCCATCGCGTCGAGGACGGCGCGGAGCTCGTCGCGGTCCCGGAGGCCGAGGCCGATTTCCCGTTGCAGGTCCGCGGAATCGGGGGCGAAGCCGTCGTAGAGCGCCCGGCGGGGGTCGATGGGCGGCTCGAAGAGCATCTGGTAGCTGACCCGGCCGCCACGGAACCCCATGACGAACACGGCGTTGACCCGGTCGTAGCCGGTCAGGTACTCGAACGACGGGAGCTGGTGGAAGTCGGCCTCGTCGGTCATCGACTCGCCGGCCCCGAAGGCCAGCAGCACGCCGTCGCCGAGGCGGGTGGCCACGGTGTCCCGCCGCGCGGCATACTCGGCCGCGGGGATCTGGGCCCCGAGGGGGCCGGCGGCAACCAACAGAATCGACAGACCGACGGCGCTGAATCGGGGCATCCGAAGCTCCGGGATAAGGTCCGACAGGACAGGTAGTTGAGAATCTGGCGCCGTGCGGCGGAAGTCGCCAATGCCGCCCCTTGCCCTCCGTCAGTTCAAGGCGCACTCTAATGGGTTCCTATTCATCAACTTGGCCGTTGCGGGACCCCCTCGGGAGGTTCTTGTCGTGCCCATGATTCCGCCCAAGCTCACCGAGGCGCTTTCCGACCGGTACACCTTCGAGCGCGAGCTCGGCCAGGGCGGCATGGCCACGGTGTACCTGGCCTTCGACATCAAGCACGACCGCCGCGTGGCTGTGAAGGTCCTCCGGCCTGAGCTCGGCGCCGTCATCGGCGCCGAACGGTTCCTCGCCGAGATCAAGACGACGGCCAACCTGCAGCACCCGCACATCCTCGGGCTCATCGACTCGGGCGACGCCGACGGCCTCCTCTATTACGTGATGCCCTTCGTCGAGGGCGAGACGGTGCGCGACCGGATCAGCCGCGAGAAGCAACTCCCGGTGGCGGACGCGGTCCGCATCGCCACTGAAGCCGCCGCCGCGCTGGACTACGCGCACCGCCACGGCGTCATCCACCGCGACATCAAGCCCGAGAACATCCTGCTCCACGACGGCTC
>CAZNDK010000023.1:0-44406 GCA_964571795.1 uncultured Gemmatimonadaceae bacterium | reverse complement strand
CCGAGCCCGTCGAGCAGGCCGCTGAACTTCCGGCGGTCCTCCGCCATGTCGATGCTCTCGGCGCGGGTGCCGAGAATCCGGACGCCCGCCTTGGCCAGACGGAGTGCGAGGTTGTTCGGAACCTGGCCTCCCATGCTGACGACGACCGCCTCGGGGCGCTCGCTCTCCCAGAGATCGAGCACGCTCTCGTAGCTCACCTCATCGAACACCAGGCGGTCGCACTCGTCCCAGTCGGTGCTGACGGTCTCTGGGTTGTAGTTGAGCATGATGGTCTCGTACCCGAGTTCCGACGCCGCCCGCACCGCGCTGACGCAGCACCAGTCGAACTCGACGCTGGAGCCGATCCGATACGCCCCGGAGCCCAGGACCAGGATCTTCTTCCGCGTGCTCGGCGGGCTCTCGTTCTCCGTGGCGTGGTAGCTCGGGTAGAGGTAATTGGTTTCGGCGGGGAACTCCGCGGCCAGCGTGTCGATCCGCGCCAGGCACGGCACGATGCCGTGCTCCTGCCGGAGCGTCCGGACCGCCTCGCTCGTCATGCCGGTCAACCGGCCGATGCCGTTGTCCGAGAAGCCGTGCTGCTTGGCGCGGCGCAGCAGCTCGGCGGGGACGGCGCCCGTGGACTCCAGCTCCCCCCGGAGCGCGACGACATCGGCAATGCCGTGCAGGAACCACTCGTCTATGCCGGTCAGCGCGTGGATTTCGTCCACCCCGATCCCGTCGCTGAGCGCCCGGGCGATGGCGAAGATCCGCATCGAGGTCGGGACCCGAAGCGCCTCCCGGACGTCCTCGCCGGCAAAGAAGGCGGGGTCGACACCGAGCGCTCCGAGGTCCAGCATGCGCACGGCCCGCTGGAGCACCTCCGGGAACGTCCGCCCGATGGCCATCACCTCGCCCACGCTCTTCATCTCGCTCCCGATGCGGGTGGAGACCCCCCGGAACTTGCCCAGGTCCCACCGCGGGAACTTGCAGACGATGTAGTCGAGCGCCGGTTCGAAGAACGCCGTGGTCTTCTTGGTGATGCCGTTCGGGATTTCCGGCAGGGTGAAGCCGAGGCCGATCTTCGCGGCGACGTACGCGAGCGGGTAGCCGGTCGCCTTGCTCGCCAGGGCGCTCGAGCGCGACAGGCGGGCGTTCACCTCGATGACCCGGTAGTCGGTGCTCTCGGGGTCGAGGGCGTACTGGATGTTGCACTCGCCGACCACGCCCAGGTGGCGGATGACGTCGATGGCCATCGTCCGGAGGAGCTGGACCTCCTCGTCGTTGAGGGTCTGGGTGGGCGCCACCACGATGGACTCGCCCGTGTGGATGCCCATCGGGTCGAAGTTTTCCATGGCGCACACGGTGATGCAGTTGTCCTCGGCGTCGCGGACGACCTCGACCTCGATTTCCTTCCAGCCGGCCAGGTATTCCTCGACCAGCACCTGGCGGATCCCGCCGGCGAAACTGCGCTTGAGGGCGGGCTCGATCTCGGCGGCGGTCGCAATCACCGCGCTCCCCCGTCCACCGAGCGCGAACGCCACCCGGAGCATGGTCGGCAGACCGACCTCGGCGACGGCGCGGCGAGCCTGATCGATCGACGTGCAGGCGACGCTCCGCGGGCTCTTCACGCCGATCTGGTCGAGGCGGGCCTTGAAGAGCTCCCGATCTTCCGTGTCCCGGATCGTGGCGACCGGCGTGCCGAGTACCCGGATCCCGAGGCGGTCGAACACGCCCCGCTGGTCCAGCTCGAGCCCGCAGTTCAGCCCGGTCTGGCCCCCGAATCCGAGGAAGATGGCATCGCACCCTTCCCGCTCCAGGATCCGCTCGACGTTGTCGGGAGTGATCGCGACGAAGTAGACCTTGTTGGCGAGCCCTTCGCTCGTCTGGATCGTCGCGATGTTGGGGTTGACCAGCACCGAGTAGACGCCCTCCTCCTTGAGGGCCTTGAGCGCCTGGGTGCCGGAATAGTCGAATTCGCCGGCCTGGCCGATCTGCAGCGCGCCTGAGCCGAGCAGCAGGACGCGCTTCGGCATGGCGGGCGAACGACGGGGGGTCATCGCCCACCCCGGTGCGCCGACTTGCAGAGGCGCAGGAACTCGTCGAAGAGGAAGCCGGTGTCGCGGGGGCCCGGTGTGGCGTCCGGATGGAACTGGACGCTGAACACCGGCTTGAAGCGGGCCCGGATTCCCTCGTTCGTGCCGTCGTTGAGGTTGACGAACCAGGGCTCCCAGTCGCGCGGCAGCGAACCCTCCCGGACCGCATAGCCGTGGTTCTGGCTCGTGATGAAGCACCGGCGGGTCCCGACTTCCTGGACCGGCTGGTTCACCCCGCGGTGGCCGTAGGGGAGCTTGTAGGTGTCGCCGCCAGCCGCCAACGCCAGGATCTGGTTGCCGAGGCAGACGCCGAATACTGGCAAGTTCGGGCGCTGGATCAGCTGCTTGACCTGCTCGACGAGTTCCGGCAGGTCCTTCGGGTCTCCCGGGCCGTTCCCGAGGAGGACACCGTCGGCGTCGTCGGCCAGCGCGCTGAGATCGGTGTGCCAGGGCGCCCGCGTGACAACGGCGCCCCGCCGGACGACCGATCGGATCAGGTTGTCCTTGACGCCGGCGTCGACCAGCAGGACCCGGGGCCCGTCACCGGCGCCGATCGTGCTCGTCGAGGCGGGCGCCACCAGGCGGAACAGCTCGCGCCGCATGTCCACGCCGTGCGCGTCGCGCTGGCCGTCCTCGAGCCGGACTTCCCCGGGAAGCAGCCAGCCGCGCATCGTGCCGTGCTCGCGGAGGCGGCGGGTGAGCGTGCGGGTGTCGATGCCGGTCACGGCCGGCACGTTCTCGCTGCGGAGCCACTCCCCGAGGGTCCGTGTCGCGGCGTGGTGACTCGGATGGTCGATGGCGTGCTGGACCACCAGCCCCTGCACCTGGATGCGGTCGGACTCGAACGGCCCGTCGAGTGAGCCGGCCGGACGGGGTGCGGGGACCCCGTAATTGCCGGCGAGCGGGTATGTCAGCACGAGGATCTGCCCGCGGAAGGAAGGGTCCGTCAGCGCCTCGACGTAGCCGCTCATGGCCGTCGTGAACACGACCTCGCCGGCGACCGACTGGCGGGCGCCGAACGATGCGCCGTCGAGTTCGGTGCCGTCTTCGAGAATCAGCTTCATGGGGGCGCCGTGCACCGATGTCGCCCCTGGAGCGCTGGTGGCGCCTGAGGTGGGCGCTGACAGGGTTCGGATCAATGGGCCGTGCTCGTGGTGTGGGATGGTGGCTCCTAGAGAGCGTCAGTATGGCCGTGGGGAGCAAGCCCGGTGCCACCTGCGGAGCGATCCCGCACGTAGCTTGAGGCGGTGCCTGGGCAGAGAGTCCAACGCGCCTCACGCCAGCAAATGGTCCAGGCAGTGGGCCGTTGTTGCGTTGACGCAACACTCGAGTCACGCAGCCCGAGCGTCGCGGTCCGGCCGGGCCCGGCCGGCCAGGCTAAACGGACCGGGTGACGCCTTCACATAGGCGGTCGGCGTCCCGCTGCCAGGAGTACCGGAATTCAGCCGCCTGCCGACCGGACCTCCCCATCGCGAGGCGGCCCGGCTCGTCCTCCAGCAGCTCCGCGGCGACCCGCGCGAGATCCTCAGCGTCGTTCGGTCTGTGCAGGCGGCCGGCGCGGGATTCCATGAGGACGCGCCGAGTGGGCGGCAGGTCCGATCCGAGGACCGGAAGGGCGGCCCCCATGTAGTCGAACAACTTGTTGGCGAGAGTGAGGCGAACGTGGGGACTGTCTAGGAATGGAAGCAGGCCCAGGTGGCTCGACCGATAGTAGGCGTCCAGTTCGTCAGGGAGCTTCCACCCGACGATCCGGACACTGGAAGCGAGCCCGCTGCGCTCGACCTCCAATTCCAACGCCGCCCGCGCCGGGCCATCGCCGACCACCACCAGGGCGGCCTTCGGACGGCGCCTCAGGAGCGAAGGCATCGCCCGGACGGCATCGAGGACGCCGCGGTCCGCAATCAGGATTCCGACGAACAGGAGGATCTCCCGGCCGGCATCCACCAAGTCGGCGATGTCCGTGGGCGTCGCGAAGGCTTGCTGCAAGTCAGGGAGTTGCTCGGGCGTGTTGCCCACGACGACGAGTCGATCAGGAGTGACCCCGAGCTGGACGCACCGGTTGCGGGATTCCTCCGAGACCACAAAGACGACTGCCACGTTGCGAAGCACGTACCGCTCCAGCCACTCGGCGGCGGTCGGCGATCGGATCAGGCGCTTGAGAGGCCCCTGGCGCTCGAGGAGCCGGAGTGAACGGAGAAACTCCGGATAGACTTCGCCCATGTCGAAATGCACCGGGATTCTCGCGATCCTTCCGATCCAGACCGCGCACGGCGCCAGCGGCAGGTCACATACCAGGATGCGGTCCGGCCGGGCCTGTTGTACCGCTCGCCAGATCGCGAACAGCCACACGGGATTCACGAAGAGGGGGAAGTTGAGGGCATACCGCAGGAGCGGGATGGGGAATCGAGGGAGCCGCCGGACGTCCATCCAGGGCTCCCGCTGTCGCGCCGGGGCGTTCTCCTGGTTACGGGCGAGGAGCGTGACTTCGTGGCCACGTGCCGCCAGCGCGCGAGTCTCCTTCCGGACCCTTGTTGCGCCCTTCGGCCAGGCCCCGTCGTAGACATAGAGCACTCTCATGGTGGTGTTATTCCCGCCAGGTCGCAGGGGAAGCCAGCGGCATCACGCGGCTGCTCCGGAAAGCCGGATCATGAACCCGTCATCCGAGAGCCCCGCCGGCACGTTGTAACGTGGGACGGCCCACTGGTTGACGCCATCGGAGGGGAGCCAGCCACCCTCCACAAGTAGTGCGCTGGCATACCCCGCCCGCCGAGCAGCCGCCTCGACCTCCGGGGACTGGATTCCGTAGGGATAGGCCAATACGGGAATGACTAGCTTCGAGCGTGCCCGAAGCCACTCGAGCGGCTTGGCAAGCTCCGAGGCCAGCGCCTCCCCGTCGATGCGCGTCAGGTTAGGGTGACCCCAGCTGTGTGCGCCGAGCGCCAAGCTCCCCTCACTGGCGAGGTCGAGCGTCTGTTCCTCGCTGGCGCAGTGGTAACACTCCGGCAGCAAGGTCGACCTTGCACGCGCGGCAATCCGCTCGCGGGCTGCGTTCTGCCGCCCGGCGTCCGACTCCAGGATGGTGGCGCGGAGGGTGGCGGATACTCCGCCAGGCACAGCGGCGAGTTCATCCCACCAAAGCGACTGGGCGCCCAGGAGCCCTGGCGCCACGAACAGGGCGCCCGGGAGTCCCCGGCGGGACAGCTCCGGGAGGGCATGCTCGACTGCCCCCCTGTACGCGTCGTCGAACGTGATTGCTACCACCGGCCGTTCATTGTCTCGCACGCCGGCAAGGATGTCGACCAGCGTCAGGACCCGGCAATGGGCCTGCAACAGGTCCAACTGCCGCAGAAACGTACTCATCGGCAGGTGGAGGGAGCGATCGCCCCGCCCTGCCAACCCATCAGGTACGACATTGTGGTAGGCCAGGACCAGCGCCCGGCGTCGCATCCGTCGCGGGCCTCCTCGCGTCAGACGAACGACCCGTTCCAGGATGGGCTTCGCCGCTCCCCACACGCCCCCGCCGGTGGGCACTACCGGCCCCGGAGCCGGCGCGCCGGCCTGTGCCACTTCCGCGCCACCAGGTCCCACGCCCACCGCCACTGCATCCGGCGCCACTCCCCGGCAGGAAGTTCGGGACGATCCCGCCGCTGGAGTCGGAGCCAGTCCAGTAGCTCCCCGACCGGCACGAACCAACCCGGCTTGGACGCCAGCCGCTCCAACAATCGCCTCGTTTCCGGATGGACAGTCCCGGCCCCCGAGAATCCCTTCCCGAGGTGGGTCGCAACGATGCAGACGCCGCCCTCGGCTTCCAGTCGGTCCTGCGCCGAGGGGGCGATCAGCGCATTGAAGGCCACGACGTCTTCGGCGTCGGATGCGGAGAACCACCATGGCACTGCGGGGCGACGTGGATCCTTGTACGGGAGTGTCGGGTTCACCCGAAGCACGTTGATGTCCGAAAATGTCAGGTTCCTGGCGTAAGTCAGGTCTCGTGCCAGGTCTCCCCACCACCAGGCGGTATTGGGAACTTGTCCCTGGTAGTGCCCGACCGGGCGCCCCTCCAATCGCGCGTACGCGGCACGCAGCACGGGGTCGTCAAGTCGCTCGACGCCCCAGTACAGGTTTTCTCGGTTGTAGGCATGATTGGCATACACGCGCGGAGGGCCACCGAAGAGCTCTCGAAAGCGCGCCAGGGCTCGCTCGGTGCGTTCCCGCCTCGAACTCTCCATGGTCGCGCCATGATAGGCGATCTCGAACCCACGGGCCTTCAAGTCCAGCACGAATTCAAGATACCGGGCGTCGTCGAGCGTCTCGGAACTGCCGAAGTCGGGACTGCCCTCCGGGCAACCGACGGGCCATACGGTCTTGGTCGTGCGGAAGCCGAGTTCATCCAGGAGCTGATAGACGGGGCCGACGTTCGCCAGGGTGGCGACGTCGGTATCGTCCATGATCGTGAAGGCGAACCGGCGCCCGTGGGGAAAGGTCAGTCCCACGTGACCTCGAAGAGGTCGAGTACCTCGGCGTGCGCGATGGCGAAGGCGGCGGCATCGAACTGAAGAGGCTCCTCGGCCGCGAGACCGAACGCCGGGTCACCGACGAACCGTGTGAATGGCTCGTTCCGATCTGTCCGGGCGTACCGCACGGCGATCGGGACCACATTCCTCCCGACGAGGGCCGTCAAGAAGCCAAGCTCGACCCGGCGCTGGAAGACCCGGCAGGACATGACGAATGCCTCGATGACCCCATCGGGGCCGATCAGGCAGGAGATGATCTCGCCGTGACTGCCGGATCGATCGGCCAGCGAGGCGCCGAAGAGCCGCCCACCACGCGCCAGGACGGCGGAAATCTCCTCCGCGGTCCAGCGGCGCCCGTTGGCATTGAACTGGTTCGTCTTGTTGATCAGCTGGACCGCCCGTGTGCGGTCCCCGGTCGATCGGTCGTGCACCGTCAGGCGCATCTGGAGGCCGCGGAGGAACTCCGTGAGGTCCGAGCCGGCTGCTTCCACCGGCGCGGCCACCTCCAGGCGCCGCCGGTACATCTCGGTGCGTTCCTGGTCTTCCGCCGTGAGCTCTCGGCGCTCGAACAGCGTCGACACTCGGTCAAGGAACCCGGGCAATTCGTCGTCGTGGCGCGGAAACGGAACACTCAGCACGGCGGGAAGCGCTTGCTGGACTTCCTCGAGCTCGACCGGGTTATCGTCGATGAACACGAAGGAGTCCAGCCCCAGGTTCAGCTGGGCGGCGAGCTGGCCGATCTGCGCGGATTTGGCGTGATAGCTGGCGACGACCGCCACGAAGTCGGCTTCGCCGAGCGGCATGCCGCCGCTGCGCAGCGGTGGCAGCACCACCCCCAGGTCGTTGCGGGAGACGGCCGCCAGCAGGGCCCCCTCGCGGCGGAGCCGGGCGAGCAGGCCCTGGTACACGTAGTGCCGGTAGCCGGCGCCTTGCGGGCGGTAGTCGATTCCCTCGGCGCCGTCCTCGGCGATGACCCCCGACCAGAGCGTGTTGTCCAGGTCGGTCACCAGTACCTTGGCGGCCGGCTTCTCGGCATCGGCCAACGCTCCGACCGCCATGTCCGCGACCCGCCCGAGCCAGGCCCCACCAACCGGGCAGCCGGACGAGAAGAGCGCACCAAGCGAGAAGGCCTCGGCGGGAATCGCCAGGGCTCCCAGTCTGGCGGCGATGGCGGCGAGCGCAGCCGCCAACTCGCGCTCACCCTGGCGAAATCCCACCACGGGGGGCAGTGGGGCCGGCAGGTACAGGAAGCGGGCCGTTGTGCGGCGCTGGAGGGCGGCCGATACCCGCTCAGCCCGTTCTACCAAGTCGGCAACCTCGGTGCGCGTGACTGGCACCCCCGAGCGCCAGTCGGCCTCCGGAGCCAGGTCCCACGGGAGCAACAGGTATACCGCGGTCTCGCCGCCGGCGTCCGTCGCGAGGTGCTGGTGCAGCGTGTTGAAGGGGAGGAACCGCGGTCGCGCGGTGAGGCCACGCGTTGCCCCCGCCGCCTGCAGGTACAGCGCGAACGGCTCGGGAGTACCGGACAGAGCGAAGAGGAACCGGTATTCCGGGCCCCCGGCAAACTGCGCGACGACGCGGCGCGCCTCGAGAAAGCTCACGACCCGCCCCCCCTCACAGTCCACGAGCCTCGAGGAACAGGCGAACCGCTTCATACGATGTCAGGTCGAGCGAGTCGGCCGCATCGATGCTCATGTTGAACTCGCTCTCGATGGCACCGACGAGCACGACGTGCGCGAGTGAATCCCAGCCAGGTGCCGTCGCCTGCCGAAGCGCGCTCACTTCCGCGCCTTGCGGCAGCTCCAGCACAGCCCTGAAGATTGCAGTGAGCCGCGGCCCAGTCGCATCCAGCACATCACCCTCCCTAGAAGACTTCGTCGGACTGGCCATCGCCACGCATCAGCCACCAATCCGCCAATTCGGCCCGAAATCGGGTTCCATCTTCCGCCTTGTCACGAAACAGGAAGTGGACATTTCCCGAGAGAGGGAAGTAGCACTGGCGCCGGAGGATCGAGTGCACCGCGCTCGAGGAGCACGTTGCGAGGATGCCGTCGGCGCCCAGCCTGGTCGCCTCGCGCTCGACCGCGCCGAGGAGGGCGAGTCCCGTCGACCGATCGGTCGGCGCGTACACGAGGTCGACGAGGGTGGCGACCTGGATGCCCCGCAGCCTGGGATCGCCATCGGCTCGCGGGCGGCGGAGGATGGCCACGCCCGCCACCTTGCCTCGCCGCCGCACCGCAAGCCAACGGTAGGTGCCGTGGGGGGTCGCGGGGTATCGGTTCCGGAGATAGGTGGCATCTCGCACCACCCCCTTCGGGAACGCGTGCCGGGTCGTTTCCCACAGAGCATCCAACTCCTCGACTGTGGCATCAGGCGCCAAAGACCCTTCGCGCACACCAACCGCGGGCAGGCGCAGCGCTTGCGCGGCCACGCGCAACGCTACTCCCGCAGCCCAGCCGATCGGCGTTGCGAGCCGTGTGGCCTGGACTAGCCTTGTCCCTGTCCCGATCCATCCTGGGAGCCCGGCCATCCCCAGGGCCGTCAAGTCGAGGCGCCGCAACATGCGGTCCGGAGCGAGGGGCCGCATCCAGTTCGGAATGGGCCCCAGATCGGTGTAGCCCAGCGCCACGAACAGACGTCGGGCCGGGGCGGCCACCGCCAGCCCACCCGACCTGGGGAGTCGCGCCGCTGCGGCCTTCATGACGGCGTGTCCAATCGGTCCGTTGCGGAATTCCGGGAGTACCATCAGCCCCTTGATCCAGTATGCGGGCCAGTCACGCTCGCCATCCCAGAGTCTGACGGGGAGCGATGTGACGTACCCCACGACGCGCCCACCCAGTCGCGCAATCCAGGTCGGAGGGGGTACACCGGGCTCCGCGACATTGAGTGCCGCGGCTTCCGCCCGCGATGCCAGGACGGACTCGGCCGTGGCTCCGGGGGTCCAGACCAGGCGAATAAACTCCGCAAGCTCGGCGGCATGGGTCTCGCCGGCCTCGACAATCTCCAGTCGGGAAGCGCCGGCGAGAGGTCCGAGGCTACTCATTGCTTGCGAAGCTTCTGATCAGAGAACCGTTGCCCGGGTTGTCCAGCGAGGAGGCTGCACCGTAGATTGTGTTCACGGTTCATATCCGAATGAGTGTAAGGCATTCCACACTCCGGCCAGGACGAATTGATGCGAATTGGTGGTCGTCCGACTCTGCGCAAGGCAGCACACGCGCTTCTCTTGTTCTTCGCGGGCACCACCATCGCCCTATTGCTTGGAGAATTGGCAATTCGAATTGTTGCCCCTCAACAGCTAATCCTCCTTCGATCCGACATATGGCGTCCGATGGACTCGCTCGGGTGGGCCCATCGCCCAAATGTACACACTCGCGTTAATACAGGTGATCGCACGGTTACGTTCATCACTGATCGCAGTGGGTTCCGCGTTGGCGAGCGTGGTCGCCCTGATGCTCGATATCATATTCTCCTTCTCGGGGACTCTTTCATGGCTGCCATGCAGGTGGAGTATGAACAGAGTCTCTCAGGGTTGATCGAGAGCTGCATGGTGGATCGAACCGGCCAAACCGCAGCTGTCTGGAATACAGCCGTCGCTGGCTGGGACCCTCCGCAGTATTACTTCCAAGCGCTTCGCACTCTGGGACAGGAAAGATTTGATCTTGTGCTCGTGGCGGTCTTCCTGGGGAATGATGTGGTGACCCACCGCCAAGCCCTCCGGCCTCGCGAGCCTGATCCGCGCAAATCGTTCCGGATTCCCAACGCGGTGTCCTGGGATGAGATCGTTGACGCAGTGCTCGCGCCGTTGAACGATGGGCTTGAGACACGGTCCCACTTGTTCATTCTGCTCAAGAATCAATTCCGAGGTCTTCTCATGCGGGCGGGCCTCACCGCCCTCGAAGTGCCGTCCGAGCTCCGTCGCGATCAAGTGACCAGCCCCCGCTGGCAACTCACTGGGGAGATTCTCTCTGGAATTGATTCGATGGCGGCGGCTCGAGGAGTTCCGACACTCATCGTATTGATCCCATCTATCGAAGAAGTGGATCCGTCTGTACTCCGGGACAGGGTCGAAGCGTTTGGAATCGATCCCAATAGTCTGGACATCGGCCAGCCGGAACGCCTGATGATGGAGGAATTGCAGCGAAGGCGGCTCACAGTACTTTCGCTCACAAAACCACTTCGCGAGGCACAAGCCAGAGGCCTCAAGCTGTACGGACAAGCCGATCCGCACCCCAGCGCCGACGGCCAGCGTGTCATGTGGGATGCCACTGCTCCCGCAATCGCTCGGCTGCTACACCTCCCCTACAATGCACCACCGGGCCGGCGTTCCCAATGTGAATCCCCCTGATTCTTCATCAGCGAGGAGAGCCCTTCGGCGGAGCGCTCGATTTGTGCAAAGACTTCTAAGAATACGCCGTCTGGCTCTCCGTATGGATCGCGGATTTCACGGTGCGGCGGATCCGTCGGGTCGAAATCCCCAAACAACTCGATCTGCTCCGGACCGACCCCAAATTGTCGAACAAGGGTCGCGCGCTGATTGTGGGTCATCACCAGTATCAGCGTCGACTGGTCGAAATCCGGCTTGTGGAACAACTTGGACTGGTGCCCGCTGAGGTCGATGCCACGACTGAGCGCAATGGCGGCGCCTTGTTCGTTGGCGGGCCGGCCGGGGCCGATCAGCCCCGCCGAATCGACGTCGACCCCCTTGATCCCATCCTCGGCGAGGCGCCGGCGCAGGTAGGCCGCGGCGTACGGACTGCGGCAGATGTTGCCGTAGCAAACCAGCACGACGCGGCCGGGGCGGGCCCGTCGCGTCGTCCGAAGCTTTGCCGCCTTCCGGTCGCTCGTGTGCGTCACGCGATCCACCCGCGAGAGCACCTTCTCCCTGACCCGTTCCCACACCTCCGCAAGCGCCACTGGGATTCCTCGGCGGCGAGCCCGGCCCCGCCCCGTGCGGGCGGCGGAGCCGCTCGCGGTGGGCTAGAAGATCGTGTAGATGAACGGGGCCAGCACCGATCCCTGTGCAAAGACCAGGAGCGCGCCGACCATGACCATCACCACGATGATGGGCAGGAGCCAGAACTTCTTGCGCACCTTCATGAACGCCCACAGTTCGGACATCAGGCCTGAATTGCTCATTGGTATCACCCTCGAATCAGAATTGACGTTCCATGCGTGCCGGTTCGGGCTTGGCGGTGCCCCGATCGAACCAGAAGCCCATGTCGCCGGCCTTGTGCACCATCGGTCGACGCCCGGCCAGGCGCATGCCCAGGCCGATGGGCGTCAGCACCACGAAATACACCACGCCCATGAAGATCGGCGTCGTGACCTTGGAGAGCAGGTGGGCGAGGCCCATCCAGGCCCGGTTGACCGGGCCGAGCAGCGTCGGCACCAGCAATCCCGCCAGGATCAGCAGCGCGCTCAGGCCGCCGGTATATGGCACGGCGCCCTGGCGGCCCCGCCACCACAGGATGGCCGTGATGACGAGAAACGCGCCGCCCAGCGTCAGGCCGAACTTGCGGCCTTCGGCGCGGCTCAGTCGAGCTGGAATTCCTGTCGCCAATCTTTGCTCTCCTTCCACTCAGGTTGCTTCGCCTTGTCCAGCAGGTAGGGCCCCAGCACCAGGTGATCGATGTGGGTCCGCATGAAACACTGGTACGCGTCGGCCGGCGTGCAGACGATCGGCTCGCCGCGGACGTTGAACGAGGTGTTGATGACCACGGCGCACCCCGTCAGGGCCTCGAACGCCTTGATCATGTCGTAGTAGTTCGGGTTCGTCTCCCGCTCCACCGTCTGCACCCGCGCGGAATAGTCGATGTGCGTGATGGCCGGCAGGTCGGAGCGGGGCACGTTGAGCTGGTCGATGCCCCAGAGCTTGCGCTGCTCGGCGGTCATGGGAAGCTGGCGCTCCTTCTTGACCGGCGCGACCAGCAGCATGTACGGGCTGTCGCAATCCAGCTCGAAGTAGTCCTGGACCCGCTCCCGGAGCACGCTGGGGGCGAACGGCCGGAATCCCTCGCGGAACTTGATCTTGATGTTCATGTCCGCCTGCATGCGCGGGCTCCGCGGGTCGCCGATGATGCTGCGCGAGCCCAGCGCCCGGGGCCCGAATTCCATCCGGCCGTCGAACCAGCCGATGATCTTCTCGTCCGCGAGGAGCTGGGCCACCTTCGTGTTGAGGGCGCCCTGCTCCAGGCGCTCGTAGACCGCACCCGCCTTCTTCAGGAAGGCCTCGATGTCGGTCGGCGCGAAGGCCGGGCCGAGGTACGCACCCTTCATCGAATCCTTGCCGGGCGTGACCCGCCGAGGCTGCTTGAGGTACCGGTGCCAGCCCAGCTGGGCCACGCCGAGCGCCCCACCGGCGTCGCCCGCGGCGGGCTGGATGAAGATCCGCTTGAAGGGGCCCTCTCGCAGGATCCGGCCGTTGCCGACGCAGTTGAGCGCCACGCCGCCCGCCATGCAGAGATTCTCGAGGCCCGTGTCCCGGTGCAGCGTCCGGGCCATCCGGAGCATGATCTCCTCGCAGACGACCTGGACCGAGCGCGCCAGGTCCATTTCCTTCTGCGTGAGCTTGCTCTCCGGCTCGCGGGGCGGCCCGCCGAACAACTCGTGGAAGGCCCCGCTGGTCATCGTCAGGCCGGACAGGTAGTTGAAGTACTTCTGGTTGAGCCGGAAGGAGCCGTCCTCCTTGAGCTCGACCAGGTGCTTGTAGATGAGGTCCACGTACTTCGGCTCCCCGTACGGCGCGAGCCCCATCACCTTGTACTCGCCCGAGTTGACCTTGAAGCCCGTGTAGTAGGTGAACGCCGAGTAGAGCAGGCCGAGCGAATCCGGCCAGCGGATTTCGCGGGTGAGCTGGATGTCGTTGCCGCGCCCCACCCCCATGGTCGCCGTGGCCCACTCGCCGACGCCGTCGAGCGTCAGGATGGCCGCCTCCTCGAACGGGGAGGGGAAGAAGGCGCTCGCCGCGTGCGACTCATGGTGTTCCGCATAGAGCAGCTTGCCCTCGTATCCGCCGAGCGCGTCGCGCAGCGCCTTGTCCTGGTAGAGCTTCTCCTTGATCCAAAGGGGCCCGGCCATCAGGAAGGAGCCGAACCCTCCCGGGGCGACGCCCAGGTAGGTTTCGAGGATGCGCTCGAACTTGAGCAACGGCTTGTCGTAGAACCCGACGTAGTCGATGTCGGCCTGGGTGATCCCGGCTTGCCGCAGACAGAACGAGACCGCCTCGGCCGGGAACGCCGAATCACCCTTCTTCCGGGTGAAGCGCTCCTCGGAGCCGGCGGCGATGATCTCGCCGTCCCGCAGCAGGCAGGCGGCACTGTCGTGGTAAAACGCGGAAATTCCGAGAATATGAACCGGCATGCGCAAACAAGTCTCCTGGCCGTTGGTTAGGGCGGGCGCTAACAGCAAGTTTGGCGCCGAAGCAGGTCTAGTGTATCTGTCAGGCTGATCAGGAGTTAGGGACCATGTGTTGCGCAGACGCAACGGCGAGGCGCTTTGGTTTGTCGTTTACGCCGACGGCCATGCGGCCAAGCGCTCAGTTTCGCTCCCTAGTTCTTGGGACCCGCCCCGGACGATGCGCCGAGGATTATGGGCGCGACGCGGTCCGCGATGTACCGGGCGGCGAGCAAGTTTCCCCTAGGGGTCAAATGCGCATAGTCGGTGAAGATCTGGCCATCGACCCCTTCGTAGATGCGAGTTAGGTCTATGAACTGTCCGCCAATCCTATTGGCCATCGCGGCTTCGCGGATTCGGACCGTTTCGACGGCCTGAGTGATGAACGCCTCGTAGTTGGGGAGGTATGAACTGACGTTGAAATCGAAGAGCTTGCGCTCCACGCCGAGCATACCGCTCCGATTTCGTTCGAGAATCAGCATCGGTTGGAGCACGAAGACAGGAATTCCTCCCTCCGCACGCAAGATCAATCCGCTTCGCTCTTCCATCTTCAGGGCATTGGCGATGAACACTCGCTCGTGCGCTCGTACTGCTTGTTCGACGTTGATTGGCGAACGGGCCGCAGGCGACGAGAGCATTAGCTTGATGTTCTTAGCCCCCTTCGCCAGCTGGTGGACGAAGGCGCTCCTTCTGAACAGCCACCACCCATTTGCATAGGCCAGACTGTGAATCGTCGGCTCACCCAGAATGACGCGCGAAGGGAGATCGTACGTGTAGTCGCCAAACTGATCATGCCCCTCATCGTAGAAATAATAGTCATTGAACCCGTCAAGGAAGAGTATCATGTCGGGTTTGTACTTGAGAATCGTCTGATTGAGGTATATCAGGTTGTGGTGAGTCCAAGTGCTCGTGATCGCGGCGTTAATGACCTCGATTCTCCTTCCAGGAAGTCTTGCGGAGAGCTCCTGCTCGAGGTACGCGTCAATCGTCTCAGAATTCTTGAGGACTGGAAACCGATCGTCGATGTGCGGCCATAGGCCCCCTAATCCGTAGGCAGTCGACGCACCCATCAGGAAGATCCGATAGGTACCCGGCGGCTTGGTTAGGCTGACCTCCCCCGAACGGCGGAAACCCATGGAGTTGTGCTGGACGCCCCGAGTATCGACGTAGTTGGGTGCAGGCAGAATGTTCTTGTAGGGGTCGAATACGAATTGGTACAAGTGTTTGCCATCATACCCGCTCGTCACCCGCAAGTAGACTCTGGTCCCAATCTCCATGATAAGGCCCAGAACGACCAATATTATGAATACGATCCAGCAGACCGTGCTCCGTCGGATCCTCGGTTGCGTGGCACCGGGTTTGGCCGTCATCAATAGCCCAAGCAGAGGGGACAATTCGTCGGACCGGGATGATTCCCGCCGAGGCTGGGTCGCGAATCAGCGAAGGCGGATGGCAGGCAGATCCGAGCAAGAACCGGGCCCTTGGAGTATCCCCTTGGGCCCCAACCCAGCCGCTCCGATTCTCTCAAGGTTTGCTCAATTCGGAGATAGATTCCATCGCTTCCACCAGAAGCCCCGCCTGCAACCGGCGGCTGAACCGCTCTTGGAATCCGAGGGGCCTCGGCCGCCCTCCCTCCCTGAACATGCGAAACCGGGCCGCGAGGGCGGTCTGAATCCCGAGCACATCGGGGGAGTCGTAGACATCTGCATCAGTACCGGCCAGGAGCTCCGCCGTTGCACTCCGGGGCCCGGCGAGGATGAGCAGCCACGACGGAAACCGCAGGAATTCGAACAGCTTGGCCGGGATCGCGAGATCGCTGCCTTGCTGGAGGGCCACCAGCACAGCGCATCCACGCATGAACTCCTGGGCCTGCGCGCGAGGTTGGCCGGGGTGGATGGCAAGATACGACTCGACGCGATGCTTGGCGGCCAAGCCGCGAAGTCGGGTCTGGAGATGGCTCTCGAAGAACCCCATGAATTCCAGGCCGAGGTCCGCCGGCGTGAGGGCTAGCTCCCGCACCATCCCGCCGACGGCCTCGAAGAGCGGTTCGGGATCGCGCCCGAGGTACAGACCGCCGGCATACCCGATGATGAACTTCCTCGTGGGGTCCGGTTCCAAGGCGGGACCCTCGTCCACCCCGTTCGTGATCGTCACGATGCGCGCGTCCGGGTAGGCGCGTTGCATCACCAAGCGGACCGGCTCGACGTTGACGATCGTGAGGGCGCTCCGGGCCACCACCCGGGGCTCGTACCTCTCCGCGAAGCGCAACCAGGCGGGGCCGAGTGAGACCCACTCGGAAAACCGCCATGGGTCGCGGAAGTCCGCCATGAACGGGAGGCCGGTCCAGACCGAGAGCAGTCGCCCGCCCTCGTGCGACATCTGCGGCGGCCCGGAGCTGGCCACCCACCGGTGGACACGTTCGTCGAAGATCCGCCTGCCGACCTGAGCGGCACGTCGGGCCCACCGCCCTCCGCCCACGTATTCCCGCCAGGCGTGGAAGGCGTTGATGCCGTCGCGTACGCTCCACCCCCGCTGGACGGCAGGAGCGGCTAGCACCGCCCCGGACGGTGCTGGTGCGGTGATGTGCAACTTCCGCCGGATGCGCTGGCGGAGACGCGCCGCGCCGTCCACCACACGGTCGAGGACCGGTGCGGGATCCGGCACGCCATACAGCCGCGTGCCGGGGGGGAGGGTCTGCAGTTGCGCATCGCTCCGATTTGGGAGGGCAACCGGATCCACAGCAATGATGTCGAGCCCCCATCCTCGGGCCGCGAGATGGCCCGCCATGCCTGCCCAGCGCAGCGCCCCGACTTCGTTGCTCGGAGGGGCATGATAGCTGATGAGGAGAATGCGTTTGGGGGACGCAGGGCCCGGCGCAACATAGTATGGGAGCGGCTGTCCAGCGCGGTCGTACATGTCCGTCCTTTACGCGGGGGCGCGGCAGCGGCGCGGCCGATCGCTGACGATGGACCGGACTGGGACTGCCGCAAACTACCCCAGGCTCGAAGAGGCCGTCAACGCGAGGCGCGCTCGGCGCCCAGGTGAATGGCGGGATTCTTGCAACTATCGGTCCAGATGCCCTCTTGCCAGCCGTTGAACCTCCTCCATGTTGCGGCCCCCGGTACGGAGGGCGGGCTCGAGTCAGTGGTCCTCGAATTGACCGGGGGCCTGCAGCAACTCGGGCACCGAGTGACGCTGGCGGCCATTCAGGATGCTGGCGCCGGAGACTCCCCCCTGCTGCGGCGAGTGGCGGATCGTGGGGTCGAGGTTCGGCGGATCGCGGTCCCTGCGAGGGCGTACGGACAGGAATTCCGTCAGGTTCGCGAGGCGATCGAGGCTGCCGCACCAGACGTGGTCCACACCCACGGCTACCGTGGAGATCTGCTCGGCGGGCTGGCGGCCCGCCGAGCCGGGGTGCCGTGGGTCACCACGGCGCATGGTTTTACTGGTGGCGATGCCAAGAATCGGTTCTACGAATGGCTCCAACGGCGCGCCTTCCGGAAGGCCGGGGCAGTGATTGCCGTGTCGGCGCCGATCCGCAACCGGTTGTTCCGTGCTGGCGTGGCCGCTGGTCGTTTGCACCTGCTTCCCAACGCCTGGGCTCCCAAACCGGTGCTCACGCGCGAAGAAGCCCGCCGCAGGTTGGGGATTGCCGAGGACAGCTGTGTCATCGGGTGGGTGGGACGGCTGACGAGCGAGAAGGGACCAGATCTCTATCTGTCGGCCTTGTCGAGGCTCCCGGGACGGCAGTGGTACGCATCAGTCATCGGAGACGGCCGGGAGCGGGGGAACTTGGAGCGCCAGGCGCAGCAACTGGGAATCGCTGATCGCGTCCGCTGGCACGGCCTGGTACCGGACGCAGCGACACTCTATCCGGCGTTTGACGTGTGGGTGCTCAGTTCCCGGACCGAAGGGACACCGATCGCACTCTTCGAGGCGATGGCCGCACGGGTGCCGGTCGTTGCCGCTGCCGTCGGCGGGGTGCCGGATGTGGTGTCCTCCAGTGAGGCCCGGCTGGTGCCGCCGGGGCGCCCCGAGGCGCTCGCCGCCGCCATCGCAGAGGTCCTCGCCGACGTTGCCGGTGCCGCTGCGCGGGCCGAGGCAGCCCGCGATCGACTGGTGGAAGCATTCGCGACCCCTGCCTGGCTCGCGGCCAATGTGGCGGTCTATAAGACGGTGGCCCATCGCCGAGTCCAAGGAATCTGATGCAAGCGCTTGCCTGGAGCCTGATCGGCCTTCCGGTCGGTCTCCTCGTCTACTCGTACCTCGTCTACCCCGGCGTCCTCCGGCTGGTCAGCGTCTTCCGGCCTCCGCCAACACAATGGCCGGACCCGCCGGCATGGCCGAGTATCACCGTCACGATTCCCTGCTACAACGAGGAGCGGTCGATCGCCTCGACCATCGAGAGCATCCTCGCGCTGGAGTATCCCGCGGATCGGCGGCACATCCTCGTCATCTCGGACGCCTCGACGGACAGCACCGACGAAATCGTTCGGTCATACGCCGATCGGGGCGTGGAACTCCTCCGGCTGGATGCACGCGGTGGCAAGACGGCAGCCGAGAATGCCGCAGGAGCTCGTCTCCGGGGGGACATCGTCGTCAACATAGACGC
This sequence comes from uncultured Gemmatimonadaceae bacterium, assembly GCA_964571795.1. GTDB lineage: Bacteria > Gemmatimonadota > Gemmatimonadetes > Gemmatimonadales > GWC2-71-9 > SPDF01. Next base: position 25,819 of record CAZNDK010000023.1, on the reverse strand, counting down.
GACCATCCGGATCGTCGGGGATGCGTTACGCACGCTGGTCGCTGTCTTTCAGGACCCCACGATTGGCGTCGCTTCTGGGAGAGACATCAGCGTAGGCGATTTGCAGTCCGTGGGGAATCAGGGCGAGTCGGGATATGTGGGTTACGAGATGTGGGTTCGCGGGCTCGAGACGAGGGTCGGGACGATCGTGGGTGCGAGTGGGTGCTTCTTTGCCAGCAGGAGGGAACTCTACGACGCCGCGTTCCCCGAGGCGCTCAGCCGAGACTTTGCCAGTTGCCTCATCGCACGGGAACACGGCTACCGTTCTGTGTCCGTCGACGCGGCCCGCGCGTTCGTACCGCGGGCAACGTCGCTGCGCGCGGAGTACCGCCGGAAGGTGCGCACGATGGCGCGTGGTCTTGGCACGCTGCACTTCAAGCGCCACCTGCTGAATCCACTCCGGTTCGACGCTTTCGGCCTGATGCTCTTCAGCCACAAGCTTTGCCGGTGGCTGGTCCAGCTGACGAGCCCGCTCTTCGTGCTCGGAGCGGCCCTCCTGTCCGTCGCCGCCCCAGCCCTCGCACCGTGGATCGGCGTCGCCGGCCTGCTCCTGGGCGCTGCGGCAGGGCTCGCCTGGTGGTGGCCTTCCGCTTCGTCGATGCCCTTCCTTGTGTCGGCGCCTGGCTACTTCATCTGGTCCAACGTGGCGGGTTTGGTGGCCTGGCTTCGCTTCTTCCGCGGCCGGTACCAACCGGTTTGGGAGCCGACGCGCCGGCCGGAGATTGGTCCAGTTGCCTGAACCGGGCAAAGGGCACACCTGCGTGCCCGCTGCCCTTCCGGTGCGCTACCAGCCACCCTTCCTGAACAGCACCACCGGCACCGTCTTCAGCATGATCCTGATGTCCTGGGCCAGGCTGCGGCGCCGCAGGTAGTCCAGGTCGAACTGGACCTTTCGGCGCACATCGTCCAGGCAGCCATCGTACTGCTGGCTGATCTGGGCCAGCCCGGTGATGCCCGGCTTGGCGCGTTGCCGGAGATGATAGAACTCCACCTGCTGTTTCAGTGATTCGAACAACTGGGGTCGCTCAGGCCGGGGACCCACGATGTTCATGTCCCCCTTCAGCACGTTGAACAACTGGGGGATCTCGTCGAGGCGGTACTGCCGCAGAAACCCGCCTACCGGCGTGAGGCGCGGATCGGATGGGGTGGCCCAGACCGCGCCACTCTTGGCTTCCGCGTCAACCTGCATCGTCCGGAACTTGTAGATCCGGAAAGGCTTGCCGCCGATATCCTTCGTCCGGCGCCGGTTTTCACTGCCTGCCCCTGGCGTGCGCTGATCAAGACCGACGCGCGTCTGGGTGTACACGACCGGGCCCCGCGAGGTCAACTTCACGAGCACGGCCACCACTACCATGATCGGCGCGGCCACAATGATGCCGATCGTGGCGACCGACACATTCAGCAGCCGCCGGCCGAGATGCTCCTGGACAGCCGGGGGCGTGGAGGCGAGCAGTGCCAGTGGTGGAGCCGGGTGGTCGGCCTCGGCAGGCCCGGTTCGGGGCACTCGGCGTTCCACCGGGTGGGGGAGCGCACCGTAGCGGCGATTGTCGGAAACGTGAGTCATCGGGGATCCCATGCAGTCATCCTAGTTTCCGATCGCTGAGATGGTGACGATCATCAGCGGGATCGCCAGGATGGCCGTGACGATTTGGAGCTTCGTCAGCGTCGCATTGGGGTTCTGCACGCCGACATTCACGTTGTCGCCACTCTGTAGATTGAGGAGGTCCAGGGTACTGCCGTTGGAGATCGCGATGTTGACGGCCTTCGGGTCGAGCACGGCCTCGTTGCCGCGCATCACCTTCGTCCGTCCCATGTCCCCGAGCGGGCCGAGTCCACCTCCCGCCTGCATGACGACCTCGCTCAGCAGGCTCTGGGAAGCGACGTCGTAGTACCCGGGTCGGACAACGCCGCCCAGCACGCCGAGACGAATCAACGTCGTCACCCGGATCTGCGGATCCCTGATGTAACGGCCGAGGAAGCCGGCGATGACGGAGTCTGCCTCGGAGCGGAGTACCCCCTCCAGTGAGAGGGGGGGCAGGGACGGGAGCATCAGCACCCGGCCGGTCCGGACCGTGAAGGTGTCGCTATAGGTTGTGTCGCCCTGCACTTCGATCAGCACCCGGTCACCGACGGCGAAATCGCCGTTGGCCAGGCGGGATTGAACGCTCGCGACGTCCGCTTGGGACATCCCTTTGGGGTGGTGGGCGGCGATCGCCTCCAGTTCCGTTCTGGTGGCCTCCACGCGGGGGGGCGGAGCCGTGGTCTGCTGGGCGGCGAGTTCGCCGGGTGACTGCAAGGCGACAAGCGCCAGGCAGAGGACCGTTCGGAGCGCTGTCGCGGCGCGGTTACTTGGCATCAGGCAGTTCCGGCAAGCGGCTGAGGAGGGGTCGGCGCGTGGCGCCGAGACCGAAGCGGGCGAGGCGGCTGGCGAACTCGGACAGCGCACCCGCATCGAGTGGGCTGCCACAGGTCGCGCACACCCCTTCCACGGCGGATTCGCCTGCCGTGAGTGGTTGTGCCTCTCGCCCGCAGTCCGCGCAACGGCTCTTGCCAGCCAGCATCAACGCTCCCTTAGGTTCTCCTGACCATCATCCTCGTGCGGAGGGTACTGGCAGGGAGCTATTCAATTATGGCGCCGCTAGTTGTCCAGGGGACCTACGGGGGGTAACGCAATCGCAACTTGCCTGTAACATGTTGTGCTGTAACAGCTTGGATGGTTGGTGCTCGGTGGGCCATCGGGGGGCGCCTCGCGTGCGACGCCGCCTCCTGTGTCACCCCCCTGTCGCTCTGCCGCAACGCCTCGGCGCAGGAGTTGTCAGCTTCGCCTGCCCGTGCCGCTCCGAAGTCGTTCCGCTCCGCTCGCGAAATGCGCCGCCAGACGGGGGTCACCCGGGTAGCCGAAGCGCCTGACGGCGTATGGGGACTGGGGGGCCTCGCGAAATTCCTTGAGTTCGGCGTACCCGTGCGTGGCCGCTAGCGCCCCCTCGAGCCCGAGCGCCTCCAGGGTGGACCATTCCCTCGGGCCAAAATCTCCGTGCTGCCCGTTCGGATAGCAGAAGATCCGCGTGGGCCGGTCGGCCATGCTACGCAAGCGCTCCCACGAGCCGGCAATCTCCTGCCGGCTCTGTTGGTCGCTGGTGCGGGCGAGAATCGGGTGCGTCATGGTGTGCGCGCCGAACGTCATCCCCCTGGATTCCCACAAACGCACTTCAGGCCAGGACATCGGTGCATACCGGGGCGGGGGCGTCGACGGCAACTCCACCTCCGCCGCTTCCCCGAGGCGTGCGATGGCAGCGTTCTTCTCCTCCTCGGACACCTGCTTGCATCGCGCGATGAACGCGTCGCGCGCTGCCGCACGGCCCTGGTGCCCGTCCCACCGATACTCGAGTGAAGATCCCGCGAGCGTGAGCGTGATAGCACGGCGCCGGCAAGCCTCGAACAGGTATTCGATGCGATCCCACCACTGCCAGATCGTTCGGTCGAGGAAACCGGTCGTGACGAAGACCGTTGCGGGGCAATCAAACTCGGCGAAGACCGGGCCGGCCACGGAGACCTGCTCGGCATAGCCGTCATCGAGGGTGAACGCCACTCCGAGGTCCGTCCCCGGGTCGGCCTCCCTGAGCCGACGGAACATCTCGTCCAAGCTCACGATCTCATAGCCACGGCGGCGCAGCAATCCGAGCGTCCGACGCAGCTCGGCTGGGTCGTCACCCACCGACCCGCTCGCGGGGTCGGTGAGCCGGTGCAGCATGAAGATCGTCCCGACTCCGCGTCGGAACGGCCGGAGCGCTGCCCGAATGCCGGGTACGGTGAGGGCGCTCAGCAAGTGGCGCCGGAGCCGCGTCACAAACGCCTCATTGATCGCCGCCCGCGCGTCGCAGCAACGGGGCGATCCATTCGGCGACTACCAGGTTTCCCTCCCGCGAATAGTGACCGCCGGGCATGAACCACCGGCCGACGGATCCCTCCGGCTGATGGTTCGCGAACCCATCCGACACGTCCAGGAACGGGATACCACGCGCGGTGAGCTCCGCCGTGAGCGGGAAGTAGACCGCCCGGCCGCCCTGGACGCGCCTGGATACCGATTCCCGGTCGGGAAGGAAGACGATGAGGGGCTGGTCGCCGGCGGCCAAGACCGAATCGCGGAAGGCCTGAAAGACGGCCAACTGTAGCCGAAACGCCGCCGAGTGCCGGTTGAACTCCCCGTCGACGAAGATCCGGTCGTGGCGGAGGTGGCGGTTTGCGACCCGGATCCAGATGCTCACACCGAGTCGGACCGTGGCCGACAGATCGTACGCAGGGTTGTGGTACACGAGAGGCTCATACCACTGGTCCGACGTGCCGGCGTTGCGCACCCGGGGCGGATCGTCGAGCAGCTGGCGGTAGTCCTCCATCGAGCGGACCGGGCTTGGGACATGCCGAAGCTGGCCAGCAGTCGTCAGGTCGAATCGCGGCTTGAACAGCGGGAGTTCCCCGACGCTGATGAACCGGCGATAGACGTTTACCAGTCGCCGCAAGTCGTCGGTCGTGAAGCAGATGAGCACGATGGATGGGGTGAGCGAGCGCCCCTCGCGGAGGTACCTTAGAAAGGCTTGGTCCAGACCGTAACCCCCGACTCCGTAGTTCAAGACCTCAAGTGTGGAGTCGGCGTGCTCGAGCAGGGCAGGCCACGAGTCCGTCCAGTGTGTCTCGTTGCCGTACACGAAGGAGTCGCCGAACGCCGCCACCCGCAGCCTCCCAGGAGCCGGCACCCTAGTGTACTCGCGAGCGCCGCGGAGTCCCGCCGAATTGTTGGACGTCATCTGGTCGTGCCACCCGGGACGGTATCGCCATCCCAACTCGGGGTCGAACACCAGCCCTCGAGCCGTATCAGAAAAGAAGAGCGATCGAATCTGTCGAGATTGCTCCCGATAGATCGCACTGGTCCGGAGGATCGGCTCATCAAGCCGCGGCGACGCGAGGGCGATGACCACGGCCGACGCTCCCTCGATCAGGCCGAGGGCCACGAGGACGGTAATCGCCGTGAACATGACGCGTCGGTGTCGCCCCATGACCATTCTTCCATGCCTCCACGAGAGGGCCCCCACCTGAGAGGCCTGCTCCGGTTGATGGCCGATTCCGCGACCGGGCCGCGGAATTCCGCGACAGCCTCCCCAGCCGGAGCTTACGAGTTTCGTGCCGGGGACGCCAGCCTGCCTCATTCACGCCCTTGACACCTTCCGCTGCTCCCCGGACACTTCCAGACACTTCATGGCGACTCCCACGAATCCCGGTGACACTGGACGGCACGCCCTCGACCGCTCGCTGTTCTCCGGCGTGGCATGGGCGGGCGTCGGCAAATGGTCCACCCAGGTGCTCTCTTGGGTGGGCACGATTCTCGTGGCGCGCCTTCTGATGCCATCAGACTACGGTCTTGTCACGATGGCGAGCGTGTTCCTCGGCATCGTCTACATCCTTAGCGAATTCGGAGTCGGGACGGCCGTTATCACCCTCCGCGAGCTCCCAGCGGAACATCTTCAGCAGCTCAATGGATTCAGCGCGCTGCTTGGCTTGGGCTGCACGATGCTGACGGCGCTCATGGCATATCCGCTCGGGCTCTTCTTCCGGGCCCCGGCGTTGCCGCCCGTCCTGCTGGTCGTCGGCCTCACCTTCCTGATCTCGTCGCTGCAGACAGTGTCGACCGCCCTGCTGCGCCGTGAACTCCGATTCCGCACCCTCGCGATGATCGACATCGCGCGTGGCCTTCTCGTCCCTCTGGTTACCCTCATCGGGGCATTGGCGGGACTCCGGTACTGGGCACTCGCCCTCGGGAGCGTGGTCGGCGCGATCGTCACGACGCTGCTCACGCTCTACCACCGCCGCGTGGCCTTCGCCTGGCCGAGGCTCGCCGGACTGAAGAGGGTCGTCCATTTCAGCCGCGACATCCTCGTCGGCCGGCTCGCCTGGATCGTCTACCAGGACGGCGATTTTGCGGTGGCCGGGCGGCGGCTCGGTTCGGCCGCCGCGGGGGACTATTCGCTGGCCTGGACGCTGGCGACCAGCCCGATCGAAAAGGTGACGATGGTCATTTCGGACGTGACCCCGAGCCTCTTCAGCGCTGTCCAAGACGACCGCCCGGCCCTGAAGCGCTATTTCCTGAATCTGTCCGAAATCCTCTGCTTGGTGACCTTCCCCGCCTCCGTCGGGATTGCGTTGGTGAGTCACGACATCGTCTCCGTCGTGCTCGGCGCCAAATGGGAGGGCGCCGCAATGCCGTTGGCGTTGCTGGCGCTCTATTCCGGGGTGCGTTCGGTGACGATCCTGTTCTCCCACCTGTTCAACGCCACCCGGGAGACCCGATTCGGAATGTGGGTGTCTGTGGGCGGTGCGATCTTGATGCTCGCCGGGTTCATTGTGGGGAGTTTCTGGGGCGCCGCGGGGATCGCAGCAGCATGGTTGGTGATCCATCCACTGGTGTCGGGCTATTCCTTTGCGCGGGTGAAGCGGGTACTGGTGTTGAGTGGCGGGGAGTACCTTAAGGCGCTTCGGCTCGGCCTGGATGGGGCGGCCGCGATGGCCATCGCTGTAGTCAGTTTTCACCAGTTCGTGGCGGGATCCTGGCCCCCGGCGGTCCGCCTGCCCGTCTCGATTCTGCTGGGCGCCACCATCTATGTCTTGTGCACCTGGGTGCTGCACCGCAGTCGCTTGCGCCATATCCGTGACTGGCTCAACCGGGCTCGGCGCGGGGTGGATGTGCCGACCTGATCGATCGGTGCCCGACAGCCTCTGCGAGTCAGGCAGGCCCAATGCTGTCGCCCGCCTGCCACGATTGAACTTCCGACGCAGCGACCTGTCGCGACAATGCGCCGAAACCGGCGCGTGAGATCGATCGCGTATGGTGACGTAACGTATTGTCTTGCAATGAGTTAACCGTTATCCTGAATCGGCGCACGACTTCTGCAGTGTGGACCTATCCGGCTCAGTCGAACCCTCCGCCGCACGGCCATTGACTCCAGGAACCTCATGCTCGAGCGCGAGAAGGTCGCACATCCTCCCCTGGTCCTGATCGCCAATGATCAGGAGTGGTCGGCCCGCTCGCTGGAGAGCATCCTGGTGCCCAAGGGGTACGAAGTGATGCGGGCGTACACTGGGCGCCAAGCCCTGGAACGAGCTCGCACCGCTCATCCTGACATCGTCATTCTCGACGCCCAGATGCCCGACCTCCATGGTGTCGAAGTCTGTAGGCAACTGCGGGCCGATCCCCGCTTTTCGCCCACCATCCCCATCATTATCACGACGGCCGGCCCCTCGGGCCGCACCCAGCGGCTCGAGGCCTACCACGCGGGAGCCTGGGAGTTCCTGGGGCAGCCGCTCGACGGGGAGTCACTGCTCCTGAAGCTCGAGGCGTTCCTTCGTGCAAAGCTCGAGGTGGACAGGGTCCACGACGAGTCCCTGCTGGACCAGGTGACCGGGCTCTACAACATGCGGGGTCTATCGCGCCGGGCGCGGGAGATTGGGTCCGAGGCATTCCGTCGTCGGCATGCGCTCACGTGCATCGTCTTCGCGCCGGAGAGTGCTGAACTTGTCGACACGAGTTCGGAGGCGGTGGCAACGCAACTGGCGGCCGCAGTGGGGGAGGCGCTCAGGAAGTCCGGTCGGAGCTCGGATGCCATCGGCCGCCTGGGGCCGCTCGAATTCGCTGTCATCGCGCCGGCGACTGGCCCCGCCGCGGCGGTGAAGCTCGTCGAGCGCCTCCGCGAGACGGTGGAGACCCATCCGGTGCCCATGAACGGGAATTCGGCCTCCGCCGTATCGTTGCGAGTGGGTTACTGCGCCGTTCCCGACTTCCGTGCGGTCGAGTACGATGCCACGGAAATGCTCCTCCGCGCGACAACCGCCTTGCGTGCGCTGAAGGCGGACGGCACCGAGACTCTCCGGGCGTTCCAGGCGAACTAGTCGCAAGGTCAATGACACGCTGCTCGGAGCCTGGCCGCGATTGGTCGGGGGGCGAGTTGGCCATGGACGGAGGTGTGTGCGCATGGCAACGACGCCCGGCTCGCCGCTGGATCTCACCGCGTACTGGAACAATCGCTACGCGACAATTGACACGACGAAATCCGGCCACATCGACCTGCCGGCCGAGTACAATCGCTGGCTCTATCGACGAAAGCAGTATCTCCTGGCGCGCGCGCTGGCCAGGGTGGGCGGCACCCTGCGCGGTGCCAACCTGCTCGAGGTGGCCGCGGGGTCGGGGGCCTGGATGGATTTCTGGAAACGGCAGGGGGTTGCTGGCTATTGCGGAATTGACCTGAGCGAGCGCGCCGTTGACGCGCTCCGCGAGCGCTTCCCCCAACACCGATTCATCCAACGAGACCTGAACGACCTCGGACTTGTCGACGTGGTGGGGGCGGGATACGACTGCGTGACGGCCATTGATGTATTGTATCACGTAGTTGACGACGGGAGATTTCGGTCGGTTCTGGCCGATCTGGCTTCGGTCTTGAAGTCCGATGGACTCCTGATTCTCCACGACCAGTTTCTGCACGGCCCCGCTCAGGATCACGGCGGGTACATCCGGTGGCGACCACTCGATTATTACGAGACTTCCCTGCGTGAAGCCGGGTTTGAAGTACTCTGGCGCAAGCCGACGTTCTTCTTCATGGTGCAGGCGGCGGACTTCAGTGGTTGGGGAGCCGTGGTGATGCGCTGGCTTTGGAACCATCTCGTCTATCCGGCAATCGCCCGCGCGCCTCGCCTCGCCGGTGCACTCGGATTTGCGGTGGACACTTCGATCTGTGCGATGCTCAAGAACGGCCCTTCCTTCAACGTGATGATTTGCCGCAAGCGCTCCTGAGGCAAGTTCGCCGCGGAGCCCACCCCTTCCGCTTATCGGCCTTCGGTGTCGTGCTCCAGATTACCCGCCCGTCCCGATCTTCGCGTGGTCGTCTTCGGCAGTGTAGCCATACACGTACGAGTAGTACTTGTACCCGCTCTGGCTGGTATCGACGTCGTTGAGGACGGCTCCCAGGAGCCGGATCGGAAGTCGATCCACCAATTTCAGCTTCTCCTCGGCCATCGCGCGATCGGTCTCCCCGGACCGAAGGACCAGCACCATGTGACCGGTGGCCGCCCCCAGCACGAAGGGGTCGATGCCGGCGCCGAGCGGCGGACTGTCCACCAGGATCACGTTGAAGGCGCTCTTCAGTTGCGCCATCAATTCACTCATTTTCGATGAACCGAGCATCTCGGGTCCGTGGTGCAGGCGAGTTCCGCAAGGGATCAGCGTCAAGCCACTGTGGCTGGTCGGCCGCAGGATATCCTGCGCGGACGCCTCGCCGCCCAGGTAGTCCAGCAACCCGGGCTGGCGATTCACCGAAAAGGTGCGGTGGAGCTGGCCGCGCCGGATGTCGCCGTCGATCAGCAGTGTCTTGTAGCCCGCCTCGGCGAACGACAGCGCCAGGTTGGAGCAGATGAGCGACTTGCCCTCGCTCGGCCCGGGGCTGGAAATCGTCAGCCGGACCGGCCCCGAGCCGTACGAGTGCGCCAGGTTGAGGCGGATGGAGCGGAAGGCCTCGAGCGTCTGGGACGCATCGACCGGCTTCTGGAGGCCGTCCTTCCCCCGCTTCATGGCCGGCACGGCCCCGAGAATCGTGAGGCCCAGCTCGCGCGTCACCTGGTCGGGGTAGCGGAACCGCTTGTCGAGCTGGTCGAGCAGGAGTGCCAAGCCCACCGCAAGCCCGCAACTCGCCATGAAGCCGAGCACGACGATCCGCGGTGCGGAGTTCGAAATGGGGCTACGTGGCGTCACCGCCGGGTCTAGCACCTTGACGTCCGGGATGGCGCTGGCGAGGGCCAGCTTGGCTTCCTCGTACCGGGTTGAGAGCGTCGTGTACAGCGTTGCGGCCGCCACTTGGTCGCGGGTCAATCGCTGTTCCGTGATTGTCCGGATCGGGATCTGCTGCAGGTCCCGCGACTGGGTCGCGATCTGGCCCTCGATGACCCGCTCCTGGTCCTGCATCTGCTGGATGAGCCCGTTGGCGTACATCGGGATCGTCTGCGTCCGGAGCGTGTTGATCCGGTCCTGCAGGTCCCGCACGGGCTTGTGCTCATCGGTGTACCGGAACCGCAGCGCACGGATCTCGGCGTCCGCCGAGGAGAGCTCCTCGAGCGCGCGATTCAGGTCCGGGGCGTTCCGCACGGCGGGGATGGTCTGGAAGGCGTCCATCGAGAAGCCGGGCGTTCCCATCCGCGCCACCACGCCCTGGAGGGCGGTGCGGTCCCGTCGGAGTTCCTCGACCTCGATTTTCCGGTTGAAGAAGTTGGTGAGCACGGTGGGCTGCGTCGACTGGAGCCCCGCCGCCACCGGCACGTTTTCCGTGGGCAGCGTAATGGTGCCCACGCGGAAGCTCTCCAGCCGGGACTCCGCCTCGGCCAGCTGTTCCCCGGCATACTTGACCTGTTCGGCCAGCGTCTCGGTCAGGATGGACAGCTTCCGCCGCTTCAAGTCGGCCGCCACCTCGACGAACTGCGTCGTCACCGCGTTGAGGATGGTCGCGGTCTTTGCCGCGTTCGGGCCCTCCAAGGTCAGCCGGATGAAGTTCGACTGCTGGGAGTTGTTGAGCGCGGTCTTGAAATTGGCGAGCAAACGCTGCCCTGCCTCGCGCGGGCTGACCACGTTGAAGGCGACCGCCCGGCCCCGGGGCAGGAGCGCTGCGGGGGGCGACCAGAGGAACCCGAGGGGCCGTCCGATCGAATCCCCTACCGCACCGCTTTCCACCACGCCCACCGACTCACGGGAAAGGGTATACCCCTTCCCAGCCTCGTCCACCTGGAGCTCATACCTGCCGCCGATCAGCTTCTCACCGAGCGCGAAGCCCGCGAACAGCAGCGAGTCTTTCGGCTCGGCCGGTGTCAGGTAGAGTCGCTGGGTGATCGCCACGCTGTCCAGGACCACTCCCGTCGTGAGGAGTTCCAGCCAGCCGAACGAGCGCAGGAGTTCCGCAGCGCGGATCGGGCCGGCGTCGTCGGGCGGCGGCTCGATGTAGATCGTGGCCGTGGCGCGGTAGGTCGGCTTGAGGAACCGGGTGGCCCCCACGCTCGCCGCGCTGCCGGCGAGGATGATCGCGAGCATCAGCCACTTGTATCGACGGAGGGCCGAGATGTACCGCCCCCACTGGAGGCCGGGCTCGGGGAGGGGGGGCGCCGAGTCCAGCCCGCCCGCCCCGCCTCCGTTGACATACGCCTCGATCCCCGCCGAGCCGGAGGGCGGTTCTGGGGGGAGAGGCTGGATCTGGCTGGGGGTCATCTGCGCGATACTCCGGTCAAGATGCGATGCCGGGGAGCCCGGCGTCGCGCGAATCAGGTGTGCAATACCCCCGAGAACGCAAATGGGGGGCCGTCACTGAGAATACCATAAGACATTACATAACAACATGTTAGGCTGATGGTACCTGGCCTCGAAGGCGCGAAAGCGATGCGCGGCGGCATCATTGTTGCCCCTCTGCACCGCCGCTGTGGTCAGTTCGTGACGGTTCGGTGTTGCCCCCGGAGGCCGGGGCACCTTTAATTGGTACGGCACTGCCGTCCCGCGGTCGCCCTACGGAGTCCCAAAATGTCCAGTTCCGCGATGCCGTCGCCTCCGGCGACCGATCAGACCAACCGCGACCCCCTGTCGATCCCCGCCGACGTCAAGTCGAGCATCCGGGTCCTGGTCGTGGACGACGAGCGGACCCTCCGCGAGTCCTGCGCCAGCGTCCTCCAGATGGACGGCTTCAACGTGACCGTCATCGGCCGCGGGGAAGAGGCCCTGGAGGCGGTCAAGCGGCGCAACTTCGACATCGTGCTGGTGGACCTCTACATGTCGCAGGTGAGCGGCATCGACCTGCTCCGGGCCACGCTCCAGCATCATCGCGACACGATCGTGGTCGTGATGACCGGCAACCCGAGCGTCACCACCAGCATCGAGGCGCTTCGGGCCGGCGCCTGGGATTACCTCCCCAAGCCGTTCTCGGCGACCCACCTCCAGGTGCTGATCGGGCGCGCCTCGCACGCCGTGATGGTGTCCCGCGAGACGCACGATCTCCGTGCCCAGCTCATGGCGCAGTCCGGGATGGGGGAGAAGTTCCAGATGATCGGAGTTTCGCCCAGCTTCCGCAAGGCGATCGAGCTGGCGCGCAAGGTGGCCGGCACCGACGCGTCGGTGCTCATCAGCGGCGAGAGCGGCACCGGCAAGGAACTGATCGCGCAGTTCATCCACCACCACAGCCGTCGGGCCAGCCGCCAACTGGTGCCGATCAACGCCGCCGCCCTGCCCGAGCCGCTCCTCGAAAGCGAGATGTTTGGCCATCGAAAGGGCGCCTTCACTGGCGCCGACCGCGACAAGCCCGGCCTCCTCGAGACCGCCAACGGCGGCACGCTCTTTCTCGACGAGTTGACCGAGATGCCGATGTCGCTCCAGGCCAAGCTCCTCCGCGTCATCCAGGACGGGGTGGTCCGGCGGGTGGGCTCGGAACAGGCCGACGCCGTGGTGGACGTGCGGTTCGTGTCCGCCATGAACCGTGACCCGGAGGAGGCGGTCAAGCAGGGGCTCCTGCGCGAGGACCTCTACTACCGGCTCCGGGTGGTACCGATCAAGCTCCCGCCGCTGCGGAAGCGACTCGAGGACATCCCGATCCTCGCCACCCACTTCCTGACCCACTACTGGCAGCGGCACCGGCAGGCCGGTGACCGCGCCCCGCGCCTCAGCGAGGAGTCGATTGCCTTCCTCAAGAGCCGTCCCTGGCGCGGTAACGTGCGCGAGCTCCAGAACGTGATCGAGCACGTGGCGGTCCTGGCCGAGCCGGATCACCTGATCCAGCCCAACGAGATCCCGATCTACGACGACGTCGCCGACTGGCCCGCCGAGACCGCCGGCATGCCGAGCGGCGTGATGGACGAGGGCTTCCACAGCGCCAAGGACCGGGTCATCGCACACTTCGAGCGGGAGTACCTGACGCGCCTGGTGGGGCGCGCCGGTGGCAACATGTCGAAGGCGGCCCGCCTGGCCAGCATCGATCGCACCACGCTCTATCGTCTCATGGACAAGCACTCGTTCCAGCGCGACGACATGCAGGGGAACGGTGCGTGAGGCGTGACCCGCTGACCGCGTCACCGCCGGCCATCCCCGACGCCTCTCTGGGCGGCGTGGACGAACGGTTGTGGGTGGCATTGGAGCGCTCCGCCAGCCGGGTCACCGCCGAGTGGCGCCTGCTGGCGGAGGACGCGGTGTCGGCCGAGGAGGCCGGAGCCGGCCTGGCCCACCTCCTCGGCGGGATGCTGCGGATCGCGATGAACGAGGAGCCCGACACGGAGGCGCTGCCTCGTTCGGTGCTCGGCCGCCGACTCCTGGCCGTGCTCCGCCGGCACTTCGTGAAGGAGGTGCGGGCGCTCGAGTACGCGCCCGACGCGGGGCAGCTCCTCACCATCTTCGCCTGTTTCGAGCAGCTCTACACCTACCTCGAATCCGACTGGTCGAAGCGCTTCGCCGAACGGCTCGGCGGCGCGGGGGGGCTCGAGCTCGTGGTCGAGGTGGCGCACGACTTCCGGAGCCCGCTCACCTCGATCCTCTTCCTCGCCGAGACCCTCAAGAAGGGCCGCTCCGGTCCCGTCACGCCCCTTCAGGAGCGCCAGCTCGGCCTCATCTACAGCGCGGCGTTCGGCCTGAGCGGCGTGGCGTCCGACGTGGTGGAACTTGCCCGCGGCGGCGACCGCCTCGTGGACCTGGAACCGACGCCCTTCTCCCTCGCGGACATTTTCGAGTCGGTGCGCGACATCACCCAGCCGATCGCCGAGGAAAAGGGCCTCCAGATTCGGTTGCTGCCCCCGGCGGCCGACCTGCGGGTCGGGCATCCGGTGGCGCTCTCGCGGGTCCTCCTGAACCTGAGCACCAATGCGCTCAAGTTCACCGACGAAGGGTCGGTCGAGGTCGGCGGGCGCTGCCTCGAGGGCGCCGCCATCGAGTTCTGGGTGCAGGACTCCGGGCGCGGCATCCCGCCCGGTGCCATGGTGTCGCTGTATGAGCCCTTCCGCCGCCGCCAGCGCGCGGGCGAGTATGCGTTCTCCGGCTCGGGTCTCGGGCTCTCGATTTGCCGGAAGCTGGTCGAGGCCATGGGCGGCGAACTCGAGGTGAGTACCGAGGAAGGGAAGGGGACGAGGTTCAGCTTCGTCGTCCAGCTCCCGACCGCGAAGCACGACTAGGCCTGCCTGCGTTTCCCCTCTCCCGTCCGTTCTTGAGGAACCCGATGGCGAAGCTGCTGCATGTGGTAGGTGCGCGCCCGAACTTCATGAAGGTGGCCCCCGTGCTCCAGGCCGGGCGGGCCCGGGCCGGGCTGGAGCAAGTGCTCCTGCACACGGGCCAGCACTACGACGCGGCCATGAGCGACCGGTTCTTCCAGGAGCTCGGGTTGCCCGAGCCCGATGTCAACCTGGGCGTAGGGTCCGCCACCCACGCGGTGCAGACCGGCAAGATCCTCATTGAGTTCGATCCCGTGCTGGAGCGGGTCCGTCCGGACTGGGTCGTCGTCTACGGCGACGTGAACTCGACGGTCGCCTGTGCGCTGGCGGCGGTGAAGCGCGGGATTGGGGTAGCCCACGTGGAAGCCGGGCTCCGGAGCTTCGACCGCACGATGCCCGAGGAAATCAATCGAATCGTCACTGATCAGCTCGCCGACCTCTGCCTGACCCCCAGTCGGGACGGGAACGCCAACCTCGCGGCGGAAGGGATCCCCGGGGATCGGGTCAGGCTGGTCGGCAACGTGATGGTCGATACGCTCTTCCGGCTGAGGCCCGCCGCCCGGGCGCGCGGGATGCCCGCCGAGCTTGGCGTGCAGGGGCAACCCTTCGCCGTGGTCACTCTGCACCGGCCGTCGAACGTGGACAGCCCCGAGGTGCTCGCCGAGCTCCTGAAGGGACTCGGCGAAGTGGCCGCCGTGATGCCCGTGCTCTTCCCGATCCATCCGCGCACCCGGCAGCGGATCGCCGATTTTGGGCTCGGCTCGATGCTCGGTGGCGTCCGCCTGCTTGACCCCCTCGGCTATATCGAGACCGTCTCGCTCGTCGATCAATCGGCGATCGTGCTCACGGACTCGGGTGGACTGCAGGAGGAAACGACGATGATGGGCGTCCCGTGCCTGACAATGCGGCCGAACACGGAACGACCGGTCACGGTCACCGAGGGCACGAACCGCCTGATCGCCTCGACGAGGCAGGCGCTGGTGACGGCCTTCGGCGAGGTCATGGAGCAGCGCATGAACGGCGGCTTCCGCGCGGGCAGTCCGGAGGGGTGGGACGGGCGCGCGGGGGAGCGGGTGATCGCCGCGCTGATGGCCGAGCCCGACGAGCTCGCCTAGGCCGAAGCCCCCCGCTGCCGGCCGCCACCGCCCACCTCGCCTCCCCACCTCCCCGCGCCAGCCCCTGCCTCCCTCCACCATGTGGGGTGGGGGGACGCCCGGCTATATTACTCGGTTCCATCGCTTTGGAGCCGTGCCCGTGCCTGCCAACCACCTCGCCAGCGTCTTCCGCCACCGGGTCGAGGCGCACCCGGATCGGGAGCTGGTGGTGCATGGTGCCCGGCGGTGGAGCTACGCCGACGTGGACGCGCAGTCGGCCGGACTCGCCGCGTCGCTCGCCGGCCTCGGCGTCCGGCCGGGAGACCGCGTGGCGGTGGATCTCCCGAACTGGCCGGAGTGGGTGGTGGCGTTCCTGGCCGGCGCCCGGCTCGGCGCGACGGTGGTGCCGCTCGATCCTGGGCTCAGTTTTCACGAGCTGAAGTACCAGCTTCGCCATTCCGAGGCGCGCGCGGTCGTCACTCCCGAACTGTGGAACGGGACCGACTACCTCGAGCTGTACGAGGAGATGCTCGGCGAGCTCCCCGACCTGCGCCACGTGGTGACGGTCGGCCCGGAAGACCTCTGGACCGACGACCGGTTCCTCCAGTTCGAGGACCTGGTCACGAAGGGCCGGAAGGACGGGTCGGTTGCCGAGGCGGGTGCGGACGAGGACTCCCCGCTCGCGCTGCTGTACACCTCGGGCACGATGGGAAAGCCCAAGGGTGTGCTGCTGTCCCACCGCAACCTGGTGGAGACGGCGCGGCTAAGCGGCGAGGCGCTGGGGCTCCGCGACGCGGAGCGGGTGCTGGCGGCGGTGCCGTGCTTCCACGTGTTCGGCGCGTCCACCGTGGTGAGCACCATCGCGTTCGGCGGCACGCTCGTGCTGCAGGAACGCTTCGAGCCGGCGGGAGCGCTGGATCTCCTGGAACGGGAGCGGATCACCGTCTGCCACGGCGTGCCGACGATGTTCCAGCTCCTGATGCGGGAGCAATCGTTCGCGGGCCGGGATCTCACGGCGCTGCGGACCGGGGTGGTGGCGGGCGCGCCGGTGTCGCCCGACCTGGTGCGGAGGATCCGCGCCTGGTGCAACGTGGAGATCGCGTACGGGCTCACGGAAACGGGCCCCACGGTGTGCATGACGCGGCCCGGCGACCCGGCCGAGCGTCGCGAGCAGACCGTGGGATGCCCGCTCCCGGGGGTGGAGGTGCGGGTGGTGGACCTGGCGACCGGGAGCCTCCACGGGCCGGAAGCGGTTGGCGAGCTGGCGGTGAAGGGCGCCAACGTGATGCTGGGGTATCACCGCATGCCGGGCGAGACGGCGCGGGCCCATGGACCGGAGGGGTACTTCCTCTCCGGCGACCTCGTGGTGGTGGACGAGGCGGGCGCCGTGCAGGTGGTGGGTCGCCGCAAGGAGATGATCATCCGCGGCGGCAACAACGTCACGCCCAGGGAAGTGGAAGACGTCCTCCGGACCCATCCGGCCGTGGACGACGTATGCGTGGTCGGCGTCCCCAACGAATTGCTCGGGGAGCTGGTCTGCGCCTGCGTCGTGCCGGTGGAAGGGGCCATCCTGACCGGCGACGAACTCAAGGAGTTCGGTCGCGACCAACTCGTGGACTACAAGGTCCCCGACCTCGTGCGCTTCTTCGACGCCTTCCCGATGACCGGGTCCGGGAAGGTCAAGCGAATGGAGCTCGCGCGGGTCGTGAGCCTGGAGCTGAACACTACGTGAACAACCGTCACATCATCCGCGCCGGACGACCGGCCGGCACCGCCGCGCCCGTGCACGCCCCCAACGCGGCGCTGCTCATCGACTTCGACAACGTTACCCTCGGCATCCGCTCCGACCTGACCAAGGAACTGCGGACCCTCCTCAACAGCGACATCATCAAGGGGAAGGTGGCGGTCCAGCGGGCCTACGCCGATTGGCGGCGCTACCCGCAGTACATCGTGCCGCTGTCCGAGTCGTCGATCGACCTGATCTTCGCGCCCGCCTTCGGGACCAACAAGAAGAACGCGACCGACATCCGCCTCGCGGTGGACGCCATCGAGCTGGTCTTTACCCGGCCCGAGATCGGCACCTTCATCCTGCTCTCCGGCGACAGCGACTTCTCGTCGATGGTCATCAAGCTGAAGGAGTACGGCAAGTACGTCATCGGCGTCGGCATCCGCGAGTCGGCCAGCGACCTGCTGATCCAGAACTGCGACGAGTACTACTCCTACAGCGACCTCGCCGGGCTCACGAAGGAGGAGGACAAGCCCTCCATCCAGCGGGACCCGTGGGAACTCGTGCGCGAGGCCGCGGCGCAGATGGTCCGGAACGACGACGTGATGCGCTCCGACCGCCTGAAGCAGGTCATGAAGCAGATCGACCCGAACTTCGACGAGAAGAACGCGGGCTACAGCCGCTTCAGCAAGTTCGTCACCGACGCCGGCGCCAAGGGCATCCTGGTCGTCACCAAGATGGAAAACGGCCAGTACGAGATTGCGCCGGTGGCCGGCGGCGTCGAACCGCGGAAGGCCGCAGCCCCCGCGCCGCGGGGCCGCGGGCACGCGCCCGCCGCCACGCCGCCGGCCTCCCACGCCGAGCCCGAGGAGAAGCGCGGGCGGGGCCGCCGCCGGGGCCGGGGTGGACGGGGCCGCGGCGAGGACCGTCCAGCCGCAGCGGGCGCGGTCGGCGACGGCCGCCCCAAGGCGCTTTCGCTGGCGCTGGCTTTCCAGTTGATGGGCCAGGCGCTCTCCGAGATGCCCAACCCGGTGGCGCATGAGACGCTCCGAGCCCGGATGGCCGCGCTGCACGGCCGCGAGGATGCGCTCCTGGACACCGGCCGCTTCATCAAGTTGCTCCGCCAGGCCAACGACGCCGAAGTAGCGGACGTGCGCAAGGTGGGCGACGATGCGTACGAGGTGTCGGTCCACCCGACCGACATCGTGGTGCCGCGTCAGCGCCCGGCCGCGCCCAAGTCGGCTGTCGTGGAAGCGGCGGCCGCCCCCTCGAACGGCGACGCCGCGTCGCCGGCTGTCGTGGCGGCCGCGCCGGCCGCCGCGCTCCGCTTCCGTCGCGGATCGCGCATCGGCACGCAGAAGCCGGAGATTCCGATGGTGGGGGTGGTGCTCGTGGATGACGAGCACGGCGGGGCCGCGAAGAAGCCCGCGAAGGAGGCCAAGGCGGCCAAGCCAGCCAAGGCACCGAAGGCGGCTGCGGTGAAGGCGCCGGCCAGGAAGCGGCCTCCCAAGGCCAAGAAAGCGGAGTGACCGGCTAGAGCGCCTCGCGCCAGGCTTCGAACATCAGCACGGTCCAGAGCGGCTCTTCCCAGTCCCGCTCTCCAGCGAGGTGCTCCGCCCAGGTCCGTGAGACAACGGTCGAGTCGAAGAATCCCGCGTCGCGAATCCGCGGCGCGGCCAGCAGGTCCCCAGCCCACTCCTTCAGCGGCCCGCGGAGCCACGCGCCGATCGGCACGCTGAACCCCATCTTCGGGCGCTCAAATAATTGCTGTGGCACATGCCGGTGGAGGATCTGCCGGAGGGCGAGCTTGCCCACGCCGCCGCGCACCTTCAGCGACATCGGGACCCTCCACCCGAGTTCGACCATGCGGTGGTCGAGCAGCGGCGCGCGTGATTCCAGGCTGACGGACATCGTCGCCCGGTCCACCTTGGCCAGGATGTCGTCCGGCAGGTAGCTCCGCGCGTCGAAGTACATCATCTGTTCGACCGTCGACAGCCCGTTCACCGCGCTCCGGTCGGCGGTCGTGATGGTCTCGGGCTCCTTTCCCCCGCGGACCACCTCTTCCGGTCGTTGCCAGTGCGAAACCATCCGGCGGTAGAAATCGGTCGCGTCCGCTGCCGGCGCCACGCCGGCCAGCTTGTGAATCCGCTCACCCACGCGGGGCATCCGCAGGCGGTCCGGCAGGATGCCGGAGAGTCCGCCGGCGACGCGGTCCCAGGTCCGGGGCGAGGCCGTCACGGCGGCCGTGGCGGCCGCACCCCGGAGCCATTTCGGGATGTGCGCCAGTCGGTGCCAGATGCGGTCGCCGAGGAAGTAGCGATAGTACCCGCCGAAGAGCTCGTCACCCCCGTCGCCGCTCAGCGCGACGGTGACGTGCTGGCGGGCGAGCCGTGCCACGAGGAAGGTCGGGATCTGCGAGGAGTCCGCGAACGGCTCGTCGAACATCGAGGGCAGACGCGGGATCACGGCCCGGGCCTCCTCGGGCCGGACGTAAAGCTCCGTATGGTCGGTGCCGAGATGGCGGGCCACCGCCTTGGCATGCTCGGCCTCGTTGTAGCCTGATTCCTCGAAGCCGATCGTGAACGTGCGGACCGGCAGGCTGCTCTGCGCCTGCATGAGCGCCACCACCAGGGACGAGTCGATCCCGCCGGACAAGAACGCCCCGAGCGGGACGTCCGCGACCATCTGTTGGCCGACGATGCGCCTGAGTTCCGACTCGACCTGGTCGAGGATCCGGTCATCGTCGCCCACGAGCGGGTTCGCCACGCCCTGGTGCACCAGATCCTCGAGCAGCCAGTAGCGCGCCGAGCTCGCCGCGCGCCCCCGGATGGTCACGATCGCCGCCGGTTCGACCTTCTGGATGCCGTCGTAGATGGAATAGGGGGCGGGGACACACCCGTGCCGGAGGTACGACGTGAGGGCGTCGCGGTTGATGCTGCCGCGCCACGCGGGGTGGGCCCGGAGCGCCTTCAGTTCGGATCCGAAGAGCAGGGTATCGCCCATCCAGCCGTAGTAGAGGGGCTTTTCGCCCAGCCGATCGCGGACGAGGTGCAGGGCGTGCGCCTCGCGATCCCAGAGCGCGAACGCGAATTGCCCCGCGAACGCTTTGACGGCAGCCTCGAGGCCCCAGGAGGAGATCGCGGCCAGCATCACTTCCGTGTCGCTGTGCCCCCGGAAGGTCTCGCCGGCGTCCGCCAGCCGCTGGCGCAGCTCCGCGAAGTTGTAGATTTCACCATTGAAGACGATGACGTAGCGCCCGTCGCGCGAGGTCATCGGTTGGTGGCCGGTCTGGGTCAGGTCGAGGATGGCGAGGCGGCGAAAGCCGAGGGCGACACCCTGGTCGGGGGCCGTCCAGGTGCCGGCGTCGTCGGGCCCCCGGTGCACGATGGTGTCCGTCATCCGGGCGAGTATCCGCTCGGCGTCCTCGGAACGAAAGCTCGGACCCCAGAAACCGGTGAATCCACACATCAAGGGCGCTCGGGGTGGAGAGGGTCGATCCTGCCATGGACAACAGTGGGCGGACGCAAGTCATACGCCATCCAAAGCTACTCCCCGTCTCCTTCTTCCGCCGCCCCGCCGAGGTGGTGGCACGCGAGCTCATTGGCTCGGTGCTGGTCTCGACGGTACGCGGGGTCCGGACCGCCGGTCGCCTCGTGGAGGTGGAGGCCTACCTCGGCCACCGCGACCCGGCCTCGCACGGCTACCGGAACCGCCGGCACGCGCAGAACGAGGGGCTCTACGGCCCCGCGGGTGCGTGGTACGTGTACCTGTCGTACGGGGTCCACTGGTGCGCCAACCTGGTGGCCGGTCGAGGACCGAATGACGGGGCGGTGCTCCTCCGGGCGCTGGAGCCGCTGGAGGGCCTTCCGGCCATGCGCCGTCGCCGGGGCGGGGTTGCCGACCGGTTGCTTGCCGCCGGTCCGGGTCGGCTGACCCAGGCCCTGGCCATCAACCGATCGCTGGACCAGCGTGCCATGCGCGAGGCGGTCGTCCAGGTGTTCCAAGGCGAGCCTGAGGCGCTGCCGGTGGCCACGCCCAGGATCGGGATCACCACCGCGGTGGAATGGCCCCTCCGCTTCGTTGAAGGGGGCACTCGCTGGGCCTCGAGGCCGCCGCCGCGCTGATGGCGGCAAGTGTCGGACGCAGAACGGGCGCACCCATCGGTGCGCCCGTTTCGTGTCATGCGGGTGCGGCCGGACGTTACATGTCGTCCTTGGCCTTGCCCAGGCTGATGCGTGCGCCGGCCTGCGCGGTGTAGACCGACCCCGTGACCAGGTCGGTATCGTTGGCCCCCGTGGCGGCGGACACCGAACCGAAGACGTTCAGGATGCCCACCCGGATTTCGACGCCGCCCACCACCTGCATGTACCCGGTGCTGCCGAGGTCTTCGGCCTGCTCCTGGTTCGCCTGCTGGGTCGCATCGTCGAGGAAGGCGCCCTGCACCTGGATGTTCGACAGCGTCTGGATGCCCCAGCCCAGGCCGATGAACGGCTGGATGTGCGACTTGAGCGGGTACGCCATCAGCATGAAGTAGTAGCGATTGATGTTGTCGAAGGTGACGTTGCGGGCGGTGATCCCGTCGACCGGGTCCACCATCGCCGCCGTCTCGCCGCTGCCGAGGCCGATGTCCACCGCCACGAGCAACGCGGCGCGCTTGGCCGTGATCAGCGCGTTGCCGCCGAACATCGGGATGGCGCCGCGGGTCTGCGCTTCGGTGGCGAAGTCCATCATGCCGCCGGAGGCGCCGATGTAGAAGCGATTCGAGCCCACGCCGGGGTTCTGGGCGCTGAGCGAGGTGGCGCCGGCAAGGGCTGCCAGGCCGAGCGTCGCAAGGGCACGGGTGAGCACGCGCATCAGTCTGCCTCCTGGAAGAATCGGCCCCGGGGGGGTCCCCGGGCCGGTCACCGCATGGCGATTGGTGTCACGTTTTGGGCAAATTCCTTGCCCCCACGGCCAGGGGGGGCGGGGTCCCGCCGGTTCCAAGATAGGAAGCTCAGGCCTAAAACACTAGACCCCAAGGGGTTGCCCCGGCTCATCTCGGGCAGATTGGGAGCGTTCGAGGGGGGGTGGAATGGGGGAGGGGCCGCGCACCGGCTTGCAGGGTGACGCGGGGGTTGCAAGTCGCCTCAAATGAGCCCGAGGCTGGTCCCCACCTTCTTGAAGGCGGCCAGGGCTTCGTCGAGATCGGCCCGGGAATGGGCCGCCGACACCTGGCAGCGGACCCGGGCCTGGCCCTGCGGAACCACCGGGAAGCCGAAGCCCGTGACGAACACGCCCTCGTCCAGGAGCATGTTGCTCATCCGGATGGCGGCGGAGGTCTCGCCGAGGATGACGGGGATGATCGGGGTCTCGCCGGGGAGCGGCGCGAAGCCGAGCCCCTTCAGCTGGTCCCGGAAGTACCGGGCGTTCTCCCGGAGCGTGGTGACCCGGTCGGGGTGCTGCTCGACGAACTCGATGCTGGCCAGCGCGCTCGCCGCCACGGTGGCGGGCAGGGCGTTCGAGAAGAGCTGGGGCCGCGCCCGCTGCGTCAGGTAGTCGCAGACGTCCGCCGATCCCGCGGCGAAGCCGCCGGCGGCGCCGCCCAGCGCCTTGCCCAGCGTGGAGGTGATGATGTCCACCTGGCCCACCATGCCGAAATGCTCGGCGGTGCCGCGGCCGGTCTTGCCCAGGACGCCGGTCGCATGCGAGTCGTCGACGACGAGCACCGCGCCGTGCTCCCGGCAGATGGTCGCGATGTCGGGCAGCTTCGCGATGGCGCCCTCCATCGAGAACACCCCGTCGGTAATGACCATCTTGACCCGGCGGTCGGTGGCGGCGGCGAGCTTCGCGCGGAGGTCGTCGAGGTCGGCGTGCTTGTACACACCGGTCTGGCACTTGGTGATGGCCTTGGCGAGCCGGAGGCCGTCGATGATCGACGCGTGATTGAGCTGGTCGCTGAGGATGAGGTCGTGCTCGGTCAGGAGTGTGCCGGGCACCGCCTCGTTGGCATTCCAGCAGCTCACGAAGCTGAGCGACGCGGGCGTGCCCACCAGCCGGGCGCAGGCCTCCTCCAGCTCGCGATGGATCGTGAAGGTGCCACAGATGAAGCGCACCGACCCGGTGCCCGCGCCGTAGCGGTCGAGAGCCGCCTTGCCGGCGGCCACCACCGCCGGCTCGTTCGAGAGCCCCAGGTAATTGTTGGACGAGAGGATGATGACGGAGCCGCGCCCCTCCATCTCGACGCGGGCGCCCTGGGGGCCGGCCAGGTAGTTGAGTCGCTTGTACACGCCGTCGGCCTGGAACTGCGCGAGTTCGGCGTGGAGCCGGGCGTCGAGGGGGTTGCTCACGCGCCGATCTCCAGGATGACCTTGCCCGCCTGCCCGTCCTTGATGACCTGGATGGCGTCGGCGATCTTCTCGAGCGGAAAGCGGTGGGTCACCACGGGGCGGGGGTCGAGCTGGCCGGCGCGGAGGAACCGCTGCATGACGTGCCACGTCCCGTACATCTTCCTGCCGGTCACCCCATACAAAGTCAAACCCTTGAAGATGATGTCCCTGGCAAAATCCACCTCGGTCGTCTTGCTCGGCGTGCCCAGCAGGTTGACCCGGCCGCCGAGCCGCGCGGCGGCGAACGCCTGCGCATGGCCCGCCGGGTGGCCGCTCAGTTCGCATACCAGGTCCACGCCGTCGCCCTGCGTCAACTCCCGCACCCGCGCGAGCACGTCGTCCCGGCCGGGGTTGAGGGTCACGTGTGCGCCCATCTTGCTGGCGATGCCGAGCCGCTTGTCGTTGAAGTCGCTCGCGATGACCAGCGAAGCACCCGCCGCCCGTGCCACGCCCACCGCGAAGCACCCGATCGGCCCGCATCCCAGCACTAGGACAGCGCTGCCGATGACGGCGTCGCCCTCGAGCACGGTGTGGAAGGCGTTCCCCATCGGGTCCATGATGGCGCCGGTCTCGGTGGGGATCCCCTCGAGCTTCATGACGTTCGAGGCCGGCATCGCGATGTAGTCGGCGAAGGCGCCGTCGCGGTCCACCCCGATGATCTGCGTGCGCTGGCAAAGATGCCCGTTGCCGGTGCGGCACTGGAGGCAGTGCCCGCAGATGATGTGGCCCTCGGCCGTGACCAGATCTCCGACGGCGAGCAGTCCGGCCGCCTCCGCCTCGGGTCCGAGCTTCTCGATCCGCCCGGCAAACTCGTGCCCGATGACCACCGGCGGCTTGAGCCGGTTGCTGGCCCAGGCGTCCCATTCCCAGATGTGAAGGTCGGTGCCGCACACCCCCGCGTGGTGAACCCGGATCAGGACGTCGTTCGGGCCACAGGCGGGAACGGGGACATCCCGCAGCTCCATGCCGATGCCGGGGGCGGTCTTCACGAGTGCGCGCATGGGAGCCGGGGTTGGAGGAGGTAGGAATATAGCGTGAGAAAAGAGAAAGGGACTTGGGACTTGGAGGGGCGGAAGGAGAAAAGCGAAAGGAGGACTGCCGGTGGGATCGGCTCGCCTCTTTTCTCCTTACGCTTTCCGCCCCACCAAGTCCTTTAGTCCCTTTTCTCCTTCCTCCATCTTTTCAATCCGAACGGCACTCACCTTAAAACTCGCGATCTTCGCATAGGGATCGAGCGCGGGGTTCGTGAGCAGGTTGGCCGCCGCTTCCCGGAAGTGCATCGGCACGAACACCTGGCCCCGGGCCTGGCGGCCCGACGTCCGTACCCCAATCAGGATGCTCCCCCGTCGCGACGTGATGCGCACCGTGTCGCCGTCGGAAACGCCGAGCTCCGCGACGTCGGCCGGATGCATCTCGACGATGGGCACCGGTTCCCGCGAATCCAGTCCGGTGGACCGTCGGGTCATGGTGCCGGTGTGCCAGTGGTACATCTGGCGGCCGGTGCCCATCACGAACGGGTACTCCGCGTCCGGCAGCTCGTCAGGCGGGAGGAACTCCACCGGCACGAACAGCGCGCGGCCGTCGGGCGTCGGAAACCGATCCTCGAAGAGGAAGGCCGTGCCGTCCGATGCTTCGGTAGGTACGGGGTATTGCACCCCGAAGTTGTGGCGCCGCAGCCCGTCGTAGGTCACCCCGCGCCAGGACGGCGTGACCGTCGCGATCTCCTTCATCACGTCTTCGGCGCTGCCGAACGGGCTCGCGAGGCCGAGGCGCTCGGTCAGGTCGATCAGGATGTCGAGGTCTCGGCGCGCCTGGCCGGGCGGTGCGAGCGCCGCGGATGAGAGCTGGATGCGGCGTTCGGTGTTGACGAAGGTGCCGTCCTTCTCGGCGAAGGAGGATCCCGGCAGCACGACGTCCGCCCAGCGCGCGGTATCCGTGAGAAAGAGGTCCTGCACCCCCAAAAACTCGAGGCCCCGCACCCAGTCCTCCGCGTGCGCAACATCCGGATCTGAGATGACCGGGTTTTCGCCCATCACGTACAGCCCGCGCACCCCGCTGTCCGGCTTCGTCATCTCGGTGACCATGAGCCCGTTCTCGAGCGACAGCGCCTCGGCTGGGAGCCCCCACGCCTTGGCGTACTCCGCGCGGTTCTCCGGCTTGGTGACCGACCGGTAGTCGGTGTAGGCAAACGGGATGGCGCCGACATCGCTCGCGCCCTGGACGTTGTTCTGGCCGCGGATCGGCAACATCGCCGCCCCCCACCGGCCGATCATCCCGCAGGCCAGCAGCAGGTTGAGCAGGCTCGCCACGATGTCGGTGCCGGTGGCGTGCTGGGTGAGCCCCAT
>CAZNDK010000022.1:0-46457 GCA_964571795.1 uncultured Gemmatimonadaceae bacterium | reverse complement strand
GACCGTGGCGCGGAGGGGGCGAGAACTGCAGGCCCGGAGGACCAACCCGAGGAGGTCCGCCCCAAGTCTGGCGGGTTGAGGCCGAGTCGGTGAGATTCCCATCGTGACCGCCCTCGATCCCCTCTTCCGGCTCCTCGCCCGCGTGCTCGCGGCCTCCACTCCGCCACGGCTGCACGAACCGATCTCCATCAACGAACTCATGGACGCCATCGTCCCGTACCGGCTGGTCCGCCGCGAGCTGGGCGTGGACACCAGCGAGGACTACGAGACCCTCATCCTCCGGCTCTGCGCCGGCGAAGGCGGGTTTGCACAAGCCGAGGCGGCCACGCAGGCAGCGTTGCAGGCGGAGCTTGCGAAACCGCTCCCCGACCTGGCGCTCCTCCGCGTGTATGGCGACACCCACGTCGTGCTCCGCACCGATCCCCTGATCTCCGTGCGGGATGATCGACCGGAAGAGCGTTACGCGCCGCCGGGGCGCCAGGCGCCGGTCGAGGAGCCCGAGGCGGTGGAGGACGACGTCGACGAGGAGGAGGTGCCGGGGGTGGGCGATCCGGAGGCCGACACCGAGGACGCGTGGCTGCCGGACCCGGTATTCGAGGCGAATGCCAGCGCCATCGCCGAACGAAGGGGCGAGGCTCCGACGGATGTGAGCTTGCCGGCCAGGCCCTCGGACCCCGACAAGGCGCAGGTGCGTTGCCCCTTCTGCGGCGGGCTGCTGCCGCCCAGGATGATGATCAACTTCTGCCCGCACTGCGGCATGGGGCAGGATGTCGGCACCTGCCGCAACTGCGGCGCGGACATGGACGTCGGGTGGCGCTATTGCGTCAGCTGCGGCGAGGAAGCCCAGGGAGGAGTGGCGTGAAGCGCGCGAAGATTGCCATCATCGCCGGCGACGGCATCGGGCCCGAGGTCATCGATGCGGGGCTGCCCGTCATCGAGGCGGCGGCGCGCGCCGAGGGGCTGACGCTGGACGTGGAGCGCCTGCCCTGGTCTGCCGATCACTACTTGAAGACCGGCGAGACCCTTCCCGACGAGGCCTTCGAGCACCTGCGCGACGAACCGGACGCGATCCTCCTCGGCGCGCTGGGCGACCCGCGGGTGCCGGGCAACGAGCACGCTCGCGACATCCTGCTCGGGCTCCGGTTCCGGCTCGACCTCTACATCAACTTTCGGCCCACCCGCCTCTTCCACCCGCGGCTGTCACCGCTGCGCACCGACCGCCGCTCCGACGGGGGCAGCACCGCCATCGACTTCGTCATCTTCCGCGAAAACACGGAGGGCCAGTACCTCGGCAAGGGGCGCAGCGAGAGCGTCGGCACGCCGGATGAAGTGCACGTCTCGGAGGAGATCAACACGCGCAAGGGCGTCGCGCGGATCATCGAGGCGGCCTTCGCCTGGGCGGCGGCGCACGGCAAGACGCGCGTCACGATGAGCGACAAGTCCAACGCCATCCAGTTCCAGCGGATCTGGGGGCGGCTGTTCCAGGAAATCGGCGACCAGTATCCGGGCATCCAGCGGGAGCACCGCTACGTGGACGCGCTGGCGCTCGAGCTGGTGCGGGAGCCGGAGCGCTTCCAGGTCATCGTCACCACCAATCTTTACGGCGATATCCTGTCCGACCTCGGGGCCGGCTTGATCGGCGGGCTGGGCATCGCGGCCAGCGCCAACCTCCACCCCGGGCGTGCTGGATTGTTCGAGCCGGTGCACGGCTCGGCGCCGAACCTGGTGGGGAAGGGCGTGGCCAACCCGATGGCGACGGTGCTGACCGGGGCGCTGATGCTGGAGCAACTGGAATGCGCCAATGGGGCCGCGCGGCTTGAGCGGGCGGTGGAACGGGTGGCGGCCAGCGGGCCGCTCACGCCGGACCTGGGTGGCAAGGGGAGCACCGCCGAGGTGGCGCGCGCCCTGATGCAGGCGCTCGACTAGTCTTTCGGTGCAGCCAACGACGATGCGCCGCGCCCGCACGGTCCTGCTATTCCTTGCGCTCGGTGCGGCCCCCGCATCGGCCCAGTCGTCGGGCACGGCCAGTGAATTCTGGCCGGGACTGTCTCTGCGCTACCAGTGGCCCTCGGCGCTCAGCCTCATCGCCTTCAGCGAAGTCAAGAACGCGGAGGACATCCCCTACCGCCAGCTCGGCGTCGGCGCGCACCTCGGCTATCAGGCCAAGCGCATGGCCCGCGCCCACCTGGTCAACATCGACCCGTCGAAGGAGCACTCGTACTTCGCCAGCGTCGGCTACGAGTACCTCCACACCATCCAGTCGGACGTCGACTCGTACGAGGACCGGCTGAGCGCGCAGGCCACCTTCCGGCAGCGGCCCGCGTCGCGGGTACTGCTGGAAGACAGAAACCTTGTGGAGTTCCGGTGGGTGAATGGCACCTATTCCACGCGGTACCGGAACATGCTGACGGTGGAGGCCGACCTGCTCATCCACAAGCTCCGACTCACGCCGTACGCATCGGCGGAGGTGTACTACAGCTGGAACAAGAGTTCGTGGAACGAGCAGCAGTACGCGGTGGGAATCGAGTGGCCGTACAGGGACTGGGGGAAGCTGGACACGTACTACCTACGCCAGAACTGCACCACCTGCAACCCCGCCCACCTCGACGTGGCGGGGTTGGCGCTGAGCCTCTACTTCGGCAAGCGCTAGGCGGCGGCCTCCGCGGTGGCCAGCAATTCGGCGCCGAGCTGGCGCACGGCGTCGAACGTCTGCTGCGCCGCCAGGGTGAGCGGCTGCACGTCGGAGACGGGCAGGCCGAAGGCATCCATGGCCGCCTTCCATTCCTGCCAGCGCACCGGCTGGAGGTCGCCGTAGGGGTCGAGGTACGCGCTGCCCTCGCCGGTGGCGGGGAGCTCGTAGGCCGGGCGCACCCGCCGCGCGATGTACTTCGACCCGTTGGTGCTTCCCTCCAGGACATAGAGGACGCCGAGCAGGGCGAGCGGCTGCTGCGCCGCCAAGCGGTCCATCTCGTGCAGGAACGCGCGCGCCGCCGGGAGTGGAGCCTGATCGACGGCGGCGCCGAAGAAGGCGAGATCGGCGCGGAGCGCCGACACCTTGCGCCGCTCGTCGTTGAAGACCGACGTGAACTGCGGATGACGGGCCACGAGCCGGTCGAGGTGCGCCTCGAGCGCCGCGTGCAGCTGCAGCATCTGGCCGAGCCAGCGGACGTACAACGCCCGCGGAAGGGTGCCGCGCACCATCTGCTGCTGGAAGGGGTGCTGCTCCGCGCGCCGGTGGTGCTCCGCGGTGCTCTCGCGCAGCGTCAGCATGGTGCCCGCGCTGTCGGCGGTGTTCACTGGAGCGCCACCAGCAGCGCCGGGATGATGAGCCACATGAGCCCCTTGATAAGGAAGAAAAGGGTGCCGGCCAGGCCGACCCGGGCCAGAAAAGGGGAGAAGCGCATACTTGATAATGACTCTCAAGAAGTTTTTTCTATTGCGACGAAGATGCTCCTGATTCTCCCCACCGTCAAGCCACGACCCTAGATTCAAGTTCCTTCTCCTCTTCCTGGAGTTCGGTATGCGCGCCCCATCACTCGTTTTCCTCGCCGTGCTGGCCGCATGCAGTTCGGCAGGCCAGTCCGACACGGCGGGCGCTCCCGCGCCCTCCGCCGCAGCACCCTCCACCGGTCCCTGCCCGACCGCGGTCGGCACCACCGTGCTCGCCACCGAGTTCACCTCGTCCGGCGAGCGGGCCCGCGTCACCCTGCATGGGGGCTGCCTCTACTGGGCCACCACCGACGTCGGCGGCATCCGGCTCCAGCTGCGCCCCCGGACCTCGGGCACCCAGCTCCCGTACGTGGGCCAGCTGATGAGCGGCGGAGTGCAGGGGGGCAGCACCTGGGAGGTGCGGACCACGATCGAGGGGGAGTACGACATCTGGGTGACCGGCGCGCCGACCGGCCGCGCCGTCCGGGTGACCATGACGGTGCGCGGCTCGAACACGCCGAAGCCCAACTGACGGGCCGCGCATGACCACGGGACGGCTCGAGACCTTTACCGACGGCGTGCTGGCCATCATCATCACGATCATGGTGCTGGAGCTGAAGGTGCCGCACGGCGCCACCTTCGATGCGCTCCGCCCGCTCCTGCCCGTGCTGCTGAGCTACGTGCTGAGCTTCATCTACCTCGGCATCTACTGGAACAACCACCACCACATGCTGCACGTGATCCACCGCGTCAGCGGCGGGATGCTCTGGGCCAACCTCTTCCTGCTCTTCTGGCTCTCGCTCATCCCGTTCGTGACCGCCTGGATGGGCGAAAACCACTTCGCGCCGGACACCATGGCGCTCTACGGCGTCGTGCTGCTCATGGCCGCCATCTCGTACACCCTCCTGGTCCGCGCCACCCTGCGGGTGGAAGGACGGGACTCGCTCCTCGCCAAGGCGATCGGCATGGACCGGAAGGGCAACCTGTCGCTCGCGCTCTACCTCTGCGGCATCGCCGCGTCGTTCGTGGCGACCTGGCTCGCGGGCGCGCTGTATATCGCGGTGGCGCTGATCTGGCTGATCCCCGACCGCCGGATCGAGCGGGTCCTCGGCGTCCACCCCGCCCCGAAACACGGCCATACCCCCTGACCGGCTTGGCCGCCGGACTGTACCTTGGGTCAGGATCCGCACCGCCCATCCGGGGCGATGCCGCTGTACCCTTTCGGGAGGACAGCCCATGGGCACCCAGAGCCTGATCGTATTCCTCATCATCGGCGTGGTGGCGGGATTCCTGGCCGGTAAGATCATGAAGGGCGGCGGGTTCGGCCTGGTGGGCGACCTGGTACTCGGCGTCATCGGCGCGTTCGTGGGCGGCTGGGTCTTCGGCCTCCTCGGCATCCTGCCGGTCGGCCTCATCGGCACCCTGATCAGCGCCACCGCCGGGGCGGTGATCCTCCTCTTCCTGATTCGGCTCGTCAAGAAGGCCTGACCGCACGGATTCCCTTCCTTGAACGGGGGGTCGGACGGGGCCATCTTTCGGGCCTTGTCCGACCCTCTTTCGTGAAGGGCGTTCCGATGAAAACGCAGGGCCAGCAATCCGACGTTCTCTTCCTGTCCGGCTCCCGGACGGGATTCGGCACCTTTGGCGGCACCCTCAAGGACTTTACTGCCACCACCTTAGGCGTGTTCGCCGCCCAGCACGCCCTGGCCAAGGCCGGCGTCGAGCCGGCGTCCGTGGACCACGTGGTCTTCGGCAACGCGCTCCAGACCAGCGCCGACGCCATCTACCTTGCCCGGCATGTGGCGCTCCGGGCCGGCCTCCCCATCGAGACCCCCGCCGTCACCGTCAACCGCCTCTGCGGGTCGGGGTTCGAGTCCATCATCCAGGGCGCCCAGCAGATCCTCCTCGGCGAATCGAAGATCGTGCTCGCCGGTGGCGCGGAGTCGATGAGCCAGGCCCCGCACGTGGTGCGCGGCGCGCGCTGGGGCCTCCGCCTCGGGCCCGCGCCGCCGTTCGAGGACCTGCTCTGGGAGTCGCTCAAGGACCCGCAGTGCGGGTTCTCGATGGCGGAGACCGCCGAGAACCTGGCGGACAAGTACAAGATCTCGCGCGCGGAGGTGGACGCGTACGCGCTCACCAGCCAGCAGCGCGCCAAGGCGGGGTGGGACGGCGGCTTCTTTGCCGACGAACTCGCGCCGATCCCGATCAAGAACCGGAAGACCAAGCAGGATGAGCCCTGGGGCGCCGACGAGCACATGCGGCCCGACACCACCGCCGAAGGACTGGCCAAGCTGGCGCCCTACTTCAAGAAGGATGGCGTGGTGACCGCCGGCAACGCCTCCGGCATCTGCGACGGCGCCGCCGCCGTGGTGCTGGCGGGCGAGGGCGCGGCCAAGGGGCTCAAGCCGATCGGGCGGCTGGTGTCCTGGGGCATCGCGGGGGTCGAGCCCAAGTACATGGGCATCGGGCCCGCGCCGGCGGCGCGGAAGGCGCTGGCCAAGGCGGGCATGACGCTCGACCAGATGGACCTCGTGGAAGTGAACGAGGCGTTCAGCGCGCAGTACGTGGCCGTGGAGAAGGAACTCGGCCTCGACCGCGCCCGCACCAACCTCCACGGCGGCGCCATCGCCATCGGGCATCCGCTGGCCGCGAGCGGCACCCGGATTTCCCTGCACCTGCTGCACGCGCTCCGGAAGCTCGGCAAGCGCTACGGCCTCGGCAGCGCCTGCATCGGCGGCGGCCAGGGCGCGGCAGTCATCGTCGAGGCCTTCCCGGCCTAGGAGAACGCGTCATGCCCGTCATGCTGATGGCCCTGGTGTTCGCCCTGGCGTATTCCTTCGCCAGCCTGCGCGTGCTGAAGCAGTACGAGCGCGGGGTCGCGTTCTTCCTGGGCAAGTACTGGGGCACCAAGGGACCGGGGCTCTTCTTCCTCCCCGCCGGCATCGCGCACGTGAAGCGGGTGTCGCTCCGGATCATGGCGCTCGACATCCCTCCGCAGGACGTGATCACCCGGGACAACGTCTCCCTCAAGGTGAACGCGGTCCTGTACATGAAGGTGGCCGACCCGGCACGCGCCGTCATCGAGATCGAGGACTACCTCTACGCCACCAGCCAGCTGGCGCAGACCACCCTCCGCGCCGTCCTTGGCGAGGTGGAGCTCGACGAGCTTCTCAGCGACCGGGAGAAGATCAACGCGGTGCTCAAACGGATCATCGACGAGCGGACCGACGCGTGGGGCATCCACGTCTCGGCGGTCGAGGTCAAGGACGTGGACCTGCCGGAGCAGATGAAGCGTGCCATGTCGCGCCAGGCCGAGGCGGAACGGGAGCGGCGGGCCAAGGTCATCGCGGCCCAGGGCGAACTGCAGGCGTCCGAGACGCTGGCGCAGGCGGCCCGCACCCTGGCCACCGAGCCCAGCGCCATCCAGCTGCGCTACCTGCAGACCGTCACGGAGATCGCCGCGGAGAACAACTCCACGACCATCTTCCCGCTCCCGATCGACCTGATCCGGCCGTTCATGGAGATGGCCGACCTGAAGCTGGCCAGCATGAAGGGCGTTGCCGCGGGCGGCACACCTGCGCTGCCGGCGCCCGACCTGCTGGCGGGGCTGCCACGGATCGAGGCCGGAGCCAAAAAGGAAACCTCCTGAGCGGACATGCCTGACCTGCCCACGCGGATCGACCGCGCCGCCCTCGAACGCATCATCCAGCGCGCCGCCGAACTCCAGACCGGCGAGCGCGAGCTGGGCGACGACCTCACCGAGGACCAGGTCCTGGCTCTCGGCAAGGACGTCGGAATCCCCGCGCGCTACCTCCAGCAGGCGCTGATCGAGGAACGGGTGCGCACCCAGCCGGCGGAGTCGCGCTGGCTCGACCGGACGATCGGCGCCGCCACCGTCACCGCGGACCGCGTGGTGATGGGGTCGGCCGACCTGCAGGAGCACATGCTGCTGGAGTGGATGGAGCGGACCGAGCACCTGATGGTCCAGCGGCAGCAGAATGGCCGAATCACCTGGGAACAGATGGGCGGGTTCCAGGCGATGCTCCGGATGTCGGCGGCGGCCCTCGGCGGCGGCGCCCGCGCCATGCTGGACAAGACCGGCGTGGTGAGCGCCACGATCACCCCGCTCGAGGCGGGGTACTGCCACGTCCAGCTGAGCGCGGACCTCAGGGGCACGCGTGGGGCGTTCATCGGGGGGGCCGCCGCGTTCGTGTCGGTGGGCGCCGCCGCCACGGTCGTCCTGGCGGTCCTGAGCGCCTTTCCCCTGGTGCTGCTGCTCCCCCTCCCCGCCGCCATCGCCGCGGGCTACGGCGTGACCCGGCCCTACGGGGGCGTTGTCGAACGCACTCGGCTCGGCCTCGAGCGGGCCCTCGACCAGCTGGAGCGCCGGGGCAGCCGGCCGCCTGCGGAGCTGCCGCCGCGCTCCAGCGTGATCACCTCGCTCGTGCAGGAAGTACGCAAGGCGCTCAAACCCTGAACCCACCGGAAGTCATCATGGCAGACATCAAGAAGGTCGGCGTGCTCGGCTGCGGGCTCATGGGCAGCGGCATTGCCCAGGTGGCCGCCGCCGCGGGCTACACCACCATCGTCCGCGACGTCTCGGACGCCGTCATGGCCAAGGGCAAGGCGGGCATCGGCAAGTCGCTCGACAAGTTCGTCGAGAAGGGCAAGCTGTCCGCGGCCGACCGCGACGCCACCCTGGCCCGCCTGTCCTACGTGACGGACGTGGCCGCGCTCAAGGATTGCGACATCGTCATCGAGGCGGTCACCGAGGACCTGGAACTCAAGAACGACCTCTGGAAACAGCTCGACGCGATGTGCCCCGCCCACACCATCTTCGCCAGCAACACCTCGAGCCTCACGATCGCCGCGATGGCCTCGGCCACGAAGCGGGCCGACCGGTTCGTGGGGCTCCATTTCTTCAACCCCGTCCCGCTCATGCAGCTGGTCGAGGTGGTGCGCACCGTGACCACCTCCACGGGCACCTTCGACCGCGCGCTGGCGTTCGGCAAGAGCCTCGGCAAGGAGGCGGTGGCGGCCAAGGACAACTCGGGCTTCATCGTCAACCTGCTCCTGGTGCCGTACCTGCTCGACGCCATCCGCGCCCTGGAGCACGGCGTGGCCAGCACCGTGGACATCGACAACGCCATGAAGCTGGGCTGCGGCTACCCGATGGGGCCACTGACGCTGCTCGACTTCGTCGGCAACGACACGACGTACAAGATCGCCGAGATCATGTTCACCGAGTACCGCGAGACCCGCTACGCGCCGCCGCCGCTCCTCAAGCGGATGGTCATGGCCGGGCTCTACGGCCGGAAGAGCGGCAAGGGGTTCTACGACTACGCCACCCCGACGCCGACCCCCGTGGATCTCGGCCTCTAGCCACCTCCAGCGCGAAAGACGCCACGCCCCATGCTGCTGTCCCTGCTGCTCCACGGCGACGCCGCCCCGACCGGCTTCTTCGGCTACGACGCGCCGCGATTCCACGCGATGTTCAACGACTTCCCGCCGGCGTTGCTGGTCATGGGGGTCCTGTTCGAGCTCGCGTATCTCTTCACGAAGCGCGAGAGCCTGCGGCACGCGTCGTTCTGGTCGCTCGTGGTGGGGGCGGTGATGACGGCCAACGCCATCGCCACGGGCCTCAAGGCGGAGGACGCCATCCAGCACGGCGAGGCCATCCACGAGATCATGCAGGCGCACGAACGCTTCGCCTGGATCACGCTGGGGTTCTTCGCCGTGGTGGCGGTGTGGCGGCTGCTCCGCGAGTCGAAGATGGGCCGGGCCGAGCGGTGGGCCGTGGTGCTCATCGGCGTGGTCGGGCTCGGCTTCCTGGTGGCGACGGGGCGGGAGGGAGGCGAGCTGGCCTTCGACCACGGCGCCGGGATGACCACGGCGGCCATGGAGGAGGAATTGAAGAATCGGTCGGCCGGGCACCAGCACGCACCGGGCGAGGAGCATGATGAGGCGGCCGCCGCGCCGGGCGCCACCGACAGCGCGCCCGAGCATCAGCACAACGATTCCGCGGCGGCCGACACCGCCGCAGCACCCACGCACACCCACGCGCCGGGCACCCCGCCGCACAAGGATTGATGCGACGCCCCCGCGTTCCCGCCTTTCCGCTGCTGGGCCTGCTCCTCGCCTGTCAGCCCGCCACGACGCGCCCGTCCTTCGCGCCGCTGCCGGCGGCGGACGAGGCGGTCGTCGACCTGAACGTCCAGGAAGCCACGACACTCGTGGCCCAGGCGCTGAAGGACGACTCGATTCCGGTCACGACGGTGGAGCCGCGGGACGGCTACCTGGAAACGGGATGGTTCATCGCGGGGAGCGGTACACCGACGACCATTCGTCCACTTGGGGACAGCGTGGTGCGGGTACGGGGGTGGGTGAACGCCTACGGGAAGGAGCGGGGATCGATCCGGGTGGAAACCGCCGTGCGGCCGATGGCCAACCCGGCGCTGCCGCAGCGGGAACTCGACCGGCAGGCGCCGAAGACCAATCCGGCGGCGATTCGGGTGGCTCGAGTGTTGGAGGCGATGGCCCGGCAGTATCCGGTTCCGGGGGCGGAGGCGCCGGCCGTGCCCGCGAGACCGGCAGCGGATTCGACGAAGCCAACGAAGGCCGACAGCACTCCTTCGCAGGCGGGTCAGGTCATCGAGAAGAAGCGGCCCCCGACGCCCCCCGGACCGCCACCGGTGCCCGCGCCGAATCCCTAGCGCCGCCCGCCTACTTCACGAACGCCTTCACCCACTCTTCGAGCTGCACCAGGTCCAGCCCCGCGTCCTTGCAGGGCCCCGCAGGCAGCGTCATCGTGAGCCCCAGCACCGGCACCCGCCCCGCCACGTCGTGCAGCCCGCTCACCATGTCCCGTTCACAGGCCACCGCCACGACGGCGCGCGGCCGGCGCTCCTTGATGACACGCCGGGCCAGCTGGCCGCGAGTGGCCACGAACACCGGCACCTCGTACTTGCCGGAGAGCGCCAGCACGCCGTCGAGGGCCGGCTTCGACAGGCACCGGGGAATGAGGAGCAACAGCTCACCCTTGCCCACCGCCTTGGCGCGGACCACCGCCAGCGCGTTGTACACCTTCACCGCGGCATTCTCGACCCAGTCCCGCCGGCCGAACCGGTCGGCCACGCGGGAGGTGACCCGCATCAGCCGGAGGAAGGGGCCACGTTCGGCGAACGATGCCGGCAGGAGCGACGCGTTCAGGACATAACTGAGCAGGATGAGCGCCCACCAGAGCCAGGCCGCGCCCGATACCACCCCCAGCGCAATCCAGAGATAGGCTGGCAGGCCGGGCACCAGCAGCCCGATGCGCGGCCCGAGCAGGTACAGCCCGAGGGCCAC
This sequence comes from uncultured Gemmatimonadaceae bacterium, assembly GCA_964571795.1. GTDB lineage: Bacteria > Gemmatimonadota > Gemmatimonadetes > Gemmatimonadales > GWC2-71-9 > SPDF01. Next base: position 35,681 of record CAZNDK010000022.1, on the reverse strand, counting down.
GACGCCGAGCGCGGAGGCGAGGCCAGCGGCCGACCACTGGAAGAACAGTCTCGGAGGTGAGTCGTAGTTGCCCTGGTTGGGCAGCGGGCGGCCGTCCCACTCGTCCCACTCGTGGCCGAGTCGGCGGTCGACTTCGATGCGGATCAGCTGCGGGCGGGCGGTCTCTGACATGGGTCCCCAAGATAGCAGGCGATCCGGCGATTCGCTTGGCGGCGGGAGGGCACCGCCGTACGTTTGACCCATGCTGAAAGGACCCCGCCTGGAAGGCCAGTTTCGCACCGATGACCGGGCTCGTGCCGCCTATGCGGAGGGGGCCGGCATCTACCGGATCGTGCCCGCGGCAGTGGCGATTCCGGCCAATATTCCCGACCTCCAGCAGCTGGTCCGCTGGGCCGCCGCCACCGGCACGCCACTGGTGGCGCGGGGCGCCGGAAGCGCGATGGGCGGCGGGAATGTCGGTGACGGGGTGGTCGTCGACCTGACGGCACTCGCCCCGCCCTGGCTCGACGTCGACGGCCCGGGGCGCCGGGCCTTCGTGACGGCAGAGGTCACTGCCGGTGCGCTCGATGGTGCCGCCCGGGAACACGGCCTTCGCTTTCCTCCCATGCCGTCGAGCGGACGCTGGGCCACCCTCGGCGGCATGGCCGCAACCAACGCCGCCGGGGCGTCGGCGGTGCGGTCGGGCAGCGTGCGGAACTGGATCACGGGCCTCGAATGGGTGGACGCCGAGGGGGCGACCCACCGGTGGGTCCGGGGTGAACCGGTCAACGGCCGCCGGTGGACGGCGCTGGCGGACCGGCTGCACTCCGCCGGCGAGTTGATCCGGCGCCGATTCCCGAGGGTCCGGAAGAATTCGTCCGGGTACGCGGTAGATGCCTTCCTGGAATCGAGCGACCTGCTGGAGCTGCTGATCGGTTCGGAGGGCACCCTGGGCTTCATCACCGCGGTGGACTGCCGGCTGGAGCCGCTCCCCGGCGCCACCGCCGGGATGCGCATGGCCCTCCGCTCGCTCGACTACCTGGCCGACGTCGTGACCGCCTTGCTCCCGCTCCGGCCCGCCGCGCTCGAACTGCTGGACGGGACGTTCCTGTCGCTGGTGGAAAACGAGGGCGGCCACGTGCCCGAGATCGCCGAGGGCGCGGACGCCCTGCTCCTCGTGGAGTTCGAGCGAGCCACCGACGCTTCGGCGCGGGGCGCAGTGGGCGACGCGGTCCGCGCCGTGAGCGACTGGACCGCGGACGTCGAGACCGCCGTGACTCCCGAGGCGTCAGAGGAGCTCTGGCGCATCCGGCACGCGGCGAGCCCGATCCTGGCGCGGCTTCCCGAGACGCATCGCTCGATGCAGGTCATCGAGGACGGCGCGGTGCCCGTGGCCCGGCTGGCGGACTACATCCGGCTTGTCCGGCGCGTCACGGCCGCGCACGACGTGGGTGCGGTCATCTTTGGGCACGCCGGCGACGGCAATGTCCACGTCAACCTGCTGGTGGACACCACCAGGAGCGGCTGGGAGGGCGCAGTGGCGTCGGTGCTTGGGGAAGTGTCCGCCGGAACCGTGGCCCTCGGAGGGACGTTGAGCGGCGAGCATGGCGACGGCCGCCTTCGTGCCCCGGCGCTGGAATCGGTGTTCGGCCCCGAGCTGTTCCAACTCTTCCGCGACATCAAGGCCGCCTTCGACCCCGCGGGAATCCTCAACCCGGGGATCAAGTTCCCAGCCGGCGAGGGCGCCGTGAGCCGGCTCAAGGTCGGCCGGGCGGCTGCCGACATTCCACCCGACATCGCGCTGGCCCTGCGCGACATCGAGCGCACCGGCGGCTACGCGCGGACGCGCCTGGACCTGGCCTCATGAGACAATACCTCGACCTGCTGGCCCGCATCCTCGACACCGGCGCGGAGAAGTCCGACCGCACCGGCACCGGCACCAGGAGCGTGTTCGGCCACCAGATGCGGTTCGACCTGGCGGCGGGGTTTCCCCTCGTCACCACGAAAAAGCTGCACCTCAAGTCCATCGTCCATGAACTGCTCTGGTTCCTCCGCGGCGACACCAACGTCCGGTACCTCCGCGACCATGGCGTGACCATCTGGGACGACTGGGCCGACCCCGCTGGGGAACTGGGCCCCGTGTACGGCTATCAATGGCGGTCGTGGCCCGCACCGGATGGCGGCAACATCGACCAAATCAGCCAGGTCCTCGAGGAGCTTCGCCGGAATCCAGACTCCCGCCGGCTGATGGTCAGCGCCTGGAACGTGGCGGACATCCCGCGGATGGCGCTCGCCCCCTGTCACGCCCTCTTCCAGTTCTACGTGGCCGACGGCCGCCTCTCCTGTCAACTCTACCAGCGGAGCGCGGACGCGTTCCTGGGCGTCCCATTCAACATCGCCTCCTACGCCCTGCTCACGATGATGGTGGCGCAGGTGTCCGGATTCCGGCCAGGGGAGTTCATCCACACCTTCGGCGACGCCCACCTCTACACCAATCACCTGGAGGCGGCTCGGCTGCAGCTCGGCCGGGCGCCGCGGGCCCTGCCCACCCTGCGGCTCAACCCCGCGGTGACCAACCTCTTCGATTTCCGCTACGAGGACATCGAGGTCCTCGGCTACGACCCGCACCCGCATATCCCCGGCAAGGTGGCGGTCTGATGATCGCGCTGGTCGTGGCCGCGGCGGAGAACGGCGTCATCGGCAAGGCCAACGGCCTCCCCTGGCACCTCTCGGCGGACCTCCGTCGGTTCAAGGCGATCACCGTCGGCCACACGGTCGTCATGGGGCGAAAGACCTTCGATTCCATCGGGAAGGGACTGCCGGGACGGCGGAACCTGGTCGTGAGCCGGAACCCCGAGTTCCGCCCCGCCGGCGCCACGCGGGTGCCGAGCCTCGCCGCGGCCCTGGACGCCGCGGGCCCCGGGTGCGACGTGTTCATCGTCGGGGGAGCGGAGATCTACCGCCAGGCACTGCCGCTCGCCGACCGCGTCTACCTGACCGTCGTGCACGCGTCTCCCGAGGGAGATGCGCACTTTTTCCTCCCGGAAGGAGCCGAGTGGAAGCTGGTCTCCTCCGAGGAGCACGGCGCCGACGAGAAGAACGATTTCCCGACGGAGTTCCGCCTCTACGAACGCCGGCGCTGAGCTCCTTCCCCGCTTCCCCGCCTTCCCGCCTTTCAAACGAAGTTTGGAAATCCCCCAAAAATCTATTGTGCTCCGCTCCCCTTTTTCTTAACTTGGTATCCGACAACAGCAAGCGCTGCGGCTCGCCTCAATCCGGTGGCGGCCTTTTTTGTAGGGGGAGTGTTTGGGAGTTCGGATCGGACTCGCCTACAACCTGAAGCCACAGGCCGCAGCCATCGCTGGGGGGAGCTTCGCCTCCCCTACCGACCGGAACACCGCCCTCCGCGAACTCCGCACCGATCTCGAACAGCCCGATCTCTACGCCGAGTGGGACGAGCCCGGCACCATCGACGCCATCGAGCGCGCCCTGCGCCCGCTGGGGCAGGTCATCCGGCTCGAGGCCGACGCCAGCTTTCCCCAGAAGCTCGCCGACGCGCGGCCCGACTTCGTCTTCAACATCGCCGAGGGGCTCTACGGCCCGAACCGCGAGGGCCACGTCCCGGCCATCTGCGAGTTCTTCGGCATTCCCTGCCACGCCTCCGATCCGCTGGCGCTGGGCCTGGCCCTCCACAAGGGGCGCACCAAGGACATCCTGGTGGCCCGCGGAGTCCCGACCGCGCCGTACCACCTCGCGGAGTCCGTGGCCGACGCGGCGGCGTGCGCGCTGGCCTTCCCCCTCTTCGTCAAGCCATCCTGCGAGGGTTCGGGCAAGGGAATCACGGTCGACAACCTCTGCCACGACCGCCCCGCCCTCCTCCGCCGGGTCGAGCAGTTGCTCGCCACCTATCGGCAGCCGGTGCTCATCGAGACCTGGCTCCCCGGGGCCGAGTTCACGGTGGCGGTGCTGGGCAACGGCGCGGAGGCGCGCTGCCTGCCTATCGTGGCCCTGCGGTACGACGACCTGCCGGAGGGCGCGCCCCCGATCTACGGCTACGAGGCCAAGTGGATCTGGGACACCCTCGATAATCCCCTCGACATCTACGAATGCCCGGCGCCCATCCCGGAGTCGCTGGCCCGCCGCATCCGCGAGGCCACCCTTGGCGCCTATCACGCGCTGGGCTGCCGCGACTGGTGCCGCATTGACCTCCGGTGCGACGCCGCCGGCGCCCCGATGGTGGTCGAGTTGAACCCGCTGCCGGGCATCCTTCCCGACCCACGGGACAATTCCTGCTTCCCCAAGGCCGCCCGCGCCGCCGGGATGGACTACGACGAGCTCATCCAGACCGTGGCGGACATCGCCTGGCGGCGGATCTCCGGCCAGCGGCTCCTTGCCGAGGTGGCCGCGTGAGGGTCGCCATCCTGCACGACGGGGGCAGCGAGGAGTGGACCGCGGCCGACGTGGCCGCGGTGCTCGGCAACATCCGGGAAGTCGACCAGATCCTCCGGAACGCCGGACACACCACCGACACGATTCCGGTCTACCTGGGCGACCTCACCTGGCTCGATCGTTGCCAGAAGGCTGACTTGGTCTTCAATCTCTGCGAGGGGATCAACGGTCACTCGCGGTTCGAGGACTACGTGGTGGCCGCCTTGGAGCTGGTCCGGGTGCCCTTCACCGGCTGCCGCTCGTGGCCCGTCACCATTTGCCACCGGAAGCACGTGGCCAACACGCTGCTCCAGTCGGCAGGCGTCCCGGTACCGGCCTTCGCGCTGGTGCACGAGGCCGTCATCCCCGATGGGGTCCGGCTTCCGGTCATCGTCAAGCCGTCCATGGAGGACGCCAGCGTAGGCATCGACGAGGGGTCGGTGTGCCTCACGCCCCAGGCGCTCCTCGAGCGGCTGGCCAAGGTGACCGGCATGTGGGAAGACGTCCTGGTGCAGGAGTACGTGGCGGGCCGCGAGTTCAACGTTGGCTTCGTGGGGACCACGGCGCTGCCAATCTCCGAAATCGATTTTACCGGGCTTGGCGCCGGCAAGCCGCCCATCGTGACCTACGCCGCCAAGTGGACGCCGGGCAGCGACTATGACCTCCACACCGTCCCCGTCTGCCCCGCGCCGGTCGATGCCGCCACCGCGGAGCTCCTGGTGAACGTTGCGGAACGCGCGTGGCGAGCCATGGCAAAGTGCGAGGGGTACGGACGGGTGGACATCCGCCTCAGCCCCGAGGGCACCCCGTGGGTGCTCGAGGTGAACCCCGATCCCGACCTCTCCAGCGACGCCGGGCTGGCGCGAATGGGCCGGGCCTACGGCTGGGACTACCCGACGCTGGTCCTGCAGGTGGTCGAAGAGGCGCTGGAGCGGGGCCGCGTGGCGCTCGCCGACGGCGCGCTCTCGGGGCGAGTCACCTCGTGACGCGTGCGGCGGTGGCCGGACGGCTTCGGGGGCTGACCCCGGCGGACCGGGTTGGCGTGGAGGCCATCACCATGGGCGTCGGCCTCTTTCGCGACGACGAGCTGCCGGTCGCGCTGGAGGTCTTCGACGCCGCCGTGGCCGGCAGCCCCGACTACACGGCGGTCGGCGTGGAAGTGGACGGCCGGCTGGCGGGGTGGATCTGCTGGGGGCCGACCCCCTGTACCCTCGCCACCTGGGACCTGTACTGGATGGCGGTGGACCCGGCGCTGCACGGGCTCGGGCTCGGTACCGCCCTGGTGGACGAGATGGAGCGCCGCCTCGCTGGCCGCGCCCGGCTCGTCGTGGTGGAAACCGCGGGCCGCGCGGACTACGCGCCTACCCGCGCCTTCTATGAGGCCCGCGGCTACCGGGCCGTGAGCTCGATCCCGGACTTCTACGCGCCGGGAGACGACCAGGTGACGTTCGTGAAGTACTTCGAGGCCCCCGTAATAACCTGAGGATGGGGTAAAGGCATGGAGACTTGGCAGGAAGTCCTGCGTAAGAACTCGATCGCGTCGCTCGATACGCTCGCCAGCCGGTTTGGCGCCGAGAATTTCCCCGAACTCGATCGGCTCCGCCTCGCGGCGGAGAACTTCGAGTTCCGGATTTCGCCGGCCATGGTGGACCTGATCAAGTCCCCCGACGACCCGATCTGGCGGCAGTACGTGCCCACCGTGCAGGAGCTCGAGGTGCACGACGGCATCGTGGACTCGCTGAACGAGGACGCGGACAGCCCGGTGCCGAACATCACGCACCGCTACCCCGACCGGGCGCTCTTCCTGGTGAGCCCGGTGTGCGCCAGCTACTGCCGGTTCTGCACCCGGCGCCGCAAGGTGGGCGATCCGGAGAAGATCCCGATGTCGCAGTTCGAGTCCGCCTTCCAGTACCTGGAAAGCCACACCGAAATCCGCGACGTCATCATGTCGGGCGGCGATCCCCTGCTCCTCAACGACCGCCGGCTGGACGCCATCCTGGCCCGGCTCCGGAGCATCAAGCACATCGAGATCATCCGGATCGGGAGCCGCGTGCCCTGCCACCTGCCGGAGCGGATCACCCCGGAGCTGTGCGCCACCATCAAGAAGTACCACCCGGTCTGGATCAACACCCACTTCAACCACCCCGACGAGCTCACGCCGGCGGCGGTGAAGGGGCTCGGCATGCTGGCCGACGCCGGCATCCCCCTTGGCTGCCAGACGGTCCTCCTCCGGGGCGTCAACGACACCCCCGAGGTCATGAAGCAGCTGATGCACCGGCTGATGATGGCCCGGGTGCGGCCGTACTACATCTACATGGCCGACCAGGTGGCGGGTGCCGAGCACTTCCGCACCAGCGTGCAAACCGGCCTCCGGATCATGGAATCTCTCCGCGGCTGGACCAGCGGGCTGGCCAACCCGCATTTCGTCATCGACGCCCCGGGCGGCGGCGGCAAGATCCCGCTCTTGCCGGAATACGTGGAGTCGATGAACGACGAAGAGGTGATCCTGCGAAACTTCCGCGGGGAGCGGTTCGTGTACCGCCAGCCCAACGAGGAGGAGGCCCTGGTGGCCATGGGCGGCCGCACCGACCCGGAGTATCTCTTCCAGCCGACGCTGCAACTGAAGAAGCCGGCCAAGCGAACCAGCAAGACAGCGAAGCGAAAGCTGGCTTGAACGCCGGGCACCACCACGGTGCAATCCTGGAAGACCCCGCCCGGCCGCAGCCGGGCGGGTTTTTCTTTCCCCCCATCTTCCCTCTTGCCCCGCACCCGTTTGGGTTGAACACTTGAAGCCGGCCCCTTCAGGAGCAACGCCATGGCGCTCGGCGGCAAGAGCTGGGACGAATGGATCGCGCAATACGCCACCAGCCATCAAAACCCGGTCAACCGGGTGTGCCACACCATCGGCATTCCGCTCATCGCCGTGTCGCTCCCGCTCTTCCTCGTCGGCATCTGGGTGCCGGGCTTCTGGCGGATTCCCCTCACCCTGTTCGTGGTGGGATGGATCTTCCAGTTCATCGGCCACGCCTTCGAGGGGAAGCCGCCGGAGTTCTTCAAGGACTGGCGCTTCCTGTTCGTGGGGCTCCGCTGGTGGGTGGCCAAGCTGAAGGGACTCGCCTGATGATGGACCGCCGGGAACTCGTGTCGCTCCTCGGTGCGGCCGGGCTCGCGGGACTGGCCTGCCGGCCTGACAAGGGCGGGGGCGACCCCTCACTGCAGCGCGCCCAAGGCGGCCCGCCTTACCAGTTCAAGGCGCTCGACGCCCAGCAGGCGGCGACGGTGGCGGCGCTGGTCGATTGCATCATCCCAGCCACTGAGACGCCCGGCGCCGCCGAGGCGGGAGTGCCTGAGTTTATCGACGTCATCGTGGGCGAGTGGTACCACCCGGACGAGCGGACGCAGTTCCTTGCGGGGCTGGCGGAGCTCGACCGGCGGAGCGCCGCCGTCGGCTCGGCACGGTTCGTGGAGCTGGGCGGCGACAAGCAGGTGGCCCTCCTGGAAACGGTGGAAAGCGAGGCGTTCGCGGCCCGGGAGGCCGACCCCAAGGCCCCGACGCCGTTCTGGCTCCGGCTCAAGTCGCTCACCGTGTATGGCTACTACAACTCCGCGGTGGGCTCGCTCCAGGAACTCGACCGGCCCGCCATCCCGGGACGCTTCGACGGCTGCGGTCCGCTCCCCGCCGCGCGGCCGGGGGGGCTCTGATGCCAAAGTCCTACGACGCGATCGTGGTCGGCTCCGGGATCAGCGGCGGGTGGGCCGCGAAGGAGCTGACGGAGCGTGGGCTCAACACGCTGGTACTCGAGGCGGGCGGGCCGATCGACCCGGCAAGGGACTACGTGGAGCACGTCCCGCCGTGGCAGCTGCACTTCCGGGGGTACGGCGACCGCCAGAAGCTGGCGCGCGAGCAGCCGGTGCAGAAGGACTGCTACGCCTGCGACGAGTGGGGCAGCAAGTTCTTCGTGAACGACCTCGACAACCCGTACACCACCGATGCATCGGAGCCGTTCCGCTGGATTCGCGGCCGGCAGGTGGGGGGCCGCTCCATCATGTGGGGCCGGCAGGTGTACCGCTGGAGCGACCTCGACTTCACCGCCAACCTCCGCGACGGCCACGGCACCGACTGGCCGATCCGGTACGCCGACATCGCGCCCTGGTACAGCTACGTCGAGCGCTTCATCGGGGTGAGCGGCGAGCGCCTGGGCCTTTCCCAGCTTCCGGACGGCGAGTTCCTGCCGCCGATGCCGCTCAACTGCGCCGAACGGCATGTCCGGGACAAGTTGAAGACGGCGTTCGGCGGCGAGCGGCACCTCACGATCGGCCGGGCGGCCATCCTGACACAGGACCACAACGGCCGCAAGGCCTGCCACTACTGCGGTCCCTGCGAGCGGGGATGCATTACCCACTCCTACTTCAACAGCATCGGCTCGACCCTGCCGGCGGCCCGCGCCACGGGGCGGCTCACGCTCCGGCCGCACAGCGTGGTCCACAGTGTCATCTTCGACGCGAAGCAGGGCCGGGCCACGGGGGTGCGGGTCATCGACGGCCAGACGATGGAGGCGATGGAATTCCAGGCCCGCGTGGTGTTCCTCTGCGCGTCGGCGCTCGAGTCCACACGAATCCTGCTCCATTCCACGAGCCCGGAGTTCCCGACCGGCCTGGCCAACTCCAGCGGCCAGCTGGGGCGGAACCTCATGGACCACACCATGGGCGGCGGCGCCAGCGGCACCATCCCGGGCTACGAATCGGAGTGGATCTACGGCAACCGGCCCAACGGCACCTACCTGCCCCGGTTCCGGAACGTTTCGGCGGCCCACAAGGGATTCGTGCGGGGGTACGCCTTCCAGGGCGGCGGTGGCCGGAGCGACTGGGGGCGGGGCGGGTCGACACCCGGCATGGGGAAGGCGTTCAAGGAATCGCTCAAGCAGCCCGGGCCGTGGCGGTTCGGCTTCTACGGATTCGGGGAATGCCTGCCCAACCCGGAAAACTTCATCGAGCTCGACCCCGTCGTGAAGGACAAGTGGGGAATCCCCGCACTCCGCATCCACTGCCGGTGGCGGGAAAACGAGCGGGCGATGCTCCAGGACATGTCGGTGACCGCGGCGGAAATGCTGGAGGCGGCGGGCGCCACGGACATCCGGTCGTACGTCGAGGACAACCCGCCCGGCCTCACCATCCACGAAATGGGCACCGCCCGCATGGGGCGGGACCCGGCCACCTCGGTGCTCAATGCCCACAACCAGGCGCACGACGTGAAGAACCTCTTCCTGACCGACGGCGCATGCATGGCGTCCTCCGCCAACCAGAATCCGTCCATCACCTACATGGCGCTCACCGCCCGGGCAGCGGATTTCGCCGTGGCGAGCATCAACCGGGGAGAGCTCTGATGGCCTCGCGCCGGGATGTGCTGTACGCGATGGGGACGGCCGCGGCGGCGGCGCTGCCGGGATGGCCGGTGGCTTCCCGCGCCGACCGGCTGAAGAAGCTCGGGGTCCAGCTCTATACCGTCCGCGACGCGCTCAAAGCGGATTTCAGCGGGACGCTGCAGAAGGTCGCCGCCATCGGATACAAGGAGGTGGAGTTCGCGGGCTACATGGGGCGGACACCGGCGGAGGTGAGGGCCTCCCTGAAGGGGTCGGGCCTGACCGCGCCCGCCGAGCACATCGACCTCGAGGTACTCGAGAAGGACTGGAGCGCGACGGTGGAGGCGGCTCACACCGTGGGACACAAGTACCTGGTCGTGGCCTGGATCGACGCGGCGCGCCGCAGCTCGATCGAGGACTACAAGCGCATCGCGGACATTTTCAACGGGCTCGGGCGCCAGGCCAACGCCGCCGGCCTCCGGTTCGGGTATCACAACCACGCCTACGAAATGGTCCCCCTGGAGGGGCAGGTCCCGTACGACGTGCTCCTTCAGCATACCGACCCGGAGCTGGTCTGCTACGAGATGGACCTCTACTGGACCACGGACGGCGGCAAGGACCCGCTGGCCTACTTCGCCAAGTACCCCGGCCGCTTCCCGCTGGTGCACGTGAAGGACCGCACCGCCACCGGCCAGATGGTGGACGTCGGCCAGGGGACGATCGACTGGACGGCGATCTTCGCACACCGGAAACAGGCTGGCATCAAGCACGAGTTTGTGGAGCACGACGAGCCGGGCGACCCGTTCGCGTCGATTGCGGCAAGCTACGCCTACCTCAGGGCGCTGCGGTTCTCGAATGCGTGAGCGCCGGATGACGCGGAGGGAGATGCTGGCCGCCTCCGCCGGCGCCGTCGTCCTCGGCTCGGTCCCCAGAACCGGGACCGCGGACGCCCAGGAATCACGAATGTCCGTCGGCGGCACCTCGGCGGCTCCACTGAAGCAGTCGGTGTCCTACTGGCCGTTCGAGTCGATTCCCCTCCCGCAGTTCGCGCGGGAGCTCAAGGCCATCGGGTTCAGCGCGGTGGACCTGTTGCAGCCGGAGCAGTGGCCGGTGGTGGCCGAGGCGGGGCTGGTCTGCTCGATGGGCTACCCCACCGCCCGGCGGGACTTTCTCACCACCGGGTTCAACGACCCGGCCAACCACGCGATGCTGTTGCGGGAGCTCGAGGCCACGCTGCCGCGCGCCGCGGCGGCCGGCGTACCGAACGTGATCGCGATGTTCGGCAATCGGCGCGGACGCGCCGACGATGCCGGCCGCGACGCCTGCATCGAGGGACTCAACCGGATCAAGGCGCTGGCCGAGGAGTCGGGGGTGACCATCTGCATGGAGTTGCTCAACAGCCGGGTGGACCACGCGGACTACATGGGAGACCGGTCGGGATACGGCGTGTCGGTCGTCTCGGCGGTCAACTCCCCGCGGGTCAAGCTGCTCTACGACATCTACCACATGCAGATCATGGAAGGCGACATCATCCGGACCATCCAGACCAACGCGGCCTGGCTCGGGCACTTTCATACCGGCGGCGTGCCCGGTCGCCACGAGATCGACGGGACCCAGGAGCTCAACTACCACGCCATCTGCGAGGCCATCAAGGGCACGGGATTCCAGGGCTACGTGGCGCACGAGTTCGAACCGACCCGCCCGCCGATGGAATCGCTGCGGCAGGCCTACGAGATCTGCCTTGTCTGACTCCCCCCCGACACACAGGAGACCCGCAATGAGCGATGGCATGATGAAAGGGCTGCTGAAGCCCACGCTGATCGGCACGGTGCTGCAGGTGGCCATGGTGTTGATCGGCCACAATAACGAGACGGTCGCGCTCCAGTTCGGCCCGATCGGCACGACGCTGTCGCTAATCACCGGCTTCCTGGCCACGCGCATGAATCCGCAACCCGGCGCGGGCGGAGCCGCCGGCGGCGGCGCCCTGGCCGGCGGCATCAGCGCCCTCCTCGGCACCATCGTCTCCAACCAGCTCGGTGATGTGCCGATGAGCATCCTCGCGGTGGGCGGCGGCAGCGGCCTCGTGGCTGGCGCCCTGGGTGGCCTTCTCGGTCGTTTGGGAGGCAAGAAGGGTTGACGGTGCCATTCGCTCGAGCCGCCGCGGCGGCCGCGGTCCTGTGGTTCGGGGTCGCGGCCGCTGCCGCGCCGGCGGCGGCGCAGACCGCGCCCGGCACCGGCCACGCCGTCGTGCTGATCGTCACCGACGGATTCCGCTGGCAGGAGCTCTTCGGCGGCGCCGACGCGGCGCTCAACAACGAGGAGTTCGGCGGCGTGGATGACACGGCGGCGGTGCGACGGGCCTATCTGGTCGGGAACGCCGACGCCAACCGCCGGGCGCTCCTGCCGTTCATGTGGGGGGTCATCGCGCGCGACGGGGAGATCTACGGAAACCGGGCGCTGGGCAGCTCCGCCGTGGTCACGAACGGGCTGAAGTTCTCCTACCCCGGCTACAACGAGATGCTGACCGGGCGGCCCGATCCGCGGATCGACAAGAACAACTACGGCCCGAACCCAAACCTGACCGTGTTCGGGTGGCTGGCCACCCAGCCTGGCTTTACCAACAGGGTGGCGGCGTTCGGGACCTGGGACGTGTTCGCGCCCATCTTCCATCGTGAACGCGAAAAGATGGTGGTACGCGCCGGCTGGGAACTCCCCTTCCCTGGCTCTTCCGATCCCGCTCGCCTCCAGCTCGACAGCCTCTACGCCAGCACGACGCGGGTCTGGGCCGGGATGCCGTACGACGCGTTCCTCCAGTCGGTGGTCATGGAGTACCTCCGCACCGAGCGGCCGCGCGTGCTCTACCTCGGCTTCGGCGAAACCGACGAGTGGGCCCACTCACGGCGCTACGACCAGTACCTGGCCGCGGCGCACCACGTGGACGGCTTCATCCGCGACCTCTGGAACGCGATGCAGGCCATGCCCGAGTACGCCGGCCGAACGACCTTCATCATCACCACCGATCACGGCCGAGGAAGCGGGCTCAAGGACTGGACCGACCATGGGAAGGACGTCGAAGGGGCGGAGAATATCTGGATCGCCGTGATGGGGCCGGGCGTTCCCGGGCTCGGCGAGCGGCGCAACGTGCCGATCGTGACCCAATCGCAGGTGGCGGCCACGATGGCGGCGGCGGTGGGGATGGACTGGGTGGCCCCATCTGGTGCGGCGCCGGCGCTACCGGTGTACTCGAAAAAGGACTGAGGATGGGGCTGCGGTCGTCGGGGTCGTCGACGATTGGGTGTACGCGCCCCTCAACTAGCCTGCTCCTCCGGCACTGGAGTTCACACCTGGTGGACAGATCCCGCACAGAGGCAACCCGTGAACTCACGTGCCTCCGGAGCAGTCCGGTCTTCGGGGCGCGATCGCATCGATCATTGGCGGTCGGCCGACGAAGGGATTGGTCCGGAGGGCCGTCAGTTCGAGTCCCCCGGAGCGACCGTGGCGCGGAGGGGGCGAGAACTGCAGGCCCGGAGGACCAACCCGAGGAGGCCTGCCAAAGCAGGGCTAGAAGACGAAGATTAGCCCGCCGCTGAACTCGCCCTGGGTAAAGAACACGGCGTTCGACGCGACGATGACGCAGCCGCCGGGCAGGGTACACCAGAAGTCGCTGTCGCTCGAGAGGGTGCTCATCCAGATCCGGGCCTGGGCGCGGAGCCCGACGTGGCGGCTGAGGTAGGTCTTCACGCCGAGCGCGCCACCGAACGAGAAGCGCCAGTCGTCTCCCAGCGCGGACGATTGTGGGGAAAGATGGGTGGCGCCGACGGTCAGCGCGAAGAACGGCTTGGTCTTCTCGTTGTGCCCGAACTCGAGCGCCCCGCCGAGCTGGAAGTACTCGATGGCGGCGTCGCCGATCGTCACCTCGGCGCCAATGTCAGGGTCGAAGCGGATGTCGGTGTCCTGCCGGCTGTACACGAACTCCACCAACCCGTCAGATTTGACCCGGTAGCCGATGGTGCCGCCCCAGGCGAGGCCGTCGTTGGCGGCGAACTTGCCGGTTTCGCTGTTCACCGTGCCGCCGTAGCGGTAGCCGATGGTCGGGGTGATTTCCCAGGTGGTCTGGGCGGCGAGCGGGGCCGCCAGTGAGACGAGCAGGCTGGCGAGCACGGCAGGCTGGCGCATGGAAGCTCCGGCGAGGGGTTCGTCGTTCGCTGAAGGATAACGCCGCCCCACTCGCGCCGGAGCCGGGTGAGCCCCATCTTACGAGGCAATGACCACCCCCATCGAGCGCGTCACTGCCGCCCTGGCCGACCATTACCGGATCGAGCGGGAGCTAGGCCAGGGCGGCATGGCCACGGTGTACCTGGCGGAGGACCTGAAGCACCGCCGGAAGGTGGCGGTCAAGGTTCTCCGCCCAGAGCTCGCGGCGTCGCTCGGGCCCGACCGGTTCTTCCGCGAAATCGAAGTTGCCGCCCAGCTCCAGCACCCCCACATCCTGCCCCTATTCGACAGCGGAGCGTCCGGCAAGGGCGCGGACGGCGGCGCGGAATTTCTCTGGTACGCCATGCCGTACGTGGACGGGGAAACCCTCCGCGACCGACTGGCCCGCACCGGCGAGCTCCCGATCCACGACGCCATCCGGATCCTGGTCGAGGTGGCCGACGCCCTGGCCCACGCGCATCAACACGGCGTGGCGCACCGCGACATCAAGCCCGAGAACATTCTTCTCTCCGGCCGCCACGCCCTGGTGAGCGACTTCGGCGTGGCCAAGGCGGTGAGCGAAGCCACCGGCCGCCAGCAGCTCACGACCGCCGGCGTGGCCCTCGGCACTCCCGCCTACATGGCCCCGGAGCAGGCGGCCGCCGATCCGCATCTCGACCACCGGGTGGACATCTATGCGCTCGGCGTCCTCGCGTACGAGCTGTTGACCGGCCGGACGCCCTTCAGCGGCCGCACGCCGCAGGAAACGCTGGCCGCGCACGTGATGCAGACGCCGGAGGCGGTCTCCCGGCTCCGGCCGGGCATTTCGCCGGCCTTCGAGGCGCTGGTAATGAAGTGCCTGGCCAAGCGACCGGCCGACCGATTCCAGAGTGCGGACGAGCTGGTGGCCGCCCTGGAACCGCTTGCCACGCCGAGCGGGGGGATGACACCGACATACACCCAGCCGGTGACCGGCGTGGCGCCCCTGGTGCCGGCGGGTCGCAAGCGTGCGGTTAGGGTGGCCGCGCTGGTCATCGTGCTGGGGAGCGCGGGCATGCTGCTCACCCGGCGGGCCGGAAGTGTCCCGGAAGTGGCGCTGACCAAGACCACCCGGCTCACCAGCGCGCAGGGGCTGGAGATCCTGCCGGCCATCTCGCCCGACGGGCAGTTCCTGGCGTACGTGGGAGTTTCCGGGAACACCGCGAATATCTTCCTCCAGCCCACCGATGGTGGGCGGGCCGTCAACATCACCGACAGCATTCCCAGTGCACAGATCTCGCCGGCGTGGGCGCCCGACGGGCGGAGACTGGTGTTCGTCTCGTACGACCGCACCGGGGCGAGTATCGTCACGATGCCTCCGACCGGCGGCGATGTCCGTCGGCTCCACAGTGCGCCCTACAGCGGGAGCCTCCCCCAAGCCCCCAAGTGGTCACCCGATGGGGCCCGCATCGCATTCGAACAGGGCGACAGCGTGCTCGTCATGGCGGCGGACGGCAGCAACCTCACGCTGCTGGCCCGCGTGCTGGATGTCCATTCCCTGGCCTGGTCTCCGGATGGCCGCTGGCTCGCCGGGGTCCGGGGAAACTCCGCGTTCGCCTACAGCGGGCCGGGATTCGGCAACCTGGCGGCGAGCACCGTCTTCGTGATGCCCGCCGGCGGCGGCACCCCAGTCATGATCAGCGATTCCACGACCTTGAACCTTTCCCCGGCGTGGCTCCCCGACGGGAAGGCCCTCCTGTACCTCTCGAGCGGCGGAGGCGGCCGCGACATCTACCTCCAGCGGATCGACCGGGGCGGACGTGCCGACGGCGCGCCGAAACGAGTCACGACCGGGCTCGACGCCCACACCTTTGCCCTTTCGCCCGACGGGAAACGGCTGGCCTATTCGAAGTACACCCGCGACCTCAACATCTGGATGGCCCGGCTTTCGGCCACGGGGAGCGTGAGTGCGCGCTCGGCGGTGCCGATCACCCGCGGCAACCAGGCCACCGAGGTGCTGCGCCTCTCCCCCGATGGCAAGTGGCTGCTCTATGACTCCGACCTCAACGGCAACGGCGACCTCTTCATCGTCTCTTCCGACGGCGGCACGCCGCGGCAGCTGACCGACGACCCCGCGGACGACCTGAGCGCCAACTGGTCGCCCGATGGATCGCAGATTGCGTTTCACTCCTTCCGGACCGGCAACCGCGACATCTTCACCATGAACGTCGACGGCACCGGCCTGGCGCAGGTCACCACCGACACACTGGGTGACAGGTACGCGGCCTGGGGTCCGGACAACAACACACTCGCCTACTCGCGGGGGGACGGGCGCATTCTGGAACTGGTGGAGATCAAGCGAGATTCGCCGTCGTCGCCCTGGGGACCGCCCACGAGTCTGGGCCAGGGAGTCACGGCCTTTCTTACCCCCGACCGCGCCGCCTACCTCGTGTGGAGGGGAGACAGCGTGCTTGAATTGACGGCCGTTCCCACTGGTGGAGGTGCCCCAAGTGTGCTCTTCAGGGCACCGCCGTGGTTCAGGCCCAACTGGGCCCAGATGGGCCCCGATGGCCGGACACTGTACAGCGCTTCTCCCGACTCGCTCGGAGACCCTGCCTTCTGGTCCATCGACCCGGCGAGAGGCACGCTCCGAAAGGTCGTCTCCTTCGAGCCAGCTGATCCCTGGACCACCCGGGGCAACTTCGTCACCGACGGCACCCGGTTCTTTTTCATCGCCGGGGAGCACCAGGCGGACATCTGGGTGGCGGACGTCGAGGAGAAATAGGTTGCATTCTCGCCCGATGCTGTCGTTCCTCTTCCTGCTGGTTGCCCTCGCCGCCGACGCTAGCGCACAGGCTCCGCTCCCGCTCATCCCCTATCCTCGCGAGGTCGTCCGGGGCAGCGGGTCGGCGGCCCTCGGACACACTCTTCGGCTCGAAGCACCGCGCCCCGGGGAGCTGGATTCGCTCGGCGCCTACGCCAGTGACCTGCTCGAGGCCGAGCTCGGATGGCGGCCCGCGCTCACCAGCACCCCCACTCCAGAAGTTGGCCTCACCCTGCGGCTCACCGCACCCGACTCGTCGCTCGGGCGCGAAGGGTACCGCCTATTCACCACCGGTTCGGGTGTTGTCATCGAGGCCCCGACCCAGACCGGCCTCTTCTACGGGCTCCAGACCTTTCGCCAGCTGCTCCACGCCGGGCCGGCGGGGACTGTGCCCGAGATCCGCATTTCCGACGCGCCCCGGTTTCCCTACCGGGGCATGCACCTCGACGTGGCCCGGCACTTCTTCCCGGTGGAATTCGTCGAGCGGTACATCGACCTCCTTGCCCGGTACAAGTTCAACACCTTCCACTGGCACCTGACCGACGACCAGGGGTGGCGCATCGAGATCGCCGGCTACCCGAAGCTCACCGAGGTCGGCTCCTGCCGGCGCGAAACGGTGGTGGAGCGGAACTTCGACCCCTACATCGGCGACAGCACCCGCTATTGCGGCTTCTACACGCAGGAGGAGATCCGCCGCGTGGTGGCGTACGCCGCGGCACGACACATCACGATCGTCCCGGAAATCGAGATGCCGGGCCACGCGCAGGCGGCCATCGCCGCCTACCCCGAGCTGGCCTGCACGGCGGGGCCCTTCGAGGTCAGCACCATGTGGGGCGTCGATGAGGACATCCTCTGCCCCAGCGACGCCACCTTCGCCTTCCTGGAAGGCGTACTCACCGAGGTGATGGCGCTCTTCCCCGGCCCCTACATCCACATCGGCGGCGATGAGGCGCCCAAGGCCCGGTGGAAATCGAGCGACCTGGCCCAGTCGCTGATTCGATCGCAGAACCTGAAGAACGAGGAGGAGCTGCAGAGCTGGTTCACCCAGCAGATCGAGCGGTTCCTCAATGCGCACGGCCGCCGGCTGATCGGCTGGGACGAAATTCTGGAGGGCGGCCTGGCGCCCGAGGCCACGGTCATGAGCTGGCGCGGGGTGAGCGGCGGCATCGCCGCCGCACAGCAGGGCCACGACGTGATCATGACGCCCACCAGCCACGCCTACTTCGACTACGCGCAGGGAGAGCCGGGGCTCGAGCCCTTCTCCGGCGGCGGCAACCTGCCGCTCGAACGGGTCTACTCCTTCGAGCCGGTCCCGGCGGTACTGACCCCGGAACAGGCGGTGCACGTGCTCGGCGCGCAGGGCAACGTGTGGACCGAGTACCTCAAGACCCCCGACCGGGTGGAGTGGATGGTGTTCCCCCGGATGCTCGCGATGGCGGAGGTGACCTGGAGCCCCGCCTCGGTGCGCGACTGGGCGAGCTTCGTGGCGCGGCTTCCGGGCGCGCTCGCCGCGCTAGACCGCATGGGCGTCAACTACCGCCCGCCGAACGTGATCGGGCTGGAGCGCGACCGGCTGACGCTCGCCGACACGGCCATCGTCACGCTCACCAGCCCGTTGCCGGACGGCGTCATCCGGTACACGCTCGACGGGAGCGCGCCGACGGCGGAGTCAACCGTCTACGGCTCACCACTCGTGCTGACCGTGGACTCGTCGGGCACCGTGGTCACCGCCGCCGTCTTCCTGCCCGGCGGCAAGAGCAGCCCGCCACGCCAGGCGCGCGTGAGCCGCACGACACTGCGCCCGGCGGGGCGCATGCCGTCGCGAGGTTTGCGCCCCGGGCTCCGCGTCGCCTACTACCCTGCGGCTTTCTCCGGTGCCCGCGCCGTACCGGCCGGGGCGCCTGCACGGGTCGCGACTGCCGACGCGGTGGCGCTTCCCGGGTTTCAGCGCCCGGAAACGTACGGGCTGATGTTCACCGGCTATCTCCGGGTCCCGCGCGCCGGGCTCTACACGCTCGCGCTGAGTTCCGATGACGGAAGCGTGCTCGAGATCGGCGGCAAGGTCGTGGTGGACAACGACGGCTGGCACTCCGAGGCCGAGCGGACCGGGATGGTGGCACTCGCCGCCGGAATCCACCCCATCACGGTGAGGTTTGTGCAGGGGAGCGGCGGCTCCGCGCTCTCCGCCACCATCGCCTTCGAGAATGAGCCGCCGGTGCCGCTGGCCGGTCGCTGGCTCGCGCAGTAGCTTCCCGAATTCCCCAATCCGTGGTGAGCCGATGACCCTCCAGGACCAGCGGAAGGTGTACGACGTCTGCATTGTGGGCTCCGGCGCCGGCGGCGGCATGGCGGCCTACATGCTGACCAAGGCGGGCGCCGACGTGGTGCTGCTGGAGGCCGGCGGCCCGTGGGACAACACCACGGACTCCGCCATGCTCACCTGGCCGTTCAACTCTCCCCGCCGAGGCGCCTCCACCAAGGAACGCCCCTTCGGCGAGTTCGATGCCTGCATCGGCGGGTGGAACCTGCCGGGCGAGCCGTTCACCGTCGCACCCGGGTCGGAGTTCGGCTGGTGGCGGGCGCGGATGGTCGGCGGGCGCACCAACCACTGGGGCCGCATTTCGCTCCGGTTCGGCCCCGACGACTTCCGCCGCAAGAGCCTCGACGGCCTGGGTGACGACTGGCCCATCGGCTACGACGACCTCGCCCCCTACTACGACCAGGTGGATGACCTGATTGGCGTCTTCGGCAGCGCCGAAGGGCTGCCCAACGAGCCCGACGGCCACTTCCTCCCGGCGCCCAAGCCCCGCTGCTATGAGCTGCTCGTCAAGCAGGCGTGCGACAACCTCAAGGTGACCTGCATCCCGGCGCGCCTCTCCATCCTGACCCAGCCGCTCGGGAACCGCCCCGCCTGTCACTATTGCGGGCAGTGCAACCGCGGCTGCGCGGTCAACGCCAACTTCTCCTCCACCAACGTCCTCCTGCCGCCGGCCATGGCCACCGGCAAGCTCACCCTCATCACCAACGCCATGGCGCGCGAGGTGACACTCGGCGCCAACGGCCTCTGCGACGGCGTGGTGTACGTGGACAAGGCCACCGGCACCGACCAGCAGGTCAAGGCGAAAGTGATCGTGCTGGCCGCCAGCGCCTGCGAGTCCGCCCGGCTGCTCCTCAACTCGAAGAGCCGCCGGTTTCCCCACGGCCTGGCCAACTCGAGCGGGGTGGTCGGCAAGTACCTGACCGACACCACCGGCACCGATGTGGCGGGGTTCATTCCCAGGCTGGAGAACGGCATTCCCCACAACGAGGACGGCGTGGGGGGCGGGCACCTCTACAGCCCCTGGTGGCTGAGCAACAAGACGCTCGACTTTCCGCGCGGCTACCATATCGAGATCTGGGGCGGCCGGGGTCAGCCGAGCTACGGCTTCATGGGCGGCATCGACAACTACCCGGAATTCGGTGGCTACGGCAAGGCGCTCAAGGACTCCTACCGCCGGCTCTACGGCACCACCATCGGCTTCAGCGGGCGCGGCGAGATGATCCCAAACGCCGACTCCTACTGCGAGATCGACCCCGAGGTGAAGGACCAGTGGGGCATCCCGGTCCTGAAATTCCACTGGAAGTGGAGCGACTACGAGTACAAGCAGGTCAAGCACATGCAGGAGACCTTCCGGGCGCTCATCGCCGAGATGGGCGGCGAGGTGTTCAGCCCGATGCCCACGAAGGAGCAGGGCTACGGCATCGCCACGGGGGGCCAGATCATCCACGAGCTGGGCTGCGTCCGGATGGGCAACGACCCTGACAAGTCGGCGGTGAACGCCAACTGCCAGGCCCACGGCGTCAAGAATCTCTTCGTGGCCGACGGCGGGCCGTTCGTGTCGCAGGCGGACAAGAACCCGACCTGGACCATCCTGGCGCTCTCGATGCGCACCTCCGAGTACATCGCGGCCCAGCGCCGCCAGGGGGCCCTGTGAGCGACCTCTCCCGACGTGAAGTGCTCGGCCTCCTCGGGCTGGCCCTCGCCGCCGGCGCCACCGGCTGCCGGCCCGAGACGCTGCGCAAGGCGGCCCAGCGCGCCGCGCCCTACACCCCCACTTTCTTCACCGCCGACGAGTACGCCACCGTGACCGTGCTGGCCGACCTCACGCTGCCGGCCGACAGTCGCGGCCCCAACGCCGGCGAGGCGGGCGTGCCGGAGTTCATGGATTTCGTCATGGCAGAGGAGATGGACAACCGGGACCGGATGCGCGGGGGCCTCGCCTGGCTGGACACCGAGTCCCAGTCGCGCTTCGGCGCGCCGTTCGTGGCCGCCTCGGAGGGGCAGCAGAAGGCCATCCTCGACGACATCGCGTGGCCGAAGCAGGCCAAACCGGAGTTCGAGGAGGCGGCAAAGTTCTTCAACGAGTTCCGGAACCTGACCGCCACCGGCTACTGGTCGAGCCAGGTGGGCGTCGAGGACCTCAAGTACATCGGCAACACCTTCGTGACCGAGTGGACCGGATGCCCCGAGCCCCAGCTCAAGAAGCTGGGCGTCAGCTACACCTGAGCGGAGTCGTCATGGCCAAGCGTCGGTTGGGCGTAGGGTTCATCGGCAGCGGATTCAACACCCGCTTTCACATGCAGGCCTGGCAGGGGGTGCGCGACGCCGACGTGCTCGGCGTTTGGAGCCCCAACCAGGCCAACGCCAACAGCGCCGCCGCCCTGGCGCGCAAGCTCGACGTGGGCCGTGCTCGGGCGTTCAAGTCCATCGCCGCCATGGTGGCCGACCCCGCCATCGACGCGATTTGGCTGTGCGGGCCCAACCACGCGCGGCTCGCCAACGTCGAGGAAATCGCGGACACCGTCCTCCGCGGCCGCGGCGAGCTCCTCGGACTGGCCTGCGAAAAGCCCCTGGCCCGCACCGTCAAGGAAGCGAAGCAGGTGGCCTCGCTCACCAGGAAGGCGGGGCTCAAGCACGGCTACCTCGAAAACCAGCTTTTCAGCCCGCAGGTGGAGCACGGCCGGACGCTGATCTGGGCCCGCGGCGCCGCCACGACCGGCCGCCCCTACCTTGCGCGCGCGGCGGAGGAACACAGCGGCCCGCACATGCCGTGGTTCTGGCAGGGCAAGCTGCAGGGCGGCGGCGTGCTGAACGACATGATGTGCCACTCGGTGGAAGTAGTGCGCCACCTGCTCACCAAGCCCGGCGCGCCGCGCTCGTCGGTGCGGCCGGTCGGCGTCACCGGCCGGATCGCGAGCCTCAAGTGGTCAAGGCCGGAGTATGTGCGCCGGCTCAAGAAGACGATGGGCCCATCGGTGGACTACGCCCGGCACCCCGCCGAGGACTTCGCGAGCGTGACCATCGAGTTCGAGACCAGCGACGGCCACACGGTGCTCGGCGAGGCCACCACCTCGTGGAGCTTCGTCGGCGCTGGGCTCCGGCTCTCGGCCGAACTGCTCGGGCCGGAGTATTCCATGACCTGGAATACCCTCGACAGCGGGCTCAAGCTCTTCTTCAGCCGGGAGGTGTCGGGGCGGGAGGGGGAGGACCTGGTCGAGAAGCAGAATGCGGAGCAGGGGCAGATGCCGGTGGTGGCCAACGAGCCGATGGCCTACGGCTACGAGGCCGAGGACCGGCACTTCGTGCGCGTGTTCCTCGGCCTCGAGGAGCCCAAGCTCACCTTCGACGACGGCGTCGAGGTGGTGCGTACCCTGATGGCGGCCTACATGAGCGCGGAGTCGGGGAAGACCGTCAAGTTCCCGCCGCGTGGGCTCGACGCGTTCGTGCCGAAAGTCGCCAAAGGAACCTGGCGCCCCTAGAGCGTCCACCCCTTTCGATATTCCGGCGTAATCCACCTCTCCGGCAGCGTCATGTTGGTCACGTTGCCGGTGGCCGGGTCGAGCTGCAGGGTCTGGCCCGCACGAATGGCCAGGCACCCCAGCAGCACCATCTCCGTCAGGTTCCCGGCGTGGCCGTCGAAATTCGACAGCGCGGCCGGCCCCCCTTTGCAAGCCGTGATCCACTCGTCGTACACCCCCTTCGACCGCGGGTACACCACGAGCGGCGGATTGGCCCGCACCTCGGCGTCGCGCTTCGGGTCGAGCAGGACGGGATCCTCGCCGTACATCCCGGCAATCAAGGCGCCGCCATCCCCGATCCAGAGCTGTCCGCCGATGTCGGCGGGCGGCCACTCCATCGTGATCGGCAGGCCCTGCGGCTTCGGCGGCCGGAGATCGCCATCGCGCCAGACGACCTTCACCGCCGGGCGGTTGCCCTTGGCCGGGAACTGGTACTCCACCCGGCTCGACTTGGGCGCAGTCTCCAGGTAGAGCTGGGTCGACTCGGGGACGATGCGCTCCGGATAGCCGAGGTCGAGGATCCAGTACGCCGCGTCCATGCCGTGGCAGGCCATGTCGCCGAGGGCGCCGGTGCCGAAGTCCCACCAGCCGCGCCAGCGGAACGGAGCGTACGCCGGGTTGTACGGCCGCTCCGGCGCCGGGCCGAGCCAGAGGTTCCAGTCGAGGGTGAGGGGCGGCACGTGCAGGTCGGTGGGCCGCTCGAGCCCCTGCGGCCAGATCGGCCGGTTGGTCCAGTACTGGACCTCGCGCACCGTGCCGATGACGCCGGCCTCGATCCACTCGCGGAGGATCCGCACGCCGTCGCCGGCGTGACCCTGGTTGCCCATCTGGGTGGCCACCCTCGTCTTGGCGGCCTGCGCCCGGACCGTCCGCACCTCGGTGAGCGTGCGGGCCAGCGGCTTCTGGCAGTAGACGTTCTTGTTGAGGCGGAGCGCCATCATCGTGGCCGCGGCGTGGCCGTGGTCGGGAATCGTGATGGTCACCGCGTCGATGTTCTTCTGTTCCTGGTCCAGCATCTCCCGGTAGTCGCGGTACTTCTTGGCCGCCGGGTACTTCCGGAAGGTGTCTTCCGCTGCCTTGAGGTCCACGTCGCAGAGCGCGTAGATGTTCTCGCCCGCCATGCCCTTCACGTCGGCCTCTCCCATGCCGCCCACGCCGATGCAGGCGACGTTGAGCTTGTCGCTGGGGGCGGTGAACCCCGGGCCGCCGAGCACGTGGCGCGGCACGATGGTGAACGCCGTGCCCGCGGCCGCCACGCTGCCCACGAAGTCGCGCCGGGTGGTCTTGGTCGTCGTCATGATGGAGTCCGTCAGGCCGGGGTGGAGGCCCGCGCGGCGGCGGGCCGGAAGAGAACCGCGAAAACCAGCAGGATGACCACGGCGCCGATGGCGGGCACCTGCCAGATGCCGTGCCAGTCGTGCCCGCCGTCGGGCAGGACGAAATGCTGGACCACCCGACCGGACGCCCAGGCCCCGATCAGGTAGCCGACCCCCTGCGTCAGGAAGGCCAGGAAGCCCTGCGCGGCGGCCCGGATCTTCGGGCCGGCCTGCTCGTCGGTGTAGATCTGGCCGGTCACGAAGAAGAAGTCGTAGCAGATGCCGTGCAGCAGGATGCCGGCGTAGAGCATCCAGAGCGCCGATCCGGTGTTTCCGTTGGCGAAGAAGAAGTACCGCACTGCCCAGGCGAGCATGCCGATCAGCAGGATGCGCCGCACGCCGAGTCGGGACAGGAACCACGGCAGCAGGAGCATGAACCCGATCTCGGACATCTGGCCGAGTGTCATCTTGCTGGCCGGCTCGGCGAGGCCGATCTCGTTGAGGTACAGGTTGGTGAACGCGTAGTAGAACTGCAGCGGGATGCAGAGCAGGAACGACCCGAGGACGAAGGTGGCGAACGAGCGGTCCTTGAGGAGCGCCAGCGCGTCGAGGCCCAGGACGTCGCGCACGCTGAACGGCTTGCCGGCGGCGTGCGGCGGGGTGTGCGGCAGCAGGAGGCAGAAGAGCCCCAGGGCCACGGAGGCGCCGGCGGCCAGCCGCATCGGGGCCGCGGTGGCCTCGAGCCCCATCCTTCCTACGACCAGCCCCGCCACGATCCAGCCGATGGTGCCCAGCACGCGGATGGCCGGAAATTCCCTGCCCGGGTCACGCACGTGATCGAAGGCGATGGAGTTGGTGAGTGCCAGCGTGGGCATGTAGCAGAGGCCGTAACCGATCAGCGCCGGGTAGAATGCGCCGAACGAGGTGCGCGTGGAGGCATACCAGAGCACCGCGGCGCCCAGCAGGTGGAGCAGCGCCAGGATCCGTTCCGTGGCGAAGAAGCGGTCGGCCACCATGCCAACGAAGAAGGGCGACACGATGGCGGCGATGGCCAGCGCACCGTAGGCCAGCCCGATCTGTCCGCCGTCGAACTGCAGCGTGGTGCCGAGGTAGGTGCCCATGGTGACGAACCAGGCGCCCCAGATGAAGAACTGCAGGAACATCATCACCGACAGCTTCAGCTTCACCCCTTCCCCGCTACCCCGCTCCCCCGCCGTCTCTCTGCTCACGGCAGCACCCGGATCTTGATGTTCCGGTAGGCCACCCAGTCCCCGTGGTCCTGCAGCGCGATGTACCCCTTCGACGCTTTCCCGAAGCCGGGCCACTTGGCGAACTTGCTCTTCGCCACCCGCTCGTTGAAGTCGGCGCCGCCGAGGACGTAGTGCGCCACTTCCGTGCCGTTGAGCCAGTGCTGCACGCTGTCGCCCTTCACCACGATGCGCGCCTGGTTCCACTCCCCCACTGGCCGGACCAGGCTGTCCGGCGCCGGGTAGAGGCCGTACACCGCGCCGGCCGCCGTCAGTCGCGAGAGCCCGTCGCGGTGGCCCTCGTCGTCGAGGACCTGGTACTCGGGGCCGGTTTCGTAGCTGTTGCTGTCCGCCTCCGTCACGCGATACATGATGCCGCTGTTGCCCTTGGGAGAAATCCGCCACTCGAGCGTCAGCTCGAAGCTGGCGTACTGATCGATGGTGATGATGTCCGCCGCCTCGCTCACGCGGGTGAGCGCGCCGTCCCTTGCCTGCCAGCCGGCCGGCATCGTCGCCATCCGGTAGCC
The DNA here is from genome assembly GCA_964571795.1 of uncultured Gemmatimonadaceae bacterium. Lineage (GTDB taxonomy): Bacteria > Gemmatimonadota > Gemmatimonadetes > Gemmatimonadales > GWC2-71-9 > SPDF01. The sequence continues at coordinate 9,989 of CAZNDK010000022.1, read as the reverse complement.
GCGCCAGCCCGCGGTGCTGGTGCCGTCGAACAGGAGCCGCCACCCCGCCGACCGCTCGGCGGCAGTCAGGGTATTCGGCGCGGTGTCCTGTGCCGCAACGGGCCGCGGGGCGGCCGCGGCGGCCAACAGGATCGGGGCCAGGAGGGCGCGGGCGGACGGCGGGAGGGTCATCGAGGACTCGGCTGGAGGTGGACGGTGGGTGCGGGCGCCCGATATGTTCGCACCCGCAGGGCGGCTTGGCAAGCACGGGGGACTGGTGCATCGCGCAGGTGGCGTGCATACTGCACCGCTTCCTCCCCTCCTTCCGGAGCTCGTATGCGCCAGGTCGGTACCGCTGTTTCGCTCCTCGTGCTGTTGGCCGCCTGCCAGCCGGCCGCCCCCAAGGTTGATGTCGCCGCGGAAGAGACCGCCATCCGCGCGCAGATCGCCGCCCTCCAGGCGGGCATTACCGGATACGACGAGGCGGCCATCGGCGCGGTCTATGCGCCCGACGCCGGCCTCCTGCCTGCCAACATGCCAAAGCTGACCGGCCGGGCAGCGATCGAGCAGTTCTTCGGCGTGCTGGAGCCGGCCAAGGTGACCCTGACCATCACGCCGGCGACGGTGGTGGTCGCCGCGTCCGGGGACATCGCGTTCGAGGAGGGCACCTGGACCTGGAGCAACCCGATGCCGGACGGCACTACGCTCAATGACAACGGGAAGTACCTCGTGGCGTGGAAGAAGATCGACGGCACCTGGTTGATGCAGACCGACATCTGGAACAGCGACAACCCGCCGCCGCCCGCCCCTGCGGCCGCCAAGCCATAGGAGTCCGCATGCACCGCCTCGCTCCCACGTTGTCGCTGCTCGGCCTCCTCGCCGCCTGCCAGCCCGCCGCCCCGAAGGTGGACGTGGCCGCGGAAGAGGCGGCCATCCGCGCCCAGGTGGCCGCCTTCAACGCCGCCATCGCGGCCTACGACGATTCCGCCGCCGCGGCCATCTACGCCCCGGATGCCGTCCTCCTGCCGCCGAACCAGGGCCGGCAGACCGGCACGGCCTATCTCGAGCAGATGCTCGCGGGCCTGGAACCGCTCAAGGCCACCTTCGTCGTCACTCCCAACACCATCGTGATCGCCGCCTCGGGAGACCTCGCGGTGGAGGAAGGGACCTGGGTCACGACCATCCCGGCCGCCAGCGGCGCCTCCTTCACGGACAACGGGAAGTACCTGGTCGCGTGGAAGAAGGTGAACGGCACCTGGCTGGCCCAGTTCGATACCTGGAACAGCAGCAACGCCTCGGCCAGCGCCGAGGTGACGACCGCGCCGGCCAACCCGTAGGCCCGCGGGACCCCGGAGCCGCTTCGGGGGGTAGACGGTACATGCCGCTATCCCCCGAACATCTCCTCCGCGCCGAGCTGCTCCTCCCGCTCCCGCGTGACCAGGTCTTCCCGTTCTTCGCCGACGCCTCGAACCTCGGCCGGATCACGCCGCCCGGGTTGGGCTTCGAGATCCGCTCCCCCCTCCCCATCGCGATGCGCGCAGGTGCGCTGATCGACTACCGGATCCGCCTGCATGGCTTCCCCATGCGCTGGCGCACGGAGATCTCCCGGTGGGACCCGCCGTTCGAATTCGAGGACCTCCAGCTGAAGGGCCCTTACGCGCAATGGATTCACCGGCATAAGTTCACGGAAACGCCGGCGGGGACGCTGATCGAGGACGAGGTCCGCTATCGCCTGCCGTTCGGGCCGCTGGGCCAACTGGTCCATCCGATCATCAGGCGCCAGCTGGCGCACATCTTCCGATATCGCACCGACGCCGTCCGCCGGATCCTGCTCGAGGCCGCATGACACCCTGGGTTGCCCGCCTGCTCTTCCTCAACGTGGTGATGTACGTCCTCACCCTCGTGGTGCCCGGCCTCGGCGACGCCCTGATGTTCGTGCCCGCGCTCATCCTGAGCCGGCCGTGGACCATCCTGACTTACATGTTCCTGCACGGCAGCCCCGGACACATCTTCTTCAACATGCTGGCGCTGTACTTCTTCGGACCGCGGCTCGAGGCGCGGATCGGGAGCCGCCGCTTCCTCGGGCTCTACCTCGCCAGCGGCGTGATGGGAGGGCTGCTGTCGTTCACCAGCCCGATGGTGGGGGTCATCGGCGCCTCCGGCGCGGTGTACGGCGTCATGTTCGGGTACGCCCACTACTGGCCGCGCGACGTGGTCCACATCTGGGGCGTGCTGCCGGTGGAGGTGCGCTGGATGGTGGTGGGCCTGACCGCGATTTCGCTGGTGTCGGGCTTCGGGGGGGCGGGAGACGGGATCGCGCACTTCGCCCACCTGGGCGGGTTCCTCGGGGCGTGGATCTACCTGCGGGTGCTGGACCAGACCACCGGAGCCAAGCGGTTCCGCGCGCAGGCGGTGGCCGCCGCGCGGCCGACCCTCGAGCCGGCCGCGGCCGCGGTGGCCCGATGGTCGAAGATCGACCGGGCCAACCTGCATCCGGTCAACCTCGAGGAGCTCGACCGGGTCCTGGCCAAGCTCCAGCAGGAGGGCATCGGACGGCTGACCGACAGCGAGCGGGAGTTCCTGGAGCGGTTCAGCCAGCGCACGGAGGGGTAGGGTCGCGCCGCCGTGCGCCCCTACCCCTCTTCGGCATACCGCCGCTTCGCATCCAGCTTGTCCACCTTCCACCCCGCCCCGCCGTCATAGACCGCCGACTTGAGCCACGCCTGCTCGGCCTCGACCTCCATCGCCAGGATCGTCTTGTACCATGCCTTCGGCTGTCCGGCCTCGCCGTTGCTCCAGCGGTAGCGGCGCTGCTTCAGCGCGTCCTTCTTGTCGAAGGCGGCACCCAGCGCCCACACCTTGAACGTCGGGGTCCGGGCCGATTCAAGGAGGAATCGGAGCGGCAGCACGCCGTCGTCGAACGGCTCCTGCAGGAGCCGGATCAGGGCGTGGCAGTCGGCGTCGGCACGGTGGCCGTCGAAGAAGAGCCCGCAGCGCTTCATCAGCAGGAATTCCAGCGCCCCTGAACTGGCGCCCAGCGCTTTCCAGGGCACTTCCTTCTGCGAGCAGGCCCAGGCCTTGTCCCGAAACGCGGGCAGGCGGCGGTCCACGAACGGGCGGTCGAAGGCCGCATTGTGCGCGATGACCAGCCCCGCATCGGCCACCAGCGCCCCCACCACCGATTCGTCGATCGCCTTGCCGGCCACCATCTCGTCGGTGATACCGGTGAGCCGGACGATCTCCTCGGGAATCGGCCGGCCCGGATCCTCGAGGAAGCTCACCGCCGGCCCTGCCGTGAGGATGCGACCGCTCTCTTTCTCGAACTCGAACGGCACCCCGCAGAATTCTATGATTCGGTCGCGCGCCGGGTCGAACCCGGTCGTCTCGACGTCCACCACCAGCGCCGTGGCGGTGCTGGAGCCGTCGCCCTCGTGATACCGGGTGGGCGGCACGAACCGGCGGAGCACCCGGTAGTCGGGCGAGGCTTCGAGCCGCTTGGCCAGGGACTCCAGGGCTTCGCTCACTGACGCGGGCCCGCTCTCCACGTGTCGAGCCCGCTCAGCCAGGAGTAGGGATCGATGGTGACTCCCTCCATCCGCCGGGAAAGCCCCGCCGCTTGTTCCGGCGCGTACAGGAAGAGCACCGGCGCATCCGCGTTGAGGGTGTCCATGGCCGCGCGGTAGAACGGAGCGGCGGTCGCCGTGTCGGCGGCGACGACGGCCCGCGCGAAGAGCGCGTCGAACGCCGGGCTGTCGTAGCGCCCGAAATTGAGCTTGTCCCAGCCACCCCGGGTCCACTGGTCTGCCAGCCCCCGGGGGCTCGGCTCGTCGAGCCAGGCGCCGATGTAGCTGTCGAACGCGCCGGTGCCGAGGCGCTCGTTGAACACTGGAAAGTCCACCGCGGTAATGGTGACGGTGACGCCGAGCGACTTCCACGACTGCTGGAGCGTCTGCGCCAGGTCACGGCGGGAGGGGCTGGTGCCCGGCACCAGGATGTCGAAGCGGAGGAGGGTGCGGCCCTTCTGCCTCGCGCCGTCCGCGCCCGGCACCCACCCCAGCGAATCGAGCAGGCGTCGCGCGGCGGCGGTGTCGAACGGCAGCGTGCGGATGGCGGGGCTGTTGATCCAGAGCAGCTGCGACATCGGGCCCGGAGGGGCAACGGTGCCAGGCCCGAACACGCCGGCGGCCAGTGTCGCGCGGTCGATACCCATGGCGAGCGCGCGCCGCAGCTCGCGGTCTCCGAGGAGCGGATGGCGGCGGCCCTTCGCGTCCTGCAGCCGGAACCCAAGGAAGCCATACGCGGCAGATGGGTAGCGCAGCACCCGCGCGTTGGTATCGGCCGCCACGCGCTCGACGCGCGGCGGCGACCCGAGATGCTCGACCAAATCCACCTCGCCCGCCAGCAGCATGTTGACCGCCGCGTCCTGGTCGGGCACGAATCGCCAGACCACGCGCGTGATGGGCGGCGACGCGCCCGGCGCGGCCTCGAGCCGAAGGCTCTGGCCGCGAACCCACTCCGCCACGCGGTAGCTGCCGCTCCCCACCAGGTGGGCAAGGGCGGTGTCGCCGGCCCATTGGTCGCGGGGCATGGGCTCCCAGATGTGCGCCGGCAGGATCCGCACGTGCCAGGTGGCGTCGTACAGTTGTTCCGGATAGGCGCGAGCGAACCGGAGCAGCACGGTGGCCGAGTCCTCGACGGTGGCCGTCAGCTGTCCCTCGAGCACCGCGCGCGCCTCGGTGTCCAGCGCGGGGTCGGCGTAGGCGGCAAAGGAGAACACGACGTCGGCGGCCGTCACAGGCACGCCGTCCTGCCACTGGGCGCCCGGTCGGAGATGGAAGCGCCAGCTCAGGCTATCCACGCGCTCCCAGCGCTCGGCAAGCCCGGGCCGGTACCCGGCCGGGTCGATCGGCGCAGCCCCGGGGGCGAGGTCGGCAAGCCGCTCGAACACTTGGTCGGCGATGTCGCGCCCGACCGACTCGAAGATGAGCGGCGGAAGGAGGGACGACGGCTCGCCCGTGGCGGCGATGATGGCGGTGCCGCATTCCGGGCAGGACGAGGGCGCGTCACGCCCGCATGCCGCGGCGAGTCCGGCCAGCAGCACGGCGGCCCCACGAACCGGCCGCAGCCTCACGCGGTGCTCCGGTCTTCCGGGATGATCATCCAGAGTGCGAGGTAGACGAGAATTCCGGGAAAGGCCACCGACAGGATCGAGACCACGACGTACACGACTCGCACCATCGTCGGGTCGAGGTCGAAATACTCGGCGAGCCCGCCGAGCACGCCGGCAATCATGCTGTTCTTGGTGGACCGGTGGAGGGGGCGGGTCGAACTCGTCATCGGGGGTCCCTCAGTGGAATTTTCACCTGAATATAAGGACTGAGGACTGAGGACTGAGGGCGAACCCGTTCCTTGGGGTCCCCCCTCTCCGCATGCCGGAGAGGGGGACAGGGGGTGAGGTCGCTCGCCGGAGAGGGGGACAGGGAGCGAGGCCGGCTGCCGGGCTGGCGGCCGGGGTGAGGACGGTCCCTGCAACGAATCATTACATCCAGTATCTTCCCGATGCGCCCAGACGGGCGGAATCCCGACCGTATTTATCGGTAACACATTACCGTATAATGAGTTAGAATACTGAGGAGCAGTGGCACCACGGTTGCCTTTGCAGGGGGCAGGCTGTCCAAGCACACTCTCGTCCCCTTCGGAGGAAGCGAACATGTCCCGCACCATTCGTCTGGCCGGCGCCCTTGCCCTGGCCGCCACGCTCGGAGCCTGTGACTCCTCGTCCGGCCCCGCCAACCAGGGCTCGCAGGTGCAGATGAACCTTGCGACGCAGGCCGCGGTCGGCGTGTTCCCCGCCGGCGGCCCGCAGCTCGTCGGCGATCCGGTCGAGTACAACGACGGCACGAACACCCTCGTCATCTCCAAGGTGGAGATGGTGGTGAAGGAAGTGGAGCTGAAGCGTTCGGAGATCACCACTTCCTGCGACAGCACGGCGTCGGACGACGCCTGCGAGGAACTCGAGTCCGGCCCGTACCTCCTCGACCTGCCGCTCTCGGCCGGTGCCACCTCGGTGGTGACCGTGGACGTGGTGCCCGGCACCTACGATGAGTTCGAGTTCAAGATCCACAAGCCGGAAGATGACGACTCCAATGCCGCGTTCCTGGCCGCACATCCCGATTTCGAGGGCATCAGCATCCGCGTGACCGGCACCTGGAACGGCGCGCCCTTCACCTTCACCTCCGATCTCGACGCCGAGCAGGAGACGGACATTACGCCGCCGCTGGTCGTCACCGAGACCGGCACGGCCGACTTCACCCTGTTCGTCGACATCGGCACCTGGTTCCGCGACGGCGGCAACATGCTCATCGACCCGTCGAGCGCCAACAAGGGCGGCCCGAACGAAGGTGTGGTGAAGAACAACATCGAGAATTCGTTCCAGTCCTTCGAGGACGAGGACCACGACGGCGAAGACGACCACAGCGGCGAGGGCTGACCTGACGACGATGACGCATGCCTGAGCGCACCCCGTGGGTGGAGGCGGTCGTGATTTCCGACAGCTTCCAGGGTGCGCTCACCGCTTTGGTGACGGAGGTGGGAGGCCGCTTCTACCAGCGGCCACCCGGGGGCGGAGCCCCGCCCGAGCCTCCCGCGGCGGTGATGGTTCTGGCGGGAGGGCGTGAAGGGGAGGCGCTGGCGCAGTTGCCGGCGCTCGACGGGACTCCCTGGTACTTCATCGGGGCGGCGGCCGACCACCGGCTCGCCGCCGCCGCCGTCCGGGCCGGCGCCCGTGACTACCTGGTATTGCCCGAGGACCTGGATGTCCTCCGGAGATCGCTCGACCGCGACATCCGCGCGGCGATGGGGCGGGTCGACGCGGCGGAGTTCGCGGCGCAGGAGGCGGACGCCGGCTTCGCGGCCATCGTCGGCAGGAGCCCGGGGCTGACCCAGGTACTCGGCCAGGCACGGAAGGTGGCCGGGCACCGCGACGTGACGGTGCTGCTGGGCGGGGAAACCGGCACCGGCAAGGAACTGCTGGCGCGGGCCATTCACTACGCGAGCCCGCGCGCCGCGGCCCCGTTCGTGGAGGTGAACTGCGCGGCGATCCCCGCGAACCTCCTGGAGAGCGAGCTCTTCGGGCACGAGCGCGGGGCATTCACCGGGGCGGTGGTGGCCAAGCCGGGCCTGTTCGAGCAGGCGCACGGCGGCACACTGTTCCTCGACGAGATCGGCCACCTGCCGCTCGAGTTACAGGCCAAGCTGCTCCGGGCGCTGGAGAGCCGCGAGATTCGCCGGGTGGGTGGCACGACGACCAAGTCGGTGGACATCCGGCTGCTCGCCGCGACCCATCTGGACCTGGCAAGGGCGGTGGTGGACAAGACGTTTCGCGAGGACCTGTACTACCGGCTGAACGTGGTGCGCCTGGTGCTGCCGCCGCTCCGGGAGCGCGGCACCGACCTCGAGCTGCTCGCCGAGACGTTCGCCGCGGTGCTGGCCAAGCGATACGGGCTTCCGGCGCCCGCCCTCGGGGCCGATTTCAAGGCGGCGCTTCGCGGCCACCCCTGGCCGGGCAACGTGCGGGAACTGCGCAACGCCGTCGAGCGGGCACTGGTGCTGTCGACGCCTGGAACGCTGCAGGCATCCTCGCTCGACCTCGGGGTGGCGCCCGCGGCGGAAGAGCCGGCCACGAACGGTGTCATTCCGTTCCCGGCCGACCTGGCCACGATCACGATGGCAGCGGTCCGGGCCATGCTCGACGCCTGTGACGGCAACAAGAGTGCGGCCGCGCGCCGCCTCGGCATTTCGCGCCCGCGGCTGCAGCGGGTGCTCGACCAGAAGGACGACTGATGCGTTTCGACCTCATGAAGGGACTTCTCATGCGACGTGCCCGCGTTCTCTCCTTCGCCGCTGCGGCCGCCCTCGCGGCGTGCAGCGATACCGGCGGGCCGGACAACGGCGGCGTGAAGCCGCCGGGCGAGCTCACCATCATCCGCCTGCCCGCCGGCAGCCCGCCGATCTACAACCCGGTGGATTCGTTCTACGCCAAGAAGGGGGAAGACCGCGAGCTGCGGATCTACTTCGAGGACGCCGTAGGCGACTCTGGCCAGGAATATCTCCGGTTCCGCGTGGACGCAGGAAGCCTGCTCGCGCGTCCGGACGGCAGCCTCTTCCAGGTCGGCGATTCGGTGCTGATCACCGTGCGGGTGGTGGATCCGGCGCAGATCTATTTCGAGTTTGAGCCCAACGGACTGACCTTCAACCCATCGCTGCCGGCCCAGCTCAAGATCGAGTACGCGGAAACCGGCGGCGACCTCGACGACGACGGCGACACCGATGCCGACGACGACGCGATCGAGCAGGTCATCGACCTCTGGCGCCAGGAACTGCCAGGCCAGGACTTCGTGAAGCTCGGCGCCGTAAAGATCGAGGATCTGGACGAGATCGAGGCCGACGTCCTCGGATTCACTCGGTACGCGATCGCCTACTGACGACTCGATGACCACGCCCCCCACCGCCGATCCCGGCACCGTCCTCCGCGACGCCACCGTCGCGATGCGCCAGGGCAACCTGCCCGGCGCCGCCGCCCTGGCGGCGGCCGCGGCGGCGCGCTTCCGGGCGCGGGGGGATGAGGACGGGCGGATGCGCTCGGAAAACCTGCTGGGGGCGGTGGCGTTCGAGACCGGCCAGGTGGGCGACGCGGAGCGCTGCTTCGGCGCGGCGCTGGAGCTCGCGCACAACCTCGACGACAGCCTGATGACCGCCCGGGCGTCCAACAACCTGGCCTCGGTGGCCCACCTGACCGGTCGCCCTGAGCTGGCGCTGAGCCTCTATCGGACGGCGCTGCTCTCCTACCAGCGGCTCGGTGACCGGCGGGGCATGGCGGAAACCTCGCACAACCTCGGCATCGCCTTCCGCCAGCTGGGGCAGTGGACCGACGCGCAGCGCGCGGCCGAGGAAGCGGTCCGCCACGCCGAGGTGACCGGCGACGCCGCGCTCCGCGGCCTGGCCCACGTCGGGCTCGCGGAACTCCAGCTGGAGCGGAAGGCGTGGCCCCTGGCGGAGCGGGGCATCGCGCGGGCGGCCGCACTCGCAGTCGAGGGTGCGGATCCCATCGGTGTGGCGGAGGCGGGTCGACTGCGCGCTCTGCTCCACCTCGGCATGGGCGACGCCGGCGCCGCGCTCCGCGAGGCGCTCCAGGCGCAGGCCGAGGCGCACACACTGGGCAGCGCGCTGCTGGAGGCGGAGTGCACCACGGTGGCCGCACGCGCCGCGCGTGCGCTCGGCGATGACGCCACGGCCGAAGCGCTCCGGGTGAAGGCCGAGGCGGGGCTGGTGCGGCTGGGAGCCGCTGGCCTCCTGGCCCAGCTCGCAAACGAATGGGGCGCCTGATCGGCGCCCTGTTCGTTTCGGCGGGTCAGTGCCCCTGCTCCTCCTTGTGTTCCGCGGCTACCCGCGCCGCCACGTCGGGCGGCGCCTCCACGTAGCCGTGGAACCCGTGGCGGAAGGTGCCCCGGCCGTGCGTGATCGAGTAAAGCGTGGTGGAGTAACGGTAGAGTTCCGACTCCGGCACGATGGCGCGCACTTTGGTCAGCCGGCCGTCGGCCTCGGTGCCCAGGATGTGGCCCCGCCGCGCGCTCAGGTCGCCCATCACGTCGCCCAGCACGTCCTCCGGCGTCCAGACGTCGAGGTCGGCCAGCGGCTCCAGCAGGACGGGGCGGGCGTTCGGGGCCACGTTCCGGAAGGCCAGGATGCCGGCCATCTTGAACGACATCTCGTTCGAGTCCACGTCGTGGTACGACCCGTCGAAGCACTCCACCTGGAAGTCCACCACCGGGTACCCCGCCACCACCCCGCGCTCCGCCGACTCCTGCACCCCGCGGTCCACCGCCGGGATGTACTTGTTGGGGATGACGCCGCCCACGATCTTGTCGACGAACTCGTAGCCTGATCCGCGCGGGCGCGGCGCGATGCGGATCCAGCAGTCGCCGTACTGCCCGCGGCCGCCGCTCTGCTTC
>CAZNDK010000021.1:0-46837 GCA_964571795.1 uncultured Gemmatimonadaceae bacterium | reverse complement strand
GGAGAATCGGACGGGAGTCGAGCTCACCGTCGTCGACACGATGGTGGACACGACACCAGAGGAGAAGACGGTCGTCGCCGATTGCCTCACGGGCGATGCGCTCGTCGCCAACCGTGACCGGCCCGGCACCCTGCGCGTCTATTACGTGAATTCGATGGGCAACGCCCGGGGCTTCACTTGCGCGGGCACCGACGATCACCCGCAGAGCGCCATCTACATCTCGGCGGAGAATGAGGCCTCGAGCACCCTCGTCCACGAGGTGGGACACGCACTGGGGCTCACCGTGCCGAGCCAGGGACACGTCGACCGACCGCGCGGCCTGGAGACGGTGTTTCTGAAGGGGTTCGACGCCAGCAACGTGATGACGAGCGGGATCAGCGATTGGGACCCGGTCGGCCGCCACCGGCTCTCCGTCGGCCAGGTGTTCCGCATGAACGCCGACTCCGCCTCCTGGCTCAACGCCGCAATGTCAGGGAACGGCTCGCCGGTCCGCGAGGCGAGCGCCCCGAGACTGGCCTGCCAGTGCGGTGAAGCCGACCCGACCGGACTTTGCCCGCGCCTTCGAGACGACGTCGCCCCGCCCGGAGGCGGCGAGGGGGCGTCCGAGCCCTGGCAGTGCCACGACCTGCTTCGACTCCCCCAATTCGACCAGGAGGAGGCGCCGGTGGGGGTCCTCCTTGGCCGCGACTGGCGGGCGCCGATCATGCACTGCGGGAACGAGGTGTCGTCGTACCGGCCCGATCACTGGGATGCACGGTACCTGGGGTTCCGGAATTTCACGCGACCCGGGAAGTGCCCGTCGTGGGCCGCCGTGTTCTTCAGAAATCACGGGATGCTCTACCGCCCGCTCATCGAGGGGCATGACGTGGCGTGGAGCGATGCGGCCGACGAGTGGGGCCTCGACGACAACGGCCTCCCCCCGGTGCGCAGCGTGCCGATCCAACTGCATTTCGCCTCGAGCCAGCAGGCGAAGGTCAAGGTCGATGTCACCGAAGCCCAGCGTACCTTCGGCGAGGACAACAGGACCGGCATTTCGCTCGCGTTCGACCTGCAGCCCTCCGCCAACCCCTCCGCGGCGTGCCCCCCGAGCAGTCCGACGGCGCTGCACATCTGTTACACCGCCTCCGGCGCCTCCGCGGGGACCCTGTCCCACCTGGTCGGCGAGGCGCTGGGGCTGCCCGCACTGGCGCCAGGCGACCAGGACAAGGCCGCGTTCGAGGGGAATGTCATGCAGGCATCGAATGAAGTTCGAGGCGGGCGCCTGACGCTGGGACAGGTGTTCCGGATCAACGCCTACCTCCAGCCGGACGTATTCCCCGACTGCAACTCCGCGCCGGATGCCTGCCCCGCGCTCGACATGGACATCGCCCGATGACACGCGCCGCCATGGCAATCGTCGGCCTCACGTTGGTAGTGGCGGCTTGCCATCCCACTGCAAAGGAACGGAGCGCCGTCCGGCGGTGGCTACTGTGCGAGGAGTGTCGTGAGGGAGAGCTTCAGGCCGTCGTTGCGCTGGGAGATCGGGTCGCGACACCGCTCCAGGAGGCCCTGAGGGGCCCTCCCGCGTCGGGCCGCGAGAACATTCGGCTTCAGGCGGAGGCGATGTTCAGGCGCATCCCGTCGCCCGTGGTGTCCCAGGCAGCGTACGTGGACCATTTCGTGGCGAATTACGTGGCGACCTACCAGTCCCGGGCGATGACCGCGCTCGAGCAAATCGGGTCGGCTCGCGCGCACGCCATCCTGCTCGAGGCGGTGCGGGACGACTCCCTTTACCGGGCCGACGTCCGATCCAGGCTCCTCGCCGCGGCACAGGTGTCGGTCGATGCGGTGGACAGCACGCCCCAGGTCGCTCCGGTCTTGAACTTTGTCCGAGCCGATCCCTCCGTTCGGGTGATGGACGCACGTGATTCCTTGCCTCGCCCGCTCGCAAACGTCCGCGTCACCTTTCGCATCGAGGTCGGGGGTGGCGTCGTGCTCGATTCGGTCCGGCGCACCGGTCCGAACGGAGTCGCTTCCGCACGATGGCAATTGGGTCCGGGCGAGGACTCCGTCAATGTGCTCCGCGCGGAGGCGGTGGGCGCGACGACCGAGTTCCGGGCCACCGGACGCACGCCAGACCCCCGCGTGGTCTTCACCGAACAGCCGACAAACGTGACAGAAGGAGATCCGTTCACGCCTTCCGTCAAGATCGCCGTGCTCGATGGGTGGGACCAAGTAATCACCCAATTGAGCGGCGTCGCCATCCTGAGCGTGGCTGGCGCAGGGGATTCACTCATCGTGCCGATGGTCGCGGGCAGGGCTGACTTCCCGGGCTTTATCCTCAGCTCGTCCGCGACGGGCCTCCGACTGCGCGCGCGGGTGGCGGGAGCCAGGGAAGCGACGAGCCAGGCATTTGACGTGCTGCCCTGACACGAGGCACCGCCGTCATCCTTCGCGGCGGGCCAGCCGGTGCACTCCCTCCCACTCGTCCGGCGTGATCGGCATGACCGAGAGCCGGGTGTTCCGGAATAACGGGAGCCCGGCCAGCGCCGGATCAGATTTCATCGCGGCGAGCGGCACCGGCGCCTGGAGCCGAGCCTCGAACCGCAGGTCCACGACCGTGACCTTCCCCTCGGTGCGGGGCGCCGCGTCGACTCGCGCCCGCCCCACCACCGATTTCTCCTTGCCGGAGTGGTAGATCAGCACTTCATCCCCCTGCCGCATTGCCCGCAGATGAATCTGGGCCAGCGCGTTCTTGACGCCGTCCCAGGTGGTGCGGCCCTCCCGCTCCAGGTCGGCAAGGGCGTAGGTGGACGGCTCGGTCTTGACCAGCCAATATTGAGGCATCGTCCGGTTCCCGGGGCCCCGCCCCACCCAAGCGCGGAAGGACCCCCATGAAGTGGCAGCGCGGCTACGAGAGTTCCAACGTCGAGGACCGACGCGGCCAGGGCGGCGGGCGCATGCCCGGCGGCCGGCTCGGACTCGGCGGCATCGTCATCCTGCTCATCCTGAGCATCGTGTTCAAGCGCGACTTCCTCTCCCTGGCCGGAGGCCTCGGCGGCGACGCCCCCGCCACGGATGCCGGCGGCGCGGTCGCCTCCACGCCCGCCGAAGACTCGACCAAGCAATTCGTGTCGTTCGTCCTGGACGACGCGCAGCAGACCTGGAGCGGCATCTTCACGGCGAACAACGCGCAGTACGAGGACGCGCGTCTCATCCTCTTCCGCGACGGGGTCCAGTCCGCCTGCGGCTTCGCGGAGTCCGCTACCGGCCCATTCTACTGCCCGGGCGACTCGCAAGTCTACATCGACCTCGGCTTCTACGACGAACTCCGGGAGCGCTTCGGCGCCCCGGGCGATTTCGCCGAAGCCTACGTGCTGGCCCACGAGATCGGGCATCACGTGCAGCGGCTGCTGGGCACCGAGGCCGAGGTTCGGCGGGCGCAGCAGCGCGACCCGTCGCGGGCCAACCAATACTCGGTGGCGCTGGAACTCCAGGCCGACTGTTACGCCGGCGTGTGGGCGCACGCCGCGCAGGCGCGCGGGATGCTCGAGGTGGGCGATGTCGAGGAAGGGCTCGGAGCGGCCGCCGCCGTGGGCGATGACCGGATCCAGCGGATGGGGGGCGGTTACGTCAATCCGGACGCATTCACCCACGGCTCCGCCGCGGATCGGGAACGCTGGTTCCGGCGCGGACTGGATTCGGGAGATCCGGCGAGTTGTGACACGATGAAGTAGCCGCGATCGCGGGGCCGTGCGCGCCTAGTGCTGCGTCGTCGGGCCCGCGCCGCCGGTGCCGGGGGCCTCGCGGCGCTCCACCTCCACCACGCCCTTCACCCGCCGCACCGCCTTGAGCACCTTGGCCAGGTGCGCGATGTTGTCCACCTCCACGAACACCGTGCCGAACACCGTGCCGTCCTTGGTGTGGATGTCGGCGGAGCGGATGTTGGTGCCCGTGGCGCTGATGGCCGCCATGATGTCCGCGTACAGCCCTCGGCGGTCCTCGCCAGAGAGGCTCAGCCGCACGGAGAAGGCCTCTCCCTCGACCTCCTGCCAGTCGATGTCCACCCGCCGCCCCTCGCTGTTCAGCGTCAGCAAGTTGGGACAGTCGGCGCGGTGGATCGAAATGCCGCGCCCCTGGGTCACGTAACCGGTCACCGGGTCGCCGGGGACGGGCTGGCAGCACTGGGCGTAGCGGACCATGAGACCGTCCACGCCCTGGATCTTGATGCCGCGCCCGAGCCGGATCCGATCCACCAGCCGGCCGAAGACCGTCGGCTTGGGCTCCTGCAGCTCGTCGGGCGGCCGGTCGGGGTAGAGCGCCCGGATCACCTGCCCGATAGCCACGTCACCCCGCCCGATGGCGATTTCAAGCGCGGTGGCGCTGTGCAGGCCCAGCGCCTCGGCGGCCCGCTCGAGGTGGTCCGGCGGTGGCGGGTCGAGGCGGCGCCTCCGCATTTCGCGGGTGAGGATTTCCCGCCCCATTTGCAGGCTGACGGTCTCCTCCTCCTCGCGGATCCACTGCTTGATCTTGTGACGGGCGCGGGCGGTATGGACGTGGTTCAGCCAGTCGCGGCTGGGCCGGGCGTGGGGACTGGTGAGGATCTCGACGGTGTCGCCGTTCTTCAGTTCCCGGTGCAGCGGCGCGATGCGCCCGTTGATCTTGGCGCCCTGGCACTTGAGCCCCACCTCGGTGTGCACGTGGAAGGCGAAGTCGATCGGGGTGGCGCCCTTCGGCAGCCGCTTCACGTCACCCCGGGGGGTGAACATGAAGATCTCGTCCTGGTACAGGTCCACCTTGAGGAACTCGAGGAACTCCTCGGGCGTGTGGGTGTCCTGCTGCAGCTCGATGAGCTGGCGGAACCACCCCAGCGCCTGGTCGAGTTCGTCGGCGCCCTTCCCCTCGTTCTTGTACACCCAGTGCGCGGCGATGCCGTACTCGGCGGTGCGGTGCATCTCACGGGTGCGGATCTGCACCTCGAACAGCTCGCCGCCGGGCCCGAAGATGGTGGTATGCAGCGACTGGTACGCGTTCGACTTGGGGCTGGCGATGTAGTCCTTGATCCGTTCCTGCAGCGGCGTCCAGTTGTGGTGGATGATGCCGAGGACGTGATAGCACTCCGGCACGGAGTTGACGATGACCCGCACCGCCATGAGGTCGTAGATCTCGTCGAACGGCTTGCCACGGCGCTTGATCTTCTGCTCGATGGACCAGAGGTGCTTGGGCCGCCCCGTCACCTCGGCCGCGATGCCGGCCCGCTTGAGCTCCTCCTCCAGCGGACGCCGGAGCCGGTCGATCATCTGCTCCCGGGCCTCGCGCTCGGCGGCCACCTGCTCGGCCAGCACGCGGTACTCCTCGGGCTCCAGGAACCGGAACGCGAGGTCCTCCAGCTCGGCCTTCATGCCAGCCATGCCGAAGCGGTGCGCCAGCGGGGCGTAGATCTCGCGGGTCTCGGTGGCGATGCGCGCGCGCTTCTCGGGCTCGAGATGCTCAAGGGTGCGCATGTTGTGCAGGCGGTCGGCCAGCTTGATGATGATGACCCGCGCGTCCTTGGCGATCGAGAGCAGCAGCTTCCGGTAGTTCTCGACCTGCTCCTCGGCGGTGGAGCGGAAGGTCAGGTGGGAAATCTTGGTGAGCCCGTCCACGATGGCGCCGACCTCGGGCCCGAAGTCGCGCGCGATGTCCTCGACGCCGACGTCGGAGTCCTCCACCACGTCGTGCAGCAGGGCCGCCGCAATCGAGGTCGAGTCGGGCAGCTGCTCCGCCAGGATCATCGCCACCGCGATGCTGTGCGACACGAAGTCCTCGCCCGAGGCCCGCTTCTGCCCCCGGTGCGCCGACGTGCTGACGCGCAGGGCCCGCTCGATCAGGTCCAGATCGAGCCGGTCCGCGTGCCGCGCGAGCATCGCGTGGAGGTCGGGCGCCAGGTCGAGCGTCGAAGCGGTCACAGGAGTCCCGCGGCGGCGAAGCTGGTGAATCGGTCGCCGGCGATCACGACGTGATCGTACACCGGCACATCCAGGAGCCGCCCGGCCGCCACCAACTGCCGGGTCACCGCCTGGTCTTCGGCCGAGGGGGTCGGGTCCCCGCTCGGGTGATTGTGGACGACGATGATCCCCGCGGCCGCCTCGGCGATGGCCGGGCGAAACACCTCGCGCGGGTGGACCAGCGAGCTGTTCAGCAGCCCGCGAGTGACCAGGACGTCGCGGAGAACACGACTCTGGCTGTCCAGGGCCAGGAGCCGGAACTCCTCCACCTCGAGATCTCGTAGCCGAGGCGCCATCAGGCGGACCACGTCGGCGGGGTCGCCGATCCTGGGTCGGGAAGGGCGGGACTCCCCGGCGAGCCGGGCGGCCAGTTCGAACGCCGCGAGCAGCCGGGCTCCCTTGGCGGTGCCGACCCCGGGCACCCGCATCAGTTCCGCCGGGGGCCTGGCTGCCAGGCGGCGCAATGACCCTCCCCCCGCCTCCAGCAGGCGGGCGGCCACGTCAGTCACGCTGGTTCGGGCACTGCCCGTCCCTAGGAGGATGGCGAGGAGTTCCCCCGGCGTCAACGCGGAGGGGCCCAGGGCCCAGAGTCGTTCGCGGGGGAGGTCGGGAGTCGGGCTGGGCGGATCGGGAGTCGGCACGCCCCAAGATGGGGCGTGCCGGGAGGACACCGGGGGCCGAATCTACGCACCGCCCGGCAGGGGAACGGGGCTACCGGGTTGAGGCTACTTCCCCGCCCCGTGGCACTTCTTGTACTTCCGGCCCGACCCGCAGGGGCATGGGTCGTTGCGGCCCACCTCGGCGCCGCCTGCCAGGGGCGGGGCGCGGAGCGGGCCGGCGCTGCTGGTCACGGCGGGGGGACGAGCCTGCGCGGGGCTCCGACCCTGGGCCGGCGCGAACAGTTCCTCGTCACCGCGCGCCGGCGTGGGGGCCGGCGGGGGCGGCGGTGGGCGGCGGGGCGGCTCCGCCGTGATCTGGACCTTCAGGAACCGCTCGGTGAAGGTGGCCTGGATGTCGCGCATCAGGTCTTCGAACATCTCGAAGGCCTCGCGCTTGTACTCCACCAGCGGGTCCTTCTGGCCGTACGCACGGTACTGGATGGCGTTCCGGAGCTGGTCCAGGTCGTAGAGGTGGTCCTTCCACTTCTCGTCCAGCACCGCCAGCATCACCTGGGAGAGGATCTGGCCGTCCACGTCGGGCAAGTTGATCTTCTTCCCGAAGTCGCGCAGGTACTCCACCTTCCGGTGGAAGGCTGCCTCGCCCTCCGCGTGCGCCGCCGCCTCGATCGCGTCGAGCGACATCGTGGCGTTGGAGGCGGTGATCGCCTCGGGCGACACCATGTACTGGAGCGCCAGCGAGGAGCGGAGCCCCTCGCGGTCGAACTCCTCGGGCCGGTCGGCGTCGCTGAGGTACTCACGGACGCTGCGGGACAGGGCGGCCTCGATCATCCGCCGGCCCTCGGCCTTGAGCTCCTCCCCCTTCTCCAGGGCGAACAGCCGCAGCGAGTAGACGACCTCGCGCTGCTGGTTCATCACGTCATCGTATTCCAGCAGCCGCTTGCGGGTCTGGAAGTTCTGCAGCTCGACGCGCTTCTGGGCCTGCTCGATGGCGCGCGTGATCAGCGCCCCGGTGATGACCTCCCCCTCCTCGGACCCGCTGCGGTCCATCCACGCCGCGATCCGGTCCGAGCCGAACATCCGCATCAGGTCGTCTTCGAGCGACAGGAAGAAGACCGACTGGCCCGGGTCGCCCTGGCGGCCGGAGCGGCCGCGCAGCTGACGGTCGATGCGGCGCGACTCGTGGCGCTCGGTGCCCACGATCTGGAGCCCGGCTTCCTCGGTCGTGAGGTCGAGGTCCTGGCCCAGCTTGATGTCGGTGCCTCGACCGGCCATGTTGGTCGCGATCGTGATGGCGCCCTTCTGGCCCGCCCCCGCCACGATTTCGGCCTCGCGCTGGTGGTACTTGGCGTTGAGGACCTCATGCTTCAGCCCGCGCCGCTTGAGCATCTTGCTCAGCGTCTCCGACACCTCCACCGTGACCGTGCCGATCAGCACCGGCAGGCCGAGGGCGTGCAGCCGCTCGACCTCGTCGGCGATCGCGTTGTACTTCTCCCGGCGGCTCTTGTAGATCAGGTCGGGCTTGTCCGTCCGCCGGATGGGCCGGTTGGTCGGGATGACGATCACGTCGAGCCCGTAGATCGTGTAGAACTCAGTCTCTTCCGTCTCCGCGGTGCCGGTCATGCCGGAAAGCTTGTCGTACATCCGGAAGTAGTTCTGGATGGTGATGGTGGCCAGGGTCTGCGTTTCGCCCTTGACCTGCACCCCCTCCTTGGCCTCCACCGCCTGGTGCAGGCCGTCGGCCCACCGGCGCCCATGCATCGTGCGCCCGGTGAACTCGTCCACGATCAGCACCTGACCCTCGACCACGAGGTAGTCGACGTCGCGCTCATAGAGCGCGTGCGCCTGCAGCAGCTTGTGGATGCCGTGGAGCTTCTCGCTCTTGACCGCGTACTCGGCCTCGATCTGCCGGCGCGCCTCGACGCGCTGTTCGGGGGAAAGGGCCGTGTCCTTCTCCACCTCGTGAATGGCCTGCGAGATGTCGGGCACGAGGAAGAGGCCCGGGTCGTTCGGCGACATCGCCTCGGCGCCCAGGTCGGTCAGGTGGACCGAGTGGCCCTTCTCGTCCATCACGAAGTAGAGCACGTCCTCGACGTCGCGCATCTGCTGCTGACGGGTCGGGAGCTTCCGGTCGGCGATCGCGTCGAGCTGGGTGCGCTGGAGGAGCGCCTTGACGCCCTGCTCGTTCAGCAGCTTCAGGAGCTTCTTGTTCTTCGGCATCCCGAGGTGCGACTGATAGAGCTTGACCCCCGCCTCCGCCTGCGCCTTGGGGTCCTTCAGCAACTCCTCGGCCTCGCCCAGCAACTGGTTCACGACGGCCGTCTGCTTCCGCACCAGCTCGGCCACCGGCCGGTTGTGCTGGGCGTAGGTGTCGTCTTCGGCATTGCCCACCGCGCCGGAAATGATGAGCGGCGTGCGGGCCTCGTCGATGAGGATCGAGTCCACCTCGTCGATGATGGCGTACGCGTGATGGCGCTGGACCCGCTGCTCCAGGCCGAACACCATATTGTCGCGGAGGTAGTCGAAGCCGAACTCGTTGTTCGTGCCGTAGGTGATGTCGGCCGCGTACGCGGCCTTCCGCTCAGGTGAGCTCGGCTCCGTGTCGTCCAGCACCGCCACCGTGAGGCCGAGCCAGCCGTAGAGGTGCCCCATCCACTGGCTGTCGCGGCGGGCCAGGTAGTTGTTGACCGTGACGAGGTGCGCCCCGCGGCCGGCGAGGGCGTTCAGGTAGAGCGGCAGCGTGGCCACGAGCGTCTTGCCTTCGCCGGTGGCCATCTCGGCGATCTTGCCCTGGTGCAGCACGATGCCGCCGATGAGCTGCACGTCGTAGTGCACCATGTCCCAGGTCAGCTCGCGCCCGGTAACCTGCACCGTGGTGCCCTGCAGCCGGCGCGCGGCCTCGCGCACCGTGGCGAACGCCTCCGGCAGGAGGGCGTCGAGCTCCGCGGCCAGGGCCTTCTTGTAGCTGGCGTCGAGCTCGTGGAACCGGGTCTCGAGCCGGTCGCGCTCGTGCGGGTCCTCGCAGTGGTGCTTCGCGTCGCGGACCTGGTCGAGTTCCGCCTGCGCCGGCCCGAGCCGCTCCGCCAGGATGCCCCGGAAGCGGGCGGTCTGCGCCCGGATCGCCTCGTCGGGCAGCGACGCCAGCCGCGCCTCCTCGCGCTTGATGGCCTCCACCAGCGGGCGGATCTTCTTCATTTCGCGGTCGTACTGGGTGCCGAAGACCGCCTTCACCAGTTGCTTGATCATCCGTGTCCGTTCCTGTACAGCCCGTGGGCCGCGATGTACTCGGCGACCGCGTCCGGGACGAGATATCGAATCGAGCGTCCGGCGGCCACTCGGCCCCGGATGGCCGTCGAGGAGATCTCGACGGCGGGCGCCTCCACCACTTGGTGGAGCAACGCGTGAGCCGGGCGCGCGGCGCCTGGACGCGCAAAGGCGACCAGCCGGGCCAGCCCGGGCAGGGCGGCGGCCTCGTGCCACTGGTCGAGATCGGCCGCCGCGTCCGCCCCCAACAACACCGCGAACTCCCGACCCGGTTCCCGGGCCCTCAGCGCGCGCAGGGTGTCCACCGTGTAGGAGAGCCCTGGCCGGTCCGCCTCGAGCCGTTCCACGGCCAGCCCCGGTTCGCCGGCCACGGCGGCGGCCACCATGGCCACCCGGTGCGCGGCGCCGGCCACGTGCCGGCCGCGCTTCAGGGGCTGCTCTCCGGTCGGCATGAAGCGCAATTCCTCGAGACCGAGCGCCTCGGCCACCGCCCGGCCCACGATCAGGTGCCCCACATGGATCGGGTCGAAGGACCCGCCAAGCAGCCCGACCATGGCGTCAGCCGCCGGCTGCCGGGCAGAGCGTGTCGAGGTCCTTGGTGTCCGGATGGAACTGCCGCAGCGCCCCGCACATTTCCGACGCGTCCTCCTGGTAGCCCAGGGCCCGGTACGTTGTGACCAGTTGCACCAGGGCCTGTTGCGCCGAGGGCGTGTTCGGGTAGGTGGCGACCAGCGACTTCATGTAGAGGATGGCCGAGTCGTAGGCCTTCATCCGCAGGTAGTACCGCGCCGTTTCCCATTCCTTGTACGCGAACTTGTTTGACAGGTCCTGCAGCATGGCCCGCGCCTTGGCCGCCGGCTGGGAATCGGGATACCGGTTCAGCAGTTCGGTGTAGGTGGCCACGGCCGACCGCCCGTAGGTCGGGTCGAGCTGGGGCTTCCGCCAGAGGTCGGCGTACGCGTCGCCGGCGCGGTACAGCGCATCCGGCGCCAGGGGGTTGTTGGGGTAATCGTCGGACACCTTCCGGAACTCCCGCACCGCCTGCAACTGGCTGTGCGACCCGAAATACGATTCGCCGAGGAAGAAATGCGCTTCCGGGATGCGGGGGTCGCCCGGGGCAAATTCTAGGATGACCCGCTGGAATGTTTCCGAGGCCTTGCTGAAGGAGCCCTTCCGGAACTCGTACAGGCCCTTCTGCCACATGGAGTCGACGCGGAGCTTCGACACCTCGGGGTCGAGCGGCACCGGGGCGAGGTTCGCGGTGGAGTTGCCCTTGCCGGAATTGCACGCCACCGCCACCAGGAGCAGCAGGGGGACGATCGACCTCGGGGTCATGGCTGTCCTGTCGAGAGTGAGTCCGGCGGCACCGCCGAGACCAGGGCATTCAGCTTGGCGCCGGCGAGGACGCCGAGCGAGTCCGTCCGGGATCCGCTGGAGAGCGCCGACTGGTACGCCAGCGCCGCGCCGACGAGGTCCCCCTGACGCGCCCGGGCGTCGCCCAGGCCGATCATGGCCGCGCGTCCGAGGCCGGTCGTGGAATCCACGCCGGCGGCCTCACGGAACCAGGCCTCGGCGCTGTCGGGCGCGTAGGCCAGTTGGGCGGTACCCAGGCGAAAGAAGCACCCCACCAGTCCGCCCTCGGCCGAGGGATTCCCCTCGCGACCGGAACGACGCAGGGCCGACTGGTAGAGCGGCACCGCCGATGCGCAGCTGTCGGCCCCGGCGAGGGCCGTGGCCTGCCGCACCAGCAGGGTGTCGATCGTGCCGGCCTCGGTGGCCGCCGCGATGGCCGCGGCCAGGTCCGACGTCGCGACCGGGCCATCGGCGACCTTCATCAGGCTGAGCGCGTGGCGGCCGAGCGGCCGGTCAGGGGCGACCGCACGCAGCGCGGCCACCGCTTCCTCGAGCGCATGGTCGTCGAGCCGGCGCTCCGCCGCCAGGATGACGCGCTCGAGCCCTTCGGCGGCCTCGTCCGCACGCGTGGGATCCATCGTACCCAGCGCGCGGTAGGCCGAGGTCGCTTCACTCAACTGGCCGAGATGCAGGGCGCTGGCGCCGATCTTGGCCCAGAGGCGGGCCGACGGGGCGGTTTCCGCGAGGGGTGCATAGGCCGCCAGCGCCTCCTGGTATCGGCCGTCGGCGTAGGACAGGTCGCCCACGCCCTCCGCGCCTCCGGCCGGCCCGCAGGCACCGAAGGCCACCAAGGCGGCGCATCCGATCCAGCGCGACGGCAGGTTCATCGGGTCCCGCGGCTCAGCATCGCCAGGTACGCCTCGACGCGCGCATCCTCCGGGCGGCGGGCCAGGCAGTCGCGCCAGACCTCCTCCGCCCCGGAGGCATCGCCCGAGAGGTAGCGAGCGAGGCCGAGCAGGGCGAGCGCATCGAGGAAGTTCGGCCGGTTCCGCACCACCAGTTCCAGTTCCTCCCGGGCCTCGAGGGTCTGCCCCGCCTCGAGCTGCAGCCGCGCCAGCCGGTAGCGGAGATCCGGGAACTTCGGGCCCAGCTTGGTCGCGAGCGTCAGCTGTTCGATGGCCGGTTCGAGCGCCCCGAGTTCGGCGTAGGCCTCGGCCACGGCGGCGTGCAGGTTCGCGAGGCGCCCGGCGGCGTGCGCCGGCAGCCCGGCGGTCAGCGCCTCGCCCTGCTGCGCCTGCTGGAAGGAGGCGTCCGCCTCCTCCCGGCGCCCGAGATCCATCAGGATCATGCCTCGGTGGATCAGCGCCTCGAGGTACCGGGGATTGAGCGCCAGGGCCCGGTCGAACTCGGCGAGCGCGCGATCCGGCAGGCTCAGCAGCGAGTACGACACGCCGAGCAAGTGGTGCACGTCGGCGAACGCGCGGCCGCCCGAGACGACCTCCTCGAGGAGGAAGGCGGCGCCCCGGTAGTCCTGCAGCGCGAAGCGCTCCCGCGCCTGCTGGATCAGGTGCTCAGGACTGACGTTCATCATGCTCCCGGGCCCCGCCGGCTCACGGCCGGCCGATGGAGGCATACGCGAAGCCGTGGGCCCGCATGCGGGCCGAGTCGTACAGGTTGCGGCCGTCGATCAGCACGTGCCCCGTCATTTCACGCCGGAGCCGCTCGAAGTCGGGGTTCCGGTACACCAGCCACTCGGTCACGACCACGACCGCGGCCGCGCCGCGGGCCGCCGAGTAGGGGTCCGCGGCGTACTGGATGCGGTCGCCGAAGAGGGCGCGGGCGTTCTCCATCGCGTGCGGGTCGTGCGCCTGAACCCGCGCACCGTGCGCCAGCAACCCTTCGATCAGCGGTATGGCCGGGCTCTCGCGGATGTCGTCGGTTTCCGCCTTGAAGGCGAGGCCCCAGACGCCGACCGTCTTGCCCTTGAGCCCGACCCCGAGCGCCGCATCCACCTTGGCGAGCAGCACCTGCTTCTGTCGCTGATTGACGTGCTCCACCGCCTCGAGCAGGTCCGCCGGCGCCCCGACCTCCACCGCGGTCCGGATCAGGGCCTTCACGTCCTTCGGGAAGCAGGCACCGCCGTAGCCCGGCCCCGGAAACAGGAACGCCGAGCCGATGCGCTGGTCGGTGCCGATCCCGCGCCGCACGTTCGTCACGTCGGCGCCGACGCGCTCGCAGAGATTCGCGATCTGGTTCATGAACGAGATGCGCGTGGCGAGCATGGCGTTGGCCGCGTACTTGGTGACTTCGGCCGACGGAATGTCCATGAACAGGATGCGGTCGCTCTTCCGGAAGAACGGTCCATAGAGTTCGGCCATCACCTGGCGGGCCCGGTCGTCTTCCACGCCGACCACCACCCGGTCGGGGTGCATGAAGTCCTCCACTGCCGCCCCTTCCTTCAGAAACTCGGGGTTGGAGCAGATGGAGAACGGGACGTCGGTTTCCGCCTTGATGGCCTGCCGCACCCGTTCCGCGGTGCCCACCGGCACGGTGGACTTGGTGGCCACCACCTTGGGACCGTTCATGTTCCGCCCGATGACCCGCGCGACGTCGAGCACGTGGTGCAGGTCCGCCGAGCCGTCCTCGCCGGGCGGCGTGCCCACGGCGATGAAGACCACCTGCCCGTGCTTGACCGCCTCCCCGACGTCGGCGCTGAAGGTGAGCCGGCCCTCCGCCTGGTTCCGGTGCACCAGCGGCTCGAGCCCCGGCTCGTAGATCGGGATGTCGTTCCGCCGCAGGCGCTCGATCTTGGCCTCGTCGACATCCGCGCACACGACGTCATTGCCCGTCTCGGCAAAGCAGGCCCCGGCCACCAGGCCCACGTATCCACTGCCGACGACGGTGACGCGCATCCCGCCTCAGTCCCGCGGCATGACGTGGCGGGTGTCCACCACGAGCCGCGCGTGCTTCTTGACCATCGCGTAGTCCATCGCGGTGTGGTCGGTCACCACCATGACGCAGTCGGCCGCCTTGAGGCGCTCCGGCGTCAGCGGCACGGAGTGCACGGTCTTGCCGTCCTCGAGGTAGCTCGCCACGTGCGGGTCGTGGAACTCGACGTGGGCGCCTTGCTGCTCGAGGAGCTTGATGATGTCCAGGGCAGGGCTCTCGCGCAGGTCGTCGATGTCGCGCTTGTAGGCAACGCCAAGGATCAGCACCTTGCTGCCGCGCACCGAGCGGCTGACGCTGTTGAGCGCGTCGGCCACCTTGCGGACCCAGAACATCGGCATCTCGGTGTTCACTTCGCCGGCCAGGTCGATGAACCGGGTCTTGTAGTTGAGCCCGCGCATCTTCCAGGCGAGGTAGTGCGGGTCGATCGGGATGCAGTGGCCGCCCAGCCCGGGGCCCGGCAGGAACTTCATGAACCCGAACGGCTTCGTGGCCGCCGCCTCGATGACCTCCCAGACGTCCACGCCCAGCTTGTCGCACACGATCGCGGTCTCGTTGACCAAGCCGATGTTCACGCTGCGGAAGGTGTTCTCGAGGATCTTGACCAGCTCCGCGGCTTCCGGCGAGGACACCGGCACCAACGTGTCGATGGCCGGGTGGTACAGCGCCTCCGTCACCTTGAGGCAGTCGGGGGTGATGCCGCCGATGACCTTCGGGGTGTTCCGGGTGCCGTACACCGGGTTGCCCGGATCCACGCGCTCGGGGCTGAACGAGAGGAAGAAGTCGGTGCCGACCTTGAGCCCGGTGCTCTCGAGGGCGGGCAGCATCAGCTCGCGGGTCGTGCCGGGGTAGGTGGTACTCTCGAGGATGACCACCTGGCCCTTCCGCAGCGTCCGGCGGACCGACTCGGTGGAGGCCTGGATATAGCTGACGTCCGGGTCCTTGAACTTCGAGAGCGGCGTCGGCACGCAGATCGAGATGGCGTCCGGCTCGCCGAGGCGGCTCAGGTCGGTCGTGGCCTCGAACTTCCCGCTCGCGAGGACTTCCTTCAGGGCGGCGTCGGAGATGTCCTTCACGTGCGACCGGCCGGCGTTCAGCCCCTCGACGACCTTGGGCAGGATGTCGAAGCCGAGCACCTTGTAGCCGGCCCGGGCGAGTTCGATGACGAGCGGGAGTCCGACATAGCCGAGTCCGACGACGCCGAAGAGCGCCTCCCGGCGCTCCGCCTTGGCGATCAGGGCCTGCGCGGTGGTCATGGTCATCCCTGGTAGAATGCCCGCACGGCGGCCACGACGGCCTCCTGCTGGGCGGCGGTGAGTTCGGGGTAGATGGGCAGCGACACGACTTCCTCGGCAGCCCGCTCGGTCAGGGGCAGCGCGCCGCGCCCGGTGCCGAGATACGCGAAGCAGGGCTGCATGTGGAGCGCCAGCGGGTAGTACACCTTGTGGCCAATTCCCTGGGACTTGAGGTGCGCGAGCAGCGCCTCCCGGCGTTCCGCGCGGATCGTGTACTGGTGGAAGATGTGCTCGTTGGCCGGGTCCACGGGCGGCGTGGTGACGCCGGCCAGGCCGGCGAAGGCGGCGGTGTACTGCGCGGCGATCTCGCGCCGGCGCGCGCTCCAGCTGGCCAGGTACGGCAGCTTGGCCAGCAGCACGGCCGCCTGGATCGAGTCGAGCCGGCTGTTGAGGCCGACTTCATCGTGGTAGTACTCGCGGGCCCCGCCGTGCAGGCGCTCGCGGCGGAGGCGGTCGGCGAGGGTGTCGTCCTGCGCCACCATCATGCCGCCGTCGCCCCAGGCGCCCAGGTTTTTCGTCGGGAAGAACGAGAACGAGCCCACCGTGCCGAGCTCGCCGGCGGCGCGCCACTGTCCGTCCACCTTGCGCCGGGCCCCGATCGACTGGGCGGCGTCCTCGATCAGCATGAGATTGTGCTTCTTGGCGAGCGTCACGAGCGGCGCCATGTCCGCCATCTGGCCGAACAGGTGCACCACGACGATGGCGCGAGTGCGGGGCGTCACCGCCGCCGCAATCGCCTTGGGATCGGCGTTGAAGGTCCCGGGCTCGATGTCCACGAACACCGGGCGTCCGCCCGCATTGTGGATGGCGCCCGCGGTGGCGAAGAAGGTGAACGCCGGGGCAATGACCTCGTCGCCCGGCTTCAGCCCGAGTGCGCGAAGCGGAATGAGCAGCGCATCGGTGCCGCTCGCGCAGGCGATGCCGTGCTTGGCGCCCGACAGCCGGGCCACCTGGCCCTCGAGCTGCGCCACCTCCGGCCCCATGATGAAGCCCTGCCGTTCGATGACGCTCATGACGGCGGGCAGGACGGCGTCCTTGATCCCCTGGTACTGGGCGACGAGATCGAGCAGCGGGACGTTCACTGGGCAAATCCTCGGAATGCGGTCGGCGTGCACGCCGACCGGTGGAACGACTGGGCGCCCGCGCCGGGGGCATGGGCCCCCGTCACTCGCAACCCACGATAACCAATAAAGTTAGCCCTGCTGGGAGGGAGAATCAACGCGGCGCAGGGTGGCCCCCTCTTCCCGGTATTGGGCGCCGCAGGCCGAGCAGGCGCCCTTGCCGGAAGCCACGGTCAGGCGAATGCCGCACTGGCACATCCAGCCGACCTGCCGGGCGGGCACCCCGACGACCAGGGCGTAGTCCGGCACGATCCCACGGACCACGGCCCCCGCGCCCACGAAGCTGTAGGCGCCCAGGGTGCTGCCGCACACGATGGTGGCGTTGGCCCCGATGCTGGCCCCCCGCCGGACGAGGGTCGGCAGGTATTCCGTCTTCCGGGAGACGTGGCTGCGCGGGTTGATGACGTTGGTGAAGACGCAGCTCGGGCCGCAGAAGACGTCGTCCTCCAGCTCCACCCCTTCGTAGATCGAGACGTTGTTCTGGACCTTCACGTTGTTGCCAAGCCGGGTCCGCGGCATGACCACCACGTTTTGCCCGAGGTTGCAGCGTTCGCCGATGACGGCGCCCGGCATGATGTGGCTGAAGTGCCAGATCTTGGTGCCGGCCCCGATCACGGCGCCCTCGTCGACGTAGCTGGATTCGTGCACGAAGTAGTCAGGCATGGCGGTGTCCGTCATGGGGAGGGTGGGTGGGCGTCGGCGCCGCCGTCAGGGCGGATGAGCTTCACCTCGGTTTCCAGATCGGCGCCAAACCGCTCGCGCACGACCGACTGCGCATGCACGATCAGCGCGCGGACGTCCGCCGCGCTCGCCCCGCCGGTGTTCACGAAGTAGTTGGCGTGCTTCGTCGAAATCTCCGCGCCGCCCACCCGATAGCCCTTGAGGCCCGCGGCCTCGATCAGTTGGCCCGCCGTCCGCGGCCCTCCCTCGCGATGCCAGCTGGCGCCGCCGGGATTCCGGAACACGCTGCCGCAACAGGGCTGGTTGAACGGCGTCCCTTCGGAGCGCCACCGGAACAGCTCGGCGAGCTCGGCCTCGATGACGACTGGATCCTCGGGGCGGAGCCGCACGGTGGCTTCCAGCACGACTCGCCCCGCGAGCCCGCTCTGCCGGTACGCGAAGGGGATCTCGGCACGGGAGAGGACCTGGTCCTGTCCGCTCGCATCCACCGCCAAGACCGATTCCACAAAATCCGACCACTCGGCGCCATGGCAGCCGGCGTTCATGAAGACGCCGCCGCCCGCCGTGCCCGGCACGCCCACGAACTTGTGAAGCCCGAACCAGCCGGCCGCCGCGGTGCGGCGCGCGGCGAGCGGCGCGGGGAGGCCGGCACCGACGGTCCAGCGCTCGCCCGCCTGCTCGAGCCGGTCCAAGCCCTTCCCCATCCGGATGACGAGCGCGTCCAGCCCCTCGTCCGGCAGGAGGATGTTGGAGCCGAGCCCCACGGCAAACCAGGGCACTCCGGCGGCGGCTGCTGCCCGCAGCGCGGCGCCCACGTCATCGGCCCCCGCTGGCAGGAGCACCGTGGCCGGGCCGCCGATCCGGTACGTGGAATAGCGCGCCAGCGGTTCATCCACCCGGACTTCGCCGCGGACCAAGGCCCGGAGGGCCGCGATGAAGGCGGGATTGCGGGCGGTGGTCACACCGATTCCGTAGCGGCCTCGCGGGCCAGGGCGTGCCATTCCTGGAGCGACAGGACCGTCCGGGCCCGGCTCCGAAGCGCGATGACGGCATCGCAGGCGGCCGAGGCCGCCGAAAGCGTCGTGGTGTACGGAGTCCGGTGCTGCAGCGCGGCGCGCCGGAGCAGGTAATCGTCCTGCTGGGTGAGCTTGCCGAGCGGGGTGTTGATCAGCAGCTGGACGTCGCCCGACAGCAGCAGGTCGATCGCATTGGGCCGGCCCTCGTGCACCTTGAGCACCCGCTTGGCGGGCACGCCGCGAGTGCGGAGGTGCCGGGCGGTGCCCTCGGTGGCCACGATCCGGAACCCCAGCTCGTGAAACCGCCGGGCGATCGGCACCACGTTCTGCTTGTCGTGGTCGTTCACCGTCACAAACACCGTGCCCTCGAGCGGCAGCGCCCCGTCGGCGCTGATCTGCGCCTTGGCGAAGGCCATGCCGAACGAGTCGGCGATGCCCATGACCTCGCCGGTGGACCGCATCTCGGGGCCCAGAATCAGGTCCACGCCCGGGAGCTTGTTGAACGGGAAGACCGCCTCCTTGACCGCGACGTACGGCTGGAGGACGTCGTCGCGGAGCCCGAGGGACTCCAGGGTCCGGCCGGCCATGACGGCCGCCGCCAGCGAAGCGAGCTGGACGCCGGTCGTCTTCGACACGAACGGCACCGTGCGGGAGCCCCGCGGATTGACCTCGAGCACGTAGACCTGTCCGTGCTTGATGGCATACTGGACGTTGATGAGGCCGACGACCCCGAGCCGGAGCGCGAAGGCGCGGGTGTGCCGCCGCATCTCCTCCACCTGCTCCTCGGTGATCAGGTAGGGCGGCAGCACGCAGGCGGAGTCGCCGGAGTGGATGCCGGCGTCCTCGATGTGCTGCATCACCCCGCCGATGATGCACTGCGTCCCGTCGGCGATCGCGTCCACGTCCGCCTCGAAGGCGTCCTCGAGGAAGCTGTCGATGAGGACCGGGTGCTCGGGGGTGACCCGCGTGGTCTGGGCAAAGTAGCGCTGGAGCGACTCGAGGTCGTAGATGATCTCCATCCCGCGTCCGCCGAGAACGTACGAAGGCCGGACCAGGATCGGATACCCGATCCGGTCGGCCACGGCCGACGCCTCTTCCACCGACATGGCGGTACCGCTCGCGGGCTGGGTGACTCCGAGTTCCCTGGCGAGGGCCTCGAACCGCCCGCGGTCTTCCGCTTCGTCGATGGCGTCGGGGGAGGTGCCGAGGATCTTCACCCCCGCCGCCTCGAGCCCCCGCGCGAGCCGAAGCGGCGTCTGGCCGCCGAGCTGCACGACCACGCCCATCGGCCGCTCGACGTGGACGATTTCCAGCACGTCCTCGAGCGTCAGCGGCTCGAAATACAGCGCGTCCGAGATATCGAAGTCGGTTGACACCGTCTCCGGATTGGAGTTGACCATGACGGTGCGGTAGCCGAGTTCCCGGAAGGCCAGCACGGCCCGCACGCAGCAGTAGTCGAACTCGACGCCCTGCCCGATCCGGTTGGGGCCGCTGCCGAGGATGATGACGGCTGGCCTGCCGTCCGGCACCGACTCGTTCTCCTCGTCGTAGCAGGAGTAGAGGTACGGGGTGGCGGAGGGAAACTCCCCGGCGCAGGTGTCGACCATCTTGAAGACGGGGCGCACGCCGAGCGCGTGGCGGCGCGCGCGGAGGTCGGCCTCCGGCATCCCGCGGAGCCGCGCGAGCTGGGCATCGGAGAATCCGAGCCGCTTCATGGCGCGGAGCGGTTCCGCGTCGAGCCCCGCCGGATCGGCCACCCACGCCGCCTCCGCCTCCACCAGCTCGGCGAACTGGTCGATGAACCAGGGGTCGATGCCGGTGCGCTCGGCGATGTCCACCGCGGACACGCCCGCCGCGAGCGCCCGCTTGACCTGGAAGATCCGTTCGGGCGTCGGGGTCCGGAGGGCGGCCTTGATCGTGTTCACCTCGGCGTCCGGCAACCGGTCCGCCGCGGGCGAATTCCCCGCAACCCAGCCGATCCGGTCGATCTCGAGGCCCCGCATCCCCTTCTGGAACGCCTCCTTGAAGGTGCGGCCGATGGCCATGACCTCGCCGACCGACTTCATCTGGGTCGTGAGGGTGGCGTCGGCGGTCGGGAACTTCTCGAAGGCGAAGCGCGGCACTTTGACCACGACGTAGTCCAGCACCGGCTCGAACGAGGCGGGGGTGGTCTTCGTGATGTCGTTCGGGAGTTCGTCGAGCCGGTAGCCC
The DNA here is from genome assembly GCA_964571795.1 of uncultured Gemmatimonadaceae bacterium. GTDB lineage: Bacteria > Gemmatimonadota > Gemmatimonadetes > Gemmatimonadales > GWC2-71-9 > SPDF01. The sequence goes on along the minus strand of CAZNDK010000021.1, from coordinate 26,367 downwards.
ACGGCGAGCTTGGCGCCGATGCGCGCGATGGGAAAGCCGGTGGCCTTGGAGGCGAGCGCGGAGGAGCGCGACACCCGCGGGTTCATCTCGATGACCAGCTGGGTGCCGGTGACCGGGTCCACCGCGAACTGGATGTTGCAGCCGCCGGCGGCGACGCCCACCTCGCGGATGATGGCCAGGGGGCTGTCGCGCATCCGCTGGTACTCGCGGTCGGTGAGCGTCATGGCCGGGGCCACGGTGATGGAGTCGCCGGTGTGCACGCCCATCGGGTCGATGTTCTCGATCGAGCAGACGATCACCACGTTGTCGGCGGCGTCGCGCATGACCTCCAGCTCGAATTCCTTCCAGCCGATGACGCTCTGCTCGACGAGCACCGACCCCACGGGGGAGAGCTCGAGCCCGCGCCCGATGAGCGCCTCGAATTCCTCCCGGTTGTAGGCGATGCCGCCGCCCGAGCCGCCCAGGGTGAAGGAGGGCCGGACGATGGCCGGGTAGCCGGTGCGCGCCACCGTCTCCTGCGCCTCCTCCCAGCTCCGCACCGTCCGGCCCGCCGGCGTGGCCAGCCCGAGGCGGGCCATCGCCTGCGCGAACTGCTCCCGGTCCTCCGCGAGGCCGATGGCGCGGGCATCCGCGCCGATCAGCTCCACCCCGAAGCGGGCCAGCGTGCCGTCGTTGGCGAGCGCCATGGCCACGTTCAGCGCCGTCTGGCCCCCCATCGTGGGGAGCAGGGCGTCGGGGCGCTCGCGCTCGATGACCCGCGCCACCCACTCCGGGGTGACCGGCTCGACGTAGGTCCGGTCCGCCAGTTCGGGGTCGGTCATGATCGTGGCGGGATTGGAGTTCACCAGGATGACCCGGTAGCCCTCCTCCTTCAGCGCCCGCACGGCCTGGGTGCCGGAGTAGTCGAACTCCGCGCCCTGCCCGATGACGATGGGGCCCGAGCCGATCAGGAGAATCGAGGAGATGTCAGTCCGCTTCGGCATCCGCAACTTCCTTCAGGGTCCGGTCGAGTGCGATGGTGGGGCGCCATCCGGTGGCGGCCCGCAGCTTGGAGGCGTCGCCCACCAGGTGGGCAATGTCCGCGGTGCGGACCAGGGCGGGATCCACCACCGGCTTCGCCGTGACGCCGAGGTGCGCTGCCAGGCGGTTGAAGAGCTCGCGGAGCGAGATCCCTTCCCCGCTGGCCACGTTGTAGACCTGCCCCGCCACGCCGCGCGTCAGCAACGCAAGATAGGCGTTCACCACGTCCTGCACATGGAGGAAATCCCGCACCGGGTCCAGGTTCCCGGTCGGCACCGTGGTGGCGCCCGAACGGCGTGCTGCGCGGAGCCGGGCGGCGAACGCCGGCGTCACGGCCCGGTCGGTCTGCCCCGGCCCGGTGTGCGGAAAGGGCCGCGCCACGACGACGCGGAGGCCGGTGCGGCGCCCGACCTCGAGGGCGGCGATTTCCGCTCCCACCTTGCTGGCCGCATAGGGCGAACAGGGAACGAGCGGGTCGTCCTCGCGCCGGGGGCGCCCCACCCCGCCGCCGTACACCTCGCCGCTCGAGACCACGAGCAGCATCGGGTCGGCCTGGCCCTGCTCGCGCAGGCGTGCGAGGGCATCGGCCACGCGCGCGGTGCCCGAGGCGTTGACCGCCCACGCCACCCCGACATCGCGCCGGGCGTCCACGCCGGAGGCGATCGCCGCCAGGTGCACCACGGCCTCCGGCCCCCAGGACAGGGCCGAGTCGACCGAGGCGGTGTCGAGCAACTCGAAGGGAACGCGGTCCACGGCCGCCCGCTCGGCCGGGGAGAGTCCCGGCACCTCGAGCGGCCCGCCGGGCCGGATGCCGGCCCGCACCTCGTGCCCCGCCCCGAGGAGCGTCCGGACCATGGTGCGGCCGACGAACCCCTCGGCGCCGGTGACGAACACCCGCATCAGCGCGCCCCGTGCCGCGCGAGGTCGGCGTCCACCATCATCGCGATCAGTTGCTTGAAGCCCACCGTCGGCGTCCAGCCGAGCTGGACCCGCGCCTTCGTCGGGTCGGCGAGGAGCAGGTCCACCTCGGCGGGCCGGATGAAGGCGGGGTCTGTCTTCACGTACTTCTGCCAGTCCAGGCCCGCGTGCCCGAAGGCGGTCTCGACCAGGTCGCGCACGCTGTGCATGACCCCGGTGCCGATCACGTAGTCGCCCGGCTGGTCGGCCTGGAGCATCCGCCACATGGCGTCGACGTAGTCGCCGGCGTAGCCCCAGTCGCGGTGCGCGTCGAGGTTGCCGAGCCGCAGCTCCGTGGCGCGGCCCAGTTTGATGCGGGCCACGGCGTCGGTCACCTTCCGCGTGACGAACTCGATGCCCCGCCGTGGCGACTCGTGGTTGAACAGGATGCCGCTCACCGCGTAGAGGCCGTAGGACTCCCGGTAATTGACTGTGATCCAGTGGCCGTAGGCCTTGGCCACGCCATAGGGCGAGCGAGGGTAGAAGGTGGTGGTTTCCCTCTGCGGGGTTTCCGTCACCTTCCCGAACATCTCGGAGCTCGACGCCTGGTAGAACCGGGCCGACGGATGCACCAGGCGGATGGCCTCGAGCATGCGCGTCACACCCAGGGCGGTGAACTCCCCGGTGAGGACCGGCTGCGACCAGGAGGTGGGCACGTAGGACTGCGCGGCGAGGTTGTAGACCTCGTGCGGCTTGGTTTCCTGCAGGGCCACCGTCAGCGAGTGCTGGTCGAGGAGGTCCGCCGGGAGGACCGTGATCCGGTCGGCAATGTGGTCGATCCGCTCCAGCCCGTGGTGGCTGGTCCGCCGGACGACCCCGAAGACCTCGTAGTCCTTGGCGAGGAGCAACTCGGCCAGGTAGGAGCCGTCCTGCCCCGTGATGCCGGTGATCAACGCGCGCCTGCGCTCAGCCATGGCGCTCTCCCAGGGGTGGTTGTGTCCGGGCAGGAACCCGGTTAGATTTCGCGGTTTCCAGTTGCACCGTCAATGTCGTAAACGCTTGAGGGATGGACCTATGGCACGGGTATGCACCGTGTGTGGCAAGGGGCCGGTCACCGGCAACAACGTCAGCCACGCCAAGAACCGCACCAACCGCCGCTGGTATCCGAACCTGCAGACGGTCCGCGTTCTCAAGGACGGCGCGCCGAAGCGGGTCCGTGTCTGCACCCAGTGCATCAAGGGCAACAAGATCGCCAAGGCCAGCTGAGGCCCGGCGCGGCCCGCCCCAGGGCGGAGCGCCGCCGGACGCATCGCTGTAAAAAAGGGGACCCTCGCGGGTCCCCTTCGTCGTTCCGGAGGCAGGTGATGCCACCCTTACTCCGCGAGCAGCTCGATGCGGGCCACGTCGGCGCCATCGCCGGGTCGGTGCCCCATCTTGAGGATGCGGGTATAGCCGCCGGGACGGGCGGCGAAGCGGGGCCCGAGCTCGGCGAACAGGCGGCCGAGGACCTCGCGGTCCTTGATGTTGCGGCCCACGAGCCGGCGGGCGTGGAGGTCGCCACGGCGCGCCAGGGTGATGAGCTTCTCGGCGAACGGCCGGAGCTCCTTCGCCTTGGCCTCGGTGGTGACGATGCCGTCGTGCTTGAACAGGCTGGTGGCCATGTTGTTCAAGAGCGCGCGGCGATGGGCCGACGTCCGGGACAGCTGGCGTCCCTTGGCGCGATGACGCATTTAGGCGATCTCCCCGTTGCTGTGCGGAGCGGCCGCCGGCGCATCCCCACCCTTCGGGCGCAGCACGCCGGCGACCTCGTCGAGCACGTGACCGAAGGCGAGCCCTTCCTTCTGGAGCAGCTCGACGATTTCGGAGACGGCCTTCTCGCCCACGTTCTTGACCTTGAGGAGGTCGTCCTCGGTGTAGGCGATGAGGTCCTGCAGCGTGCGGATGTTGGAATTCTTGAGCGAGTTGAGCGAGCGCACCGAGAGGCCGAGGTCGTCGATGGGGCGCGACAGGCTCTGGCGCAGGTCGCCGCCGGCCTCGGAGAGGATCGGGGCGGGCTCGCGCATGACCGGCACCTTGCCGAACTCGACGAAGTAGCGGAAGTGCTCCTGCGCCAGGGCGGCGGCGTAGGCGACCGCGTCCTCGGGCGAGATGGTGCCGTTGGTTTCGACGGTGACCGTGAGCCGGTCGTAGTCGGTGCGCTGGCCGACGCGGGTTTCCGCCACCGTGAAGTTGGCGCGGGTGACCGGGTTGTAGATGGCGTCGATGCGCACCAGGTCCACCGGGAGCGACCGGTCGAACGGGTGCAGCTCCGACTCGACGTAGCCGCGGCCCTTGTTGACGTACAGCTCGGCCGAGACGTCGCGATCCTCCTGCACGGTGAAGAGCAGGTGATCGGGGTTGATGACGGTGACGGCGCCGTGCGGCTGGATGTCGCGGGCGTAGACCGGGCCCGGGCCGTTCTTGCGGATGTGCAGGACCGCCTCGTCGACGTCGGGCGACAGCACCAGCGTCAGCCCCTTGAGGCGCTGCACGACCTGGTGGATGTCCTCGAGGACGCCCTGGACGGTCTGGTGCTCGTGCACGACCCCGTCGAGCCGGAAGCCCCACACCGCGCTCCCGCGCAGCGAGGAGAGCAACAGGCGGCGGAGCGAGTTGCCGAGGGTATAGCCGAAGCCCCGCTCCAGCGGCTGGAGGCGGAACTCGGCGGCGTTCGGATGGTCCTCGCGCCGGCTCATTTCGAGCAGGTGCGGGCGGACGAGTCCGGTCAGGTCAATGGTCATGATCGGGCCACCACTTACTTCGAGTAAAGCTCGACGATGAGCTGTTCCTGCGCGTTGACCGGGATGGCCTCACGCGTGGGACGCTCGACGTACCGGCCGGCGGCCTTGTCGCCGTCGACGGTGAGCCAGGAGACCGGGGCCCCGCGCGACGCGTACTCCTGCGCCGCCTTGACGGCGACGAGTTCGCGGCTGGCCGGGGCCACCCGGACTTCCTGTCCGGGCATGACGGTGTAGGACGCGATGTCCACCCGACGGCCGTTCACCTCGACGTGGCCGTGGTTGACGAGCTGCCGCGCCGCCTTGCGGCTCGACGCGAAGCCCATCCGGTAGACGATGTTGTCGAGGCGCGACTCGAGGCCGATGAGCAGGTTGGTGCCCTTGACGCCCGGCTCGTGACTCACGTTCTCGAACAGGTTGCGGAACTGGCCTTCGGTGAGGCCGTACATCCGCTTGACCTTCTGCTTCTCACGCAGCTGCTTGGAATATTCGGACGGCTTGCGGCCGCGGCCGGTGCCCTGGCCATGCTGGCCGGGCGCGTAGGCCCGCCGCTCGACCGCGCACTTTTCCGTGAGACAGCGGGTGCCCTTCAGGAACAGCTTCGTGCCCTCGCGGCGGCAGAGCCGGCAGCTGGGACCAGTGTACCGTGACATGGATCAGACCCGCCGCTTCTTCGGGGGACGGCACCCGTTGTGAGGAATCGGGGTGACGTCGCGGATGGAGACCACCCGGAGCCCCACGGAGGCCAGCGCCTGGATGGCGGACTCGCGGCCGCTGCCCGGGCCCTGCACGCGGACGTGCACCCGGCGCACGCCGAGGTTCATGGCTTCGCGCCCGGCACCTTCGGCGGCCACGGTGGCGGCGAAGGGCGTGGACTTCTTGGAGCCCTTGAAGCCCGCCTTGCCGGCCGTCCCCCACGCGAGGGCGTTGCCCTTCATGTCGGTGATGGTGATGAGCACGTTGTTGAAGGTGGCCGAGATGTGGGCGATGCCCTCGGACTCGACGATCTTCTTGGAGCGCTTGACGCTGGGCGCCTTCGGCGCAGGAGTCGGTGCGGTCATGGTTACTTCTTGGTCGCCTTCTTCTTGCCAGCGATGGCCCGCCGCGGACCCTTCTTGGTCCGGGCATTGGTGTGGGTGCGCTGACCACGCACGGGGAGACCCCGGCGGTGCCGCGAGCCGCGATAGCTGCCGATGTCCATCAGTCGCTTGATGTTCATGGCGACTTCGGTCCGGAGCGCGCCCTCGACCTTCAGCGCCCGCTCGATGAACTGGCGGAGCCGCGCCACTTCGGCGTCCGAGAGGTCACGGACCCGCGTGTCGGGGCTGACGCCGGCCTCGGTGAGGATGCGGCCGCTGGTGGGCCGGCCCACGCCGAAGATGTAGGTCAGGGCAATTTCCACCCGCTTTTCGCGCGGAAGGTCCACGCCTGCAATACGCGCCATGATCAGCCCTGCCGTTGCTTGTGCTTGGGATTGCGCTTGCAGATGATGCGAACAACGCCCTGTCGCTTCACGACTTTGCAGTGTTCACAGATCGGCTTCACACTCGAGCGAACCTTCACAGAAACTCTCCCGGACCGAACTTTGAGGTAGCTGAGCAATATAGAACCCGCCGGGATGGTACGCAAGGGAATGACTACGAAGGGATTCGGACCTCCGTCAGCACCCAAAACTCGCGGCCCCGACGGTACCCCAGGAGGATGAGCGACTCACGCTCCCCGGGGATGCCGACCACCCGGTACCGGCGGAGGAGTTCGACGTACCCCCGCGTCGAATCCACCACGCGGGCACCGTTCAAGGATGTCGTAACCTCTTCACTCCCTTGAACATACGTCGACAGTAGCGCCCGGGCCTGATCCGGGGTGATCGGTGCCGACTGCTGGCCGCCGGGAAGCGACACCAGGATCCGCCCCCCGCCGGCGGCCCCGAGAAAGGCCGCGAGGTCCCGCCGCTGCCAGGCGACCCGGGCGCTGTCGCCGGCCTCGGCAAGACTGGCGGGGAGGCGGGGAGGCGGGGAGGTTGCCGCCAGGGTGAGCAGGAGCCCAGACGAAACGGCCAGGGCGCGGATCATCGGGGCGATGCCTCGGCCATCAACTCGGTCAGGACGGCGGCGGGGTCTCCCGCGGCCAGGATCGGCCTGCCGACCACCAGGTGGGTCGCCCCACGGGCCGCCGCCTCGGCCGCCGTCGCCACCCGGACCTGGTCTCCCGCGGCGTCGACAGCCCGGCGGATGCCGGGCACGACGATCCAGGCGCCCTTGGCGAGCACCGGGCGGACCGCCTCGATCTCGGCCGGCGAGCAGACCACGCCGCGAAGGCCCGCCGCGGCGGCGACCGCGGCCAGCCGGGGCACCTCTTCCTCCAGCCGTACCGTGGGCCGGCCGATGGCGCCGCCGTATCCGGAGGCGTCGTGAGAGGTCAGGACGGTCACCCCAACCAGTCCGACCGAACCGGCGGCCGCCTGCGCCGCGCGGAGCATCGCCTCGCCACCCAGCGTGTGTACCGTCGCCATGGACACCCCCTGCGCGGCGGCGGCGCCGACGGCGCCTGCGACCGTGTTCGGGATGTCGTGCCATTTGAGGTCGAGAAACACCTGCAGGCCACGCGCGCGCAATTCCGCGATGAACGGGGAGCCCTCGCGGGTCATCAGCACCGAGCCGACCTTGGCCCAGCGGAGCGCCGGAAGCCGGTCGAGCAGCCGGCGTGCGGCGTCCGCCGATTCGACGTCGAGGGCCAGCACCACCTCAGCCATGCGTGCGCTCCAGGTCGCGGATGACGCGGCCGGGAAGGCGCGGATCCGCCATGCCGCCGGTGCCGATGCCCACCAGCGAGGCGCCGGCGGCCAGGTACTGGCGGACGTCGTCGGCGCTGCGGACGCCGCCCAGCCCGATGACCGGAAGCCCGGGCGCGCGCTCCACCACCCTGCGCACGGCGAGCACGCCGGTTGGCAGCAGCGCCGGGCCGCTGACGCCGCCGTTCCCGTTGCCCAGCCGCGCCACGCCGCGGGGATCGAGTGCCAGGCCGGGGAGGGTGTTGACCACGGCGACCCCGTCCGCACCCGCGTCGCGGGCGACGACCGCCATCGAAGCGATGTCCGGCAGCGCCGGGGAGAGCTTGGCCACCAGCGGGCGACGGGTGACCCGCCGACAGTGGCCGATGACGTCGGCGACGGCCACGGGGTCGGCACCGAATTCGAGCCCGCCAGCGGCGGTGTTCGGGCAGGAAAGATTCAATTCGTAGGCGGTGATCCCGTCGAGATGATCGAGCCCTTCGATGACCGCGGCGTACTCGTCGAGGCGGAAGCCGACCACGTTGACGAGCACGCGCGCGGCGCGGAGCCTGCCGAGGAGCCACGGGAGTTCGTCGGCGCGCACCTGCGCGAGGCCGGGATTGGCGAGCCCCACCGAGTTCAGCATCCCGCCGCGGAATTCCGCCACCCGTGGCGGCGCGTTTCCGAGCCGGGGCTCGAGCGAGACCGCCTTGGTGACGAGGCCGCCGAGGCGGTCGAGTTCCATGACGCCCTCAAGCTCGCGGCCGTACCCGGCTGTCCCCGAGGCGAGCAGGATGGGGTTCTGGAACCGGGCGCCGAAGACCTCGCGCGCGAGTGACGCGGTGGGCACTACTTCAGTTCGTCCGGCGGGCGCTGTGCCGCCGGGGTAGCGGGAGCGCGCCGACCGCCGGGCAACACTCGGGCTGGCGCCCCACCGGCGTACGCCTGCAGGGAATCCTCGAGGGCCAGCACGGCCGGGGTCACGTCGCCGGCCACGAGGAGGAGGTAGGGACTGGCGGGATAGTCGGCTTCGAGCACGCGCCCGATCGAGTCCGAGGCAGCGGGCTCGAGTTCGGCGAGCGCGAGCAGCGCCTTGGGCGCATAGGGCGACGCAGGCCACGATGCCGGCACGGAGGCGAAGAACTGCGCCGCGATCCGGGGCGCCGGGAGTCCGTCGCGCACCGACTCGGCCACGAGGAAAGTGGCCAGATCGCCGAGCGGCGCCCCCGGCTGCACGGAGTCCCGGTGGGTGCGCACCCGGTCGAGCACCCGCAGGTAGCCGATGGCCCGGATCGAGCTGGGGCCGCCCACTTCGCTCAGCGACGTCAGTGCTTCACGGGCGTACTCGAGTCCGGCGGCGTCCGTGGCCGTGGCGATCACGTACTCCGAGAGCGTGAGCCGGGCGCGGAGCGAGGCGTCGGTGACCGGATCCGCGCTGGCGGCGGCGCGAAGCCGGGCGAGCCCCGAGTCGGGATTGGTGGCCAGGAGCCGAAGCCCATCGGCCATCAGGATCTGGTCGCGCGCCTCGCCGGAAAGCCCGGGCAGCAGCACCACGGCCGAGGTGTACCTCGAGGCCATGCCGGGATCGGCGCGGCCCACGCCGGCGAGGGTGGAATCCCAGGGCACCGTGAGGTCCTGCCGGGCAAGGGCCTGGTCGATGAGCGGCGCGGCCTCCTCGAGCTGGCCGAGGCCGGCGTAGTCCGCGGCGCGCTCGGCGTCCGGGCCGGGGCCCTGGAGCCCCTCGAGCGTCACGAGCGCGGCTTGATACGAGCCGAAGCTCCGCAGGACGCGGGCGTGCGCCAGCCGCGCGGCCGACTGCACGGCGGTGTCGGGACTCTCCATGAGCGCCACGAAGGCCCCGTCCGCGCCGAGCAGGTCGCCTGCCTTCATTCTGCATTGCCCGAGCAGCACGAGGGCCTGCTGCGCCACCTGCGGGCTGTCTTGCGAGAGAGAGGCCTGTTCGAGCGCCGGGATGGCGCCGGCGCAGTCGTTCCGGGCCACCATCGCCTGACCGCGAATCAACTGGGCATCGTCGACATACTTGCTGTCGGGATGGCGCACGATGACCGAGTCGGCCCGCACCTCAGCCTGCGCCCAGAAGCCCTGGGCTTCGAACGTCTTGCCGGCGGCCTCCGCCTTCACGGCCCGCTTGGCGAACTTGTTCGCGTTGTACATCCCGTTGTAGTAGGCGCAGCCCGCGAGGGCGCAGAGCACCAGCGGGGCAAGACGCCTCATTGTCCGGGCCCCGCGGCGCGCACGCCGCTCTTCCACTCGAACTCGAGCAGGTAGTCCACGATCGCGTCGGCAAGCGCCTTGGCGATGCGCCGCTGGCCGTCCTTCGAGACCAGGAACCGCGCGTCGGAGGGGCTCGACCCGTACCCCATCTCCACCAGCACCCCGGGGCGGCGGCCGGTGTTCAGCACCGCGAGGTCGTTGCGCTGCTGGACGCCGCGGTTCTTTCCCGGATGGATGGGCTCGATGTGGGCCTGCATCAGCGCCCCCGCGCGCGCCGATTCCCGCAGGTACTCGTTCATCTGCAGGTCCTTCAGGATGAAGGCGAGCGGCCCACCCGCCAAGTCCTGGTCCTGCTCGCTCTCGAACCGGAGCGCCTCGTTTTCCGTCTGGGCCACCCGCGCGGCGTCGGCGGAGTTTTCCTCGCCGATGATGAGCGTGGTGAAGCCGTCCACCGAGCGGTAGTCGCGCCGGCGGCGCGGGTCGAGCGCATCCACGTGGAGGCTCACGAAGAGGTCGCAGGTGGCGTCGCAGGTGGGCGCGCGCTCGAGGAGATTGGGCCGGGTGTCGGTGGTGCGGGTCATGCGGACGTTGATGCCGCGCCGGACCAGCTCGTCGCGCAGGAGCAGCGCCACCTGGAGCGTCACCTGCTTCTCGGACACGCCGGTCGGGAAGAAGCGGCCGGGGTTGCCGGGGTCGGCGCCGCCGTGGCCGGCATCCACGGTGACGACGTGCCCCGGGAGGAGTCCATTCGGGAGCCGCTTCGGTTGCGGCGCGGCGGACGCGACCGGCCCCAGCTGGAGCAGTCGCCCGCCCTCGCGGTCAAAGCGGTAGAGCTCGCCGAGGTACCGGGGGAGGACTTCGGAGACGAACTGGTAGGGGACGAACAGCGTGTCGCCCCGCTCGATGGCCTCGACGGCCAGCGGCTCCAGGCGGTCGTTGAGCCGGAACAGCGGGGTGCCCGGCAGGAACGAGAAGTCCTGCCGGGAGATGACGATGGTGGTCCAGACGCCGTCTTGGCGGACCGAACCGCCCAGCGCGGCCGTGAGCGGCAGCGCAGCCACCATCGGCCGGCCTTCCGCATCGGTGGTGACCGCGAGGCGCGACTCGCCGCGCGGGGTCGATACCACGAGCTGCGCGGGCGGGAGCCCGCCGGCGAGCGCGAACGCCAGGGCGACGGCGATCACCGGCGCCTGCCCACCGCGATGGCGCGGGCGGTCTCGCGCTCGACGATGCGCTCCTTCAGCGCCGCGCGCTTGTCGTGCTGCTTCTTCCCGCGGCCCAGCCCGATGGCGATCTTCGCGTGCCCGCGCACGAAGTAGAGCTCCAGCGGCACGAGGCTCAGCCCCTCGCGCTCGACGGAGCCGATGAGCCGGTTGATTTCGCGGCGATGGAGGAGGAGCTTGCGCGAGCGCACCGGGTCGTGATTGTACCGGTTGCCCTGGGCATACGGGGTGACGTTCATCCCCTCGAGGAACACCTGTCCGCCGGCCACCCGGGCGTACGCTTCCTTGATGGAGGCCTTGCCGCTGCGGAGCGACTTCACTTCGGTCCCGGTGAGCACCAGCCCCGCCTCCCACGTCTCGAGGATGTGGAAGTCGTGGGTCGCCTTGGGATTGCGGGCGACCGAATGCCGGCGCTCCGTGGGCGCGTCAGATTTCGTAGACATGGGCGGGTCGTAAGCCCAAGATAGACAGGGGGTTCGGGAGGGTCAACGGCACGCTTGACGCCAAGGAGTGCCTGCGGCTACCTTTGCCGCCTCGCCGAAGTGGTGGAACTGGTAGACGCGCTGCGTTCAGGGCGCAGTGGGCGCAAGCCCGTGGGGGTTCGAGTCCCCCCTTCGGCACTCTGTCCTTCCTCAGTACCGCACCATCTCCCGATCAATCTCCCGTGCCCACGCGTCGATGCCGCCGGCGAGGCTGCGCACGCGCGGCAGCCCCACTGAGCGCAGAAACTTGGCGGCCTGCAGGGAGCGCGCGCCGTGATGGCAGTAGGTCACGATGTCGGCATGCGCATCGAGCGTCGGCGCCACGCCGGGCAGCCGGGAGAGCGGCGCCAGCAGGGCACCTTCCATCCGCACCAGCTCCCATTCGGCCACTTCCCGCACGTCCACCAGCACGACCGGCCGTCCCCCCGCGAGTTCCTGCTGCAATTCGAGCGGGCTCACCTCGATCCCGGCCGGGGCGGCCGTGGTCGTGACGCCGCAGAAGGCCTCGTAGTCGATCAACCCGCGCACGGTGGGCGAGTCGCCGCAGAGCGGGCAGGCGGGATCGCGCTGCAGGGCGAGCTCGCGAAACGAGAGCCGGAGGGCGTCGAACAGCATGAGCCGCCCGACCAGTGGCTCGCCGATGCCCAGCAGCAGCTTGATGGCCTCCATCGCCTGGATGCTGCCGATGACGCCGGGCAGGGCGCCGAGCACGCCGGCCTCCGCGCACCCCGGAACCATGCCCGCCGGCGGCGGCTCCGCGTAGAGGCACCGATAGCAGGGACCGCCGGGGGCGGCGAACACGGAGGCCTGGCCCTCGAACTGGAAGATGGCCCCGTACACGTCCGGGATGCCGGTCAGGTAGGCCGCATCGTTGACGAGGTACCTGGTGGGAAAGTTGTCGCTGCCGTCGAGGACGACGTCGAAGTCGGAGAAGATCGCGAGGGCGTTGGCGGCGGTGAGCCGCTCGGCGAAGGGCTCCACCGTGATGTGCGGGTTGAGGTCGGTGAGCCGTGCGCGCGCGGAGTCGAGCTTCGAGGTGCCGAGGGTGGAGGTGCCGTGCAGGACCTGGCGCTGGAGGTTGCTCACGTCCACCACGTCGGCGTCCACCAGCCCGATGGTGCCGACGCCCGCCGCCGCGAGGTACAGCGCGGACGGCGAGCCGAGCCCCCCGGCCCCCACGACGAGCACGCGCGCCTGCTTCAGGCGGCGCTGGCCGGCCTCCCCGACGTGAGGCAGGATGAGGTGGCGCGAGTAGCGCTGGAATTCCGCGGGGGACAGCGGCGGTGCGGCGGGGGACTTCAGGTCAGTCATGGCGGGTGCCCCAACGAAAAACCCGACCGGCGGGTCGGGTCGGTCTACCGGTGGCGGAGCGGCTCAGGTGGCAGCGCCGATGCCGACAATCTCCTGGACCTTCGCCTCATCCTGCATCAGGTCGGCGAGCGTCACTCCCTTGAGGAGCTCGTCCACCCGGAACCGCAGCGCCTGCCACACGGGCCGGATACTGCAGTGGGCGCCTGGCCCGCAGCGCTCCCGGTCCACCTGGTGTGTGTCGCAGTTGACTTCGAAGGTCTGGTGATCGCAGGCGGTCATGACATCGTGCACCGAGATCTTGGCGGGATCGCGGGCCAGGAAGTACCCGCCCCGGGCCCCGCGCACGCTCTCGACCAGCCCCGCCCGGCGAAGCCGGAGGAGGATCTGCTCGACGTAGTCGCCGGGGAGTCGCTCAGAGTCGGAAATGTCGCGGGCGGCCACCGGCTGGCCGTTGCCCCGGCGCGCCAGATGGATGGAGATGATGAGGCTGTACTCGGTCCAGGTCGTGACTCGCATGCCGTGAATATGGGAGCAGGGGGGTGGGATATCAACCAGACCCCTCCCCGGCGGGGATCAGCCCCCTCCGGGGAGCCCCTTGCCGCCCGGCACGCCGAGTTCCGTCATGGCGCGCAGGTCGAGGACTTCGTCGAGCTCCCGGCCCTTCAGGATTCCCCGCTCGGTGACCAGTTGCTTGACCGTCAAGCCGGTCGCGACAGCCTCCTTGGCCAGCTTGGCGGCCTCGGCGTACCCGATCTTGGGGGCGAGCGCGGTCACGAGCGCAGGGCTCCGCTCCAGCCAGTAGGCACACTGCGCGGCGTCGGCGGTGATCCCCTCCACACACCGCTCGGCGAAGACCCGCGTGGCGTTCCCGACGATCATCAGGCTGAACACCATGTTGTGCGCCATGACCGGCATCATCACGTTGAGCTCGAGCTGGCCGGCCTCGGCCGCCATGGCCACCGTCACGTCGCACCCCAGGGCCTGGTAGCAGACCTGGTTGACCATCTCGGCAATGGACGGATTGACCTTGCCCGGCATGATGCTCGAGCCCGGCTGCACCGCCGGCAGCCCGATCTCGGCAAGTCCCGTCCGGGGACCGGAGGCCATGAGGCGGATGTCGTTGGCCAGCTTGTTGAGGTCCAGCACCCAGGCGCGGAGGGCCCCGCTGAAGGTGGCGACGTCGCCCATGGACTGCATCAGCTGCACCCGGTCCTCGCCGACCTCGAGGTCGAGCCCCGTGATCTCGCGGAGGTGCTTGACCATCAAGGCCGGGTAGCCGGGCTCCGCGTTGATGCCGGTGCCGACCGCGGTGCCGCCGATGTTCATGGCCTTGAGCCAGCGCGCCGCCTCGACCAGCTTGGCCCGGTGCCGCACGACGGTGCGCCCGTAAGCGGCGAACTCCTGCCCCAGGCGGATTGGCGTGGCGTCCTGGAGGTGGGTGCGGCCGGACTTGATGATGCCGTCGAATTCCTGGCCCTTGCCGAGGAAGGCGTCGGCCAGGAGGTCCATGGCCTCGAGCAGTGGCGGCAGGGTGGCCAGCGTGGCGAGCCGCATGGCCGTGGGGATCACGTCGTTGGTGCTCTGGGCCATGTTGACGTGGTCGTTCGGGTGCACCGGCGCGTAGAAGCCGCGGGCGGCGCCCAGCAGCTCGTTGGCGCGGTTGGCCAGCACCTCGTTGCAGTTCATGTGGTGGCTGGTGCCGGCGCCCGCCTGGTACACGTCCACCACGAACTGGTCGCGGTGCTCGCCGGCCAGCACCTCGGAGGCCGCCGCGACGATCGCGTCGGCGAGCCGCGGCTCGAGCCGCCCAGTCTCCTTGTGCGTGAGCGCGGCGGCCTTCTTGATCTGGACGACGGCGTCCACGAAGGCGGGGAGCGGCCGGAGCCCGGAAATGGGATAGTTTTCGACGGCACGCAACGTCTGGATGCCGTAGAGGGCGTCGGCGGGAACCGCCTTTTCGCCCAGCGGGTCTTTTTCGAGGCGAGTCTTCATTGCAGTCTTCCCGTGGATCGGGATGCGAATCACTGTCAGGCCCAGGGGACGCCGATGAGCGCCTACTTCACGACGATTGCCGACCACACCGCCTTTGCGCAGGCCAAGTTCGCGAAGGCGGACCTCGCGCGGGGCAAGCACCTGTTCGCCGGGCTCAATTGCTTCGAGCCGGGGCAGGCGCAGGCGGTGCACGCGCACGCCGGCGCGGACAAATTCTACTTCGTGGTGGAGGGAAAGGCGAGGATGCGGGTGGGGACGGAGGAACTCGACGCAGGGCCCGGCACGCTGGTGTGGGCGCCGGCCGGCGTGGCTCACGGCGTGCTGGTGGCGCTCGAGAGGTGCGTCATGCTGGTCGGGATGTCCACCACGTAGTCCTCGGTGCGGAACGGCACGAAGCCCCGGCTCAGGTAGTTGGGCAGTGCCGCCTTGCCGTCGAGGGTGCAGGTGTGGAGCCAGACGCGCGTGGCGCCCAGCGCCCAGGCGTCGCGCACCGCTTCCGCGACGATGAACCCGCCCAACCCTTGGCCGATCCGCTCCGGCAGGAGCCCGATATGCGCCACCTCCACCGAACCGTCCGACTGCCGGTTCAGCTCGTAGTACCCCGCGGGCGCCCCCTCGAACAGCAGCACGCGCAGGAACACCGTCGGAAGGCCCAGGTGGGCCCGGATCGTGTCGTCGGTCCACTCCCGGCGCTCGTACCAGTGCCACGGCCCGCCGACGGCGGCGTACAACCACCGATAGAACGAGGGGGGACAGTCGCGGACCTGTTCCACCCGCGCACCGGCCGGAACACGGCTGGGCGCGCGGAGCTGGGCGGGGTCGCGCTGCTCGAGATAGGTACGGGTCACCGCGGTGGCTGGCATCGGGTCAGTCGGAACAATCGCCCAGAGGATAGACGGTGCCGCAGTTCGGACAGGGATTCTTGCAGCCCCAGGCGCGAGACGGGACTTCGAAGCCGCAACGGTTGCATAATTGGGGGACACTCGCCGCTGTTCCCCCGACGTCCTCACCCCCTGTCCCCCTCTCCACGATGTGGAGAGGGGGGACGCCCCTATCGTTACCCAAGTCGGTACTCGCCAGTGAGAAACGGGTTGGTGGTCCGCTCGACTCCGATCGTGGTGTCGGGCCCGTGGCCGCTGTGCACGATAGTCGTGTCGGGCAGTGTCAGGAACTCGCGTTCGATGGAGGCGAGAAGCGTGGCAGTGTCGCCGCCCGGAAGGTCGGTCCGCCCCACCGAGCCGCTGAAGAGCACGTCGCCGCCGAAGACCCGGCCGTGGCCCACCAGCGACACGCTGCCCGGCGAGTGGCCCGGGGTGTAACGCACATCGAAGCGGATATCGCCGAGGGTCAGCGGCACCCCGGGACGAATCTCGTCGGTGGGCGGCGGGGCGGGCAGGCAGCGGAGGCCGAACATCTGCGCCTGTGGCGCCAGGTTGTCGTACAGGGGACGGTCGAGGGGATGCAGCCAGATCGGCACCGGCCAGCGGTCAATCACGTCGCGCACGCCCATGATGTGGTCTATATGCCCATGGGTCAGCCAGATGGCCGCCAGCGTCCAGCCCCGCCGCTCCACCTCCGCCATGATCCGCCTGCTTTCCTCCCCCGGGTCGATCATCGCCGCCGTCCCGGAGACCGGGTCGGCCACGAGGTAGCAGTTCTGCGCGAACTGCCCGTTGGGGATGGAGACTACGACCGGCTCAGGCAACGGCGGCGCCCTTTCGTTCCGTCAGGTACTTCTCGACGGCGATGACGGCGGTGGTCGCGTCTCCGACGGCGGTGGTGACCTGCCGGGTGAGCTGGACCCGCACGTCCCCAGCCGCGAAGAGCCCCGGAATGGAGGTCATCATCCGGTCGTCGGTGATCATGTACCCCGACGGGTCGTGCGCGAAGTGCTGGGTGACGAGCCCAGTATTGGGCTTGAAGCCGACGAACACGAAGCAGCCGGTGACCGGGAGCGTGGAGACGGCGCCGGTGACGGTGTCCTTGAGCGCCAGCGCAGCCAGGCCGGAGGGACCACCGGTCATCTCGGTGACCACCTTGTTCCAGATGACCTCGATCTTGGGATTGGCGAAGAGCCGTTCCTGCAGGAGCTTCGAGGCCCGGAACTCGTGCCGCCGGTGGACCACATACACCTTCTCGGCGTAGCGGGTCAGGTAGGCCGCTTCCTCGACGGCGGCATCGCCCCCGCCCACGACGGCGATGGTCTGGCCCTTGAAGAAGGCGCCGTCGCAGACGGCGCAGTAGGACACCCCCTGCCCCGCGTATTCGAGCTCTCCGGGGACGCCGAGCTTGGTGGGCGTTCCGCCGGCGGTGAGGATGACCGCCGGGGCCTCGAACACCGCGCCGGTGCTGCAAGTCACCTCGAACAGCCCGTCCTCCCGCTTCGCCACCGTCTCCACGTTCTCCTGCCGGATGTCGGCGCCGAACTTCTGCGCGTGCTCGGCCATGAGGCGGGCCAGCTCGTGGCCCTTCACGGTGGCGAAGCCGGGGTAGTCCTCGATCAAGTCGGTGTTGAGGAGTTCGCCCCCCGGCGCCCCCCGCTCGAGGACGACGGCGTCCAGCATGCCGCGGCCGGCGTACATGCCCGCGCAGAGGCCGGCGGGGCCGGCGCCGATGATGATCACATCGTGGGTCGAACGGGACATGGGCGGACCGGAAAAGGGGTTGTCGGCATCGGCGTCAGGGGCGGCGCGCGTGTCACCAAATATAGAACATTGGAGGGTTCCGGAGGGCGGGGCGCCTCCCGCTTGACGCGATGTCCGGTGGCCAGCACAATTGTCCGGCCCGTTCGACCTCCACCCGCACGAAAGGCCCGTCATGCGCCCCGCCACACTCCTCGCGACCGTGCTCCTCCTGACCGCCTGCGCCCCTGGCGAGCAGGCCAAACCGGTCCCCGCCTCGGCCAGCGCCGAGGAACTGGGGCAGATGAACCGTGACTTCGCTGCCGCGCTCAATGCCAAGGATGCGACACTGGCCGCGTCGTACTACACGGAAGACGCGGTGATCATCCCCCCGGGCGAGGCGATGGTCCAGGGCCGGGCCGCCATCGAGGCGTACTGGAAGGCCGGGATCGAGCAGGGGGGCGTGCGCGATGCCTCCGTCCAGACGATCAAGGCGGAGAGTTCAGGAAACATCGGCTACGAAATCGGGAGCTTCGTCCTGACGGTGAACGGACCGGACGGGAAGCCGGTGCAGGAGCATGGGCGTTACGTCGAACTGCTCAAGCGCGGCACGGACGGAAAGTGGTACTCGACCGCGGGCATCTGGAACGCGGCGCCTCCCGCGGCGCCGTAGCCACTGACCGGAGGGGGGATCGAGAACCTACGCCGGCCCGGCCTGCTTGAACACCTTCATGGCCGTCGCCACCATCGAGGCAACGTCCGACACGTTGGCCGGAAGAATCATGGTGTTGGTCTTCTGCGCCAGCGCGCCAAACTGCACGAGGTAGTTCTCCGCCACCCGCAGCTGGGTGGCCTCCATCCCCCCGGGCTGGCTGACCGCCTGCGCCACCAGGCGGATGCCTTCCGCCGTCGCGGTCGCCACGGCCAGGATGGCCGCGGCCTCCCCTTCCGCCTCGTTCATCTGCTGCTGGCGATTCGCCTCCGACGCCTTGATCACCTGCTGCTTGTCGCCCTCGGCGACGTTGATGACCGCGTCCCGCTGGCCTTCGGAGGTGAGGATGACGGCGCGCTTCTCCCGCTCCGCGCGCATCTGCTTTTCCATCGCCGCGAGGATGTCGTGCGGCGGCGTGATGTTCTTGATCTCGTACCGGAGGACCTTCACACCCCAGGGCTCGGACGCCTTGTCCAGTTCGGCGACCACGGACGCGTTGATGTTCATCCGCTCCTCGAACGTCTTGTCGAGGTCGATCTTGCCGATCTCGCTGCGCAGCGTCGTCTGGGCCAGCTGGGTGATGGCGAAGACGTAGTCGACGATGCCGTACGAGGCCCGCTCGGGGTTGAGCACCTTCATGTAGAGCACCCCATCCACCCCGACCTGCACGTTGTCCCTCGTGATGCAGACCTGTTCCGGGATGTCGAACGCCCCCTCCTTGAGGGAATGCCGGTACCGGATCACGTCCACGAAGGGGATGAGCACGTGGAAGCCGGCCTGCAGGACCCCGGAGAACCGGCCAAGCCGTTCCACCACGAACGCGCTCTGCTGGGGGACGACCACCGCCGTCTTCGCGATGGCCACCAGGATGACGGCGCCGAGAAACAGCGCGATGATCACGAGCGGGTTGAGGGTCATCCCAGTGCTCCTTCGGGCTCGACAATGAGGGTGAGGCCGTCCACGCTCGTGACCCGGCACCTGGTGCCGCGCACGAGGGCCGCGCCGGACCGGGCCCGCGCGGACCAGCTGGTTCCGCGCAGCTCGACCTTCCCGACACCGCCCGCGAGGAGCTCCTCGGTTACGACCGCCAGTTCGCCGACGAGCTCGTCGACCGGCGGCGCCTGCGGGTCACCCTGGAAGCGCTTGACCAGCCGGCTGCGGAACAGCACCAGGGAAGCGACAGACAGCACGGAAAAGAGGAGGAGTTGGACTCCCACGGACCCCGCGGCGCCTGCGCTTGCCAGCAGGCCGACCAGGATCGCCGCGATCCCGAAGAAGATGACATAGAAGCCACCGGCCGCGGCCAACTCGAGCAGGACCAGGAAAAGCCCGAAGACGAGCCAGTGCCACCCCTGGATGTCCATGGCGTCCCACGGTTGGAGAGGGGGATTCGTTCAAGGAGTTCGAAGTATATCGCTCGCCGATGCCTCCCGCCACGGGGATCCCGGCCAGCCGCGGGCAAACCAGCCTACTTCATTCCCAGCAGCCCAATCGCCCCGTGGCAGGCCGACACCGTCCCGATCAGGAGGGCGGAGGGCCGGCCACTGGCGCCGGCATTCTGCAGCATCACTTCCGCCCTGAGTGCCTCTCCCACCGTGAACGCCCCAACCCCATCGGAAATGTGCCGGGTCACGAAGAGCGCGGGCCCTTCGACGGGGCGCGTCTTCGCCAGTCGGGCCACCAGCGCCGTGGCGGTGTCGGCCATTTCCCAGGTGCGCGGCGCGCGAATGACCGGGCAGGTGGCGGGCTCGATGCAGTGCGTGGGGCAGAGCCAGTCGGCCCAGGACACGTAGCGGGTGCCGTCGGGCGCGAGCGTGTCGTAGGGCGTGCCGACCGGCTCGGTGAGGGGCTCCTGCGCGACCACCCGGCCGGGCCAGAGTGCCGCGGCCCGCCGCCGGAGCCAGTCGAACATGAGGTGCGGCATGAGGGGCGTCGGCACGATGTAGGACGGTCGCCCCCCCTCTCCCGGAGGGAGAGGGGGCCGGGGGGTGCGGGGTTCCGACTGGGAGGCGACATCGAGGTACTCGTCGAAAAACTCGTCCCAGTCCCGAACCACTAGGTCTCGATTAAGCGCCGGCGGCAGGTCGCGGGTCAGCTGGCAGGCAGGGTCGCGGTCCACGACCAGGACGCGACGGACTGTGAGCGCGCCCCGCGCCCGCGCGCGCTCGAGCTGGCGGGCGTAGAACGTCCCGTAGCAGCCCCCGCCGACGATGACGATCTCGTCGGCAGCGATCAGCTCAGAGCGCGCCGTTGGTGATGGGGAGGACGTGCCCGGTGATGGCGTCGGCCGCGTCGCTCGCGAGGAAGAGGACTCCATCGGTGATCTGCCTCATCTCCACCCAGCGGACCTTGGCGCCGCTGACGGAGGACACGTTATCGCCGGTACGGACCATGCCCGGCGCCACCGCGTTGACCCGGACGCCCCGGTCGCGGAGTTCGAGCGCCAGGCTCTGCGTGAAGGCCGCCACGCCGGCCTTGGCCGCCGCGTACACCGCCATCTGGTCCTGGGGGCGGAAGAAGGCCACCGACGCGAAGTTGATGATGACGCCGCGCGACTCGGCGAGCGCGCCGACCGACGCCTGCGACACCAGGAAGGCCGTCTTGAGGTTGATGGCGATTTCCCGGTCGAAGTCCGCGGCGGCGGTTTTCTCCACCGGCCCGAAGGTGGTCAGCCCGCCCGCCACATTGACCACCACGTCGAGCTTGCCGTAGTGCCGGAGCGCCGTTTCCACCGCGAGCCGCGCGATGTCCGGTTCCGTCAGGTCGCCCGCGGTCGGCCGCGCGTCGATGCCCTCGGCGGCAAACTCCCTGGCTCGCGCCGCGGCCTCAACGGCATTGCGGTCGCAGAGCACCAGCTTGGCGCCGGCGCGCCCGAAGGCGAGCGCCACGGCGTGCCCGATTTGCCCCACCCGGGCGACACCCGTGACCAGCACCACCTTGCCCTCAAAGTTCCACTGCTCCGCCATCACGATTCTCCGCGTCAGCGTGGAGTGGGGCGCCGGGTCTCGAGCCGCTCGAGCCAGTCTTCCGGCACCGTCTGCGAGCCCAGCGCGCCGTGCTCCTCGCCCGGTCCGATGTCGCCGTGCCAGTCGCTGCCGCCGGTGCGGGCCAGGTCCAGCACCGTGGCGAGCCCGGCAATCCGCGACCGGATGTCTGCCGCGTGGCGTGGGTGCCGGACCTCCACGGCGTCGAGCCCTTCGCGCTTGAGACGATCGAGCACCGGCCTCGTGGCACGGTCACGCAGGTGGGCCGCCGAGACCACGCCCCCCGCAGCGTGCACCAGGTCGGCCACCGCGGAGAAGGTGGGCAGCACCTTGTCGGCGTAGGCCGGCTTGTTCCGGCCGAGGTAGCGGTCGAAGGCCTCGTTCACGTTCTCCGCCGCGCCGGCCCGCACCACCGCGCGCGCCACGTGAGGGCGGCCGACGGCGCCGCCGGCCGCCTCCTCCAGCACCGCGTCGAAAGTGACGGCGACGCCGATGTCCTGCAGCCGCCCGCACATCACCTCGGCCCGCCGCAGTCGGTCGGCGCGGCACCGGTCGAGAAACGCCTCCACCTCGTCGTCGCCGATCGGCAGGAAGTACCCCAGCACGTGCATTTCGCCCCACGGGGCGGCCACCGAAAACTCGCAGCCGGCCACCACCCGCACCCCTGCCTCGACTCCCGCCTCCACCGCCTCGGCGATGCCGGCCACGGAGTCGTGGTCGGTGAGCGCGATGGCGGCGAGCCCCGCGCTCCGGGCGCACGCGACCACGGCGGCCGGGGCGAGTGCCCCGTCCGACGCCGTGGAGTGCATGTGCAGGTCGATGAACCGGGGGGCGGTCAGCGCCGGTACCCCGTGTCGGGCGAGGTCCAGGACGGCTGCGAGCGCGCGAGCAGTTCGTGGAGCTGCGCGTCGGTGAGCTCGGCGAGCGAGAGTTCGCGGCTCCGCGCGCCGAGCGGCGCGTACTTGGCCACCCGCTCTTCCCGGTCGGGCCCGGTCCCGCGGGTGAACAGCATGGAGAATTCGTCGCGCGTGAACTGCGTGACGCGCCCGGTCGGCGTGACCTGCCAGGTCTCGCCGTCTACCTCGATGGTACGG
The DNA here is from genome assembly GCA_964571795.1 of uncultured Gemmatimonadaceae bacterium. GTDB lineage: Bacteria > Gemmatimonadota > Gemmatimonadetes > Gemmatimonadales > GWC2-71-9 > SPDF01. The sequence goes on along the minus strand of CAZNDK010000021.1, from coordinate 4,249 downwards.
GTCGGCATACGAACCTCATTCAGAGCCGTCGACGAAGGTGCGACCCTCCGTCAGGGAAACCTCGGTCCACAGGTCGTCGGCCCCCGGCTCGCAGATGCCGAAGCCGCGGAGCGCGCGGGCCAGCCGCGCCTCCACCGGCGTGGGGGCCGAGCTGGTGTGCTCGTGGGCGACGGCCGATTCCCGGAACTCCAGGAAGGCGCCCGGATGCTCGGGATGCCGGAACACCCACAGATGCTGGCCCCGGGCCTTGAGCGCGGCGGCGAGCTCGCCGGCGGCCGCGAGGTAGGCGGCCTCCTGGGCGGGAGGCACGTTCACCCGGGCGACGGCGAGGGCCCGCGGCACGGGTCAGGCCGCGCTGTCGGGGAAGGCCTGGAGCGTGGCCTTGAGGTCGGCGAGGAAGCGGTCCGCGTCGGCCCCGTCCACGATCCGGTGGTCGTAGGCCATGGTGAACATGCCCTTGGTCCGGATTGCCAGCGTGTCGGTGCCGTCGGGCAGCGTCACGACGTGGGGACGCTTCTCGATGGCACCGACGCCGAGGATCGCCACCTGGGGCTGGTTGATGATCGGCGTGCCGGCGTAGGAGCCGAACCCGCCGGGGTTCGTGATGGTGAAGGTGCCGCGCTGCACCTCGTCGGGGGTGAGTTTCTTGCTCCGCGCCCGCTCGCCGAGGTCGTTGATGGCCCGCGCCACGCCGAGGAGCGAGAGCTCGTCGGCCCGCTTGATGACCGGGACGATGAGCCCCCAGTCCAGCGCCACCGCGATGCCGATGTTGATGTCGCGCCGGTAGACGGTGGCGTCGCCCATGACGGCGGAATTCACCACCGGGTGCTTCCGCAGGGTGTCGGCCGCGGCCTTCACGATGAAGGCGAGGAAGGTCAGGTTGACGCCCCGGTCGGCGTATTCCTTCTTGCGGAGCGCGCGCACCTGGGCTACGCGGGTGAAGTCAACCTCGAACAGGCTGTTCACGTGCGCCGAGACGCGGCGCGACATGATCATGTGGTCGGCGGTGAGCTTCCGGATCTTGCTCCACGGCTCGACCTTGTCGCCGGGCCACGGCTCGACCACCGGCGACGGGACCTCGATGAGCGTGGTGGCGCCGCGGGCCCCCGCGGGGCGCGGGGCCGCCGGCGCGCCGGCCGGCGCGGCAACCGCCGCCGCTGGAGGCGACTCCAGGTAGCTCAGCACGTCGTTCTTGGTGACCCGCCCGGCGATCCCGCTGCCCGAGATCGTGCTGATGTCGAGGTTGTGCTCGGCGGCCATCTTGCGGACCAGCGGGGTGCTCTTCCGCCGGAGACGCTCCTCGGCGGTTTCAGGTCCGGCTTGCGCCGGAGGCGGGGAAGCTGCCGGCGGGGAAGCCGCGAGCGGCGCAGTCACTGCCGCCGGAGCGGGCTTCGGTGCGGCCGCAGTAGGAGCTGGAGCCGCGGCGGGAGCCGGGGCGGGCGTGGCCGGCGCCGGGGCGGCAGCGGCCGCGCCGGCGTCGGTCTCGAGGCGCGCCACGACGGTCTGGATGGCGACCGTCTGGCCCTCCTGCACCAGAATCTCCACCAGCACGCCCGCCTGCGGCGCGGGGATCTCGGCGTCCACCTTGTCGGTGGAGATCTCGAAGATCGGCTCGTCGCGCTTGACGGTGTCGCCCACCTTCTTCATCCACCGCGACAGCGTGCCCTCGGCGATGGACTCGCCCATCTGGGGCATGATCACGTCGATCTTGGCCATGCGAACCTCTCCGAAGTCCTAGTAGGCGGCCAGCCAGCGGGCGGCGAGCACCAGGTCGTCCGTCTGCGGCAGCACGAAGTCTTCCAGCGTGGGCGCGTATGGCAGCGGCACGTCGTGCGCGGTCACGCGCTTGACCGGGGCGTCCAGCCACTCGAACGCCTGGTCGTTGATGCGCGCGGTGATCTCGCCGGCCACGCCGCCCGTGCGGGTGTCCTCGTGCGCGATCAGCACGCGGTTGGTCTTCCGGACCGAGGCGAAGATGGCCTCGTCGTCCATCGGGAGCAGGGTGCGGAGGTCGAGCACCTCCACCTTGAGCCCGTCTTCCTTGTCCATTCGCTCCGCCGCCTCCAGCGCCTTATGCACCATCGCCGACCAGGTGATGATGGTCAGGTCGCTGCCCTCGTGCGCCACCCGGGCCTTGCCGATCGGGGTGAGGATTTCCTCGCCCTCGGGCAGGTCTTCCTTGATGCGGCGGTAGAGGTACTTGTGCTCGAAGTAGAGCACCGGGTCGTCGTCGCGGATGGCGCTCTTGATGAGTCCCTTGGCGTCCCGCGCGGTGGCGGGGCAGACGATCTTGAGGCCGGGGGTGTGGAGGAACGCCGCCTCGGGGTTCTGCGAATGGAACGGTCCGCCGCGCACGTACCCGCCGGAGGGGCCCCGCACCACCATCGGCGTGGGCAGGCCGGCCCGGTACCGCGCCGTCGCCACGTAGTTGGTGAGCATGTCGTAGGCGCAGGAGATGAAGTCGATGAACTGCATCTCGGCCACGGGGCGGAGCCCCATGTGCGCCGCGCCGGCGGCGGCGCCGACGATGGCGGCCTCCGCGATCGGCGTGTCGATGACCCGCTGCTCGCCGAACTCCGCGAGGAAACCCTCGGTCACCTTGAACGCACCGCCGTAGGCGCCGACATCCTCCCCGAGGATGAACACGTCCTCGTCGCGGCGCATCTCTTCCTGCAACCCCTGGCGGATCGCCTCGAGGTAGGTGACCTCAGCCATCGATCCTCCGGTACCATTCGAGCTCGGCGCGGGCCGGCTGGGCCAGCACGCCGTCGAGCGCCGTCATCGCCTCGGGCATCGGTTCATTCTCGCACTGCCCCACCGCCTGGTCGAGCAGCGCAGCGACCCTCGCGTCGATGGCCGCGAGCTCCGCGGGCGTGGCCCACCCCGCCGCCGTGAACTCGCGCACGCAGCGGTCGATCGGGTCCTTCGCCTCCCACGCCACCAGCTCTTCCTTCGGCACGTAGGACTGGTTGTCGTGCTCGGCGTGGCCCTTCCGCCGGTAGGTCACCAGTTCAATGAGCGTGCAGCCCCCGCCCGCCCGGGCCCGCTCGACCGCCGGCTTCGTGGCGCCGTACACCGCGAGCACGTCGTTGCCGTCGGCGCGGACGCCGGGAATCCCGTACGCCGCCGCCTTGTCCACCAGCTGCTTGACCGCCGTCTGCTTGTGCATCGGCGTGCTGAAGGCGTACCCGTTATTCTCGCAGACGATGACCATCGGCAGCCGCTGCACCGCCGCGAAGTTGATCCCCTCGTGGAAGGTCCCGGTGCTCATCGCCCCGTCGCCCACGTACACCATGGCCACCCGTGGCTGCTTCCGCATCTTGAACGAGAGCGCCACGCCGGCCATGACCGGCACCATGTCGCCGAGGTGCGAAATCTGCCCGATGAAGCCGCGCTCGAGGTCGCCGTAATGGATGTTGAGTTCCCGGCCGGCGGTCGGGCTCTCGGCCTTGGCCATGTACTGCCGCAAGACCTCCAGCGGCGTGGCGCCCTGCACCAGCATCGAGCCCATGTTGCGGATGAGGGGCGACAGGAAGTCGCCCTTCGAGCGGTCGAGCGCGTAGGCGCTCCCCACGCTGTCCGCCTCCTGCCCCAGCGACCGGAACAGCCCGCCGATCACCTTGGTCTGGCGGTACAGGTTGGTCAGCCGCTCCTCGAGCGAGCGGGTCAGCCGCATGTAGTAGTACATCTCGTGCAGCTGCTCCCGGCCGAGCCCATGGGGCGGCGCGGCCGGGGCAGCGGACGGCACGGCGGTCGGAGGCATGCCGAGCCCTCTACTTCGACTCGATCCGCATGCCGTAGAACGACCGGTACACGAACACCACGCTGGTCAGGAAGAACGCGACGGCCAGGAGGTGCGGCAGGGTGCTGCCCCGCTCGGCCGTCAGGTACACGCCGAGCTCGACCGCCAGCAGCCCGAAGAGCGTGGTGAACTTGATGACCGGGTTCATGGCCACCGACGAGGTGTCCTTGAAGGGGTCGCCGACGGTGTCGCCGACCACCGAGGCGTCGTGCAGCGGCGTGCCTTTCGCCTTGAGCTCGGTCTCCACGATCTTCTTCGCGTTGTCCCACGCGCCGCCGGCGTTGGCCATGAAGATGGCCTGGTAGAGCCCGAAGAGCGCGATGGAAATCAGGTAGCCGATGAAGAAGAACGGCTCGGCGAAGGCGAACGCCAGCGTCGAGAAGAAGACGGCGAGGAAGATGTTCAGCATGCCCTTCTGGGCGTACTGGGTGCAGATCTCCACCACCT